>JAGPFA010000050.1 GCA_018056765.1 Syntrophaceae bacterium
CCGGAAAGGGCTTCCCTTTCCATGTCCATGATCGTCTCACATAGCATTACGCCAAGCTCCATTTGAAGTGCGTCAAGGCCTTGTTTGCCAGTCTGCAAAATAGTAAACATTCGCTGTGTCAGCTCACACTGTCCATAAACTTGCTCAAATCCTTTTCTTGCTTTTTTACGCTTTTTTGTGTCTAGTTTCATATGTGGCTCCTTTCTTTGATTGGCATCAGGGTCCGTGGTCACTACCACGGACGGAGCCACACTTCAACTTTCAACTAAAAATTGTATATCACCTGATTTTGAGATCAATTGGTTTTATGAAGGGTATCATGTTTCTCAGTCGGGTGTAGCCCGGCATATTAGAGATACCGGTACGCCTGTTTTCAGGAAAATGCGTCAAAGTTTTAAAAATAACAAAATTAAGAGGCAAAAATACAGGTCCAAACAAAGTAATGGCGTCCTGTTTTTTAATTATTTCAGAGATCAGGGGGGGCGAGTGTTCTCGATTTTATCGGCTACGTCGAGGAACTGCTCGTGGTCGACGCCGAAGATCATAAGAAAATCTTGAATTTTGTTAAGAAATAGGGGATTGCTATGAAAATTGAGATTCCGGGAACCAGTTGTGCTAAATGCCAAAGGCTTGAAACACTTTTCAATGATGTTGTCGAGACAGCCGGATAACGGTTATTTTTCAGGGAGGGGCACATATGCTGTCAAAGATAAAGAAAATTAAATTGTTTTTATTGGGCGCCGCCGGATGTTTACCGATTTTAATGGTTCTTGTCTGGCCGTTTACTCAGGTTCACGGGCAGGAACTGGTTCGTGTGATCCCTTATTTCGGCACAGGAACTCACGAAATTTTAATTTTTTCCGATTATTTTTGCCCACACTGCAAGATCATTGACGAAAAGGCGGAGGGATTGCTAAAGGAGCTCCTGGCCACACACAAAGTTCAAATCAAGTTTATCGATGTTCCCTTTAACCGTGCCACGCCCATATATGCAAAGTATTATCTTCAGGCCGTTAATGCGCAGCCGGATCTCGACAATGCTCTGCGTGTGCGCAAAGCTCTGTTTGAGGCAGCCATGGACAAGGGCATTCGGGATGAAGAAGCATTGACCCGGTACCTGGCGGGCAGGCAAATTAAATGGGCGTCAATGAATGAAAAATCTGTCTTTCCCCTTATGGGCGCTCTGATCAAGGAGCACAAAATCAACCAGACGCCCACCTGCCTGATCAGATACTCAGCTGCGGACATGAGAAGATACATAGGCAGTGTCGAAATATGGAACGGCTTGCAGGAGCTGAAAAACCATCTTTCAGCCGCGGTCAAGTAGCGAGTAAAGATAAAGATCGCGACAGTTACCCAGGGGGCAAAGGCTCATACAGGCCATGGAGCTACTGTAACGAAAATGTTGCCGCCGGGAAAAGCGCGCCGGGGAAGCGCCCTGATGACAGTTTGCTCCGGCACGTGCAGACAGGCCAAATGGTCAACGCCCCATATGCGAGCCTGACAGCCCAAGTTGTGAGAGGGGCTTGGGCTGAGCCCGGGTTTGGGGCTCCCCCATCAAAGTTATCCGTGGCCGGCAAAAATACACTTCCGGTTCATTATTCCCCGGCCGAACAGCATCGGTTGTCGTGATAAGACCGGGGAACAGCTGATCGCCTTAATCTGCCAGATATTTGAATGAGACACGCAGTTTAACACGATATTCTACCACCCTGTTGTCCTCAATACGCATATCGAGCTCCCCGACTTCGGCAATGCGAATTTCCTTAAGGCTTTTGGCGGCTGTTTCCACTGCCTTCCTGGCCGCATCTTCCCAGGATATTTCACTGCCTCCAATAATTTCAATGACTTTGTAAATACTGCTCATTTGCCCTCCTTTCGTTTGATGTTTTAGGTTTCCCGGTCATATCAAATAAACACTTGCGCCCCGCCCCGGGGCAGGATGAAGGTTTATTGTTTCTCAAATGACGGTAGAGAAAAGCGCGTCCGGTGTAAGAAGTCAGAGGGAGAGCAGGGCCAGAAGCTGGTAAAATCATCCGATACTAAGACATGAGATGGCCAGACAATGAAAAACTGATTATTTTCGACTGGTCATGATAGAGAGCATCCTAAACTTTCCGGAGAAAAAAAAGCAAGCTGAAAAAACTCAAAACACATGCTTGGCGGGCGAGGAACCACGCACTGAAAACTGGAGGAAGGGCCGGCTTGCCGGAGGGAGGCGGAGAAAAATATTTTTACCAGGTCCGTTTACACGTCCTGGATGATGAAAAACGATTTTAATGGCCGCAGCTCGAGCAGTTTGTCGAAGTACACGAAGCACAGGCGGAGCTTGCCGGCGCGCCGGTCGGGGCGGAGGTACCGGAGAAGTTGCCGCTGTATTTCCCTTTGCTGACCCGGGAGATCATTTTGCGTGTTTTTTTGGATTTGCAGGCCGGACAGGCGGCTTTGGGTTTTTCACTCAAGCTCAGTGTCACAACTTCAAATTGCTTTTTGCATTTTTCACACTCGAATTCATAAATCGGCATACGGGGACTTCCTGATTTCTTTTGTCTCAATGTAGAGATTCTCTCCATAAATGTCAATAGTTTGCTGTAATATTCACCTGATTCTGTTTGTGAATTTGACGTTGACAGGCGGATGTCTTCTCTCTATACTCCGGTCAATAAAAATCAGGCATGTATCCGAAAAGACTGTCTGGAAAGGAAATCATGAGCCCGAAAGAAAAACAAAAATCAATTTTTACAAAGGCGATTCACTCCGGGGAAGACAGGGCCCGTTACGCCGACTCGATAACCACCCCTATTGTGCAATCCTCGACGTACTTCTTCAAAGACAGTAAAGAAATTGAATCCTACACCAAAAATGCCAAGAAACGCTATGAATACGGCAGATATGGAAACCCCACCGAGATCGTGGCCCAGCAACGTTTGATGGTCCTGAATTCCGCCGATGACGCACTTGTTTTCTCTTCCGGGATGATGGCGATTACCACCACCATCCTTGCCCTGGTGGAATCAGGCGATCATATTGTAATTACGGATGATTGCTACGGAAGGACGCTTGAGTTCTGCCGCACCTATCTTAAGCGCTTCGGCATTGACTGCACGATAGTGCCTTTCGGTGATTATGAACTCCTGGATTCTTCCATCAGAGAAAATACACGTTTTGTTTTTTCCGAATCACCGACCAACCCCTATCTTAACGTGTTCGACATGGTGAAGTTCCGTCATATCGGCGATAAGCATAAGGTCATAACGATCATTGATTCCACCTTTGCCACGCCCTACAACCAGCGACCGCTGGACTACGGCATAGATCTGGTAATTCACAGCGGAACCAAGTATCTCGCCGGTCACAATGACATCCTGGCGGGAGTTCTCCTGGGGAAAAAACAGCTGGTCGGCAAAGTGCGCGAGCTGCACAAATCCATGGGCGGCGTGATCGACCCGCACTGCTGCTACCTTTTACTGCGCGGTCTCAAAACCTTTCCCTTGAGAGTCCGGGCACAAAATGAAAACGCCCTCATCATTGCGGAATACCTCGACAAGCATCCGAAAATAGAGAAGGCCTACTACCCGTTTTTGGAAAGCCACGCCCATTATGCCATTGCCAAAGAGCAAATGAAAGGCGGGGGAGGGGTGGTTACCTTTACGATTAAAGGCGATCTGGACGCGGCAAAGCGATTCATGGACGCGCTGGAGATGATCTACATTGCGCCGAGCTTCGGCGGGACGGAAACACTGATTACGCATCCGGCGACTGTGACCTACCACCGCTACAGCCGGCCGGAGCGATATGAGCTGGGTATTGTGGACAATCTGTTTCGCCTGGCCGTTGGTATCGAAGATGTTGAAGACATCGTTGCCGATCTGGAAAAGGGGTTTGCCGTCATTTGACCCGAGCCTTGCTGTTTGTGACGATCAAGTGATAATTTCACCGGCCACTGCCCTGAGAGAATGGACAGGGCCTGCCGGGTGTTGGAAAAAATAATCAGCCGGCTGCCTGTCACCGGCAAAGCACCTTCCTTCCCCTATTTGTGTGCCTGTATCAAAACGTAGGGACATTGGCCGACACGTGTGCTTTGGAGATCTGTGAAGCCGGCCTGCGCTACCATTTCAGCCAATTCTTTTTCCGAGAAGCTCTGCCCGAAGATTACATGGCGCAGCCCCCACAAAAGAAGCCTGTCCGGTAAAAACCATACCTGAAAACGTGAGATGAATTCCTCCAACTCCTGATCGGAAACATCACGGTCCGTTTCTGAAACAGTAAAGCAGCCCCCCTGTTTCAGTACCCGGTATATTTCTCTCAGACCGCGTGAGGGGGACGGCCAGTGTTTGATGGAGCCGATGCTGACAGCCGCGTCGAATGTCTGGTCAGGGTAGGGGATGCTCATGGCATTGCCCTTGTGAAACAGGCAGTTTGTCACTTTGTTTTTTGCGGCATATTTTCTTGCAGCCCGAACCTGCATCGGCGAGTAGTCGATTCCCGTTATACGTGACAACGGAGAGTTTTTGGATATTGCGATTGCGCCGTAGCCACGCCCGGATCCGACATCGAGAATCTGATCGTATCGGTTTTGCGCCATTTCCAGAGCGACATGATCGTAAAGTCCGGAAATCGGTTTTCGGATACGCCGGTTATAAACCGGCCCAAGCGTGTCCCACAAAAGCCGGCTGTCGCGCACTGCCACAAGCAGACTGATTAACAAATCGTTACTGATCATGGAGCTTGTCCCGAGTCGGCAGGCGGCACAAAGACGGTGAGAGGTGTAATTTATCCGGCATTGTTTTCAGGGGGAAATTCTCTTTTTGAAATTTTCAATCGAACTACCGATGTCGCGCAGGCTTTTGCCTGCTTCCTCGGAAACGGAAGCACCCTTTTGTTTGAGCTTTGCCGCAAGTTCGTTTGATTTCGTCATAACGTCGGTGGTGCCTTTTTCAATTTTTTCTCCCGCCCAGCTTAAGCTTTTTTCCACATGCTCATTGGCTGACTGAAGGGCCTCCCCGGCCTGATCATATTTTTTTTGAGACCATGATTTTGTTGCCCTGATGTGCTCGTTGGAGGCAAGGGCAAGATGGGCGCGGGCAAAGGCATCTTCAATTTTTTTCGGTGATGACACCAGCCCCTGCTTGACGTCCACCGCCAGTTCCTCAAGCTCCCGGGCCGACTCATTAAGAGAGTGTTTAGCCTTTGAAGATGCCTTTTGTGCCTGATTTTTCATATAGGCCGCACCATCATTTATGTACGTTGCCGCCCGGTTTAAATTGTTTTCCAGATAAGCCTGTTTGGCCTTCAAAAAGCTTTGCTCTATGTCCGGAGATGATTCCTGATTTGCACCGGCTGTACACAAAACCAGACCGGCAAACAATATGACAAAAAGTGCCAGGACAAATAAGCGGATGGGATAGCACATACGTCACCTCCTTTATTGATGTCGGCAGCAAGAATTGCTTGCAAAAATGAAATTTGTCAATCCTTTTTCGATTTGGCCGCCGCGTTTTCAGGTCGTGGAAGTATCATTTAATCTGTGCTATAGGCAACCCGCCGGGAACACCGGAAATACATTAAACGAAGCCGGTATCCGGGAGGTGACCGATGCAGGAAATTCTGGTAGTGGCGGCAATCGTCCTGGCGATTATTTTTGTTCCGCGCCTGATGGGTAACAAGACCGCAACACCGTCCCCACGGCACTCTGATGTCCGAAGCAGAAACACAGCGCGGGCGGGCGTTGGCAATGCCAAAATCAGCCTCACCGGCCGAATGCGCCTAGCCATTTTGCTGACGCTCATCTGGATCAGCGCCTGTACTGTTTATTACAAGCCGTGGGAGAGCAATCACCGGCTGTTCATTTTGGTTGCGTTTTTACCTGTGACGATTTTTTGGGGCGCAATCTGGGTGTGGCTCGGCTACAAAAAACACCGCCGTTAATTAACCGGGACGTTTGCATAACCACATAAAAACAACTATATTGTCATCCCCGCTGGTTGCTCGGCCTGTCGAAGCATCCTTTAGCCTTTAGCCTTTAGCCTTTGTCCTTTATCCTCCAGCCTCCAACCCTCCACACAGTGGGGTGAATCGCTATTTAATTTTTTGCAGCATGTCCCCCATCATTTTATGGATCAGGTTGATGGCTTTGAGCGGCCGGAGCATTACCTTGAAATCGATTATTTTACCTTCCTCATTCCAGGTTATCATATCCACGCCGTTGATGGTGATGCCATCGATTACTGTCAGAAACTCCAGAACTGCGTTTGACCCGGAAACAACCTCGCGCAGGTATTTGAATGAATCATTGTTTAAAACATGAAGAGCGGCTGTCAGATAGAGAGTGGTAATTTGTTTTCCCTCCTGCGGTGAATGAACGACGGGGGAGTGGAAAACTACATTCTCAGCCAGAATGTTGTCCAGAGCCTGAGCGTCGCGGTCCTGTACCAGCTTGTGCCATGCGGCTATCGCGTCTGTAATCATGATCATCTCCTTATAAAATGTTGCGTCTGTTATTGATCACTGTAAAAGTCCGCCAGAACTTTTCCCTAAAGACAATGAAAGGAAATTTATTACTGGCCGGGAACAATCAGCCCGGATGTCTCTTTTCTGTGTTCTTCCTTAGCTTTGGCAATCATGTCCTGGACGGTTTTTTCAATGGCATCGGGAAGTTTTGCCGCTGCTTCCGCCAGTGTTTTGGCGTCTTCAATGAGGCAAGTTACCGGGATCGGCCCGTTGGGTGACATCAGTTGCGTCATGCCGGTAAAGACAGGTTCCCGGCTCACATCGGGCGAACCGTCCGCCTTGACCGGCGTCAGGCACCTGATAGTGGCAAAATTAAGGTCGGTAAAAGATTCTTCGCGATAGAGGTTTTCCGTGTTTATTTTAATTTCTGTAATTTTGCGGCTGCCTGCTTCGTTCATATTAGTCTCCTTTTAAGGATATGTTGGTGGTTCATCTTGCGCGAAAAGACCCAGACGTAAGGAAGGGTTGCCTCCTTTTTCTGGTTGTGTGGAATATCCCTACACTGAAAGAGCCGAAGGGGCAAGGAAAAAGGACAACAGCTGACGCATGCAGGCGATTGCAAAAACCGGACAAATATTGTTTTCCTCAATGGGGAAAGATTTTTAAACGAGGACAAAGACGAAAAGATTTATGTCGGCCTGGGGGGGATGAGGAAGAGGGGTCAGAGAAAGCATTTTGGAGATGCTTTTTGTTCTCTGTCCCCCTCTTCCTCTCGGCAGGAAAAAAAGGGGATTGTTTACGGCTGAACAGCATCAGCCGGTTATTTTATTCTTGTATTTGGACTTCTCCTCCTCCTGCAGAATTTTGCGCAGGATCTTGCCCACAACTGATTTGGGCATGCTTTCCCGGAATTCAATGAGTTTGGGTACTTTGTAAGCGGCGAGTCTGGTCAGGCAAAAATCAGTAATTTCCCTTGCGGTGGGCGACTCTCCCTGTTTAGCGACAATAAAGGACTTAACTGTTTCACCACTGTATTCATCCGGGACGCCTATCGTGACCGCCTCAGACACTTTCGGATGTTGATACAAAACTTCATCCACTTCCCGCGGATAGATGTTGAAGCCGTCCGCAATGATCATATCTTTTTTGCGGTCGACGATATAAAAATACCCGTTCTCATCGGTCTGGGCGATATCACCTGTGTGCAGCCATCCGTCAACCAGCTGCAATCTGCTTTCTTCGGGATTTTCCCAGTAGCCCTGCATGACCGTGGGGCCCTTGATCAATATTTCTCCCGGTTCGCCGGGAGGGACATCGTGCACACCTTCTTCGAGGTCAACAAGGCGGACATCATTGTCCATGAGCGGCACGCCTATGGAACCGGTGCGGCTTGACAGTAAAGGGTTGGAAATCCCCAGCGACGATGTCTCGCTCATTCCCCACCCTTCAAAGTAGAGAGTGCCCAGATCCTGGACTTTCCGGCTAAGCTCAGCGGGCATGGGTGCGGCGCCGGAGTTGAGCAGGCGAATGCGTTGAAAGAGATCTGTTTGCGAAA
>JAGPFA010000051.1 GCA_018056765.1 Syntrophaceae bacterium
AACGCCTACCGGAAAATTTTGACAAGCTCCGCCGCCGACACCTGATTTTTGTTTTTGATCGTCCGCCTGCCGTCCGACTCTCCCGTGACGGTGCAGGCCTTGAACCGTGTGCAGTCCCCATCTCCGTCCGGCCGGAATCCCCGGCAAACCCGCAGGACGTCCGGCGATATTTCATCGATCAGCACGATTTTGCCGTCCCCGTATTTCAGCCGTCCCAGTTCGAACTTTCCATCGATGACATGCAGCTTTCGGGACGCAAACTCCTTCGAAACGATGTCGGCAATTTTTTGAACCAGCTTCACACTCCCTGCGATTTCCTTTTGGGTCAATGCGCCTGTTTCGGCCAGCGCGTCCATCGTGATCAGAATGTCGCTGTCCCCTTTCGTCCACGCCTCGACCACCCGGTGGAGATTTTTGCAGGGCCGGACGAAGGGATACCGCCGCCAGAAGCTTCCGGTCGCGTTGTTTCTCCAGGTGAATTCCAGATTGGAAAGAGGAGCCGAACCGGGAAACGCCGGTCCCTGCGCCTTCATGCTGAGCGGAACAGCCGGCTCCACGATCATTTCATTGTCGCTGATCGTATCGATGTAGTGCGTGGCAACGCCCTTGGATTTCAGAAGCCGGAAAAAATACGTGGCAAACCGGCAGGCGATGGCGCCTTTCCCAGGAATTTCTCCGACAACGACGTCGTATCCCGGGTCAAAAACCGGCTTGCCGTTTTCAAAGTAGCCGGTGCCCCGGTCGGTAAAGACAAAACGATACTTTCCTTTGTGCGCGCCAGTCGTGATTCGGAATACATCTTTCGACTTGCCGCGGTAAACCAGGTTTTTCTCCGCCATTTGCGTCCCCCCGTCAGGAATGAATTTTCAAAACGACAGCCTTTGCCGTGCCGCCCTGTGAAAAAAAATCAGCATGCTGCATATAAAGAAAGCCCGGACGTGTCAAACGAAAATTGTTCCCAGGGGGTCCTTTAATTCGTTTACATCGGAACCAGAAAACAAACCCCGCACTCTTTTTGAGAAACGGGGTTTCAATAATCTCATCATGGCATCACCCTTATGAAAAGGGGTCGATTTTGTTGTTAACCGATTGCCAATACATTATTTTTGTTTGTTTTATGGAACTATTGCGTTGGAAAGTCAAGCGGTGTGATCCTAAAGTAAAGAAGCGGCGCAATGGCCCTACGACTTTTTTAAAAATGACTGAAAATGTTATTGTTGATCAGAATAACGAGTGCGGGCAAGATTCAGCCAGCAGGCTATGCGATATTCACCTCCAGGCGTTTTCCCAGCGCCCTGGCGACCCGGTCCAACGTGGAGAGCTTGATGTCTTCCGCATGGTTTTCGATTCGGGAGATCGCCGTCTTTTGGGTTTTCAGGCGCACGGCCAGTTCCTCCTGAGTCAATCCGGCGGATTCCCTTGCCTGGCGGAGAACAACTCCGATTTTGAACTGCTCATAGCCTTTCTCGAAATCCTCCGCGAAGGCCTTGTCAGTCTTTTTTCGATTGGCAATATATTTTTTCAAGTCGCTCATCTCTTTTTCCCCTTCCGCTTCAAATAATCACGCCGATAGGCCTCGGCCCTATCGATTTCCTGCCTGGGTGTTTTCATACTCTTTTTCTCAAAGCCGTGGGTCAAGATGACCACCGAGCGGCTGTCAAAGAAACAGAGTATCCTATAGATGTTGGAGCCATACTGGATTCTACACTCCCAGATCTCCTCCGTCCCCATCAGCTTCTTGAAATAGGTCGCCGGAACCATCTCCAAGTCTTCCAAGAGGCGGAACACCCATACCACCTTTTGGGCCACCTTGCCCGGCATGGCATCGAGAAAATCCTGGACGGGGCATTTTCCGTCCGCTGTTCTGTAAAAGAGGACCGTTCTGTTCACGATATGGACGTTAACTTGCGTGTTAACCTATGTCAAGAAGATTTTTCTCGGCCATAAGATCACTATTTGCTTTTGAAATCTGCCACATTGCTCATACTTCAAAATCTATAAATAATGGCAGGTGCATAACAGCATCCAGGGCATCAATGCCGGCGTGAGGATTCCGTTTTAATCGGCTGCGGCGATAGTGGCCCACCGGTTCATATAGCGTGAGTTCCTCTGCCGGGAACATGAAGCCATTGTTCCCTGCAGTGCGGTGTCATCAGCCTCCCGCTCAGGGTTTCGCCCGGAGCGCTACGGGAGGCCGACCTACCGGGCCAGAGGCTCGACAACCGAGAAGGTGCAGTCCGAGTTGTAAAGCTCCCCGCTGCCTTGCTCGATGTAGAATTGAAAGCCGCGGTGCCTCAAGTAATATCCCGGATAATTGACCGACTCCAGGGAGACCTTGGTTCGGTCCGCGAGTCCCGGTCTGACCCGAAAACTGGAATCGGACCGGTAGAGCGAATCCCCGCTGGCCAGGTGCAACTTGATCTGATACCCTTGGTGGCGAAGGAAGTATCCCGGGTAATTGACGGATTCTAGAGAAATCGAATCCCCGCCGGCCAGGCCCGGAACAATTCGGAAGGTGGCGTCGCTGCGATCCAGCGGTGAGGTCACCGGAGTCAGATAGCCCATGAAGTCAAAAGAAATGTTCTCGTCAGCGTTGTATTGACTTATCAGCATACCTGTCTTATAATTTTTCACCCAAAACATAGGAATCCTTCATTATTCTATTGGGAGGCCTAATATGTCGCTAAAAATAAAGATGTCCTTTTTACTTTTGATCATTCCGTTTCTTTCCTGCTCAATGGCAACCCCCAATCTTCGTGTGGTTAACGGTGAAACACGAATGACCTTAACACAATCAGCACCTATTGCCAGAGGTGCGGACATCTCCCCCGACGGGCAATATTTATTAACGGGAGGCGTAGGCACTTTTAGCCATTGGGATATATCAACGGGCAAGTTGATTAATCGATATTCGGCGGAACTTCCCCAAATAATGGGCACCTATCTTACAACAGGCATTATCCCTGTGGCTTTTGCTTCGAATGGCAAACATGCTTTATCCGGCGGTGAAGAAATAAAGTTATGGGATTTAACATCAGGCAAGGTGATAAGAAAAATAGGGGATTATCAAGCCAACAGCATCGGTGTTTCGTCAGACGGGAGAAGCGTTTTATCATGTCTTGAATCAGAATGGTCTTTTCGTGAAGACAAATTGAGTCTCGCCAATGTCCAAAGCGGAAATGTAATCACGCAATGGTTCGCGGGCAATAGCGGAGGACTTGTTGCTCTTTCACCTGATGGGAGATATGCCATGTCCACAGGAGGAGGCGCTCGCAAATCTGCAAGCGAGGATAGAGGCGTCATCCATCTATGGAACACATCAAGCGGCAGGCTTGTCACAAGATTCGCGGGCACAGGAACCACGAAAAGTCTCGGGCATGCCGTTTTGGCAATGGCTTTCTCTCAAGACGGCAACTACGCCCTTTCCGGCGGAACGGATGGTTCTGTAAGGCTCTGGAGCGTTCCCAACGGCGAGGAATTAAAAACCATACGAGGTCATTCGGGCTTAGTCGGAACCAAGGCAGTGGCTTTTTCTCCCGACAATAAGTATTTATTGTCCGTTGGCGGGTCAGATGGTTTGGCCAAACTGTGGGACGCCTCTTCCGGATCGCTGATCAGATCATTCATGGTGTCGGATGACCGCTTTGTCGGCGTCAGACGATTGGGAGGACTGATTAGCGGCTGGGTTTCTTTTACGCCCAATGGCAAACAAATCATTTACATGGGATCGGATGCATCTTTTCGAATCTTTGATGTTGCGACCGGCAATGAGGTAGCCACATTGATTGGATTTGAGAATGGCGAATGGCTGGTCGTCACAGCAGAAGGCTATTACAATGCTTCGGAAAAGGGCGCTGAGTATCTGAAAGTCAGCTATGAAGGACAAAACTACAGTGTGGATCAATTTTATGATGTCTTCTATCGTCCAGATATTGTGGCGGCAAAACTTAATGGACAAGATATCCGTAGGCTGATCTCCGTCACCATGAAGGATGCGAGCAAAAACCCTCCGCCTTCTGTCGTGTTCACAAAAATCCCTTCCGACACAGACCCGTCCAAAACCAATGTCTGCTACGAAGTTAAAAGCACCGGTGGCGGTATTGGTGAAGTTCGATTATTCCACAACGGCAAGCTCATCCAGTCAGACGGTTATTACCGCGACGCAGTAAAAGCTACAGTTGAAAAAACCAGACTGTCCTCCATCAACAGCGTAGCAATTTATGAAGACATGCGCAGCATCTCAATAAAAGGCGCGGTTGATTCCATGCCTCTTGTCAGTAAATCAAAAGGAGACATCTTGAATGCCTGCCAGGAAGTGGAAGCCATTCAAGGGGAGAATGAAATCAGTGTCACAGCGTTTAATCGCAATAACACCGTCCAGAGCGCAATCAAGACCATTAAATTCAATTCAAAGGCAAAGTCCGGAGAGCCCCACCTATATGTTCTCGCCATGGGCATTGACCGGTATAAAGACAGCGCGGTGAATCTCAGGTATGCGGTCAAGGATGCGGAAGACCTTGAAGAAAAAATAAAGGTTCAGTCTGCGACTCTGTACAAAACGCAGAATATTCATCATGTGCTGCTGAAAGATGCTGAAGCGACAAAAGCAGCCATTCTCAGCAAAATTAATGAACTTGCGAAAATGATTAAACCCCAGGACAGCTTCATTTTGATTGTTGCGGGCCATGGCGTTCTTCTGCAGAATCAATACTATATGCTCACCCATGACTACAATGGGGTGATGAACAACAACAGCATGCTCAGTTCCAATGAGATCGTGGAGGCATCTAAAAAGATAAAATCCCTGAGTCAGCTTTTCATATTTGATACCTGCCATGCCGGCGGAGTGGACTACATTGTCAGCGGACTTTACGATGCCCGTATGTCGGTGCTTGCTAAAAAGATGGGGCTCCACATCTATGCGTCAGCCAATGATAAGCAGAGCGCTATGGATGGATATAAGGGAAACGGACTTTTTACCTATGCTCTGCTCAATGGGTTGAACAATAATAAAGAGGCCGACAAGAATAAAGACGGAAAGGTCTCCATTGTCGGGCTTGGCGAATATTCAAGAAAAATGACCGCCGACATATCCAAAGAGATTGGTCACAGCCAAACACCGTTGATTATTAACTTTGGGAAGGACAGCCCTTTATACCAACTAAAGTAGAAAAGACGGTTTTGCAGAAAGGAAAAACAAAACCAATCGCGTCTGGTTTGCAAACTCAGGGAGGATGTGTGTCAAGAGTGGTTAATTTTGTCAAAGAACGGACTTGATTGATCGTGGCCAGTTCCCTCGAATTGAACCTATCCATTTTCCCAAAGTGGCAGCATTGTGGCAATTTGAATCCTGAATCAGGAAACAAAATTTTATAGAAAATTATTGAAATGCTTGATTTTTATAATGGTGCCCCTGGCGTGAGTCGAACACGCGGCCCACAGATTAGGAATCTGTCGCTCTATCCTGCTGAGCTACAGGGGCAATCCCGGTTAAGGTTCCCGAAGAATGCGGCGGTTTAACATTCTTTGCCGGCGCTGTCAACCTCCCGCGCTTTCACGCGCTTGCGAACTCCTTCAGGTGCGTTTCCAGCAGACGGTCTTTGCTGAAATTCACCAGTTTGAGCTTTTCAGGCCTGGTGCCCGTAAAAGCGCATTTGGGCGCCAGTCCGATCAGCTCCGACTCCAGAATCTGCACGTCGCGTTCGGCGGCGAGGGCCTCCACCCGTTCATAAACCGCTTTGAGCGGCGTTGCCTTGCAGTTGGTTAGATTCATGGAAACCTGTGCCAGATGCCTGCTCTTCAAAATGACGCCGATGGCGCGCACATGCGGAAGGCCGCCGCTTTTTTCCCGGATGAGCGAGGCGATTTTCTGCGCCAGCCTCAGATCGTCGCTGTTCAAATTGATGTTGTAGGCCACCAGCGGCTCGCGCGCGCCGACGGCCGTCGCACCCGCGCCTGGATGAAAGACGGGTTCGCCGACATCCGGCGCGTCGCCACGAATGGACATCTTTTCCGCCAGGGCCTCATAGCCGCCGCGACGGACATCCGCAAGCTCTTTACGCCCCGGAACGAGCGCCGCTTCGCCGTAGAAATAAACCGGAACGCCAAAGAGCTCATATAACCGGCTGCCGAAGAGGCGCGCCAGATTCACGGCGTCTTCCATTTTCGTTCTTCCCAGTGGGATGAAGGGAACCACGTCCACCGCCCCCAACCGGGGATGGACGCCGGTCTGCCGCCGCATATCGATGACCTTGAGCGCCTGACCCGCCGCGGCCAACGCCGCGGCCAGCACATCTTCCGGTTTCCCCAGAAACGTAAAAACGCTCCGGTTGTGATCCCGGTCCCCGCCGTAATCCATCAGACGAATCCCTCCGGACGCCTTCAATACACGGGCGATGGAATCGATTTTCGCTTCGTCGCATCCTTCGCTGAAATTCGGCACACATTCGATGATTTTCATGTCGATACCTGATAAAATTTTAACGCCGGCAACTCCACACAGGTAAGACTGCCGCCGTAAACCGCTCCGGTGTCAATGCCGATTTTATTTTCGGCAACCAGCGGCGCGTTGAAATGCGTATGTCCAAAAACCACCCGCTTTCCGAAATCGTCTTCGGAATCGATGAACTCCCGCCGGATCCACTGCAGATCCTGGGCGGACTGACAGGCAACCGGCGCCCCGGGGCGCAGCCCCGCATGAACAAACAGATATTGATCCGTTTCATAATACGGCAGAAGCGATTCAAAAAAGCTCAGGTGTTCGGCGGGAATCTTTCCCTTCCGGACACGCGGGGAATCCGACAGGAGGATTCCGTAGGCCCGGAGCGTCGCAGCGCCGCCATTTTGCAGATACAGATCCTCCTCCACACCTTCCAGATAGTTCAGGAGCATGGATTCATGATTTCCGCAAAGGCAGACCAATTTGACATAGGCCCCGCGGAGTCCCAAAACATAGTCCACCACCCCCCTGCTTTCGCGGCCGCGGTCAATGTAATCGCCGATAAAAACCAGGGTGTCCCCTGCCGGAGCGGCCGGAATCTTCCGCAAAAGCCGCTTCAGCGGATCCAGACAGCCATGAATATCGCCGATGGCGAATAGGTTCATGATCCTTTGCCGTCATGAACGGCCGGCTAATCCAGAAGAGCGGCCGTAAAATCCCCGCTGTCGAAGGGCCGCAGGTCCTCCAGCCCCTCGCCGACGCCGATAAAGCGCACCGGAAGCCCCAGTTCGCCGGCGATGCGCACCACCACGCCGCCCTTGGAAGTCCCGTCCAGCTTGGTCAGTACGATGCCGGTTGCTCCGATTTCTTCCTGGAACATTTTGGCCTGGATGACGGCGTTCTGGCCCGTCGTGGCATCCAGAACCAGCAGAATCTCGTGCGGCGCTCCGGGCAGCTCCCTGCCGATGACTCTTT
>JAGPFA010000024.1 GCA_018056765.1 Syntrophaceae bacterium
CTACCCCCCCCGTCCCCTACCCCCCCTAAGCGTTTCTGGCGACTAAATACGGACGTGTTCGACGAAAACGAGCCTGCGGTCTTTTTTCGACGGCGTCGGGCTGTATGGTGTCTGATCGTCGATGAGATACTCCTCATATTCGGCAATGACCAGGCGGTAGGGCACATCCAGTGATGCCTTGGGCGCAAGCGAAACGACGCCTTCCCAGAGCACGGGCTGCAAAAACTCCGGTTCGATCAGGTTCTCGTTGAGCAGGGCCGTATAATCATGCGCCTTTCTCAAATCCCGGGCGCGCTTATTACGCTGTGCCAGCAGCGTTTTGTCGATCTTCCTCTCCGGCTTCAGATTTCCATCGACCGGCTTGACGATCAGGCTGTCTTGCTTCACGATGGCGTCGGAAACACGCTCCCAGCCGAAATCGTCGCCCTCGGCCTGATTCAATTTTTCCACCCAGATTTCAATCACGCTCTTTTTTGCGACGGATGCCGGCTGTTCCGCGTGCGGCTTAAGACCGGGGGGCCCGCTCACCACGCTTGACTGCGACAGGCGGGCTTCCTGGGAACCGCTGGAATCCGAGTAGGTATTTCCAAAAACCGCGACGCGATGCGAACGCCGGTCGGCTGTCTGTGTGACATTGAGCCAACGGTCTGGCGCAAGCTGCATGAAATCAGCCATGACGACGTCGGACAGATGGGCACCCATGATGCTTACCGGCTGATAGCGCGCCAGCGCCAGTCGGATAAACGGGTAATACGATGCACCCGCCTCGATTTCGATATCGCAATACCATAGCCTCCGCTCCTCGTCGTAAAACACGTCATGCGGTGCCACTTCAACGCTGGTGTTTGGCGCGGTAAGCGCGGGCGGCTTCAGATTCGTCGTTTGGAAATCGCCGGGCTTCTGGTCGAATTCCTTGGTATCCGCCGCAAATTTGGGGAGCCACTTGCCTGACGGATCCGGCTTCAGGCGCTGAAGCGGAAAGTCTGTGCGCCGGGGCGCAACGCCCGGCACAAACGGGCTTTTCCAGATGGGGTCATTACCCCACTGCGACACAAAGCTCTTGAGCGGCTGGGCGGCGGGTTTGTCGTTGGGGTCTTGTGTAAAACCGGCCGGCGGCAGCACCACGGCCAGCATTTCGCCGTAGCCCGAAACATACCAGGGGCGGTTCAGATAAACGCGTAATCCGCCGCCGCGACGCCAGGTTTTCTTCGTCTTACCACTGGCCAGGCGTGTCCAGCCGAAGGTCGGAATCACATAGAGCACCTCCGGCGCGGGCGGCGGCGCGGAATTGGGAATCCAATCCACAATTCTGTCGCCGGTAACTTTAATACGGCTGTCGTCGGGAATATAATTTCCTTTGGCGTCTTGAATAAAGTTGCCGTTTTTATCTTTTGTAAGCAGGATATCGGGCGTCAGGTACTCGCGGAAGCGCGTCGTGGCGTTCATCCAGTACTCGATGCGCCTGTATCGGGTGTCGGAAAACTCATGCTTCTTGAAACGCGCCACGTCTATCAGATCATCGAAATCCGCGACCAGCTGGTGGTCGGACTTGCCGGCGTACGATTCCGGATCGGTGATCTTGACGGAAAAGGCATGGTCGGTACGCGTCACATCGCTTCCCGCAGCGACCGCCGGATCGTCTTTGGGTTCATGCCACTCGGCCAGAAGATCAATGTGATCGGTGCTCTTGAGGCTGACTTCCGCCCGAAACCAGGGTCGAGCCGCTGTAGAGGCAAAATCGCGGTCGATGCCGAACGCCTTGAAGGCCGGACGCAACAGCGGTTTTTGAACCGCGTGTACAAGGCCGATTTCACGCCAGGGTGTCAGCATCCAGTGTTGACCGGTTTGAGCCCTTTTACCCTGTGCGATCTTTTCGGCATCGCTAAGCCAGCTCCAGACACCCATCAGATCGAGCGTCTTTTGATCGCCCGGCATGACGGAGAGGCGAAGTGTCGCGCGCTCGGCCTTGGGAAGCGGTATGGACAGCGTGTGCGTGGCTTCGTCATAAGTCGGGACGCCGGAGGCTTCGGAAATGACAATCTGAAACGGCAGGGCATCCGGCCAACGGCCGTGCGGATAAAACGGAATCTTGATGATCTCGGTGTCATCCCATTTGGTGAGGTTGAAGATCCGTGCGGCAATCACCGAGGCCAACGGATCGGGCAGATAGGGTAGCGGGCCTGCTTCATCGAAGACTGCATAGGTTGCAGATGCGCCGGCCGGTCCGGTCAGCGGCCCGGTCACGGTAATGACCGCTTCCGGAAGCGCAGCGTCTTTGTTCACCAGCATGTTGTAGGCCTGCGCGTCAAGTTTTCCCTGTGAGTCGAGCATGCCGTGCTGTTCGGCTTCGCGCAGTGTCGTGCGCATGGGCACGACCACGCGCCGTGCCTTTTGGCCCGAGGGCGCCGGATCATTGTAGGTTTCGTTGAAGGTGCGGATCGCCAGATGATCCATGGATTCGCCTTCCGCCGGGGCTTCCGGATTTTGCGCTCCTTTGGGCCGGATAAGCGCCAGCGCAGGCGGCATCATCGGCTCAAAGCGAAGATAGCTTCGGGCATTGGTCTGGGGCGCTTCGGGGCCGAAATCGTTTGTTTGCGGCCGAAGCGAGTTGCCGGCCAGATCCGTCATGCGCGCGCGAATCCAGTATTTGCGTCCGTAGCGCAGACGGGGCAGCGACCCTTTTGCCGCTTTAAAGTCCGTTTTCAGGTGAAGCCCCGGCGGGACGTCGGCGGCCGCGTCCGCAGGCTTGTCGTCTTTGTCAATGGTCCGGCCGGGCGGCGGCGCGCACAGGCTCCAGCCTGTCCAGGAAAGCAAGGCTTCATGCAGGTAAATGACATCCTGATTGGACGCGGGATCAGGAGATTTCGTTGCCGCCAGACGCACCGTGCCTTCCTCCAGCGGAACTCTCACCGTCACGTCGCCCTGATGCAAATCATAGACAGCTTCGCGCTGGCAGAGCGAGCGCCACTGGCCGGTTTTGTCGTCCCAGATATCAATGCGCCAGCCGCGGACAAGGTCTTCAGCCCACAATAGAGGCGGCGGCGTGGAGATCTGCCCATGGATATTCTCCACCGGCTGATTGATTTGCTTATTGCGTAAGAAGGCGTTTTCCAGCATTTTGGCGCGGTCCGTGTGCAGCAGCATCAGGCCTGCGTTACGCAGAGCGGGCACACCGGTTTCTTTTTCCTTTCGAGAGGTCGGATCCAGTTGTTTCGTTTTCGCTTGAATGAATTTGTGGTTTTGGGTCATTCCCGCAAGCGTGCGGGCAAAATTCATCAGTTTGTGACCGGCGCCGTCCACATCGGCCTGAAGCAGATCCCATTGATCCTTGTTGAGACGCAAAAGGCCGTCGCTTACGCGATAGTCGCCGGGCAGCGCGTCGGCATCCGGCCGGGACACGGGCGCAAAGGTGGATGCTGAAAGTTTGGTTTGCGTGCGGGGCGACGCAGCGGGCGTGTGTGTGACACCGTGCGAGCCCGTGGGCAAAACAACTTCCACCCACAGTTTTTCCTGCAACGAGGCGGTAAACGCATTTTTGTTGATGAGAATGTCCGTCACCAGTCCCAGTTTCCGCAAGAGCGTCGGATACTGGTTCATGGCCGCAATGATCTGATGGAAGTCGATTTTTTTGGCGAAATCCGCAGGTTGAGGAAGCTCCATGCGTTTGTGCGTTCGCCATGTGACTTTCGGATTCGCCCGCGGATCACCGGGTTTCACCGGCCCCTGGGGATCAACCTTGTAGCGCTGCTCTTCGGGCGTGGAAGGCGGCGTATGAAAAAGCTGGAAGCGTGCAAGTAGTTCGCCGCAGGGGCTCTTATCGGAATACCCCTGTCGAATCTTCTTAAGAAGCATCGCCGGATGGGGCAGTTTGGTAGTTTTTTGCGGGTCATCGCCTGTCTCGTAATCGAGGGAGTAGCGGTCATTTTGGGCAATGGCCGCCATGACCTGTTTCCATTGCGGATCATCGAGCAGCTCAGACACTTTCGGGAGACGGTCGCCGGCGCTTTTGGCGAGTTTCGCATAGAGATTGCGCACCAGCCCATGAAGCTCGCGCGTGTTGTAAGACATCACAAACCTGCCGCTTAAATCCTGGAACTGAAATCCGGCCACCCAGACTTTTTCCGGCTCCGGAAAAAGTGCCTTCCAGACTGCCGGGTCGGCTTGGGCCACCTGCGTATCGATACGGGTTTTGCCGGAAAAATCATTGGCCTTGACGCTTACGGACGCGCCGCCGAAATGGACGATAAACGTTGACCGGCTCAAGAATTCCGGCCAGTTGACAAAGTCCGGATATTGATGCAGCCAAACCGTGCCGTCCGCCGGATCGCATGTCAGGCGCGGTGAAAGCAGTACGGACAGCCGCAGGGATTGACCATCGTCGCTTACACCGTTGGGTAGAGTCGTCCAGATGAGACTTTGCTTGAGCATCAGGCCACCTCCTCGGCAAAGGCCGAACAGTAATCCGTCCAAGTGGATGGGTCGGGAATAAGATCCTGCACCGTGGGGTCGGACGCCCCGCCGCTGAATTCACGTCGGCAGATGACGGAAACGCTGGTGCTGAAACACAGAATTTCAATTTCCACAATCAGCTCGGCTTCGCCCCAGACCGTCGATGCGCCGTTTTCCTTGAGATAGCTCAAAGACAGATTGAAAGTAAGCGACACGGAAATGATGCCGATGATCGACAGTTCGCCGTGGATGCGGACATAGCCGGTAAGCTCCACCGTCTTGGTGTCCGACACCTGGAGCCAGTGGAAGTAAACGCCCGCCTTGATTTCCACGCCGCCGCTGGCGACGCCCAGGTCGATGGAAACGCCCGCCCCGAATTCCAGCGCGGCTTCAATTTCCCGTATGCCTTCCGTTCCGAGGCCCAGCGCGAAAAAGCCGCCGCCGCCCAGGAAGGACACGGTCAGATTAAAGGGGCTTTCCCGTTGACAAAAGTTGAATTTGACGAGTGCCGGGTTGGAATCAAACGGCAGCGAAAATCCCGCGCCTAAAGAGAGGTTGGAAAGCGCAAAGATGCCGACCTGTATGCTGGGAAGGTTCAGCGAATAACTGGCCGTGATGCCGCTGGGCGTGACGGAAAGGCTTGGCGGATCGGAAAAGCCTTCGATGGGGATGTAGTCTTTGAGGTCGTTGACAAACTCCAGCGGGCCGCCGAAGGTGACGGCATCTTTTTCATGCATGACCGCGGAGACATCCGGCTTGCTTCCGGCGCTGGCGGAAAATTCCAGCCTGTCGAACCAGAGAATGATGAATCCGAACAGATTGACCTTGAAATTTCTCAAAGAGGCGTGAGCCTCGCAGGTCAGGGCCTCGGGGTTGCCGATCGGCACGGTTGTTATGCATTTCACGACAAACGGCGTGGGCTTCTGGCCGTCCGCTTTAGGGATGAACAGCTCCAGCGGATCGCTCTTCTTGATTTCCGTGTCCCAGGTAAAGCGAGCCTCGATACGGTTGTGCAGTTCTTCGCTCACCATCTTCGGAACCTTGCCGCCATCGAGCCCCACCACAATATCCAGCAGATCGGCAAGCGATATTCCGCCCAGAATCCGGGCGTCTTTGAAGAAACTGACCGGATCAAACGTATTGGCGGTGACCTTGTCGCGGTCGGCCGCCGGTCCCATCGTGCGCGACAGGCCGGAAATGGCCATGCCCGGCGTGCAAAGCGCCCCCAGGCCGTCGCTTTTGGCCTGTGACGCGTCTTCGCCGAATTTCAAATCGTAATCGGAAAGCGCCTCCAGAAAGAGCTCGCCGGAATTGTCCCCCCCGAAGCCCTGCGTCTTGTAGACGTCCGGATACCGGACCTCGACGACTGCATCGTCTCTTCCCAAAAGCTTCTGGACGGAGCGGATGCCGACTTCGGCCTTTTCCACTTGCGGATAAAACAGCGGCCGGAGATGATCGGTATAGGTTACATGCCCGGCGTTGAAGGTCATTGACGATGTGCGCAGCCTCGGGTCACCTTTGGTGCCGGTCTTGACCGGCGCATAACAGATGCTGGCGTTGCCCATCAAGGTGGTGCGGCGCATCTCGGTTTTACTCTGGTAGCCCTTGCGGTTGTATGCCTCAATGAGGCCGTCGGGCTTGGCAAAATTCACTTCCGCGCCGACGAACAAAAGCGGCATGGCAAACGTCATGCGGTTGCCGCCGAGGTCGGTGGCAGCCAGCTGAAAGGAGAAGTCGCCACCTTGGATCATCGGCCAGAAAGCGGCCCGCGGCGGCACATCGGTGTAAAAGGCCTTATCGGATGACGCAGTAGCGGCTTTTTGGAGCTTGCAGGCCTCCGGCGGCTGAAGATTGGGCGTGACACGCGTGAGAATCTCCACCGATTGAAACGGGAAATTGCGGCCCGCGAAATCTTTGTGGACGCTGCCATCAAACGATTTGACACGTTCGCGCACAACGATAAAGAACCGCTGGCTCAAGACGGCCACGCGGTTCTTTTTATTGGTCGTATCCAGATATTCGAACTTGCGCTCCGTCACTTTGATGAGCGAGGCGGCATGGCCAAAGGGACACAAAAAGCCCGCATAGACCACACGCACGTAATGGTCGCGCCCCAGCGTGGTCAAATGCCGCCACTGCTCCAGGCCGATATCGCCGGGGCGCTCCGTCCAGTTGCCTTCCGAATCCAGAAAACCGCCCAACGCGGTGAGTATCAGCCGCCTGGCGACGCTTGCTTTTGGCGTAAAGCGCTTTTCATTGAATCCCGCCATCAGGCGGACCAGCATGCGGCGATCCAGCGGATCGAGGCTCATGCGATATGGACAAACGGGATCGAGGTACTGAAAAATATCCGCTTCATCTTCAGCACAATCGGGCGACCAGATTGCGCGGACTTTGGAGGACGCATCCGGTCCGATGCCGCTTTTGGTGGTGGATAGTCTTGTGTGCCATAGTTCCGTGCGACTGTTGGCCGTAAACGCGCCGTCCCGGTGCTGCCAGCGGGCGGAACCGATGGGCGAAAGGTGCAGACGATAGGGCATCTCCAGCGCCGTTACATCCGGCGCCGGCTCATGCGGAACAAAAACTTTCCAAACCTCCGGGGCAAAGGGAAATTTCAGGCGGCTTCCCGCCAGGCGTCCGAGAAGTTCAAACGTCAACGCACAAAGCGCCGTATCGCGCAGGCCCGACGCGCGCAAGCCCGGAACCTGACGGACGATCGTATCTATCGACGAGGTCATATCACGCTGGAGCGTGTCGACAATGCCGTCGATCTGTTTTTTTGCCAAAAGCTGCGCGGTTTTGTCCGCCAGGCGCCGGGCCGCAGTATCAATCAGTTTCTGCGCCTTGGCCACACCCGAGCGAGCCAGCGCGTCGGCAAGAAGGTCCTTTGCAGCGCTCCAGCTGGAGCTTTTTACAACGTCTTTGAGCCAGTTGCGATCCGGCTTTTGAACGATCTCGTCGCTTCCGGCAAAGCTCAGCGTCCGTTCCGGCAGCGCAATGACGTCCAGGCGTAAAGGCCAGGTGCGAAACGCATCGAGAACGGCCGGAAGCGTGTAGGGAATTTCATCTTTGTCGGCCGGCATGGTAAACGCGATGCGACTTCGCCCGGCCATCCGGATTTTCGCCGACGGCAGTGGATCCAGGGGTTCGGAGTCGTCGGCGGGCACATTTTTGGGCGGATAGTCGGGATTTTCAGATACCTCAGGGAACTCTTCGTCTTTATTGACATCCGTCTGGCCCTCCAGAAACGCCTCTTCGCCGAAGCTCTGCGGCGGCAGTTCGGCGACGATATACGCGTTGGGGCCCTTGCGCACTAAAATAGGCTTCGTTCCGGCGGTGACTAGAGTCAGATTATGCAAGATCAGATCAAAAACCAGGAAATCGTCGGGACGGCGCACCGCAATCCGGCGGTCCGCAGGAAGCCGTTCTCGAATGACATCCCATATTTTTTCAAAATGGATGACGGGCCGTGCAACCTGAGCGCCTCCTGTTGTCGCTTGCTTTTTTATGGCCGCTTTCCGCACGCCGCCAGGCGATGGCTTTTTCGCTGCGACGGTTTTGTGCGCAGAGGATTTGGCAGTGGACTTTTTTACGACAGGCGTTTTTTTGAGTGCTGCCTTTTTGGCTGTCCCCTTTTTCAGACCGGTTTGTTGAGACAAGATAACCGGTTTTTTCTTTACGGTCGATTTCTTTGCAGCGCTCTTGGGGGATGTAGAGCGGCTGGAGAGAGAGGCTGCTTTTTTGGCGACCGTCGCTTTTTCTCCACCGAGAGCTTTTTTCACGGCGGTGGCCCGTTTCGTCGACGCCGCTCTTAGAGCCGTTCTTTTTTTTGAGTTTGAGGATGAAAGAATTTGAGAAGGTTTTGGTTTCTTCAGGCGACCGGCTGACGCCTTAGTTTGTTTGCCGGTTGTTTTTCCATTTTTCTTCCCGGTGTGCATGCTTTCCTCCATGGATTGATATGCGATTTCATGACCGAGAAAGAACCGCCGGGTCGTCCACGCGGTGCAGCCTAAGGAAAATACCCCGGCAGCGTCCTCAGTGATAACAATTTTCGTGGGTAAAACTTGTCTCTAATTGACTGTAACTATAGTCAAAAATTACCCGTCTGTCAAAGATAAATTTGGATGTGAATTGCCTCAAATAAAACGTTACCGAAGGGTCTTATAAAAAGTTTACGTTGACTCATAAATCAATGTTACCGAGGAACAGTTCGGAAACGGAGGTATATTTATGAGTCCCCAGGCAAGGGAAGAGTATCATGCGGTTCTTTACAAGCGGCATAAGGACTGCTGGAACAAATTCGGGATGTCGAAAAAATACTCCCGTTTCCGCTCCTGGGCTTTGATTCCGACAACAGCAGTGAGTTTCTCAATTATCACCTTCTTCGTCATTTTACTGATCGAATACAGCCCGTAAACTTTACACGCGGCAAGGCCTGTCACAAAAACGACAACGCCTCCTACCCTCGGTCAAACCCATTGAAAAAGATTGTATCGGCTCTAAAATCATTAAGAAACATGATGAGCCCAAAACACCCTATCAAAGAATCATGTAATCAATTTACATCAATGAATCGGTCAAGCTTACACTGACAAAACAACTTGAAAACTTAAACCCCTTTGAGCTAAACACGGCCATACAAGTGAAGCTCAAAAAGATTACCAGGCTTGGGTAACATCTTTTGTTAGGCAACGTTCTCAATACTCGCTAATCACAATGCCGTTTGCGGGATTACCGTCCTGATCCAGCTTCTGCGATGAGTAGTATCAACTGGCCGGCGAAAAGCCTTAAGCGGCCCATTTTGACCCTGAAAAGGTAATTTTAGAGACGATATTTTGCCAATGGCGAATCTGTTTCCGGTGACAAAGAAGCAGGCAAAGCTCTTGTGGATTAAGACAGTCGGGAGCATCGGGTACTCATTTCTGCATAAAAAAAGGGCGGACGCTTCATGATCGTGGAAGCATCCGCCGTTTTTCAGTGCTTATACCCCGTGGTGCTACTCAATTTTGAAGGAACTGATACTGTCGTCCCACCAGTCGCCTTGGAGACCCCAGACCCCATTCGGATTGCTGGACGTCCGGGTAAAGGTCTTCGTTTTGCCGCCGTATTTGATGTGCTGGTAAACAATGACCTTGCTGACGCCGGGACCGATCTTCATGCAGGAAATACGGTCGTTCCAGTTCTGGCTCGTGCTTCCGACCTTCCATGTGGTCAGGTCGGCGATTTTGGCCCCCGTGTTGAAGCTCAGCCAGTCGTTCGGATTGTTGGACTTGCATTGATGGTTGTCATAGAAGAAGACCTGTCCGGGCCCGGGGTCGCCCACATTGATCGGTGCACCGGAAGAAATGATATCCACCCTGATGTTTTGATACGATGCCCGCTTGTTGTCGTCATAAAAGTTGACTTCCGCCGGGCTGACCAGGGAGCCGCTCCCTGCGGATGCGATGATTTCGAGGTATGCATCGTAGGCCTCGCCGGATTTTACTTCCATCTCGACTGTGGAAGAGATATTGCTGTTCTGGAAGACTTTAGCTGCCGCGCCCCCTCCGGCTGCAACAAGGATGTCCTTCTGGGGACCGCCCGACACGCCCATTCTCAGGACACCCTTGCCGGCAGCGATGCCCAGAGCGCCTACCGTTCCGTAATAGGAGATGCCGGAGATGGTGATCCTTGCCCGTCCGTAGGTTTGACCACTGTCGCCCCTGGCAACATAGAAACGCTCGCCCACTTTGGCCGAGTAAGAGCCTTTGCCACTTAAACTTGCTATGGCTTTGGCCCGGATGCTTTTATCGGAAGGACTGGCCGACGATGTGCCACCGCAGTTTATTTTGGGAATTTGGCAGCCCCCACCCTGGCCGTAAACGTCGGCGCTACTGAGTGTAACAGTTGCTCCCGGGTTGAGCTTGATGGTGCCGCTTGCTGATGAAA
Organism: Syntrophaceae bacterium; assembly: GCA_018056765.1. Taxonomy (GTDB): domain Bacteria; phylum Desulfobacterota; class Syntrophia; order Syntrophales; family Smithellaceae; genus UBA8904. The sequence continues at coordinate 10,378 of JAGPFA010000024.1, forward strand.
CGGAAGGTAAAAAGGCCATGACAAAAAAAACGCTGACTAAAACGACCAACCCATGAACAAAATGAAACTTTTTCATACCGCATCTCCTTTGAATTGAGTGACTTATTGTTTCCCTTGTTTGCTTTTATCTTCACAACAACCAAATGACATAATGAAACACGCCTCATGCAGATCAAAGATCAAAGAAGGAAGCACCTGTCGCAGGACAAGCTTTCCTGATCCTGTCATTTCAAATGGTAGTAAATCCTGGCATTTTCTCTGGCCTTCTGCTGCAGGGTATCAGCTCTGCGGTTATACGCATCACCAGGAGCGAAGATGGCCGGAAGATACTTCTGGGGAAACAGCCTCCGGATACTGTTGCCGTAATCTTCCCCGTCGGCCGGTTTGAAATGCGTTTCGATCAAATCGCTGTGACAGGAGGGAACGGACACCAGGACAACCGGCATACTGACGCCGGTTCCTTCCTGCAGTACTCCCCCCTCGATATAATATTCCATGCAGAACGCCCACAGGTAAAGTTGTTGCTTGTCGCCTTGCGGTTCCTTTCCGTAGAGTTCGTAAGTGCAGAACATTTTACCGCCAAAACCTGGGGATTCCAAGCTGTTTTCCAGGTAGCGCCGGATGTAATTGTCATCTGTGATCTGGTTCAGAAATTCGATTCCCCCGAAAGAGGCCCATGTTCCGCCTTCATCGCCCCCGATGGTGTAGGCAAGGACTTTGATCTTCATCCCCTTCTTCAGGTAATTTTTATCCGGATAGTCGATCTTAAGAAGGACAAACGTCGGCTTGGAAGGGCTTCCGTCGTTATTATATGCGTTCCAGTCTAAATAACGGGTCATGGCGATGGCGGTTGAGGCATCAACGCCTGAAAAATCGGTCAATTTCACGCGAAAATGCGGCGAGAAGGCGCGGTCCCGACCGGCGCTGCCGGACATGCCGGGTTTACCCAGGACAGTCGTTTCTGGTATCCAGCTCACGTCGTCGATGACGCCGCTGATATCGACGGGTCCGAGACGGGGCAGTGGTGCTGCCGAAGTGCGGAACGCACCTGCGCTAAACAAAACGATCAAGCAGAGAAATAAAAATGATATTTTCATGGCAGATCCTTGTTCTTTTGAGCGTGCTTATCCATAATGCTGGTGTTTTAGTGCTTTTGCTTTTTCCCCGGTTTGTTCTGACGGTTGAACATCGCGATCCATACAGTTTCCCGGCATCATTTGCATCATGAGGCAATTCATCATATCCGGCACAGCGTTGAGCTTCGGGATCGGCTCGTCGATTTCCGCCCCGATTTTCCTCCTTTCGTAAAAGGCGCGTTCAGACTGTGCTCCTCAAGGACCAGGGCACCTTTCGGCACGGCTTTCATGTCCTCGTGAGCCTTCAGCTTGTCGCAAAATATCATCATGCCCGTTTCTTCACCGTTATCGCAGGGCATCGGATGTGCTTTCAGGCACGGCTCGGGAAGGGGGCGGGACTGCTCACACGCTGCAAAAACGAATGATGTAAAAAGCACTCCCCATACAATGGTAACCGGTAAAATCCGTTTTTTCATGGTTTTCTCCTCAATTTCATGAAGATATTCCGTCAATTTACCAGCCGCCGCCACCCCCACCGCCGCCACCACCACCCGAGGAACCGCCGCCTCCGCCACCTGAGGAAGAACCGGGAGAAGAAGAGGATGACGCTACGGCAGTCTCCGCCGCCGAGGAAAGGGATTTGCCGAGTCCGGACGTAAAATGGGATGGGATCGCATCCCGCCAGGCCGTTCCTTCATACCAGCGTGGAGTATAACCCGCATCCGTCCTGGAGGCCTGAGCCAAAATGTCGGAAAACTGTTCCGACCACTGTTGTTCCACATCCAGAGCCAGGGCATAGGGCAGGTACTTCTCAAAGAGTTCCGGCGTCCGGTCAGGCGGATTGAGGAGATTCAAACGGTTCCGCTCGGCCGTGGCGAGGTACATCCTGAACCCTTCGATACCGTCCATGAGTTTTCTACCGATAGGCGTCCGCGCGCGCATTAACCGGTAAAAAAGCAAGTTGATAAAAACCATGGCTGCCATGATCAGGATGATCGCCAGGGATGCGGCAAAAACGACAATGGCGATGCCGACGAGTTCAAAAAAGACGAAGGGAGTGGAAAATAAGGTCAGGGTGACGGCCTTCTTTCGCAGTACGGCCCGATGGTTTTCTCCGGATAATACTTCCTTCCAGAGGGAAAAAACCTGAATCAGTAGAATCACGACACCGAACGTCCAGCCGCTGAGCCAGACGGACATGAAGATCGCCAGCGGTGCTGTGGCCGAGGGACCAAGGGCACTGCTCCCGATCAGAAGGATGAAGGAAATGACGAGGCCGATCACAAAATATTGTCGGTTGGTCGAGAAGTAGGTCCGGTCAAGGGTGTTTTTCAGGGAAAGCTGCAGATCAACACGCGCCCTGTGAATGGCCAGCCCGTTGTCCTCGCCTTCAGTGCTGATCATTTCGGTCGATTTGGTGAACAGCTTCGCCGCCGCCGCTTTTTCCTCCCGGCTCAGATCGTCTTCCTTCGTTCCGATTTTCTTCAGAGTATATTGTCCGTTTCCTTCATGGATCGAGAGGTATCCCTTGACCGCCATGTTGATCACGGCAGCTGTAAATACTTTCTGGTCGAACCCCATGTTGGAGATAAAACGAATCGCCGCCGGGGATAGCTTGTTCGGTGGTTCGAAAAGAGGAATGATTGTGCCCCGAGGCGGGTCTTTGCCGTGACGGGACCAGACGAGCAGATAGTAGAGAAACAGGATGCACAACCCGCCGAGCCCGGCCAACGTACCCCGGTTATCATTCATCCAATACCTGGCCTTGACGGTGGTCGATGGCTCCGCGACAAATCCCTTCGGCCAGGAGACCACAATGGTCAAACCCTGTTCGGGGGCCAGGGGGCGCGTGGTTTCAAAGACGATGGTTCCGAAATCGGCGGTTGATGAGGTAAAATTTTTTTCCTTTGACCCGGTATAACCTGTATAGGCATCCACCTCCCGTAAATTTTCCGCCGCGCCTTCCGGCAGACAGACTACGGCCGACGCTTTTTCTATGGGTAACGTCCAGCCGTTACCGGTGACGTTCCAGTAGAGCTCGTCGAAATCCTTGAAAAACCCAAGTTGCCGGTTCGTCGCGTAGGTAATCCGGTAGGTGTAGGAACCGGGGGTAAGAAAAACGTTCTGGCGGCCCATATAGATCCGGACGCCGTTTTTCAAATCCTCCGTATGGAAGTCTTCTGGTTCTCCATCCCGCAGGACTTCCTGCACATAAAAATCAACCTTATAGGTCTGACCATAGCTGTCCTTATATCGCGTGGGAAAGTCCCGGTAGATGCCACGCTTGATCTGTTGGCCTGCGCAGTAAACCGTGATGGTTTCCGCCACAGTCATGGTAGCGTCCGGATGAACCGTGATATCACTGTGGAAGGAAAGTACTCTTTCGCTGTTATCCGGTTCAACGGCATATACAGACGGAGCAGGGGGAAAAAACAGCCACAACAGGGTGAGAAGAAGGGGAAAAGACCTCCGGAGCATGATCTCCTCCATGCGGAATAAAATGTTCAGGTGAATTTAACTTCCGGTGTTTCCCGTTCCGTGGCCAGTTCGATTTCAAAATATTCCGCTTTATCGAAATGAAAAAGGGACGCCAGGATATTGTTCGGGAACGACTCCACCATAATGTTGTAGTCCCGGGCGGTTCCGTTGTAGTAACGCCGTGCCAGTTGAAGCTGCTCCTCGACATCGGCCAGGGTCTTCTGGAGTTCGATAAAGTTCTGGTTCGCCTTGAGGTCGGGATAGGCTTCCGCCAGGGCAAAGATACTTTTCAGGGCCTGGGTGAAACTGCTTTCCAGTTTTTCCGTTTCCTTCACCGTCATGTCCGGATCGGTCATTTTGGACCGGAGGCGGGTAATCTCTTCAAATGTCTTGCGTTCATGCTGGGCGTAGCCCTTGACGGTTTCGACGACATTGGGAATCAAATCGTGACGACGTTTGAGTTGCACGTCAATGCCGCTCCAGGCCTCGTTGAGGAGGTTGCGGGAGCGGATGAACCGGTTATACATGACGGCAACCACGATGACCAGCACCACGATAGCGGCAATAATCACGTACATGGTCTTCCCCCTGACAAATGATAAGGCGGTTCCGGTATGATCTGTCCTACCGTGGCAATATAGCATATTATTGCTTCGTATATAATCAGTAATTTTGATCAGGACACATACTTGGTTGCCGCGATATATGGAAGTTTTTTATAGAATTGGCGAGCCGTTGTCATGACTGCGATACGAAAGGACTCTGCTCAACAGTTTACCTTAAGTCCAGGTATGGGAAAATTTTGAATGCCACGTTCGGCAATGAACTCAAGGCCCCCTTTTTCTTCTATCCTCACCTGCTTCAGGCTTTGCGGATGACCCCAGGATCGACACCATCCGCAATAAGTTTCCGCCCTCCTCTCCTCGTTGTCAAACTTCTGCAAGAGAAACTTCGAGTAAGAACCTGGCACGAGCAGATTCTCATTACCCTCGAAGGGGTAATTGATAAGGACTTCCTTTTTGTGGGGCGAGTATATTTAGCGTCCTCTTGAGAGTCAAGAAGACTATGGGCACAAGATATGGGATGCTGTATAGATGATCACGCTGAAGGCATTTGGCAACATTCGCCCTATTGAAAAATCTCCTCTCTTTGCGTTCTAAGAAGCTGATGATCGTCATGGTGCCTTTACATTTAGGACAGATTAAAGGATCGACCTCATATATTTTTTAAATCAGCCGCGCCCGGTTTTTCCTGAGGGCTTTAGCGCTTTCCACCGGTTCAATGATGCATAGGGGATAAGATCATCACTTTATGAAAATGAGCGAAGCCACATCCCTTGGAGTGGATCGCTATAAATTGAATTTATAAAACGTATGGTGCGGCGGTTCCAGGGAAACTTCAATATTTTACATTTCAATCGAATATGATTTTAAATAAAGGTCGTAACTATTTGAACTGTTTTGGAAATCTTCGATAAAAAATATTTTGAAAAAAATAATTGATAATATAACACTGTTATGGTAACGGTGTTACCCAGTTAGATTTAATGTCGGAATCAATCTCAACTTGATTCCTTTTGATGAGCCGGCGTGAGTCAATATCAGAGTTAATATCAATTGTCCGAAAATGACACCACATGATGATGCAAACAACCGCACTAACAACACACAATCCTTATGAGAAAAATGAAAGGGGGTGAGCCGAAGATACGAAATGGAAATGCCTGAGGATAGGAAACGCAATATTTTATGAAAACAAAAGGAGGGAAAAGATGAAAAACAAATCTAAAATTGTTCAAAATGTTTTGATTTTGTTGATGGCTGTTGTTTTTACAGTCACGGCGCTCGGTACGGCTCAAGCCGGTACCTTCCAGATTCCCGCCAAGGGAAATAAAAAAATTAAAATCGGGGTTCTTGACCTGATATCGGCTATCGAAGTAGCGGCTCTGGCTAACGGTTACTACAGACAATATGCCAAAGAAAGAGGTTGGGATATTCAAATATTCGATATCGGCGGAGACGTTGCCAAAGCTCCGGCCGTTATGGAAAATATGATCACAGCCGGATACGATGCCATTATCATCAACTGGACGGATTTCAAATATATCGAAAAACAGATTCTGAAAGCACATGAGCGCGGGATTCCCGTACAGGGTATCGCCTGCGGCAACATTGTACCCGGAGTTGTGGCTCACGGTGCGGCACCGGACGCGGCGATGGGGGCCATGAGTGCAATGTATCTCGGCGCCAAACTGCTGCCCGGTGATAAGGTGTTGGCCTATCATGACCCGCGGGCTCAAAACAGCGTATTCCGTTTTAACGTTGCCAAAGCAACTCTGGAGAATTCCAAAATCAAAATAGCCCAGGAAATGCACACGACCGCAACCGGCGGTGACTTTGCCCAAAAGGGTTATGAGGAAATAAAAAATGCCCTTCTGGCTGATCGCAATAAGGAAATAAAGGGTATCTGGACACACTGGGAAGGCTTCGGAATCCCGGCGGCAAAAGCAGCGCAGGACATGAACCGTCCGGATATTATCGTAGTGACGATTGATGATTCACCCAATACCTATAAGGTGCTCAGGGAATTGCCCAATCTTCATGCGACAGCCGGTAATCTCTGGGCCTGCTATGAATGGACCAATTTGATGTTCAGAACCCTGGATAAGATTTTCGCGGGCAAACCGGTTCGGGATATGGACATTACTTTCACATTGCCCAACCTGATCACGAAGGATAATTTACCCCCTCCGGGATATTATTTCAGCCACTTCGGTTATAAAAACCGCAAACCCGATTTTAAAGTGGTTAAATAACACATCCCACATTGGTGCCTCCTTCTGCTCTTTTTGATCAGAGAGAAGGAGGCACCGTATAAACAGAGATGGTATGATGGATACGATATCGAAGACGCCGTTTTTTGAAGCAAAGGGCATCGTAAAGGATTTCCCCGGCCAGCGGGCCCTGGACGATGTCGATTTTGATGTGCGTGCAGGGGAAGTGCATGCTCTGATCGGTGAAAATGGAGCCGGAAAATCCACCCTGATAAAAATCATTGCCGGTTTATACAAAGCAGACCGGGGAAGCATTTTCATCGATGGCAAGGAGTGCAGTATTGCCAGCCCCAAAGACAGCCAGAATCTGGGACTGGCTTTCATCCATCAGGAACTAAATATCATTCCCACCCTTTCCGTTGCGGAAAATATACTTCTACCCAACTACCCCAGAAACAGATTTAATATTGTCACCAAATCCGAGATGGTCAAAGCGGTCAAAAGCATCCCATATGTCCTGAACATTGATGCGGACCTGACTACACCGGCCGGGCAGTTACCGGTCATTCAGCAATGGAAGGCCATTATCAACCGGGCTCTGGCCGTAAATTCACGAATCATATTCATGGATGAGCCAACCTCATCCCTTACCCACGAAGAAGTAAATGAACTTTTCAAATCGATCGAGCATCTTCGCTCGGCGGGGAAAGCCATTGTTTACGTTTCGCACCGGATGGAAGAAGTTTTTCGTGTCGCCGACCGCGTCACCGTGATTCGCGATGCCAGGAAAGTCGGCACCGCCGAGGTGGCCGGAATGGAGCCGCAACAGTTATATAAAATGATGCTGGGACGGGAGCTCCGGGATATTTATCCGCAAAAAAATAAAGTACAAGACACGGTTCTTCTAGAGGTCAACAATTTAAGCAGAGACAATATACTGCATAATGTCAGCTTTAAACTTCATGCGGGCGAAATATTGGGTATTGCCGGTTTGGTCGGCTCGGGTCGGACGGTGCTGGCGCATTTGATTTTCGGCGCGATGCGTAAAGATGGCGGTGAAATCAAAGTCAACGGGAAAGTGGCAGCCTTTTCCAACCCCATGGAAGCCATTGAACACAAGATCGCACTGGTTCCGGAGGACAGAAGAAAGCAGGGTCTGATCCTGTCGATGGATTCCAAAAAGAACATAACCCTGGCCAGTTTAAAAAAGCTTCTTCACGGCTCATTCCTGCCGATTTTAAGCCGGCACAAAGAAAAGAATGTCGCTCACCAATACTATGAAAGAACAAAGGTGAAGGCCTCCGGCTTAAACCAATGCGTAGCTGACCTAAGTGGCGGCAATCAACAGAAAGTAGTCTTATCCAAGTGGCTCTGCAGCGAGGCACATGTGTTGATATTTGATGAGCCGACCCGCGGGATAGATGTCGGAGCAAAATTTGCAATATACGAAATGATTGCCGATCTGGCCCGTCAGGGAACGGGCATCATATTGATATCCTCGGATTTGACGGAAGTTGCCGGTTTGGCTCATCGGGTGATCGTTCTTGACGGGGGAGAAATCAAAACGATTCTCGATGGTGATCAGGTGGATTTAAAAACAATTACCGGTTTGTTGCTGGCGTCCTGAATGCGGCACAGTAGGTTTTCCGGTTGTTTTTATTTTGTGAATAAATAAATAAGGGGCACATCAAAAATGTCAGAAAAGGCCAATACGTTAAGTAATAGAGTCAGGGTTATGAGTGTTTTGGGGAAATACGGTACGATTATTTCTCTGTTGATTTTGGTGCTTGCGTTCAGTATCGCACTGCCTCCATTCAGAACGGCAGACAATATAGTCAACCTGTTGGGGCAATTGTCGCTTCTGTCAATTTTTGCCGCCGGCATGACTTGTTGTCTGAAAATGGGGGATTTTGATTTGTCGATAGGCGCCATGGGTGCCATGACCGGTATTGTAGTCGGCCAGTTACTCAGTCACGGCTACAGCATTCCGCTTTCGATTGCGGCCGGTTTGATGGTAGGGCTGGCGGCAGGATGTGTAAACGGGCTGTTGGTGGCTTATCTGGAATTGTCGGCGTTTGTTTGCACACTGGCGACGGCAAGTATCCTCACCGGGGCCACTATGGCCATCACCAAAGGTATGGCTATCTGGGATCTGCCGACAAGCTACGGGATTATCGGTCAGGGATATTTATACGGAATTCCCATTCGTTTCATCATCATGATCGTTCTCCTTACACTTCTTTCGCTGTTTCACGGCTTCACCACAATAGGGCGAAGGATGGAAGCCATTGGCGGAAACCCGGAAGCGGCGCGCATGTCGGGTATAAATGTGCGATTCAACCGCTTGATTGGTTTTGTCCTTTCGGGTCTTTGTTCATCTATCGGAGGTATAGTGCTCACCTCATCAGTGCTTTCAGCCAATGCAACCCAGGGCGCAAGTTATGTGCTGGAGTCGTTCGGGGCCTGTTTCATCGGCGCCGCCACAGTGCGCATCGGCCAGTTTCATATCTGGGGAACGTTTGTCGGTGTCATGTTTCTTGTTGTGGCGGTAAATGGCCTGATCATTATGATGGTGCCCGGCTACTACACAACTATGATCCAGGGTGCTGTACTGCTGTTGGCCATCGTTCTATCCGGTATCGGATCACGGGTGCTTCGCAGATAATATAATGCGACTTGTTGTGAGTAGATAATTTATAAACAGCGAGGATTTCAAGACAGGAGAATGCAGACTGTTGTTCGGAGGATCACACGGACCACGAATTTATTTTTTGTATTAACCTGATGGTGGCATTGTCTTTGTGAAAAGCGATGTAGGAGAGTAGCACAAAAGAAGATGAAGCGAGCTCTAGGGCTCCGAAACAGAGCTTCGAAATCCATGTTTGTGTCCAGATGCCATTCACTCGGGGGATTAGAAAATAATTAACTCGTTGTTGGGACGAGAAATACTTGAACGGAGGTTCACAATTTGCCACGGAAAGCTCATACACCTGAACATAAGCGCAAAGTAAGAGAAAGAATCTTAGATACTGCAGTTGCTCTGCTAATTGAGAAAGGGTATGCAAATTTAAGTATGAGAAAAATTGCTGCCCGACTGGGGACGACGACCAGTCTCATCTATACTCATTTCGCCAACAAAGATGAACTCAATATTAACGTACGAACAAGAGGGGCACGTATTCTCTATGGGAAGTTATTAGCCGCTTATAACAGGTCCGACTTAACTGTAAACGAACGTTCCCGCGCGATGACGTGGGCTTTTGTGGAGTTTGCTTTGGAAAATCCGGCATATTACGATCTCATGTACGTTCTTCACACTCCGAAATATACAAACTATATCGGAACAAAACAGCAAAAGGCCGCAGCTGATGAAAAACGAGTGGCAATGCAACCTCATGAATTGGCCATCAAGATGCTTGCCGAAATGACCGGTATGACAACTAAATCCGCAAGTGATTATAAAGAGCTGAAATACAGGGTAATTCAGAATTGGGCCAACCTTCACGGCATCATCAGTCTCTACAAGAGCCATATCTTGTATGAGACGGCCACAAATGACAAAGAAGTCCTTAAACGATGTATCGATGATGAAATTGAGAGAATTCGTGCCTACGCTGAAGAGAGGGCGATGAAAAAGCTTGTCCCCTCGTCAGGCGATAAGCAAAAGTTGTCTTTGGGAGTATAAGCCGAATATTCATCAACTTCTACTCCTGGTTGGAAAGGCCGATATGAGCGTAAATTTAAACGATGTAGTCAGGCGCAGGCAGACTGTTGTGCAAAAGAACAAATTTTTAACGAGGGAGGAGTGAAGATGGACCATTACAAGCTATTCATTGACGGTGAATTTGTTGAAGCGCAAAGTGGTGAAAGGTTTGAGACGATAGATCCAGGCACAGGTCTGCCATTTGCCACAGTCGCGAAGGCGGGGAAGGCGGACGCCGAAGCGGCCATCGCCGCCGCGAAGCGGGCCTTTGATGACGGTCGCTGGAGCGGCCTGACACCGCAGGCCCGGGCAAATATCGTTTACAATTTTGCCGACCAGGTGGCCCAGCAGACGATCCGTTTGGCCATGACGGAGTCGATGGATGCTGGACACTGCATGAGCTTTGCGAAGTTTTGGGGAATGCTCTGCTCAGGACAGTTACGCAACTGGGCTCATTTTGCCAGCCGCAAATTCAAGTGGGAGGAGGAGATTCCCTATTCAGGGAATGTTTTTGCGCCCGGCCGTGAATTCATCCGCAGAGAGCCGATAGGTGTCTGCGTCGGCATCGTTCCGTGGAACTTTCCGTTGAGCATGGCCATCTGGAAAGTCGGGCAGGCCATCATTATGGGAAATACGATTGTTTTGAAGCCGGCCACTTCCACACCGCTTTCCGCGCTGATTCTGGCTGAGGCGGCCAAGGCCGCGGGCATGCCTCCCGGAGTAATCAATGTGCTTCCCGGCCCAGGCGGTGAACTGGGACGCATCCTCTGCACCCATCCCGATGTGGATAAGATCGCGATTACAGGAAGTACCGAGGTCGGGCGAACGATCATGAGAATGGCTTCGGACACTGTGAAAAAGGTCACCCTGGAACTAGGTGGCAAATCAGCATCGATCATACTCGATGACGCGGACATGGATATGGCCGTCATGGGCGCCTGTCACGGCACTTTTTTCCATCAGGGCCAGGTCTGCGATTCCGGTACGCGCATTCTCGTCCAGTCAAAGATTTATGACGAGTTTATGGAAAAGCTGATCAAACAGACGGAATCTTTCCGTATAGGCTACCAGATGCTGCCGGACACCCACTTGGGACCGATCGCCAATGCCACCCAGCTGGCGACGATCGAAAATTACGTGCGCATCGGCCAGGAAGAAGGCGCCAAGATGGTGACCGGAGGCAAGCGTGTGGAAGTACCCGGGTTTGAGGGAGGATATTATTACGCACCGACAATCTTTACGGAAGTCAAAAACTCCATGCGGATCGCCCAGGAAGAAATCTTCGGTCCGGTTGTCTGCGTCATGAAATTTGATACCGAAGAGGAGGCAGTGGCTATTGCCAATGATTCCATCTACGGTTTGGGCGGAGGGGTGTTTTCGACCAGCAATGCCCGTGCGGAACGCGTCGCAAGGCAAATCAGGACAGGCACGGTCTGGATTAACAATTATCACATCTCTGCCGATTTCTGTCCGTTCGGGGGCTATAAACAGTCGGGCGTGGGCAGAGAGCTCGGCGCGGCGGGGCTGGCCGAATACACACAGATTAAACGTATCCATGTCAGTTCGTTTGGCGATCCGAAAAGCAACTTCACGATCAGCAGCGTGTTAACTGATGAAACAAAAGTTGCCTTTGTTCAGTACAATGGTCCGACCAACGTATTATGCGGCAACAGAACTCTTCCTTCAATATATAAGGAAGCGGTAAATCTCGGTTGCAAGCGTATGTTGATTTTGACCGACCCCGGAGTGCGCCAGACGGGCCTGGTGGATCAGGTTCAGGATGCGCTGGTGGATTTCTGTGTCGGAGTTTTTGATGAGATCGCTCAGGATACCGATCTGGAGATAGTTGACAAGGCAGCCGCTTTTGCCCGTGAACGCGGTGCAGACGGCATTGTCAGTGTCGGAGGCGGAAGTGTCATAGATACCGCAAAAGTCGTCGGCGTCGTCATGAAAAACGGCGGGGAGGCCAACGAACATATTGCCATTCACCGACTGCAGGAACCCCAGACACCGCACATTGTCATTCCGACGACATCCGGCACAGGCAGTGAAGTCACCAACGTTGCCGTCATTAAAAGCAAGACCGCAGGCCGCAAAGTATTCCTGGTCGATAACCGGATCATCCCCAACACGGCGATCCTCGATCCGCAGTTTACCGCGTCACTGCCGCACTTCATGACGGTGGCATCGGCCATGGACGCTATGACGCACGCCATGGAAGCTCTGACGAGCATACTGGCCCAGCCGATTTGTGACGGGCAGGCTCTCCAGGCGATACGGCTCATCCACCAGAATCTGCCACTGGTTGTAGCCAACCCCCGGGATCTTGTGGCAAGGAACAATTTGCAGATTGCAGCCACCATGGCAGGCTGGGCTTTCATGGTCACACAGACCGGCCTTGTTCACGCCATGAGCCACACGGTGGGTATTTTACATAATGTGCCCCACGGTGCCGGTTGCGGCATTATTCTTCCGGCGGTCATGAGATACAATATTGATTACGCCGCCGACAAGCTGGCCATGGCCGCCCAGGCGATGGGTGTGAACATCGCCGCTAAGAGCACCCGTGATGCCGGCTTTGAGGCAGCTGCGGCGGTTGAAAAATTGATGAAGGATACGGGTCATCCTCTGAAATTACAGGAGGTCGGCGTAAAAGACATGGACATTGATACGGCGGCATTTCATGCGGTATGCGATTCTTCGTCGCTGTTCAACGCCAGACCGGTGAACGACCCGGCGGAAGTTGCAGCACTCTACAGAGAGGTTTATTGAGTGGACAAAGCCACTGGACGCTTGTGCGATTGAGTTCGGGATGGAGCTGATTTAATCGCCGGATGATATAAGCGTTGTAACAACCACAGAAGTATAACGACCATACCCTCTCCCGGCTCTATTATAACGAAATAGCCGGGAAGGGGATGGTCACAAACCTTGATGAAACAGTGCTCTTGGAGAAAAACAGTCGAAAGGCTGAGGAAAAAAACGAAACAGCATTCAATTGGCGCACAAAGACCTGCGGCCGGGCAAGGCTCAATGACTTAAGAGGCAGACGGGGCAGGCTCGGGAAGGCGGTCCTTCGGTTCTCAGGCCGGTGCCGGAACAATGATACGGAAGTTATAGCGGCAATATTTTTTAATAAACCGTCATAAACAAAACAGTTTTGTAAAGAGCATGGATATTACAATATGAAAGACACAAAGATGGATTTTAGAAATCGGCGTAAAATATTCACGGATCTGGAAAGCCGGACATTTGACATCCTCATCATCGGGGCAGGTATTACCGGCGCAGGGCTCGCCAGAGATGCGACCATGCGCGGACTAACCGTGGCCCTGGTCGATGCCGCAGATATTTCCGCCGGCACATCCAGCCGTTCATCGAAACTGATTCACGGTGGAAGCCGCTACGTGGCACAGGGCGATGTGACGGTTGTACGCATGGCAGCCAATGAAAGGAAATGTCTGAGGCGGATTGCACCTCATCTGTCCATTACCAATCCCATGGTCATACCCGCCAAGTCAATTGTCGAAAAACAATTGCTCAAAGGGTTTATATGGACCTATGAAAAACTCGGCAATGTCGAAAAACATGAATTGCACCAGATGTGGTCCAAACAACACCTGCAGAAAGAAGAACCGCTCATGCGAAGATCTGTCAATCAAAACGGCGCTTTGGTTTTTCCGGAGTATCTTACCGACGATGCCCGCCTGACATTGGCCAATGCCCGTTGCGCCTACGCCAACGGTGCAGTCGTGGCTACATACGCTGCCGCCCGGGCTATTATATTCGACGGGTCACGCGTTGCGGGCGCCGAGATTAAAAGCACTTTGCCGGGAGATGACAGCGCTGCGGCAGTGAGAGCTCATATTGTGATCAATGCAGCCGGTCCCTGGGTTGACGATATAAGACTGATGGAGGACCCGAAGGCCGGAAGAAGGCTGCAGCTCACCAAAGGCATTCACGTTGTAGTGTCCCGTGATCGCCTGCCCGTTACGCGCACGATCATCATGCGCGCTCCCGACAAGCGCGGCCTTTTCGCCGTACCCAGAGGAAACCATGTTTATATCGGGACCACCGACACGTTTTATCCCCGCCATGATTACTGGCCTGAAATAACACGTGAAGATATTAATTATTTACTGGAAACAACCCTGGCCTATCTCGATGTCGCCCCTTTCAAAGATGACGACATTATCGCTTTGTGGGCCGGGCTGAGGCCGCTTCTGGGTGAGGAAGGGAAAAAACCTTCGGAAATATCGAGGCGCGATGAAATCATGACAGGGCCGGGAGGCCTTTTATCAGTTGCCGGCGGAAAATTGACCAGTTATCGGGCCATGGCGGAACAAACCATCGACCAATGTGAGCTTATCCTGAAGCGCAAACATGTGCGTGCTCTTACGGATGAAGAGCCGCTTGTGGGAGGAGATTTTGCCGGTACGGTTCAAGAGCTTGGCGCACGTATAGCCGCCCTGGGTCTTTCGCCGGCCCAAGCACAGCGCGCCGCCTTCCTCTACGGCAGTGAGGCGCTGACTTTGTTCACGGAAGAAAAAGGTATTGCTCCTGAAGTTCGCCACGCTGTTTTAGCGGAAGGCGCGCTGACTCTGGAAGATTACTGGGTAAGACGAAGCGCCAGGGCGCATTTTGGAGAGCCGGGCGTGGAATCGTCAATGGAAAAGGCGGCCGACCTTATGGGTGAGCTTCTCGGCTGGTCCGAGGATAGAAGGGAAATGGAAATTAAATCGTGCCGAGATGCACTCGCAAATGAAATGGGGGCAGTCAAGACAAAAAAGGAGAACGTCGATGAGCAATAAAAACTGTGCCGACAAAATACGCAAAACATTGGGTCCGGAAAAAGTGTTTACGGACGAGTTCACTCTAAAGGATCGACGCCGAGATTTTTGGATGATGAGCGCCCTGGATGATCTTCAGGGACGCAGAGTACCGAACCCGGCCTGCGTGGTGAAGCCAAAGGAAACGAAAGACGTGGTCGAGGTTGTCAATCTTTGCCGTGAAAATGCCACGCCGCTTATTACATTCGGCCTGGGATCCGGTGTTTGCGGCGGAATCAGGGCGACCGGTAACTCGGTCCTGCTGGACATGAGTTCCATGACTCAGACCAGGCTGTTTGATATTGACAATCTTTTAGTCACCTTCGAAGCAGGGGTGCGCGGTGCGGATGCGGAGGCAGCCGTGGCCAAGCGCGGCATGACAATCGGTCACTACCCGCAATCAATCGATGTGAGCTCGGTAGGCGGGTGGGTCGCCACACGGTCTTCCGGTCAATTTTCTACCGGGTACGGGAACGTCGAAAATGTCGTCCTGGGTCTGGAGGCGGTGTTGCCTGACGGTTCGATCATAAATACCCGCCTGGTACCGCGTGCATCTACCGGACCGGACCTGAAGCAGCTCTTAATCGGAAGCGAAGGCACATTGGGTGTGATTACCGCTGTGACGTTCGGGCTTCGTTGGAAGGCGGAAAAAACAATCATGAAGGCATATTATGCTCCGACCATGGAGGCGGGATTTGACTTTCAGCGTTTCATAATTCAGTCCGGCTGGCAACCGGCTGTCATGCGCCAATACGATGCAAGCGAGGTGGCCCGCCTGTTTGCCGATTTTGTGCGCGGGGACGATGCACTCATTCTTCTGGTTCACGAAGGCCCGGCCTCATATGCAGATGCCCAATCGGCAGCCTGCGCGGCTGCTGCATCTGCCCAGGGTTGTCCGGAAGCTCCCGAGGCGGCAGTGCAACACTGGTTCGAGGAAAGAAATAACGTCACCAATTTCGACGATCTGGCAGGAGCCGGCATTGTGGCGGACACCATAGAAATCTCGGCGACCTGGGATCGGATTGCCTCGATTTACCATAATGTGGTGAGAGCCATGAAGGAAGTGGATGAAGTTGCGGTTTCTTCAGGGCATAGCTCTCATTGCTATCGTTCGGGGATTAATATTTATTTCACTTTTGGGGCAAGGCCGGAGAATAAAGAACGAATGGCGTATATATATAATGAATGCTGGTCCCGGGCGATGAGATGGACCATCGAGGGAGGGGGAACTATATCACACCATCACGGCATTGGCAGAGTGCGCAACCGGTGGCTGCCCGAGGAGCTTGGAGATGGCGGTCTGTCGTTGTTGAAGTCTATCAAAAAATCGCTCGACCCTGCAAACTTCATGAACCCGGGGGTGCTTATCAATGACTAAAGCAGTACTTGCAATTGACATGGGTACCACAAATGTGCGCTCGATGATTGTCGGAGATGACGGCCGGGTGATCGGTTGGGATGTAATGGGCCAAAAGCTTGACTATCCTGCGCCGGGCCTTGTTGAATTCGATCCTGAATGGATGTGGCATTGCGTTGAACAAACGCGGAAGAATGCCATGGATGAAGCCCGTATTTCTGTAGATGATTTGGTTGCTATTGGTGTGACCGGCCAGAGATCTTCAATTATCGTCTGGGACAGGGCCAACGGCCGATCGGTTGCTCCGGGGGTTAGCTGGCAGGACCAGCGGGGCGGCCCAAGGGCGCTGGAACTTCTGGCACAGGGATTTCTGGTGAATGCCGCGGCGGCTGCGTCAAAGCTGGAATCAGTGCTCGACGCCATTCCCGATGGCCGCCGGCGGATGGCACGCGGCGAGCTTGCCTGGGGAAATGTGGATAGTTTCGCTCTATGGAGGTTAAGCGGCGGGAAAGTCCATGCCACCGACTGTTCTCATGCCTGCACGACCGGCTATTATGATCCGATGAATAACACCTGGAACCCTGCATTGCTGGATTTCCAGAAGATAGACATCAAGTTCTTTCCTCAAATAGTGGATACCTCCGGCCATATAGGAAGCACGGACAAGCACGCCTTCGGAGGGGAAGTTCCCATTACGGCAATAATAGGTGACCAGCAAAGTTCGGCATACGCTCAAGGGTGTCTGAAGGTGGGGGAATGCAAAATCACTTTCGGAACTTCGGTGACCCTGAACATCAATACCGGTAATGAAATCATTTTAAGCGTACTGGACAAAGGGATCTACCCCCTGGTGCTGTGGCGCAGACAGGGAATGATGGCTTATTGCCTTGAAGGTATGGTTCATACCGGAGGCGCTGTTTTTGCGTGGCTGGGGAGAGGCTTGAATCTGGTTAAAGACGTCTCTGAGCTGGCGGGGCTTGCCGGCAGTGTCCCGGACAGTAACGGTGTTTTTTTCCTGCCGTCCCTTCAGGGAGACCGGACCACGGACCCGGGAGTGAGCAGAAACGGCGTAATCTCCGGCCTGACGCTCGGCGCGACAAAGGCCCATATAATACGCGCAGCGATGGAAGGGGTGTGCTTTCAGGTTCGCCAGCTTGTCGATCTGGTTTACGAAACCGTGACGCTTCCCCGCCCCCTTTATTTCAGATGTGACGGCGGAGCAGCTGCCAACGATGTTCTTATGCAGCTCCAGGCGAATATTTTGGGCTCCGATGTCCAATGCATGCCTCATCTCGAATCGACCGCCTACGGGGTCGCCCTGCTCGCCGGCGAAGCGGTCGGCCTTTGGCATCAGGACAAAGAGCTGGCGGATCTGCGCAAAGCACAAAGAATATTCAAACCAGCCTGGACGGCTGAGGAACGTGAAGAGAAGTTCCGCCAATGGCGCTTCATGTGCGGTGTATAGGAGGATTGCCACGGGGACAGGGATGATTTTTAATCATTTAATGCATTCTGCATGATTTAAAAACATCCCCTTCACCGTAGATAAGCCGCATGAGTACCAGGCACCCGGGAAGCCAGCTTAGAAAATAATTTATCCGTTTATCCGCCACTTGACTCGCTGGCTAGTAATGACAACCTAAATCTGACCACCCTTTAGCGAGTTTAAGTCACGAGATGCGGGGTTGATTATCATCATCACTCGCGTGTTTCCCAAACTGAAAAACCCGAACTAAAAACGCTTGAAGGGGATTTAAGATTTAAACAGGACTTCCGGGAATAATCCCTAAAATCCTGTTTAAAATAACATCTTCATAGTGGCGTGTTTTCCCGGCACGCCATAGGGCGGCAGTGGCTGGTCAATCAAAGCGCCTTATGCCGGCTCTTCATCCGGTTCACTGGAAAGACCGGGCGCATAAGAAATACTCTTGCCTCTAAAGTTCATCAATAGAGATGATTTCAATTTCTGATTTGTTTATTATTATGGGAACAATCTAGTCCTTCACCGGCAGGAATCTCTTTTTTCCCAAATACATGATTATTCCGCGCAGCAGATAATTATTATCAAAACGAATTACATATTTTCTGGATTTTTCTTTTTCCGGTTGCAGCATTTTTCTGTCTCTCAGACGGGCAATCTGGCGGGATATTTCCGCTGGCGCCTTGCCGGGAAAAACATCTCTGATATCAGAAGCCCCAATCCGCCCCAACTCCGCCGCCTTCTTTAAAACTTTGGCCTCGATATCTGTGATGACCTCTCTTTCTTGGGCGAAGATAATTGCCGGCACGATAATTTCCTTCTTTAAGTATTTATATTCCGTCAGCCGATCAATTTTTTCAATTTCCTGCTTCAAACCGGATAAGACGTATTCACACCAGGATAAGATCCCTTTTTCATTACCGGAATCGGCAGCTGCCAGTTGTTCATAATATTTATTTCGGTCGTTGCAAAACACTGCCGCAGGGTTCAATATTCGGCCTTTATCAACATGAAACCCTTGCTTTACCAAAAGCGCATAGGTAAACAAGCGCACGGTTCTGCCGTTGCCGTTATTGAAAGGATGAATCCAGACAAACCGGTGATGCGCGATAGCCGTTTTAATTAAATCGTATTTCGGAGAATCGGATTGATTGATAAACTTGATCAATTCGTCCATGTAATCATTTACCTGCAGATATTCAGGCGGTTTATGATTGGATCCGGCTATGCTGACGTTTTTCTGACGATAGACTCCCGGTGTTATATCGCCTTCGCCTTTGGGCGGCGGTGTTAGATCTTTAACCGTCAGGCGATGTAATTCACTGATAAAGGCCTGATTCAGAGAAAACGTTTGCACATTTTCATCGATGAAATTCATCGCTTCTTCCATATTGATAATTTCTCGCATTTTTTCATCGACGGGAAAAGCGCCCTCCAGACGATTTTCGATTATCTCGGCCAGCGTTGTGCGATTCCCCTCAATACGTGCTGAACAGAGACTCTCCAGCATATGAAACAGGTTTTTTAATTGGAAAAAGACCAAAGGCGGCGTTGTGCCGGCCAGTTGTTTCTTCCGCAAATGATCCATTTCGATAACCAGATCGGTCAGACCGGAGTCGAAAGACGGCTCAATAAGTTTGAGATCAAAATGTTTGAACTTTGGGGCCATATTTCACATCCTGTGAATTAACATTTAACAACGCTCAAAACAATATTTAACACATCAATAGTGTAATATATTGTAAACTTTAATAATATTATTTGCAAGACAATATCAACAATTAACAAAATGTAAATATTTGGTTTACATACAAACCAGGGACAAATTTACATTTGGCAATATACAATTTTAAGTTGAAAGTTGAGGCGTTGCTGCGATCTCGGAGATACTCCGGTGACGGCACTCCCCGCTTGCCCAGCACTGGCGCTGATTATACTGTGAAAATCATTTGTTCCAAAAGACTGTCGTCTAGTTCAGCCGGCAGTGGCCAGGACAATCCGGCCTCAGCAGCACGGGATAAATAATCTCTGACCGTACTGCGGGCTATGTTACAGCTTTCAGCAATCCTTTTGTTGGGCAGGTGCTTCTCCCATTTTAATCGTAAAATCTCTCGCATCGTGCGCATGGATAACCTTATATTTTTAATGCATTGGTGCCCGAGACTCAAACTTTTTGAGAGAGAAAAAGAACTTTTTCTACAGGCTCAACGAAAACATCAGCCGGAGCGTAGCGATCGGCTGGATTACTTTTGTTGGGCTTTTAATTTGGGTGGATGCACAGCGGCTGCATGTAACTTGATACCCAAGGCGCCAATGACTTTGAGCACCGTATCAAATCCCGGACTTCTTTCACCGGACAGGGCTTTATATAAGCTCTCACGCGATAATCCGGCGTCACGCGCAACCTGAGACATACCTTTAGCTTTTGCAATGTCTCCCAATGCCTTTGCAATAAAGGCCGCATCACCTTTTGATTCCTCAATGCACATTTCCAGATAAGCGGCCATTTCTTCAGGTGTACGAAGGTGCTCGGATACATCATATTTTGTTGTAACTGTTCTTGCCATAATTAACTCCTACAAATTTCTAGCCAAGCGAAGTGCGGTTTTAATGTCTTTTGCCTGTGACTTTTTATCTCCGCCCGCCAGCAGGACTATCACCGTTCGCTCATGCTTGATGTAATAAACCCGATAGCCGGGACCATGATCAATACGCATTTCCGAAACACCTTTCCCCACAGGCTTAACATCCCCGGGATTGCCCATCGCGAGTCTTTCAATTCTTGCCTGTATGCGAGCACGGCCTCTAATATCTTCCAGACTATCAATCCACGCTGCGAATATTTCGGTTTTGCGAATTTCAATCACGGTATTATTGTAGCCCACAGGCTACACTTTGTCAATAGATTCTTGAATGAATATTATGCCCAACGAAAAGCTCACCGACGTTGGTGAAGCGAAGTCGAATCCCCGTCCGGTGGAGCGTCTGGTTGGGCGCCGAATTGCTCCCATCTGTTGTTGCCTAAAAATCCGAACGGGCTCAGAGCGGGCGGATGTAAGGGATGTAAGGGACGCCCGTAAAATACTAAGTTTCGCTTATTCCATTAACCGATACCCGTTTTCTTTGGCTATGAGCTTGCCTCTTTCCACACTGTAACCGACACCTGGCGCACTGATACCGATTCG
>JAGPFA010000025.1 GCA_018056765.1 Syntrophaceae bacterium
TCACGCGGCGTTGCTGCGTCAGGGTTGCCCCCATTGCGCAATATTCCTCACTGCTGCCTCCCGTAGGAGTCTGGACCGTGTCTCAGTTCCAGTGTGGCTGATCATCCTCTCAGACCAGCTAACCATCGTCGCCTTGGTAGGCCGTTACCCCACCAACTAGCTAATGGTACGCGGACTCATCCTTTAGCGAAAGCTTGCAAGCAGAGGCCTTCTTTGGCCGGACAACTTATGTTGCCAGGCATTATGCGGTATTAGCGCACCTTTCGGTACGTTATTCCACACTTAAGGGCAGATTATCCACGCGTTACTCACCCGTGCGCCACTGTACTCATCGGCCGAAGCCAACTTTCTCGTACGACTTGCATGTGTTAGGCACGCCGCCAGCGTTAGTTCTGAGCCAGGATCAAACTCTCCAGTTTAAAATCCTGATATAAGGAAGATAAATCTTCCTTATGAACTCGCTTGATACTTCAATAAATCTATAGGACCCACAAATTCATTTTCCCACTATTCAATTTCCAAAGAGCCTTCTTGAAGCGAGCTTAAACATATAAATCATCGCGATTTGAATGTCAAGCTAAATTTTCAAATTTTTAATTTCGCCAGCTTTGAGGAATCATCCGACAACTTCGAGCTTTACCATCGGTGAACTTGTTGAAAACTTCAACCAACCTTCTTGCAAATCACTGACGAACAGAGGCGAGTAACTACTCTCTCTTTAACGAACTGTCAAGAAAAAAATCACACTTTTTACAAAAAAAATATTTCTAATAATAAGCCCATGAAAAACAGCACATTAGATTATCATCATTTTACATTGGCAGTAATCTGACAAATATTTTAAAGGCCTCGCCCTCCCGCTATTTGCCCGTTGAAGCCATAAATAAGAGCCGTGAGCTATTGACCATCAACCAGCCACCATCGTCCACCTCCGGCCCGCTAAAGCAGGCCACCTCCGCCCGCGGAGGCTGTGTCGCAATCGTAAAGAAGCCGTCAACATCGTCATGCCGGTGAAAACCGGCATCCAGAACATGCTGAAAATACTGGATTCCGTGTCGCGCTTCGCTTGCACGGAATGACAAAAAAATAATGGCGACACTGTCTCCAGAGGAGAACACGAAGCGTGACTCCGCGTTTTATTGACTGTTCGTGCCGAGCCTGTCGAAGCATACTTAATCCTTTATCCTTTATCCTTCAGCCTTTATCCTTTAGCCTTTATCCTTTATCCTTTATCCTTCAGCCTTTATCCTTTAGCCTTTATCCTTTAGCCTTTAGCCACGAGCTATCGACTATGCATCATCAACTATCAACTATCCACCATCGACCATGAGGTACGCGCCACTAGCTATTTGCTATAAACCATCAATTTTCGGCAGTTTTCACTATTTCGACATACTAATTTAATCTTGACAAACACATACATCTGTGGTTAACGGGACAACTTATTACTTTCAGGGGTTTAGGCATGAAAAAGGTTTTGACCAATAAATCAAACACCAAAAGGAAGAAAACTCACGGATTTCTCGTGCGCATGGCCACCAGGGCCGGCAGGCAGGTGCTCAGCCGCAGAAGAGCAAAAGGTAGAAAAAGATTAACCGTGTAAATTCATGAGATTGTCGTTTTGCGGGGACGTATCGGCATCCAGGCATGAAAATTCAGTCATTCCGGAGAGCTAAAAAAATAACCAATAAAACCAGCTACCGGAATATCTACGCGCGGGGAAGCGCAAAGAGCTCGCGATTCTTCACCGCCATAAGTTGCCGGAACCCGGAAGGTATCAAACGCCTGGGAATCACCGTTACAAAAAAAACCGGCAATGCTGTGAGGCGTAATCGTCTGAAAAGACTGATACGGGAATTTTTTCGGCTAAACGAGAACTTGTTTCCGGCAGACCATGATACAGTGATCATGGCGAAAAAAAACATACCTCATCTTTCATACCGGGAAACTGCCGAAGAACTGACAGAGCTTCTTTTACGGAGAACCGAAAAATAAATTATGCTCAGAAAATCACTGGAAAAACTCCTGGTTTTCGCTATCCGCTGCTACCAGGCCTGTATCTCACCATTTTTCTTTGCTCCGTGCTGCCGTTTTCACCCGTCCTGCTCGCAATACGCAATTGACGCGATAAAATTGCACGGCGCCGCGAAGGGATCATATCTGGGGATAAAAAGGATTCTGCGCTGTCATCCCCTCCATCCCGGCGGTTACGATCCCGTCAAGTAATCAACCGGTGCGCGGCAAAATCGCGATGAATGCTATATTTCTCTGGCCGTCGCAGATCGCCGTGAACTATTAACACATCTCCCGCCGAGGCGGGATGGAAACCGGAGGAAACTCAATGGACAAAAGAACCGTCCTGGCCATCGTTCTTTCTCTGGCCGTACTGGTCATTTACCAGATTTTTTTCTTCAAACCGCCTGTGCCGCAAAAGACAGAGCACAAGCAAACCCAGGATCAACCAATCGCGGACCGGCAAATAGCTGAGGCGCCGGCAGCATTGCCCGCCGCCAAACCGGCCGCCACCCCGGAAAAACCGGAGGCGCCGCCCCGTGACATCGAAGTCGAGACTCCTCTGTACAGCGCTGTTTTTTCAACCCAGGGCGCGGCTTTGAAATCTCTCCGGCTGAAAAAATATTACAAGGACTGCCAGAACTGCCCCGGAGACCTCTGGCCGAAAATCAAAGGTCTGTTCAGCGGCGTCACACCGGCCGCAACAAAAACAAAGGATTTTGTCGAACTGGTCAACGTGCGCGACGGCATGCCCTACCCGCTGGCACTCACTTTCCCGGAATCAGGCGTGGAGATATCACCAAACGCCGTTTATGAAACGTCCGCCGACAAGCTCAACATTATTTCCACAAATGACAAACAAAAACTCGTTTTTTCAAAAACGACAGGTGGCATCAAAATCGAAAAAGTCTTTACATTCGAACCGACCGGCTATACCACTACACTGGAAGTGAAAGTTCACAACCTCAGTGCCTCACCCGTGACACAGATCCCCGAACTGAACTGGTATGAATGCGCCGACCCGAACGCTGCCGGCAGCAGATTCGCCCACAACGGTCCAATTATTTCTTTGGGCGGCAGTATTGAACGCCAGGAAGTGAAAAAGATCGTCAGCGAAAGCATCCGTGGTCCCAACGTCATGTGGGGAGCTTTCGAAAGTAAATATTTTATCGCCGCCGCCATACCGGAAAATCCGTCACTGACAAATGTTACGATGAACCGTGACGCAC
The DNA here is from genome assembly GCA_018056765.1 of Syntrophaceae bacterium. Lineage (GTDB taxonomy): Bacteria > Desulfobacterota > Syntrophia > Syntrophales > Smithellaceae > UBA8904. The sequence goes on from JAGPFA010000025.1 coordinate 3,243, forward strand.
AAAACATGGTCACCATTGGCATTAAAGGCCACAAAGAGCTCATTCCAAGCGGGCAAAGCGGTGTTTTTGCCTACTCTCTTTATCTTGGGCCCAAGCAGTACGACATATTGAAATCTATCGGCGTCGGTCTGGAAAATTCAATCGATTATGGATGGTTCTGGTGGCTGGCAATTCCTTTCTTATATATTCTCAACTTCCTCAAAGGATTTGTCCTCAACTACGGCATCGCGATTATTATTCTGACCACGATCGTCAAAATAATTTTCTGGCCGCTGGGCAATTTGAGCTACAAATCAATGAATGCAATGAAGGAGCTGCAGCCGAAAATCGAAGCTCTCAAGGATAAGTACAAAGGTGATCAGGCCAAAATCGGACAGGAAACGATGGCCTTGTACCGCCAACACAAGGTCAACCCGTTTGCCGGTTGTCTGCCCATGCTCATTCAGATCCCCGTGTTTTTTGGTCTGTATAAAACACTTATGTATTCCATTGAACTGCGCCACTCACCGTTTTTCTTTTGGATACAGGATCTGTCTGCCAATGATCCGTTTTACATTACCCCGATCATCATGGGGGCCTCTCAGTTTCTGTCGCAGAAAATGACGCCGGCCATGGGCGACCCGATGCAGCAGAAAATTATGCTGCTCATGCCTGTGATCTTCACATTTTTCTTTTTAAATTTCCCCGCCGGCCTGGTAATTTATTGGCTGTGGAATAACATTTTGCAAATCGGTCAACAGTACTACATCAATAAAAAAATGGCTAAATGACACTGGCTCACGGAGTTCATTATGAGTTCAAAAACAATTGAAATAGAAGAAAAAACAATTGACGGCGCCATTGAAAAAGCCTGCCGCGATTTCGGCGTCGCCAGAGAAAAATTAAATATTGAAATAATTTCGGAAGGATCAACCGGTTTTTTGGGACTGGGCGCAAAAAAGGCCAAAATACGAGCGTCATTACTTTCTTTCGACATGGATTTTCCCATGGAGGAGCTCAAGGCTTCGCCCCGCGAAGAAAATAAAATGGGGAGACAGCCTGAATCAAAGCCCACTACCAAACCTCGACCAGATAAGGAAACGATCGGCAAGACCGGGCAAATTCAGCAAAGGCAACAACAGGCTGCAAAAGGCGGGAGATCCGCCGACTCCGCAGCAGGTGTCCCTTCCGACGCACAGCCGGCAACGTCGGATAAAGCACAAATACCCACAAACCGGCATATCGGTGCGCCTACGACCGCTACGCCATCCGCCTTGAAAGCCAGACAATTGCTCACTGATATACTCAACATGATGACCTTTGAATGTGAGGTTTCCGCCACGGAAACGGATGAGGCCATCGTTCTTAACGTACAGGGAGACAAAAGCGCGCTTTTAATCGGCCGTCGCGGCCAGAACCTCGATGCGTTGCAGTATCTCCTGAACAAAGCGGTCAACAAAACTGAGACGGAACGTAAAATGATCGTGGTCGATTCGGAAGAATATCGAAAGCGCAGAGAAGAAACTCTCCTGAAAATGGCTGAACGAATCCGTGCGAAAGTCAAAAAAACTCAAAAGCCGCTGTCTCTTTCACACATGAATGCCCGCGACCGGCGTATAATTCACATGGCGCTTCAGGAAGACGAAACGCTGGTCACGAAAAGCCGCGGCGAAGGCGAATATCGCAAAGTTATCGTCCTGCCGGTACGGAAAAATGCAGGTGGACAACAGAAAGTGAAAAACGGTCAGTAACCTCAGGTAAATGGTGGATACCCTGACAACCTATAGCCTATAGGCTATAGCCTATAGCCTATAGCCTATAGCCTTTAGCCTTTAGCCTTTGGCCTTTAGCCTTTGGCCTTGAACCTTTTTTATGACTCACACAGACACTATCGCCGCTATCGCCACGCCTCATGGCACGGCAAGCACCGGCCTGATCCGCGTGAGCGGTCCGGAAGCCGGCGAGCTGGCCAAGCAACTGTTTCGTCCCTCGCGTCCCGGATGCGAATGGCTTAGCCACCACCTCTATCACGGTGATCTTCTTGCTGGTGATGGTATCACCTTGCTTGATGAGGCGCTGGTGACACTGATGCGCGGCCCGCACTCATTCACCGGCGAGGACGTTTTGGAAATCTCCTGTCACGGTAACCCTCTTATTCTGAAATCAATTCTGGAGCGATTGATGGAACTTGGCTGCCGTCCCGCGCGACCAGGTGAATTCACCCAGCGTGCTTTCCTCAACGGCCGCATGGATCTGTCGCAGGCAGAAGCACTGGCCACTCTTATTTGTGCACAATCGGAAAAAGCCCGCAGGATCGGTCTGGAGCAGTTAAAAGGCTCACTGGGCTGTCGTATCGGTGAGCTCAGGAGCATGCTGATTGACGCCATGGCCATGCTGGAGGTTCTCATTGACTTTGGCGAAGATGTCCCACCCGAAGATGTGCCAAAGCCGCAAATGCTGATAGCTCAGGCCAGAAAAGAATTTGAAAGTCTTTTGTCTACCTGCCGGCAGGCAAAATTTATCACGGCGGGCTTTGAAGCGATCATCATCGGCAAGCCCAATGTCGGTAAATCCAGCCTGTTAAACGCTCTGGCCGGTAAAAAGAAGGCGATTGTAACGGACATACCAGGCACGACGCGTGATCTGATCACGGAAACCATTGACATCAACGGGCTTGTCGTGCGCCTGACGGACACAGCCGGTCTGCGCGATCCGCAGGATGCCATAGAAAAGGAAGGCATTGATCTTGTGCTGGAAAACCTGGAGCTGGCTGACGCCGTCCTGATTGTACTGGACGGCAGCAAACCTTTGACCTCCGAAGACATGGATATTCTCAAACGAAATAAAAACTACGCGCAACGTGCTGTCATCGCTGTCAATAAATGTGACCTGCCGCCGGCCTGGACACCTCGCCAGCTTCCGGAACCTTACAGCAGCGGTGTTGATACCCTCAGCATTTCAGCTAAATTCGGCGACGGGCTGGATGGTTTGAAAAAAAAGCTCGCAAATATGGCGGGCCACAACGAGCAGCAGGACGGCAGTGTCATAATTACACAGCTTCGGCACAAGCTGTCGCTGGAGAAGGCATTAGCCCGTGCCGGGGCGGCTGTAGAGTGCCTGGAGGCGCAACAATCTCCGGAATTTGCAGCCTTTGAGCTGCATCAGGCGATCGAGGCACTCGACGAAATCACCGGTAAAGTCATTCAAGACGATGTTCTTGACAAAATCTTTTCGACTTTTTGTATCGGCAAGTAGCTTTTTCGTTACTTGTCCCGGAACGGGAAATCCGTCAGGCCCTTCCGGCCGGCGCAATCCCGGATCTTGCCGCCCGGAAGCAATTTATCTGCCTTCAGACGGTCTTTTTGCAAACCGGTTTAACGTCAGTTCAGTATATAGACACGTTTTTCGCCGATGTTGACCGGGAGCTCCGGTCCTTCCTCATCAGTAATAAACGTGTATTTACGCCGGCCAAAATCCAGCGCTTCTTCATAAGAGATCATATAGATGTCAATATTAGCACGGTTACGCCAGTGTGTGCGATCTTTGACCACAAACGTCCCCAAATTACCGATCCTGACTTTGGTTCCGAGCTTCATTCCCATTTTTTCCAAATCGCGGGAGACGGCAATGATGCCCGGCCGGACCATTTCACCTGATGCCGTCACGCCCTTGTTTTGGTAGCACTCTGTTAATGTGTAAGCCGTTACATCCACCTGGATTTCCTGAGCCCATGCGCAGGCACAAGACAGAAGCACGACACAAATCACCGCAAGCATGGCTTTCGCCGTTAATAAACTCATTCTGTTCATCTTACCTCCTTTTGTGCAAGAGCGCTTGCTGCCTCTTTTGCACTACCGGGTTACGGACTGAGCATGTCCGCATCCCTCTATTTCAACACTCTTTTACAAGAGTGGAATGTTCCGTCGTCCTTGCTGCCTGAATTATTTTATTGTCATCATGAGTTGACCGGTTAAACAGGTTTACAGAAGAACTTACTATGAAGGTGGCGCCTTATATCCGCCCTGTCCGGCTCTGTCAACCTTTTTTTTATTGCATTGCAAAATTTTTCCACGCCGCCTTATGGAAATATTTTCAATTTCTCATCATCTGCCCACTCAAAATGAATCACTCACTTTTATAAAAATCATAAAGGACACAGGGGCTTAAATTATATTCCCTCATTATTTCAGGCACTTAACGGATTATTTGCGCAGGCATATCTTTTGCTTCTTTATTTTTCAACGTTTTTATGTATGGTATTTTCAAGATGCGCATGTTGTAAAAAATGTGAGCGCACTGAAGGGAGAAGAAAATAAAATGCCTGAATTTGTCAGATGCAAAGCCTGCGGATACGTCACCACAAAAGATAAAATCAAAAATGCCTGCCCTGCCTGCGGCGTTCCGGCCAAAATGTTTGTCCCCTACACTCACACCGTATCTCTGCAAAGACGGCGGATTCTTGACCTGCACTCTCATCCGGTACTGGTGCACTTCCCTCAGGCGTTCGCGCTCACCCTGTGCGGCCTGTCTTTCCTGGCGTTCTTTACCACAGGCAAAGCGGGGGACACGATCTTTTCGACCATTTTGGCCCTGTCAGTGATGCTGCCCTTGACCGTGGTTTTCGCTGTAGTCACCGGTCTCGTGGACGGGAAAATAAGGTTCAGAAAGGTCACCACGCCATTATTGAAAAAGAAAATAGCTCTTAGTGCAATTTTTTTTATCGCAGCCTTAGCCATGGCCGCGTTGACCGTCTTCGGGGATATGCAGGACTTTCCCCTGCATTTATTCCATTTTCTGCTGGGTATTTTAGTTACATTGTGTGGTGCGCTGCTGGGGTTGATCGGTGGACAGCTTCTAGATTCGAAATTTCCCGGTTAACTCCACCGGCACAAGGGTAAAGGGAGGCAAAGCAATGAAAAAGAAAATTTTACGGGTTTTGTTTTTGGTTTTAATTGTTTTTCCAGCCGTCTGCGTTTTGGTGCAGGCCGGTCTGACTTCGCCGCCGGAAGACATTCAACTGCGCTACAACAAGAGTACGCAGACTCTTCTGGTGACCATCACCCATAAATCCATGCTCAAAGGGTCTCATTTCATTAAATATGTCGAGGTCAGGAAAAACAACAACATCGTAAGCATTGAAACTTACGAATCACAACCGGCAGGAACATTTACATACTCCTACAGGGTACCGGCCATCGAGGACGACCTGATCACCGTCACAGCAACATGCAGCAGGGGTGACACCAGGACATCCGCAACTCTGACGATAAATTAAAGGAGCGCGTCGCGTAAAGCCGCTTCCAATGTCCTTTGCCGACAGCCAGCCGGCTACCGGCGCGGGCGCTGAGGCATCTGCGCCCGCGCCGGTTTGATTATCAGCCAAACTTTATCTTCCGCCAGTGTCTTTTTTGCGGATTAAACGAACATTTTATTGCCTTCCCGTTTAATTTGCTTTAAACTTCGACTGTTTGACAAAGCTTATCCGCTCTCAAAAAAACAGGAGTTTTTCAGCCATTGCAGACACATACCTTTGATCTGATTATCAGGGGCGGTACGCTCCTGACGATGTCGGCCGATATGCAAATAATCGAAGACGGCATCGTCGGTATCATGGGCAATCGCATCGAGCTGGTGGAAAAAAACATTCAACCTGATGCGGATAAAGTCATCCGGGCAGACGGTTGTCTGGTAATGCCGGGTCTGGTTAACACGCACGCCCATCTGCCGATGGTCTGTTTCCGCGGCCTGGCCGATGATCTGACATTGATGGACTGGCTTGAAAATCACATTTTCCCGATGGAAGCGCGCTTCGTTGACAAAATAATGGCTCATGACGGGGCCATGCTGGCTATCGCGGAAATGATCCTCTCCGGCACAACAACCGTCTGTGACGGGTATTTTTTTGAAAATCACATCGCCCGCGCGATACAGAGCTGCGGAATGCGTACGGTGGTGGCGCAGGGATTTGCCGACTTCGCGACACCGGACAATCCAGATCACGAAAAAATGATGGCAGTTGCCGAACGATTCGCCGAGTTCTGGAAACAGCATGCGCCACTTGTCACGCCTGCCTTTTTCTGTCATTCCGCCTATACCTGCTCGCCGCAGACCCTTGTCGCTGTAAAGGCGGCAGCACGTGACGCAGGTGTTCAGTACATGCTCCATCTTATGGAGCACGAGGAAGAGACCCGGACCATCGAGAGTCGTTACGGGAAAAAACCTGTGCCCCACCTGCTGGATCTGGGCGTGCTCGACAGTGAAACAGTGGCAGTACATTGCAACTGGCTCTCACCGGAAGACATTAACGTCTTTGCCGGCCAGGGCGTGAGAGTCTCTCACAACCCGGCCAGCTCCATGAAATTGGCCGCCGGAGTTGCCCCCATACCACAAATGCTCGGCCAGGGTATACCGGTCGGTCTGGGGACGGACGGGGCCGCCAGCAACAATTCACTGGATATGTTTCAGGAAATGAATCTTGCGGCAAAAATTCATAAAGCGGTCAGTCTCGACCCCACGGCAATGAGCGCGGCGGATGTTGTACGGATGGCAACAATCGAAGGAGCGAGAGTTTTGGGACTGGACAACCTGATCGGTTCCATTGAAGTGGGAAAACTCGCGGACATCATCATTTTGGACATGAACCAGCCCCACCTGACGCCGCTTTACAACCCCTACTCTCAGCTTGTCTATGCCGCACGTGGTGCAGATGTAATAACAAGCATCATCGACGGAAAAATCGTTATGGAGAACAGGCGCCTGTTGACGATAGATCCGGCGACGGCGATGCAAAATGTGCTAAACATCGCCGCCCGCATCGCCTCGGAGGACAAACCATGACAAGACGGCCGGGACCTCAGCGGCGCCTTCAATAATCCCGGCACGTACCTATTCTATTTCTGCGGCACAAAAAGCTTCAAATAGCGGCCGTAACCTTCTTTTTCCAGATCCTCTTTCGGTATAAACCGCAGTGCCGCCGAATTCATGCAGTAGCGCATGCCGGATGGCTTCGGTCCGTCCGGGAAAACATGCCCCAGATGAGAATCCCCGTGGCGGCTGCGCACCTCTGTGCGGACCATGAAATGACTGCGGTCCTCAAGCTCGACGATATTGGCAGGCTCCAGGGGGCGTGTGAAACTGGGCCAGCCGGTTTTCGAATCGTATTTGTCCAGTGAACTGAAAAGCGGCTCACCGGAAACAACATCCACATAGATGCCCTCCTGTTTGTTGTCTACGTATTCATTATCAAAAGGGGGCTCGGTAGCATTTAGTTGCGTCACACTATATTGCAGTTTTGTCAGTCTACGCCGGAGTGTTTCATCATCCGGCTTACCGTAGCCCGGTGATACGGCCCCAGCCCCGCCCTGCCAGGTTTTCTGTAAAAAGGATTCCCGGCCCGAAGCGCTGCGATAGATTTTATAATGGCGGGCGTTTTTCACTTCGTAGTCCTGATGGTAATTCTCCGCCGGATAAAAAGAACCAAACTTGATCAACTCCGTCACGATGGGCCTGTCAAACTTGCCCGAATCACCGAAAGCTTTGATGACCTTGCCGGCAATTTCCCTTTCTTCTTCCGTGGTATAAAAAATCGCGGTTCTGTAGGAAGGCCCTCGATCGGCAAACTGCCCTCCCCCATCCGTCGGATCAATGTGACTCATGAAATATTGCAGCACCTTTTCGTAGGACACCTGTGCTGTGTCGTAATGGACCTGAACGGTCTCCATGTACCCCTGCGCCGCGTGCGACTCATAAGTCGGGTTTTCTCCCCTCCCGCCCGCGTAGCCGGAAACAACCTTTACTACACCCGGCAACTTCTTCATATCGGCCGCCACACACCAGAAACACCCGCCCGCCACCGTGGCTACGGCAACCTTTTCCTTATCGTTATTTTTTATCATCTGTTTTTGCACCTCCATAACCGGCGCGCCACCATCAGCGCAGGCTGACAAAATACACAATATTATTAAATATATGTAAAACTTCTTCAACCGCAATCCCTCCCAGAGGCGGATTCAGATCTACAATATACAAAGCTTATTGACGATTGAACGAATGTCAATCTAGACAGTTATATGTAAATTAATCGTAATTTCAGAAGTGCGTAAATAATCTGTCCGGTGACAGCCGCAAAAAAAGCGGCGCTGACGGTTGTCCGTCAGCGCCGCTTTCGCCGGCTATACTTTTTTCTTTATTTTTTACTCTTTGATTTTTGCTTTTCATCTTTGACGGTAATCTTTTCCGCCGTCATCTTGTAATCGATGGTTACTTTGACGCCGACTTTCAGATCCCCCGCCACACTGGTGGCAGCACTTTTGGACAGCTCCCATTTATCCTTTCCCTTTTGGACAATAATCACATCATCAGTGATTTCCAGAACCGGACCGGTCACCTGGTAGGATTTCGGACCTGCCGCAAACACCACCGCGGCAAAAAGAACCATCGCGCATGTAAACAATAAAACTTTTTTCATAAATACCCTCCTCCTTTTTTGATGTTAAACGCTGTGTGCTTCATTTGCGGGCCCTGCATTCATTACGACAGAAAAAAATGTAACGGTTTTCCAGGAAATTTATAATTATGATTTTATTATTTGGATCAAATGCGCTATTAAAGCGCTGTTGGTGGTTTTCTTAACAAAATACACGAAGGATGTCAAAACAAACAAACAAAAGAGAATGGTTCGTCAATATTCTTTGGGCAAGTTTTACAAACTAAAGGCGGTCATATCATGACGATAATCAAAACCCAAAAACCACGGCTCGAATATCCCTGTTTATGGCTGTACAAAGTCATCGGCACTGATCGTGATGAAATACAAAACGCCGTCGGCAATATCATCCGTGACCGGTCGTGCAAAATATCCCTGTCGCGTCACAGCGAAGGCGCAAAGTATGTATCCCTCAATGTCGAGGTGATGGTGGAAAGCGATGCGCACAGAACAGCCCTGTATGAAGAGATCAAGGCTCACCCGGCAGTTAAAGTGGTTTTGTAGGTAATTGTCTGAAAACGTTTAGCGTAAAACTTACGCGGAGGTTTTTCTTTCTTCCCAGCTTTTTTTGATATTGCTTCGATGGTTGAAGACAATCAAAGCGAAAGCAGCCAAAGCGCCGGCGGAGGCGGGCCATTCCCATCGGTCATTGGCGGCATGTCCCACCGAAAGCACGGCGACCATGAAAAACGACGCAATAAACGGCACGCGCCTCACCCAGTAGACCGTAACCCAGAAAATTGCGGCCAAAAGAGCCGCCCAGGGCACACAAAGCACGGTGAATCCCAGGTAGTTGGCCACTCCTTTACCGCCCTTGAAGCCATGCAGACAGGGGAACGCGTTCCCCAGAACCAGAAAGAAAGCCGCCCACACAACCCAGGGTCCGCTCAGATAATACATTGCCAGCGCCGCCACCGCCATCGCGCGGCCTATATCGAGCATAAAAACCAGTACCGCCCACGGAAGCCCCGCCAAACGGTACACGTTGGTCGTTCCGGCGTTGCCGCTGAAGCTCAGGCGCGGATCAGCCCTGCCCGCGAGTTTGAAAAACAAAATGGCAAAATTGATGGAACCGACAAGATATGACAAAAGACAGATGATTAAAACTTTTTCCATGCCCCTTCACTGATCCATCCGGGAGGGCTCATACGCCCCCGGGTGATGTCCCTCATGCGTAACCCTTTAATACTCTCGCATAATACACCATCTTGCGCAAAAATCCAGACATCAAAACAAAGCTCCCCGTCTGTAGCAGTCGGGACAATGCGGGCCAGATGGTTTTTTCCCTTTTTTGTTGCCTGATGAATGATGCGGCGATCGATACCGACCGGAAAAGGAACAATGCCGGCATACCTCTGCCCCCAGACACTGGCCGCGTGCATGGCTGCATCCAGAACAAAAGGCGAGCCCAGTAACGTTTCATCCGCCTGTCCGCTTCCTCCGGAAATAGTGGCCAGCACCCGGTCTTCACAAACAGCCAGCTCGCCGATGATATTTTGATAAAAGGCACCGAACGGGATTAGTTCACGATAAATTTTGTCGGAGCTGACAAAAAAACAATCACCTGTCTGTCCGAACGCTTCGCCAGGAGACGCCGACACCAGCCGGGGAATATCCTCATTAACAAAAGTAACACGTGCATGTTCCAGCCGCCTGCTCATCGTGGAGTTTTTCACTTTCAGCAAGCTGCACAGGGAAGCTTCTATCCCGACTGACCAATGCTTAACATCCACCTGCAATTCAACTTGTTGTGCCGCCGGGTCAATGGCCAGGAGGCGCGGAAATTGTGCGTCAGCCTGGTGACAAAGATTCGCCCGGGGGTGAAGCTCACCGACAATGCTTGCCAGCAGGATGAGCGACTCCACAGCCGGCAGCACCGTTTTGCCCTCAAAATGATGGTCTCGTAAATAGGGGGCCACAGGAAGGATGGCCTTGAGCCGCCTGCTCATATTGTTTTGGGGAATTTCTGCCATAACCGGACTGTTTTCGGATCGACTGCCACCGGCCGGCCCGCTGTGTTGGCCGCACAATGTCTGGTAAACCCTCTGCACACCTCATAGCCTTTTTCCGCATTCGTAATTACATAGTCAAACTGCAGACGGACACGCTCGAGGTTAACCGGCCGGGTGTAGATGAACATGAGATCATCATAGACCAGAGATTGGTAAAAGGTAACCCCCAGATCGTAGATCGGGTATGTGTAGCCGCTGTCTTCTATTTCTTTGTAGGGGTAGGCAAAATCACGCATCAGCGATGTGCGGCCAAGTTCAAAATAGCGCAGATAATTGGCGTGATAAACGATTTGCGCACGGTCCGTATCCGCATACAACACGCGGCATTCCGCCCGATGCCAGGCAAGACCTGTCGTCCGGTCGCGTACGATCCGCTTATCGTCGGGGTAAACTTCAGGCACAAATGGTTTAGGTTTCATTTCATACTCCCCGGAAAATAACGCAACAGTTGGTACCGCCGAATCCGAAGGCGTTGGACAGGGAAATCTCATATTGCTGTTTGCGCGCGGTGTTGGGCACCACGTCAACGTCTGCAAATTCCGGATCCGGAAAATAATTGATCGTCGGCAAAATAATACCCTGGCGCATTCCCTCGATAGTCAGCGCCGCTTCGATGGCGGCCGTCGCCCCCAGTGTGTGACCAAGTTGTGATTTGTTTGACGAAACCGGAACCTGCTCAAGACGTTTACCAAATACCTCCCGCAGACACCCGATTTCCGTCCGGTCTCCTTTGGGAGTGGAGGTACCGTGTGCGTTGACGTATTGAATATCGGCCGGGGCAAGGCTCGCGTCTTGTATCGTCTCCTGGATCGCTCTCACAATCGTCGCCGGATTGGGACTGGTGTAGTGATAGGCATCCGAGGTCCATCCGACGCCCAGCACTTCGGCCCGCGGCACCAGGCCGTGTGTCCTGATGACTTCCTCAGCCGCCAGCACCACAACGCCCGCTCCTTCGGAGAGGACAAAACCTCTGCGGTCGAGGCTGAAGGGACGCGATGCCTGCGCGTGGTCCGTCCAGGCGCGGTCATTGGCGTGAACTTTGATGGTGGCATTCATATTGGCAAAGCCGTGGATAAGCTCCGGAAGAATCGGCGCGTCTGCCCCGCCGGCCAGGACAAAATCACAATCGCCGTCGCGGATCATCCGCGCCCCGATGCCGATCGCGTGGTTACCGGAAGCGCATGCCCCCTGCGGAGAAAATATCGGGCCGGTAAACCCCAGAAGCATTCCGGCTTTTCCCGAAGGCAGATTGGCGCACAGATTCGGCAGCAGATAGGGGCTTACTCTGAGCGGCCCCCGGCGTTCCAGATCATGCACGGCGATACGATAGGCGTCAGAACCGTTGAGGGCAGAGCCGACAAGGCAGGCGGTTCTGGGTGCGACAGCCCCGTCCATGACCAGCCCCGCGTCGGCAAGCGCATCTTTGCACACCGCCATCGTGAGAATCACAAAAGATGCGTTCCAGTTGTAAACTTCCTTCGCGTCGGTGAAATCAAGCTCCAGCGGGAACCAATCCGGTATTTCGCCGACAATATCGCAGGCGGACTCCACCTTACAACGGGTCACTTTGCGAAATCCCGCCTCGCCTTTTACGGCCCGCTGCCAGGTTTGGGCAAAGGTCGCCCCCAGAGGCGTGGCTGCCGCGTAGCCTATGACAAACACTCTGCGGTTCAGTGGTGCTCGCATCAATTAACCTTTGATTTCCCGCCATGAGCCACGGTCTGCGGCTCACAGCCTTTATCCTTTATCCTTTATCCTTTAGCCTTTAGCCTTTATCCTTTAGCCTTTATCCTTCATCCCGTCCTTTTCAAAACCACGCACGAATTGCAGCCGCCGAAACCAAAGGAGTTTTTCAGCACATGCTCCTGGACAAGCGTCCGGGCTCCTTCGGGTACGCAATCAAGAACGATGGCCGGGTCCGGATCATAATTGATCGTCGGCAAAACGGTATCGGAGAGCATGCCTTCCATGGCCAGAATCGTTTCAATGGCGGATGAAGCACCCATCGCGTGCCCTAATTGGGACTTGTTGGCCGATACCGGCGGAATCTTCCTGCCGAAAACATTTACGAGTGCATCCGCCTCCACTTTGTCGCCGATTCTGGTGGAAGTAGCATGAGCATTGATTGCATCAATATCCCGCGGCTCCAGGCCGGCACTTGCGATGCTCAACTCAATGCACTTTTGGACGGTGGCAAGGTTCGGCGCCACGAAATGATTCGCGTCGGATGTCATGGCGCTGCCGGCCAGCATGATTTTCGCCTCGAGTCCGTGAGCTCGGACAAAATCTTCCGATGCCAGAATTATGCAGGCCGCTCCTTCAGAAACAACAAATCCCCGGCGATTGACGGAAAAGGGCCGGCTGGCGTTTTGCGGCTTCTCGGGCAGCTGCCCCTCTTTGGGACGATACGCACCGTTCATCGTCGCGAATCCGGCCACAATGGGTTCCACCAGCGGGAAATCGACCGCCCCGGCAATGACCACATCCGCCAGGTTTTGCCTGAGCATCATGTCACCGATGATCATTGATGTCACTCCGGTCGCGCAGGCCGTGATCGTGGCGCAGATCGGTCCGGTGGCGCCGGTGAGAATGGAAACCTTGCCGCCGACCATGTTGATGCACGAATTGGGATTGGCAAACGGATGCGGCATTTTATTTTCGGCGATCATCTGGCGGTCCGCTTTCAGTACTGCATCCTGGCCGCCGACAGCCGAGCTGAAGGTGGTCGCGACACGCGGTGCGATATCGGGTGTGATTTCCACGCCGCTTCGTGCTAGCGCCCGATGAACTACATAAAGCGCGTATTTGAAGATCGGCGAACTCCAGTGTGCCATTTCGCGTGGCTGCAAAAAGGGATAAGGCCTCGCGTCAAGCTCTGCCACCTGACCCGCCACCCGCACGGGGAAATCATCCGTTAAGTTAAAGCGCGTAAGAGGGACAATGCCCGAGCGGGACTGCAGGGCAAGACGCCACTGGTCGGTAAGCTCAATCCCCAGGGGGGAGACCATATCGTAACCAAGAATGAAAGTGTTTCCGGACAAATGCTGTGCTGCCTCTTCTTTCTTGCCGCCGAGCCGCGCGTATTTTCATAAAGTTTTATCATGCAAGAGCTTCTTGAAAATATCAATTACATTTTTATCAACCAGGAAAACAAATCGGCTTTTTTGAGTTCAGAAAAACATCCGCCACGTCATCAGAGAAGCGATCGGCTTGACTTGCTTCGGTCTGATGAGCTTCCCATCGCTTACCAAAATACAAAGGAGGGCGTACAACACCCTCCTTTGCATACCAGATCCGGCAGGACCATTGAATGCCGGCATGTATCTACCAGGGTATGAACCTATACAGTTTGGCAAACATCTCGTAGACTTCAATCCAGTTTTGCAGATCTTGAGTGCTGTTCATGTGGTCACGCTTGTTGACCATCACCCAGCTCATATGCGCCGCTCCGTCCTTGCACGTGGAACAGTCGCGCGTAGCGGAGGTGCAGCAGCGGTGCACCGTCTCAAGATCGGCGGCCCACCGGTAAAAACGAATCAGCCTGCGCACCGGCGGGTTACGGTTATCCATCGATTCGGTCACCGACGGGCATTCCTTCCAGCCGAAGCGACGGCCCATCATTTCGCCGGTGGTAATGATTTTGTGGTAGTACTTGCAGGAGATAACCGTCTCAGGGTATTTATCAAGCATCTCGTCCATTTCGTGACCAAGCTCGCCGAGCTCCTCCGGACGCCAGAAAAAACCGTTCACTCCTTCGTCATTGGAAAGAAGCTGCAGATGCACCTTCAGACCGATATCACTGATGCGCCGGATGACCGGTTCGATCTTGCCTACCTGTTTGGGTGTGATTGTGTAGAGGTAGTAAGTGTAGGGGTCTCCTTCATAATTTTTGCTGGAGATGGCAAAGGTGTCTTTCCCCCGCAGTATTTTCTCGTCCTCGCCCCCGCCCCACAACGATATCCCCACCATCATGTCCGGAAACTTCTCGCGCGGCACCTTAATCAGGCCGTTGGTCGCGCAATATGTGGGAATACGCTTGTAAAAGGCCTCCAGGCGGTCCATGCACAAAGTCGGTTCGCCGCCGATCAGTATGGCAAGGTTGACTCCACGCTCTTTTTCTTTATCAATGAATGCCTCCCACTTGCGGATATCCATTTCTTCTTTTACATGATGTTCCCCCGATGAAAAAAAGAAACACCCCTTGCAGCGCAGATTGCAGCGGTTTGTCACATCATAGATAGAGCTGCGGATATTCAAAGAGGAGATGCGCCGATAGCGGTCATGCCAATGGCTATCGAGCAGTGAGCTCACTGTTTTCATAATCAGACCCCCATCAGGCTTTCGCGTGCGGGTGGTGGCGGATCCACCACCGTGTCACACAGGTTTTCACTTTTTTCATAGCCCGTCACCCAGACAGCCAGATATGTATCAACGTAATCAAGCCATGACTTAAACGTGTCTGGAGTAATGACATGGCGGAAGAGTCTTGCTGTGACAATCGCCGAGCCTGCCGCATAGTGGCGGCAATCATCACAATCCGTATCAGGAACGCAGCAGGCCGCGGAACGATCCCAGCTCAGATCGGTGCGGTACTGCCGAAACGAGCGCCCCAGACCGATATCCTGCGATGGGTTGCACCGCGGGTAGGAACAGCTGTACAAATCATGCAAGCCCTGAAGCGACGTGTGCGCTACGGCATTGTAGCAGGAAAAGAGGACATGTTTCGGATAACGACGCAAAAGAGCGATCATCGAGTCACGGGTCTGCGCCAGGGAAGCGGCATGGTGCCGCAAAGAGCCTTCATACCCTACCGGGGAGGAAAACACGTTGAATGTCAGTCGGCAGTCATGCGCGGCCAGTTCAGCCGCTACTTCGTCCGCTTCGTGAATATTCTCCCTGGTATAGGTATAGACGAAAACCGCCCGTGAATCACCGCGGTAATTTTCGATCTGTTTTTTCAAGAGATTTTTGGCTCTGCGGGTGCGTTCGCTGGTGAGGTCGTTACCCCAGACGGAAATATGGATTTTGTAGCCCACCGACTCAGGTATTTTTTTAAAGCCGTTGGTGGCAATGCAGCCCAGCGGCATTTCATCATAGCAGACCCCGAGCAAGTCAGGTACCAGCGACGGCTCGGCGCCGGCCAGCACCACATAGGTGATGCCCCGATCCTTTTCCGCCCTCATCAGGCCGCGCCAGTCATCGGGGTTGAGATTTTCTTCCGTGAACTGCTTGTCTCCCTCGTAATAGTAGCACCCATCGCAACGGATGTTGCAACGGTTGGTCATATCGTAGGTTGATTCACGAAGAAAAAAATACCGGCGCACTTTTTCCCAGCGCTCCCGGATTGCGGGATCGGCAAGCAGATCCGAAAATTTCGGCCGTAACGATTGTGGTTTTATGTTTAAGTTCGCCCTCACAGAAATAAACAATGCCTCAATGTCTGGTTGCCTGCTTTTCTTCGATATATTCACAGATCCGGCGAATGGTCTTCAGCTTCGGATAATCGTCCTCATCGATGACGATTTTATATTCATCCTGCAGGACAAGTGCGATGGTGGCCAGATCCATACTGTCAATGCCCAGTTCGTCCACCAGATCCATATCCGGGTCAAATGTGTCCGGTGTGACATCCTCCAGCTTCAGCTCGTCAATTATGATTCCGGCAACGTGCTGTATCATTTCTTTTAAATCCTTGTTCTGAGGCATTACCCCCTCCTTTAATTATTTTTCATCTTTTTTCAACGACGGATACCTGACCGCCGCAGACTGTCTGCTCGTTCAGAGCCGCCTTGAAGGTGTAAACTTTTCCCTCTGATGCGCCCTCGTGTTTTAAAGACAGCTGCAAAGTATCGCCGGGCCTTACCGGTCCGGTAAATCTTATTCTTTTGAGTGATGAAATTTCAACCGATTCTCCCCTTTGCCGTGCCATAGCCGAGATGGCTTCGTAGACCAGATGCACCAGCGCAATCCCCGGCAAAATCGGCTCGCCCGGGAAATGTCCTTTAAACCAGGCACAGTCAACCGGCACATCGATCCGAAGTTCGGATGTCCCGGTCGTTACATCGTTTACGTCTTTCAGCAGCCCCCACTGATGGATCAAAGCTCTCCTCCGCTTGTGCCTCCAAGTTTAATCATACGAATTTTTTACATATATCATTATTTTCATTTAGAATCAAAAATTTTCCTCATAGTCAACCACGGAATCAGGAAAGAAACCAAAGCTTCATCGCCGGGAACAGGGACGCATCATCTGGCGGCCGGTAAGTTCGGCAAGAGAAACCGTCTTCAGGCCAGCCTCCTGCAGGCCGATGAAAATTTTTTCGAACTCCCTCCACAATTGCATCTGATCCTGCCCTTGGCGCACAGGCGTATCATGCAACAAAATAATGTCGTCCCCTCTGACCTTTTTGAGAATCCTCCCGGAAAGGTTTTTGACACGCCGGTTGCCGGCGTCGCGTGCCCGCCGGCTGAACGTAACACAGATAAGCCCCCGGCGCTCAAGAATCGGGGGAAGTTTAGGGTTGATAATGCCGACCGGCGGCCTGAAGGCAAGCGCCTCGATGCCGGATGCACGAAGCACCAGCCTGGCCTGATGCACCTCACGGTCGATGGTTCTTGCGCTTTTGAGCATCAGGAACGGGTCGTGTCCCATCGAATGGTTACCGATTTCGTGTCCCCGCCGGACAATTTCCAAGATGAGCCCGGGATGCTTTCGGGCATTGACACCGGAGACAAAAAAAGCGGCCTTCATCTTGTGCCGGTCAAGCAGCTCGAGAATTTTCATGGTCGTATGCTCAGAGGGCCCGTCATCAAAAGTCAGCGCGACTTTCTTTTGCCCGGTCACCCCGCGGCTGATCACCGGCCCCAGAAAATTGGTCCCGGGGAAAAAGCAGGCCCCGATACACAAGACGACGTAAATAATAAGCAAACCCGCCGCGGCAACGGGTGCAAGAAAATAAGTCACTGCGGCGGCAGCGATCAGGATGACGCCGGCAATGTGAGCAGGA
Source organism: Syntrophaceae bacterium (assembly GCA_018056765.1). GTDB lineage: Bacteria > Desulfobacterota > Syntrophia > Syntrophales > Smithellaceae > UBA8904. The sequence continues at coordinate 20,726 of JAGPFA010000025.1, forward strand.
TATACTTTGAAGTCAGTTTTTTTCATCGACACACTGCCAAGAGTCGTAAATTGTTAAACAGCCCTTCTACCATCAAGCATCAACCATCCACCATCAACTATCAGCCACCATCGTCTCCCCCCGGCCTGCCAAAGCTGGCCTCCCCCGCCAGCAGGGAATAACAGTGGTTGCACTTCGCTCTTTACTGCCGTTAGTGCTGAGCTTTCTGCCGTTCATGGTGAGTTTTACTGGCCGTTCGTGGTGAGCCTGTCGAACCATCCTTCAGCCTTTATCCTTTATCCTTTATCCTTTAGCCTTTAGCATTTATCCTTTAGCCACAAGCTATTGACTATCCACCTTCCTGCCACTGTTGCAGGCGCCTGGACTGCCCTCATGCCCTGCGTGTTTTCTCCGGAAAGTATTTTGATGAGCTTTGGAATGTGACATGGCTGATAACGGACGACGACAGAAATTGGTTGTCCGTTAAATGTCGCCGATAAAGTTTAACGGACAAGCAGCCCGATTTCACGCAATAAGATACTCCCATAATGGCCCTGTGTGTCCTCGTTCGTAGAGCCTGGGCAAAATCCTGGTCGCCTTGCTTTCCCCCGCTCCGACCAGCCAGTTCAGCCGTCCGTTGGCATGCTGTTCGACCGCCTTGATGATCTCGATGTCGGATATAAAGGGAGATCGGTAGAAGACAGGATCAACAAGATTTTGTCCCGTCTGAATCTGCCCTTCCCGCACAGCGGTATCAAAAAGGGATGTGTGCGGATAGATCCGGATACCGCAGAAAAAGAAGAACACCGCCCGCTCAAGCTCGTCCGCGCCCTTAAGCGTTTCGCTGAGAGTATCGTGCGTTTCGCCCGGCCCGCCCAGGAGGAAATAATGGGCGACAAAAACACCGGCCGCCAGTGCCTGCCGGTGAGCCTGCAGAACTTCGGCGGGAGTAAATGGCTTCTGCAAATGTCCCAAAGTGATGCTGCTTAAGGATTCTGTGCCGAATTCTGCATGAGTGAGACCGGCATCGGCCAGTTCTTTGTAGTAATCGGCAGGCGGAACGGTCGGCGCAAAAAACCCCCCCCAGGGGATGGTCAGGCCTGCATTACGAAAGGCACGGGCGACCTGCAGGCTGTGACTGTAACTGGCATTGAAAGCAGAGTCCGTAATGAAAATATATTTTGCGCCCGCCTCCTGCAGTTCACGTGCCTGTCTGGCTATCTCCGCCGGATCGAAAAGTCTCATTTTATGCCCCTCGATATGGGGATAAGTACAGTAGCTGCAATGAAACGGACAACCTCTCTTCGTCTGCAGGTTGAGCATACCGCCGTAGGACAGGTAATACTTCGTATGGCCGGCGGTCGCATCGAATGATCTGGCCATCTTACCGGTCCAGGCCCGGTAGGAAACCGGTGCCGCTGCGCGGGTGACCAGGCCGGCAATGTCCGGGACATCTTCATTTTTCTCCAATGCGCCAAGCAGCTGCGGGAAACTCTCTCCTTCCCCGGCAATGCCCCAATCCGCATCGAGTGCCTGCATGAATTCCTGTGGAAAAATCGTAAAGCCGCTCCCTCCCAAAATAAGGGGAGATGGCGAATTTTGACGTATCAAACGTACCAGTTCCTGATAGTCCGACAGATATCCCCGGCAGTTGATTGAGTCTGTATTGTCGATATTGCGAATGGAAAGGCCGATATAATCCGGAGCATACCGACGGATTATTTCGCCGGCGGTCTGCGCAACACCGGGCTCATTCATATCCAGAATTCTGACCTCGTAATCAGGCTGCAGGGCTCCGGCGACATAATCCAGCCCCAGCGGGTAGACCGCGTAGGGCTGTTTCATCATGTTGGCGGAAATTAACAAAACTTTTTTCATGAATACATCATGCGTTGTTTTCCGTAAAGCTGCCTGAACGCCGGCTTCTCTGGGTATTAAGCACCCGGTTTTTTAGCCCCGGCAATGTATGTCGCCAGGGCGCGTACAGAGGCAAACACCTTGACGCCAAGCTCTTTACTGTCGATTTTTACTCCGTAGTCCTTTTCAATCATCATCACCAACTCTAGAACATCGATGGAGTCAATACCTGTGTCACCGCCGACGAGAGGATCGTCATCTCCGATGTCCTCCGGCTTGATGTCCAGCAGGCCCAGTGTGGTAATAATTTTAACTTTCAATTCACTGATAATTTCTTCTACTTTACTCATGTTTCACCTCAATATTTATATTCAGCTCCGATATGTTGCATCAGGATAATGTTTCTCCTGAACCGGTTTCGGAAATCATCAGGATATCGTCACCGAGAATTTTTTCCAGCACAACCCGTACCGCCCACCGGCAAAACACCTGAACATATTTTTTCCCGGCCATTCTGATGCCTATCAAAAAGATAATAGTGGACACACCATAGATAAGGGGCCCGCCCAGAGCGGCAATCAACGGCTTTTTTAATTTTGCGGCGCATACTCCCAGAAAAACAACCGCCGGGAGCCCGATGACATAACTGAAGGCAATCAGAGCAAGACCGGCGATCACCTGCCGGGCCGGCTTTTCACGCAGCGCCGACAGATCCGCACGCTGTTCGATGGCTGTTTTGCAATATTCCCTGCGGGCAAGACAAAGGGCCGTTTTTTTTATGATGTTCACAACCTGTCCAAACAGCAAGTTAACGAAAACTAAAAAATCATATCCTCAATTGGGAAAGAATTTCAATATGTTTTTGACCGGCGGCGCTTTTGAAACTCACATTATTCCGCCTGCAGAATTTTTCGAGCGCGCAGGATAATCAGGATAAGCAATGCCCGTAAAAATGCCTGTCTTGGCCTGCCCCACCGTATAAATCAGCGCATCATCCACATACACCCGACCGTCTCCGACAACCACTGACGCTCCGGAATCCTTCAAGTGTGAATAACGGCGGACATCTATCTCGTATCGGACGGTTTTATTGAACGGCCGTATCTGGCCGTTGAAAAGCACTTCGCCGCATCCCAGCGCCCGGCCCGTCCCCAACGCGCCCCGCCAGACACAGAAAAAACCCAAAAGCTGCCAGATTGCATCCACCCCCAGACACCCCGGCTGAACCGGGTCTGCGGTGAAATGGCACTGAAAATACCAGGCATCCAGACGTACATCCTGCTCGGCAACGATTTTACCCTTACTGCCTTTGCTCTCCAGCTCAACGATCCGGTCGATCATCAAAAAAGGCGGGGCGGGCAGGCGGGCCTCAAAACCGTCCGGCGGGTCGCTCACCAGTGAACCTCGCGAGAAGGCGAGGACTTCTTCAAAAGAAAAAGATTGTTTGTGCAAAAATTGCCGGTAAGGAATCATGGCTTTCTCTTCATTTGCGCTTTGTTTCCGGTTTGCCGCGCCGACTGTGACACGGTATGCAATGCCAATTATCTGAAATAGTATCACAGCATTTGCGCCTTGACCTCTATAAGAGAAACAATCGTTTGTCAAAACAAAAAACCCGCCAACAAATGTCGTGGTAAAAATCATTATTTTCGGTTATAGTCCACATGATTTAATTATATAAATACGGGAAAAGGGAAACACTCATGAACAGAGCCGCACTGCATAAAATCGGATATGGCATGTACATTGTCACTTCCGGTCATGATGAAAAATTCAACGGCCAGATCGCCAACGCCATTATTCAGGCCACGTCCAGACCGGCCACCGTGGCCGTCTGCATCAGCAAGGACAATTACACACACCAGTTAATCAGCACGAGCCGTAAATTTGTGATTACGATTCTGACGCAGGGAGCGCCGATGACTTTTATCGGTCTGTTCGGTTTTAAGAGCGGACGGGACATCGACAAACTCAAGGATGTGCGCACGAAGCCGGGCGTAACCGGGTTGCCCATCGTTTTGGACCATGCTGCCGGTTTCATTGAAGCGGAAGTGGAAAGCCAGCTAGATTGCGGTTCACATACGATCTTTCTGGGCAATGTCGTGGAAGCGGATGTGCTCGGCGACGGTGAACCGATGACTTATCTGTATTATAAAACCGTCAAGGGAGGCAAAGCCCCGAAAACCGCGCCGACATTTGACGGTGAGACAGTGACAAAACCTAAAACTCCCGCTGCTGCCGCGCGCTATGTGTGCAGTGTCTGCGGTTATATTTACGACCCTCTCCAGGGAGATCCTAAAAACGGTGTTGCGCCCGGTACCAGCTTCGAGGACATCCCCTCTTCCTGGACCTGTCCGGTCTGCGGCGTCGACAAATCGAATTTTACAATTGAGCAATGACCGATCCGGAATTTTTACCACATGTTTTTAAGCGGGAACGCGCACGGAAATGCTCGTTGTGATGTGAAAGGTGTGTGTCTTCCGTATTACACCGATCTTCATTGGCCGCGCGCTTGCGCACTGGAGATGACTGATGGCAATCCCACCGGCAGGCGACAACAATCACGACGAGAAACCATCATGCAGGGAAACACCCGCCCACTTGCCTGAAAATACTTCCGGCACTGTGCGGCGCTGTCAGGAAAAATTCACACGTGCATTCTCCTGCGTCTCTGATATCATCTTAATCACTGACAGGGAAATGAGAATAAGTTCCGTAACACCAAGCGCGGAAACATTGCTCGGTTATAAGCCGGAAGAACTCCTCGGTACGCCGCTCACCCGGCCGGGACTCCTTACTCCGCCCTCCATGGAACAAATCAAAAAACATGCGGCAAAAGCGCTCGCTGGAGAGCCCACCCCGGCCCACGTTTATGAATTTGTCGCCAAAAACGGAAAAATCATGCCCCTGGAAGCCATCACGACACCGTTTACCGAAAACGGTGAAATCACCGGTATAATCGCCGTTGCGCGTGATATCACGGGGCGCAGGGACATGGAGGAACTGTCGCAGCGTCTGGAAGACCGCCATCACTCTCTCATCGAGACCATTCCCGACGGCTACTTTGAAATCGACCTTTCCGGAAAATACACTTTTGTCAACGACATTGTCTGCACGAACCTGCAGCGCACGCGGGAGGAGTTGATCGGGAAAGACAACCGGGAATTTCAGACCCCGGAAAATGCAAAGCTGACCACCCGTCTCTTCCTCAATGTCTATCAAACCGGCATACCGGAAAGAGGGATAGAGATAGATATTCTAAGCAAAGACGGATCTGAAGAAACTTATGAACTTTCCATTTCTCTGATCAAAGACACACAGGGGAATCCCACCGGCTTCCGCGGTATCTCGCGCAATGTCACCGGGCGGAAAAAGATGGAAGAAGCCCTCCTCAAAAGCGAGGAGAAGTACCGCACCATCGTCGAAAACGCGCAGGAGGGGATTTTTCAAACCTCTCCGGGCAACCGGTCTCTGACCATGAACCAGGCACTTGCCGACATGCTGGGCTATTGCAGTTCTGAGGAAGCGGCAGGCGAGCTTATCAATAATTTTCAACAAGCCTATGTTGATCCTGAAACCTACCGGGAAGTAATGAAGACCCTGAGGCAGCACGGCAGCATCAAAAGTTTTGAGGCACAACTATACCGCAAGGACAAAAGCCTAATCTGGGCCAACATGAGCATAACCGCCGTTAAAGACACAGCGGGAAATCTGCTTTATTACCACGGCATTGTGGAAGACATTTCTCCGCAAAAGAAACTCGAACAGGAAAGACAAAACAGTATTGACAATCTGCGTAAATCCCTGGGAGCCACAATAAAGGCTCTTTCGGCAATCACCGAGGCGCGGGATCCATACACGGCGGGACACCAAAAGAGGGTGGCCGACCTCGCCCGTACCATTGCCACTGAAATGGGACTTTCCTCAGACCGGATCGACGGCATCCGCCTAGCAGGTATGATTCACGATCTGGGCAAAATAGTCATTCCCTCGGAAATACTCACTAAACCGACGAAACTCACCAACCTGGAAATGGAAATCATCAAGACTCACGCTCAGGCAGGCTATGACATATTGAAAGACATAGAGTTCCCGTGGCCTATCGCACGCATGGTGCACGAGCACCATGAGAGAATTGACGGTTCCGGTTATCCCCAGCGCCTGAAAGGAGATGACATTCTCCTGGAATCGAAGATTATCGCCGTCGCCGATGTGGTGGAAGCGATCTCCTCCTACCGTCCGTATCGTCCCGCCCTGGGCATTGGGACGGCTCTGGAAGAGATTGAAAGTAAAAGCGGTATTTTATACGATCAGACAGTCTCACGCATTTGCCTACGGCTGTTTCGTGAAAAACACTACTCAATGCCGAAATAGAATCAAAGACGTGGCAACAACCAACTCCCCCTCTGATCCTTACCCCAGCGCTTCCCTGGCAACCAGCTCATGAATCTGCGTGGCAATTGATTTTATTTCGGCAATCCCCTGATTCTGCTCGGCGGTTGACCTGGCAATACCGTCAACAAGTTCCAAAACACTGTTCACGCTTTCGGCAAGCCTGGTGAAATTGTTGTTGGTCTGTTTTGCCAGCATCTCGCCGGCCCTGATGCGGTTGATCGCATCTTCAATCATACCGGAGGTGTTTTTCGCCGCCTCAGCCGAGCGCATAGCCAGATTACGGACTTCATCGGCCACGACAGCAAATCCGGCACCCGCCTCCCCTGCGCGGGCCGCCTCGACTGCAGCATTGAGCGCCAGCAGATTGGTCTGGAAAGCAATCTCATCTATCGTTTTGATTACCTTGAATGTCTCCTCACTGGTGCGCGTAACATCTGCCATCTGCAAGGTAAGGGCATGTATCGACTGATTGGTCTGGTCAACCACAGCTCCGGAGGTGCCGATCAGCTCATTGGCAGTGACGGCGTTACGGGCGGAATTACCGGTCAGCTCGGTCATTTTTCCCATCACGTTTTCCGTCAGATGTTGCGTGTGCCGACTGACCTCGTCAAAAATGGAAGCCAACTTCCGTGCCAGGTTTTCTGATTTTTCCGCAAGCTCCGCCTGCCGCAAATGTGCCTCACGGTTTTCATCCGCCGCCGCCTTTTGCGCCGCCAGGGCCTGCTTTAAACCGCGATTACCGAAAAATAGTGAAATCACCATGGTGAGAAAGGGACCCAAAATATTGGCAATCTGTGTTTGCACCAACTGTTCGGGCGTAAGAGAGACTGAAGGAAGCGCCACACCTGTCAGCTGAATTCCCATAAAAATGAGAATCTCCAGAAACATAAACAACGACCAGAAAATGAAACTGCCAAACCCTAAAAAAGTGGCCGCGAAAACCGGGATCACGATGCTCCAGGCCAGCGACGAGGACTGGATACCCCCGGTAACCGCCGGAAGCACGGAAAAGTGCCAAACCAATGAGGCAATAACGAAGTTTCCCATGACATTGAGCGATCTGCTGATTTTCAAAACAAACGGACCGATCACCGCGACACAGATCATGACGCAGAAAATGCTTACCGACAGCCAGGTAAACCCCATTTTGTACCATTTAATGACGTTAGGAAGAAAAAATAACGGCGATAACTGAGAAAAAACGGTTATCTGGAAAGTGCGCCGGTATTCATCCACATCCTCGCGAATACTGGAAGGAATAAAATAATTTATATATTTCCTGATCATGCCGACCTCCTGTGAAGTGAGTGACAATCTACGAGTATATCGGCACAAAAAACCCCATAGTTAATTTTTTCCGCTTATACAGTAAATAAAACGTCATAAACTTAAAAAAGATGTGTAATTACCGGGAAGTACCGGTACGTTGGCCGGTAATGGTGATTGACGGGAAATGGCCTCCGCCGGTCAGGCGACCGCGATCCCCTTACTTATGAGATAGTTCTTAACTTCTCTTATTCGCAACTGTCGGAAATGAAAGACAGAAGCAGCCAACAGGATGGCGGCATGTCCTTCCGCTGCGGCCAGATAAAAGTCTTCCAGACTGCCGGCACCTCCGGAGGCCACCACCGGCACGGTCACGGCATCGGCAATGGCTCGTATGAAGGGTATGTCATATCCGGCCGTAGTGCCGTCTCCGTCCATGCTGGTCGGTAATATCACTCCCGCGCCCAGCTCCTGGCATTGCGCCGCCCAATCCAGCGCATCTTTGCCGACAGGTAAAGTACCACCAGACAACACCAGCTCATAACCGGAAGGCATCGCCTGGTTTCGTCTCGCGTCAATGGCCACGGTTATTTTATCAGAGCCGAATTTTTGTGCCGCCTCGCGCACCAGGGCGGGATTTTTCACGGCAGCGCTGTTGATCGACACTGCATTGGCGCCTGCCTCCAGAACCATCCCGATATCTTCCAAAGACGCGATCCCCCCGCCCACAGTGAGCGGTATGTTAATGACGGAGGACACTTTTTTTACCCACTCCAGGCGGGTTTTCCGGTTTTCCAATGTGGCCGCGATATCCAGCATCGCCAGTTCGTCAGCCCCCTCGGCCTGATAAAATGCCGCGTTTTCCACCGGGTCTCCCGCATCTTTAATCTCTTTAAAATGAACACCTTTGACCACCCGTCCGTCCTTCATGTCCAGACACGGCATAATTTTGACAAGTTCCATAAAAAGGCCCCTTTGCAATAAGTCAACGCGCAGATTCTGTGCGATAAATACTATCTAAAACGAACAGCCCTTCTTTACAACAGAAAAGATAAAATAATCTTCCGGGGCGGCATGTTTTTTCTTTAGAGCTTGAAACAGAAAAGAATTTCGATTACAAGCTGTTTTGCCATTCCATTTAGAGGGAGCTCTGAACATGAAAATCAAGGAAATCAAAGCCGGTACCATGAATACAGATAAATTTATCGCGGACAAAATCCGCGACATACAAAACGCCGTAGGAGACGGCCTGGCCATCAACGCTCTTTCCGGCGGCGTCGAT
>JAGPFA010000052.1 GCA_018056765.1 Syntrophaceae bacterium
GTCACACGGGCGATCTTTGACTACTTTATCTGGAACAGGGGCGCGAAAAAAATCAGCATCTAGCACCGCAGAGGCTCTCATATACAGGAGAAGACAATGGAAATTATCAAACCGGGAACAAATTTCGATTTTGTAGGAAAAATAAAAATCACCACCGGCATATCAATTGCGCTCATCATCATCAGCATTTTGTCCGTCGTCATGCACAAAGGGCTGAATCTGGGAATCGAATTTGCCGGGGGGACCATCATTCAGATAAAGTTTTCCCAGGCCGCCACCGCCGATGACATCCGCAAGACATTTGCGGACATAAACATATCGGATGCAATCATTCAGGAAATAGGAAAAGACGAGGTGATTGTACGCACCAACCACCCGGCCGACAAGGAATTTCAGACCGCCGTGAGTGAGGCCATGACCGGACAGTTCGGCAAGGGCAATTTCGAAATCCGTAAAATCGAGTTTGTGGGGCCGAAGGTGGGAGCGGATCTGCGCAATAAAGCTGTTCTGGCCATTATTCTGTCTTGTCTGGGTATGCTCATTTACATTGCGTTCCGCTTCGAGTTCCGCTACGGACTGGGAGGCGTCATCGCCCTGATTCACGACACTATTGTCACCATCGGCGCCCTGTCGCTTCTGAACAAGGAATTCACACTGGCCGTCGTCGCGGCACTGCTCACCATCATCGGTTATTCGATAAATGACACCATCGTCGTGTTCGACCGGATCCGCGAAAACCGCAGAAAGGATCTACGCAAAAAGCTGGCCGATGTGATTAATTCTAGCATCAATGAAACACTGAGCCGGACTATTCTAACGTCCTTGACGGTTGTCCTGGTTCTGGTGGCTTTATTCTTTTTGGGCGGACCCGTGATTCACGACTTCTCGTTCGCTCTTCTGGTCGGAGTTATCGTGGGAACCTACTCATCTATTTTTATCGCCAGCCCGATTGTGCTCTTTTTCGAAAGCTCAAAGCTTTCCAGGGGAAAGGGGAAAAAATAGTTTGTCATTCCTGACCGGGGCAGGATTTGTCGTCTTCATACTCGTTTTGTTTGCGGGAATCTACCTGAGCCTTTTCGGACTGCCCGGAACGGTGGTCATTTTCCTGGACGTGCTGGTTTACGCAGCGTTAACCGGTTTTGGCCGGGCAGGCGGGCGGGTGTTGCTTACACTCATGATTATTGCCGCCGTCGCCGAGGCCTTGGATTACGCACTGGGGAAACCAAGTGCATATAAAACATACGCCCCTTCCCGGGCAGGTTGGTTCTTGCTTGCCGGATCCGTCATCGGTATGTTCGCTCTGACTCCCTTTCTGTGGGGGGCAGGCATCTGGCTGGGTTTTTACCTCGGTGGTTTGGCTGGACTTTTCATCGCGGAAGTACGCAGGCAGCTTAAATTAAAATCACCCTATCAGGCCTCGGCGATGATTTTTTGGACGATGATCGCCAGGAAAACGGTCAAAGGCGCCTTTAGCGTCATTATGATTTTTGTGGCGCTAAACAACATCTACTCCTAGAAAGCGGCATTAGGTATGAAAGAAAACGAACGGCAAAATATTAAAGAAAACTCAAGCCCCAAAACCACCACCGGGGACAAGACAAAACCCAGAGTTCAGGAATATATCGAGGTGATCATCATCGCGATTCTGATCGCCGTGGTCATCCGCGCCTTTGTCGTTCAGGCATACAAAATCCCCTCCCAGTCCATGGTGCCGACACTGCTGGTAGGTGATCATCTGTTGGTGTGTAAATTCCTCTATGGAGTGAAAATACCAGTACTGCGCAGAACCATCATCCCTGTGGGGCAACCTAAAAGAGGCGACATTGTTGTTTTTCAATATCCCATGGACCGCAGCAAAGATTACATCAAACGGGTAATCGGTGTGGAGGGCGATAAAATCGAGATCAAAAACAAGCAGCTGTTCATCAATGATCGTCTTTATCCGGATGACCACGCAGTTCATTCCGATCCCAACTTCTATCCCGCCGTGGTGCAGCCACGAGATAACTACGGACCGGTCGTTGTGCCTGAGAGAGCCTTGTTTGTTATGGGAGACAACCGCGATGCAAGCTATGACAGCCGCTACTGGGGCTTTGTCGAGCAAAAGGACCTGGAAGGGAAGGCCCTGATCATCTACTGGTCGTGGAACAGCGAAAATGCCAAAAACCTGCTGGAGAAAGTCCGCTGGACGAGACTGGGAACCATTATCCGATGAACGCGGACCGATCGTTTTATCTTGACAGAACCACCACTAAGATATAAGGAGTCCGTTACATAACCTTTTAATTTGATCCGGCGAGATTGAAAAAGGAAAAAGACATGAAAAAACTTGATCAAAACGCTGATTGGGCCTTTCTCCGGGCGGGGGAAGGCTTTTTTTGTGCCTGCCCGCCGTGCACGCACTGATTTTTCTGCACACAGAGGGCAAAACGGATTAAACCAAACGCCGGCAAAAGGAAATTATGAAAGCAAAAAAGACCCTCAAAATAGTGATGGACAGTGACGGCATTGAGCGCTGCCTGACCAGAATAGCCTACGAAATTCTGGAAAAAAACAAGGGCATGGACGAGCTGGTTATCGTCGGCATCCGTACGGGCGGCGTCTACCTTGCTCAGAGGTTGCAAAAAAAAATCTCCGCCATCGAAGGCCGGGAAATCCCTCTGGGCATGCTGGACATCACCCTTTATCGTGACGACATCGCCAAAGCAGGCAAAACTTCACCTCCCGGGAAAACGGACATTCCCTTCGATCTGGCCGACAAAAAAGTGGTGCTGGTGGATGACGTGCTCTTTACCGGCAGAACTATCCGCGCCGCGATGGACGCGCTCATCGATTTCGGCAGACCAAAAATGATCCAGCTTGCCGTTCTGATCGATCGGGGGCACCGCGAACTCCCTATCCGTGCGGATTTTGTGGGAAAAAATCTACCCTCGTCTCTGTGGGAAGAGGTCAGTGTCAACCTCTACGAAAAAAACGGCACGGATGAAGTTGTGATCGTGGAAGAAAAGTAACTTACGACATCGGCAGGATAAACATTTATGATCAAACTGGCCAAAAAAGATATCCTCGGCATTCAGGAGATGACCACCGAAGAAATCACTCTCATCCTGGACACGGCCGAATCCTTCCTGGAAATCTCGACACGCGAAATCAAGAAAGTGCCGACTTTACGCGGCAAAAGCGTGATCAATCTTTTCTACGAAGCCAGCACACGCACACGCACCTCCTTTGAACTGGCCGGAAAAAGGCTCAGCGCCGATACGATAAACATTTCCGCCTCCACCAGCTCTGTGGTCAAAGGAGAAACACTTATCGACACGGCACGCAACCTCGAAGCCATGAACCCCGATATCATCGTCATCCGCCACAGCGCGGCGGGCGCCCCGCACCTGCTGGCGGGACTGGTCAGGCAATCGATCATCAACGCGGGAGACGGAGCGCATGAACACCCTTCTCAGGCACTTCTGGATATGCTGACAATCAGAGAGAAAAAAGGAAAAATCGCCGGACTGAAAGTGGCGATTATCGGCGACATCGCCCACAGCCGCGTCGCCCGCTCCAACATCTACGGTCTTTCCAAAATGGGTGCCGAGGTCGTTGTCGCCGGCCCTCCCACGATGCTGCCGCGCGAGGTAGATAAGCTGGGAGTGAGGGCCTATACAAAACTCGAGGAAGCCGTCACCGACGCGGACGTGGTGATGATGCTGCGCATTCAGCTCGAGCGTGAAAGGCAAAATATCTTTCCGTCACTTCGCGAATACGCCCGCCATTACTGCCTGAACCGCCTGAACCTGGGGCTGGCCAAAAAAGACGTAATCGTCATGCACCCCGGCCCCATCAACCGCGGCGTCGAAATTTCACCGGATATTGCCGACGACCCGTCCTGCTCGGTCATCCTCAACCAGGTAAATAACGGGGTGGCGGTCCGCATGGCACTTTTATATCTGCTCACCGGAGGGGGCCAATGATACTCCTATTAAAAGGCGCGCAGGTGATCGACCCTGCGCAAAACACAGACGACATGCTGGACCTGCTTATTGCTGATGGGAAAATCATTCAGCGCGGCCCTTCCCTTCAGCCACCTCCCGGCACGCAAATCATTAACCTGGCCGGACTCATCGCCGCGCCGGGGCTCGTCGATATGCACGTGCATCTGCGCGAACCGGGACTGGAATACAAGGAAACCATCGCCAGCGGCGCGGCTGCCGCGGTAGCTGGAGGCTTCACCTCCATTGCCTGCATGCCCAATACAGAGCCGGTCAACGACAACCGGTCCGTCACCGAATTTATCCTGCGCAAAGCCAGGGAGGCGGATCTGGCCCATGTTTACCCCATCGGCGCGCTCACCACCGGCTCCGACGGCAAACGTATCGCTGAATACTGGGATCTCCGTGAAGCAGGAGCGGTTGCGCTCTCAGATGACGGCAAGCCGGTCATGGACGCGGCGCTGATGCGACGGGCGATGGAATACGCCTACTCACTTGATCTCCCCGTCATCCAGCACTGTGAGGACAAAGACCTTTCCACCGGAGGCCTGATGAACGAAGGCTACTGGAGCACTCAACTTGGGCTGCCCGGAATTCCCTCCATCTCCGAAGAAGTGATGGTGGGACGTGACATTCTGATTGCCGAATATACCTGCACGCGGATTCATATCGCTCATGTCAGCACCGCCGGTTCGGTGCGGCTCATCCGCGACGCTCAGAAAAGGGGCGTTCAGGTCACCGCCGAGGCGGCGCCGCACCACTTCACCCTCACTGATCAGGCGGTCGCCGGATACAACACGAACTACAAAGTCAACCCGCCGCTGCGCACACCGGACGACGTAAAAGCCGTCAAGGAGGGACTCGCCGACGGGACAATCGCGGCCATCGCCTGCGACCATGCCCCGCATGCCCGCACGGACAAGGAAGTCGAGTTTGAATACGCGGCCTGCGGCATCAGCGGCCTGGAAACATCGTTGGGGCTTAGTTTTGAACTGGTTCATGACGGTACACTCACACTGGCCGGCCTGATTGCTAAAATGAGCCTGGAGCCGGCGCGTATTCTCAACATTCCCGCCGGGACGCTGGCGGAAGGCCAAACGGCGGACATCACCATCATCGACCCGGCGCTTGAGTGGACGGTAGATGTGAACTCGTTTCGTTCGCTGGGAAAGAACTCGCCTTTTCACGGCCGCAGGATGAAAGGTCGTGCCGTTATGACCTTTGTGCAAGGCGTCGTAAAATACGACGGACGCGTGGCCCGGCCATGAGCGCACGGGAAAGTCATAAAGCCACAGGCTTTCTTCTGAAAAGCCTGAGCTACGGTGAGTCGGATCTGATTGTCACCTTTTACACCCGTGAATTCGGCAAGCTCAGGGGAATCGCCAAGGGCGCCAAAAGAAGCAGGAAGCGCTTCGCCAACGTCTTTGAGCCGTTTTCCCTGACCGATCTGATTTTTTCGAGAAAAAACAACGACAGTCTTGCTTTTATTGAATCGTGCGACATCATCGATCACTATACGCTCATCCGTCAGGATCTGGAAAAAACACTGACCGCCTCTTATTTCATCGACCTGGCCGATCATTTCAGCCAGGAAGGCAAATCCGGTGATAGGCTGTTTGCACTGCTCAATGATTTTCTGACCTGGCTGTCACACGAAAATGTATCAGATGCGGCCGTGCGCTTTTTTGAAATGCGCCTTTTGAAGATCGCAGGATTTGAGCCTTCTTTAACCGCCTGTGTGCGTTGCAAAACACCTGTCGCAAACGGTGTTTCCTACTATTTCCTGGCCAGGGAAGGAGGCATTTTTTGTACCGACTGCGCCCGGCCGGAAAGATATGATCAGACCGTCTCCGCCGGCAGTGTGCTGACACTGCTTCTGGGCAAAGACATGGCTCTGGAAAAAATAAAAATGGTATGCCTGCCGGAGCGCCTGGCCCAGGAATGCCGGGGTATCACTTGCGGTTTTATTTCTCACGTTTTGGGCAAAGAAGTCAAATCGCTCAAAGTGATGGAGCAGGTGCGCCGGTACTGCCTCTGATCGGGTCTGCCATGAAACGGCCGGAACTTCTCAGCCCTGCGGGAAATCTGGAAAAACTGCGCACGGCGCTTCTTTACGGGGCTGACGCCCTTTATACAGGCGTGCCGGGACTGAGCCTGCGCGCCGCGACGGCTGAAATGTCCATCGATGAGCTGGCAACAGGCGCTGCCGAGGCCCATGCCAAAGGGGCGAGGCTTTATGCCGCATTCAACATTTTTGCCCGCGATGCAGACCTCGCCGAAGCAAGGAAGATACTGCCGCTCATGGCACAGACAGGCGTGGACGCTTTAATTGTCAGCGACCCGGGTCTTGTCCGTCTCGCGCGTGAACTCATTCCGGAGATGCCGCTTCATCTGAGTACACAGGCCAACACCACCAACAGCGAGTCAGTACGTTTCTGGCGTGATTGGGGCATCAAACGGATTATTCTGGCACGTGAGCTGACTCTTAAGGAAATCTCCGAAATTGCCGCCTGTACCGGCGGGATCGAACTGGAGATATTCGTCCACGGAGCGATGTGCATGGCCTACTCCGGTCGCTGCTACCTTTCCGCGTTGCGTAACCGCCGGAGCGCCAATGCCGGAGACTGCACCCAACCCTGCAGATGGGAATACGTTCTTCACGAATCTTCAAGGCCCGGCGATCCGCTTATCCTGGAAGAAGATGAGCGTTTTTCCTATCTTCTGAGTTCAAAAGATCTTTGTCTGATGGAACACCTGCCGGACGTGCTGGCCACAGGCGTGTCTGCTATCAAGATCGAGGGACGGATGAAATCCTCCTATTATGTAGCCGTTGCCACCCGCGCCTATCGCCAGGC
>JAGPFA010000053.1 GCA_018056765.1 Syntrophaceae bacterium
ATTGCCCAAGAGCTTAAATCAAGAGGCGCCAGGTCTCTGAAAGTGTGTGCCTTCCTCGACAAGAGAAAAAGAAGAAAAGTGCCGTTTGAAGCGGACTATGTCGGCTTTACCATCGATGACGGGTTTGTTATCGGTTACGGTTTGGATTATGCCGAGAAATACCGCTTTTTACCGGAAGTATATGTGCTGACCCGCAAGAGCGGAAAAGTGGAGAAAACTGATGATCATACAATGCAGGCAGTGCCGGACGAAATTCCGCTTTGATGACTCATTGATGGAACCGGACGGTATGTGGATGCGCTGCAGCCGCTGCCGTCATGTTTTCTTTCAGGACAACCCCAATAAATTAAACAAACCAGCCGCACCGTCTTATCCCGCAGGGGAGCAGACGTCCACGCGTTTGTCATTTGAGGCGGTCCCGGACCGGCCGGCTCAGCCACTTCCCGATGAAGATATGAAAAATTTTCTCGAGGGTGTGCTGGGGAAAGATCAGGAAAGCTCCCTTGCGCCCGAGTCCGAACCGCCGTACGGGCCGCACAGGCAGGCTGTACGGGTGGTGAAGCCGAACAATGAACATGAGCCGGCGCCTGATCACTTGTGGGAACCGCAAAAGGAATCAATTCAGGAACCAAACTGGGAGTTTGAACCACACAGCGGATTTGTGCCTGAGCCGGAACCGGTTTTTGAGCCGGCGCCGGAATTTCAAATGTTATCGGAACAGACCCAGGCCCCGGAAGACATCCGTCTTGAGGTGGCTGAAGATACGGCAGATGAATACGTCTTGCCCGAGAAAGAGGTTGAACAAACGCCTCCGCCGCGACGTCCGAAGAGAAGAGTCTGGATGGCCGCGCTTTGGGCTCTCCTGGTGATTGTTGTCATACCGGGCATTATTTATACTTTCGTCATTCCTGAGCAGGGCAGGCGTCTGGCGGGAATGTTCGCGGAGCAGGGCAGGCGTCTGAAAATCGCTTTTTCTGATAAGCCGCAATATGCAGACGGCCAGTTTGTGATATCACAGATAAAAATTCAGGATGTGCAGCAAAGGGCCATTAATAACTATTTGTTGGGAAACATGCGCGTTGTGGAAGGTGTGGCCATCAACCAGGCCGACTTTCCCGTGACCCGGGTCAGGGTGAAGGCAGAGCTGGTCGATGCCTACTCCGTAACGCTGGAAAGCCGTGTCTCGTACGCCGGAAATATACTGACGGACGAAGAACTGATGAATCTGACGGATGAAGAAATACAAACGAGGCTTTCCTATCCGGAGGGGCGTGAAAACTCGAACGAACGAGTGATACCCAACGGACAGATTCCATTTATGATTGTTTTTGGCACTGTGCCGAAAAATGCCATTAAAACAACAGTAGCCATCTCCGGTGCGGAACGCCTGCTTTAGGTGTTTAGCGCCTATTTGAAGACATACGTGAAGAGATTTATTTAAATTGAGATACGAAGGAAACATCTACCGGCCTTTCAGCGAGTCCTCAAGCTATCTGCTTCAGTGCACCATCGGCTGTTCCCACAATCAATGCACATTTTGCGGGATGTACAAAGGCGACAAATACCGTGAGCGGGATACGGCCGAAATACTGGAAGATATCCGTATGGCGCGTGATTATTACGGTGATATCAAAAAAGCCTTTCTGTGTGACGGTGATGCCATTGCCATCGAAACGGACAAACTCCTTAAGATTATCGGAACTCTTTATGCGACATTCCCGTCGTTGCGTCATGTGGGTACTTATGTCGGACCGCAAAGCACACTTTCCAAATCGCCCGAGGAACTTCGGGCGCTCAGGGCCGCGGGCCTGACCAAAGCTTATCTCGGCGTGGAAACCGGCGACAATGAGCTGCTCAGAAAAGTCAAAAAAGGCGTTGGTTATGACGAGATGCTCAAAGCAGGCCGGAATCTGGTGGAGGCAGACATAAATCTGTCTGCCATGGTGCTTTTGGGGCTGGCCGGTCCCGGTGAAGCCTCCGTGCGACACGCGCTGGCCACCGCCCGGATCATCAATGAGATGACGCCACAATACCTGGCGGCGCTTACGGTCACTCCCGTTCCGGGCACGGTTTTATTCAACCAGGTGCAAAAGGGGGATTTTAAGCTTCTGGATCCGTTTGAGACTCTGGCCGAAATGAAAAACATTTTTGAGAACATTACCATCGACAGACTGAAATTTGTCGGCACACACGCCTCCAACTACCTGCCGGTAACCGGCACTCTGCAAAAAGACAGGCAAAAAATGATTGCACTGGTGGATGCGGTTCTGGCCGGCCGCGAAACTGACATGCTGCGACCGGAACATCTGCGGGGACTGTAGGGGAAGGACAAAGGCTAAAGGAGAAAGGCTAAAGGACAAAGGACGCTTCGACAGGCCCTCGTTTTCGGCCAACTGGTTTTCTTCCGGAAATTCAGCAGATTTTGCGCATGATCTCTTCCAGGGTTATTGTGCCCTGTCTTAAAATCACCGGTTCAGAGCCGGTTCCATCCACGACAGTTGTGGCAGGCAGTCCGGCGGTTTTCCCCAGATCAACCACCGCGTCAATTGCATCGCCGAGCCCGGCGATAACTGAGGCAGCATCGGCACATTCGGGAGCACCCGAGAGGTTGGCACTGGTGGCTGTAAGCGGTTTTCCCGACCGTGCGGCGATTTGCCTTGCTCCGTAATGGTCAGGCAGGCGGATGCCGATTTTTCCTGTTCCGGCTGTGACCAGTGGCGAAATCGCCTGTGAGGCTTCAAACACAATGGTCAGGGGACCCGGCCAGAAGTCACTGATCAGCCTTTCAGCCAAAGTGCCGACTTTGTTCACCAGCGGGTAGAGGTCTTCCGGCTTGCCGATGATTACCGGCAGAGGGTTGTTAAAGTCACGGCCTTTGATGTTGAAAATTCTCCTGAGGGCCTTTTCATCGGTCGCGTTGGCACCCAGGCCGTAGATGGTTTCTGTCGGGTAGGCAATCAGGCCGCCGCGGGTGACAATTGCCGCGGCCTCATCCAAGAGAGCTTCTCTGGAGGTGTGCTGATCTTGTTTCAGGATTTTTGTCATCTTGTCTGTCCGGGCGAAAAAAAGACGCAACGCCTGTTTTGGTTTTTAAGGCGAATGCGTGTCCGGAGATGCCTGGCCGTCCGGGGGCTTAAGGGCGCTTTGCAGCCATGCGGGCGGCAGTCAGTTTTTTGTGTTTTTTATCCACATCGGTCGCCATCTTTTTAATATAGGCGGCCAGTGCCGAGTGGATGTTTTTGTCTTCCAGCGCCAGGAGACGCACGGCGAACAGAGCGGCGTTTTTCGCGCCCGCCTTGCCGATAGCCATGGTTGCCACGGGAATGCCGCCGGGCATCTGCACCGTGGCTAAAAGGGCGTCCAGACCACCCAGAGATGTCGCGTCGATGGGTACACCGATAACCGGCAGCATGGTTTGCGAGGCGATGACACCGGCAAGGTGTGCTGCCGCGCCTGCGCCGACAATGATCACTCTGATCCCCCTGCCGGCGGCATTTTTGGCGAATCTTGATGTCCGCTCGGGTGTGCGGTGCGCGGATGTGACGACCAATTCGCAGCCGATGCCGAACTCGTCCATGATTTTTACCGCTTCCTCCATGACGGGCAGGTCAGAGTCACTGCCCATGACCACGCTGACCAGTATTTTATCCCTGCTGTTTTCTGTTTTCATGCCTTTTCCCCTGCCGGATAAAGCGACGGACGCCTGCCGGTTATTTCTAATGGTTTGACGTCATTAGCGCACTCGCCGATCTTTTGCAAGACGGTTTTTGCCTTGACATATCCGCGGATAGTCTTTAGAGTTTAACCATTCATCCTCAAGGAGTAAATCATGAAAAACAAACTGATCGCGGTTATTGAAACGGACAAAGGAGCTATCAGGCTCAGGCTTTTTGCCGACGAGGTTCCCGTGACCGTGGGAAATTTCGTCAACCTGGCCAGGCGCGGCTTTTACAACAATTTGAAATTTCATCGTGTCATTGCCGATTTCATGATTCAGGGAGGGTGTCCGGTGGGTGACGGACGAGGAGGCCCTGGCTATCGGTTCGGCGACGAATTTGTCGCCGGGTTACGTCACGACCGGCCGGGTATTTTGTCCATGGCCAATGCCGGTCCCGAAACCAATGGCAGTCAGTTTTTTATCACGCACGTGGCCACACCGTGGCTCGACGATAAACACACCGTCTTCGGCGAGGTGGCCGGAGAAATTGATCAGGGCATTGTCAATGACATTGCCCAGGGCGACAGAATTCATTCCATTACAATCGAAGGTGATATTTCGGAATTGATGCAAAAAGTACGGACGTATGTCGATAAGTGGAATGCCGCACTGGACAAAAACTTTCCCGACCTGCCCAGGGTTCAGGATTGACCAGTCATCAAGGAGAGTGTCTTGAGAAGATTAGAGGCAACGCCGGAAAGAATGGTAGAGAGGAACGGCCAGGTAAATTTCGGCACATTCCACGTCCCATTTCACAATGCCAATGTAATTGATGCCCCGCTTTACGCTGCCGGCGCTCCGCGCTTCTGGAAAAAATTCCGTCTCAAGGAATGGCAGCACTACGGTATTGTCACTCCCGGGCATTATATCGGCATGGTCATCTTTGACGCCAAATTCATGGGCATTTCTTTTTTTTACATTTATGACCGGCAGAAAAATACCCGCATTGAGTACGGCCGGCAGGTATCGGGAAAATCCATCCGTGTAGCAAGTGAAGTTTATCAGGACCGGTGTTTCTTTGAGGCGGAAGGCTACCACCTGTCGTTTGACAACAATCTGAACGAGGGATTTCACCGCATAACGGTCGATATCAAACAAGACAAGGATAAGCCGGCTGTCCGGGGTGAAATTATCGTCCATGAGGACTTAATCCGGTTCGAACCGCTGGTACAGGTCTCGCCCATCACCCGCTGCCGGCCTTTTTATACCCATAAGACGGCTGTACCTGCTTCCGGCCGCCTCGTGGTTGGTTCCAGTGAGATTGCTCTGAAAGAAGATGATTGTCTTGCACTGGTTGACGAGCAAAAAACTTTTTATCCGTATGTAAGTTTCTGGAAATGGGCGACGGCCGCCGGCTATACCGAAGAAGGTCGGCTGCTCGCCTTTAATCTGTGTCAAAATATGATCACCGACGACAGCGATGCCAACGAGAATTGTTTCTGGTATGGCGGCAAAATTACATGTCTGAAAGAGGCGCGCTTCAGCTTTGATGATCCTCTTCGGCCCTGGAAGATGAGAACTGCCGACGGAAGGGCCGATTTGACATTCCGCCCTGTGGGCGAGCGCGCCGAAAGCATCAACATCGCCGGCCTGATCCGATCCGATTTCCGTCAGCCTTTCGGCTATTACAACGGCACTCTTACAGGAGAGGATGGCCGGGTCTATCAGGTCAGAGATTTCTTCGGCCTGGCCGAGCATCACGTAACAAGGTATTAATATTCTGTGCGGCTGTTGTTTAAATCAGCCGGCCAGGCTGGTGAGGTATTCATCGATATAAGACTTCCTGTGGGCGGCTTTGTATTGCTGAATATAGCGGGGATGTTCCAAAACGATCAGGCGTCCGAAAAAATTGTGTTCCAGGTTTAGCCTGTTAAGGAACGCGGCGTTTTTCTTTCCCAGCACAAAAACCTCGTCAGTATACAGCCCCAGAGCAATGTTCTTTCTGAGCGAATCGATCATGAAATCCGTCACACTTTCCAAAAGAAGTTTATCGTCATAATAATTGGCGTTGAGCCATCGGTTGTTTTTCCCTTTGCGGACGATCGCCAGAGGGAAAGGGGAGTTGATATAGAATTTCTTGTAGAATACTTCCGCGCCACCGAACGCATCTATCACATCATAGATGAACACTGAGGAAACCTCGTGCGTCGGGGCCTGTTGCATGATGATGCCCAGGACCGATGCCAGCCGCTTGGTGTCGGTAAACGGCACTCCGGTTACACCTGCGCCGTGACGGCTCGGGTTTATACCGATAATGAATTTTCTTTTGTGAGTGTCGTTGTAGTATTTACGGTAGAACTTCTCCATGGCGGCCGTTGCTTCTGAATTGTCGGCAAACGGATTGATCAACGCAAAACCCGCGGGCAGTATCCCGGAAAATTTCAGTTTCCGGTTAAAGTCGATTACTTTGTCGGCAAATGTCTGCTTTGTAGTCATTGGTCGGAGATGAGTCCTGCCGAAAACAGAGTATTTCGCTTTTTTGCACAAAGCATCATCTTGTGTCAAGCCGCGAATTTGCCGGTTTACACATGGAGGAAATAAATTTGTTGCGTTGTACGATGTTTATTTAGTAGAAACCTCTGTTAAAGAAAATCAGCTCAGGCAGGCCGGCGTGTGAATATCCTTCTGGACAAATTTAAAGAAATACTTCTTGCGGTGCTTCCGGTGTCGGTCATCGTGCTCATTCTCGGGTTCACCGTTCTTTCCATTGATCTCACACAAGTCGCGAGGTTTTCACTGGGAGCCTTGTTTATCGTTCTGGGCCTGTCGATTTTTCTTTTCGGTGTAGATATTGGCATCACCCCCATAGGCAATCTGCTGGGAGCCTACCTGATTAAAACAAACAAACTGGCAATGGTGATCGGGGGAGGAATATTGTTGGGGTTTGTCGTCGCGATTGCCGAGCCTGATTTGCACATCCTGGCCGGACAGGTACATACCGTCACCGCCGGGCTGTTACCGAAATCCACACTGGTGATCGTTGTCTCCGTGGGGATCGGTCTTTTGCTGGCGTT
>JAGPFA010000054.1 GCA_018056765.1 Syntrophaceae bacterium
TGCGCTGAAAAACCTGTTCAGTTAGAACCCTTCCCTCTTTATAGTTCCACCCTGCAAAAGCCCCCGTCCCACCCCAACGGGGGCTTTTCACTGGTGCAAAAAACACTTTACACTGACACCTAATTCCATTATGAAACAACCGCCTGCTCTCGACGAGAACATATTTCTTTTCAAAGGAGATTAAAGATATGGCAAAACGTGTGTACACATTTGGTAAAGGCATCAATGAGGCCAGATCCGACATGAGAAACCTGCTGGGCGGCAAGGGCTTGAATCTGGCCGAAATGTCCAATTTGGGTATCCCTGTACCGGCAGGATTCACCATCACCACAGACGTCTGTGTCGAATTCTACAAAAATGGCCGACGGCTTCCCGCGGGACTGGAAAAAGAAGTCGAGGCAGGACTCAGGAAAGTGGAAAAAGTGATGGGCGCGTCTTTCGGCGATCCGGTAAACCCGCTCTTACTGTCCGTCCGCTCCGGAGCACGTGTATCCATGCCGGGCATGATGGATACTGTTTTGAACCTCGGTCTCAACGACGAAACGGTGGCCGGCATCATCAGAAAATCCGGTAACGAGAGATTCGGATGGGATTCCTACCGGCGCTTTATGCAGATGTACGGCGACGTGGTGATGGGCCTCAAGCCGGAAGACAAAGACGCGCATGATCCCTTCGAGGAAGTCATGGACGGACTCAAGGCCCAAAGAGGCATCAAGGCAGATCTGGACATGAGTGTGGATGACCTCCAGGAACTGGTCGCACGCTATAAAAAACTGATTGTGGAAAAACTGGGCCGGGAATTCCCCACCGATCCCCGTGAGCAGCTGTGGGGAGCCATTGCCGCAGTTTTCATGTCATGGAATACCCCGCGTGCCATCCTGTACCGTAAAATGAACGGTTTTGACGATAACTGGGGCACAGCCGTCAACGTGCAGGCCATGGTTTTCGGCAATATGGGCGAGCGCTGCGCCACGGGAGTGGCCTTCACGCGCGATCCGGCCACGGGCGAAAACCTCTTTTACGGTGAATATCTGATCAACGCCCAGGGTGAGGACGTTGTCGCCGGTATCCGCACACCACAGCAGGTAACCCGGGAAGGCTCCCGGCGCTGGGCGGCTGACAATCAGGTCAGCGAAGAGGAACGGGCGGCGAAATACCCATCGCTGGAAGAATATATGCCCGATGCTTATCGCGACCTGGTCAATGTTTATACCAAGTTGGAACGCCATTACAAAGACATGCAGGACATTGAATTCACCATCCAGGATGAAAAACTCTGGATGCTCCAGACTCGTACCGGCAAGCGTACCGCAGCCGCCGCCGTAAAAATTGCCGTCGATATGGTGGCGGAAAAACTCATCGACAAGAAAACCGCCCTTCTGCGCATCGAGCCGGCGTCGCTTGACCAGTTGCTGCATCCCACCTTTGACCCGCACGCCACCCGTAATGTCATCGCGAAAGGCCTGCCCGCTTCTCCCGGCGCCGGCACGGGGCGCGTGGTTTTCAACGCTGATGATGCGGAAACCTGGCGAAACAGAGGTGAAAAAGTAATCCTCGTGCGCATCGAAACATCGCCCGAGGATCTCAAAGGCATGACGGTTGCGCAGGGCATCCTTACCGCACGCGGCGGTATGACCTCGCATGCGGCGGTGGTCGCCCGCGGTATGGGCAAATGCTGCGTGTCCGGTTGCGGTGAGCTGGAAATCAGCTACGCACAAAAAACAATCAGGGTAAACGGTAATGTGATTGCCGAAGGCGATTATATTTCCCTCGATGGAACAACCGGTGAAGTCATGAAGGGCGAGGTAAAGACCAGACCGGCGGAACTGTCCGGAGATTTCGGCACCATCATGCAGTGGGCGGACGAGGTAAAGAGGCTTGGTATCCGCACCAATGCCGATACGCCCCATGACGCAACAGTTGCGCGTAACTTCGGCGCACAGGGTATCGGTCTTTGCCGCACCGAACATATGTTCTTTGAAGGGGACCGGATCAGGGCGGTGCGCGAGATGATTCTCTCCGACAGTCTCCAGGGTCGTGAACGCGCCCTGGCCAAACTGCTGCCGATGCAGCGTGAGGATTTCTACGGCATCCTCAAGGCCATGGAAGGCTATGGCGTGACCATCCGCCTGCTGGATCCGCCTCTGCACGAATTTGTGCCCCAGGACGAAGAAAGTCAGGGGGAAATGGCGCGCGAGATGGGACTTTCCATCGATGCCGTCAAGGCAAAGGTGGCCTCTTTGCACGAACTCAACCCGATGCTGGGGCACCGCGGCTGCCGCCTGGGCATTTCCTTTCCGGAAATCACCCAGATGCAGGCCCGGGCCATCTTCGAAGCCGCCTGCCGTCTGGTGAAGGAGGGAGTCGACGCCAAACCGGAAATCATGGTCCCGCTGGTCGGCACGGTTAAAGAGCTTTCCGCACAAAAAGAAATCATCGTCGCCGCCGCCGAAGAAGTGATGGCGGAAACAGGAGTGAAAGTGGACTACCTGGTCGGCACAATGATTGAAGTGCCCCGCGCGGCAATTACCGCCGATGAAATAGCCAAAGAGGCGGCCTTCTTCTCGTTCGGCACCAACGACCTCACACAAATGACTTTCGGATACAGCCGCGACGATGCGGGGAAATTCCTGCCGGAATATGTGGAAAAGAAAATTCTTCCGGTCGACCCCTTCCGTGTTCTTGACCGCGAAGGAGTCGGCAAACTTGTGGAAATGGCCGTCGAAAAAGGCAGGGGCACCAATCGGAAACTGAAGGTGGGCATCTGCGGCGAACATGGAGGAGATCCTTCTTCCATTGAGTTCTGTCACCTGACCGGGCTGGATTATGTAAGCTGCTCGCCCTTCCGGGTACCCATTGCCAGACTTGCCGCGGCTCAGGCCGCCCTGCTGAACGCGAAACCGGTGAAAAAAACAGCCGCCAGAAAGGCGGTTAAGAAAACGGCCGTCAAAAAGACGGTCGCGAAAAAGGCGGCGGCAAAGAAAACCACATCTAAAAAGGTTACCAAAAAAGCACCGGTGAAAAAAACAGCCGCGCAGAAAACCGCAGGAAAAGCGCCAAAGAAAACTGTCGTGAAAAAGGCTGTCAAAAAGGCGGCGAAAAAAACAGCCGTCAAAAAGACGGTCATGAAAAAGGTGGCAAAAAAAACTGTCGCTAAAAAGGCCGCAAGGAAAAAATAGGTCGTAAAAGAGGCCAAACCAGAGGCGGCGGGGTTAAAACCCCGCCGCCTTTATTTATGCCGTTCGGTTTTACAAAGCTCCGTCATGGCAGAGCATTGTTACCGGCCAAATGTCACAAGGGGTTTCTCGCCTAAGCCACGGGCTATTTATCCTGTAAAAAATATTCAGCGGACTGAATCCCCAGATGCTGGGCCTGGATCCCTCCCACAATACCGACCACGGATGACCGATCGTTAAGTTTGACAGTATCGCCTCTGATAAACCCCTTGTCGCCCTTGTCTACCAGACGCAGCAGAAGGGGCGAGCTTTTGCGTGTATCATCCGGATAGTCCATGACCAGTGCGAACCCTCCGTCGGTCAGCTCGACTATCGAGCCGATCGGGTAGATTCCCACCATTTGCACAAAGCATTTCATCAATACAGGATCGAAGCTTTTTCCCCTTTCTTCCCACATTTTTCTGAGCGCTTCGTCCGGCGCAAAGGCACGCATGCGGTACCCCCGGTGTGAGGTCAGAGCTTCATACACGTCGGCGATGCGCAGTATTTTCCCGATCAGGCTTACTTTATTCATGAAAACCGTCCTTGGGTAACCGGTCATATCGGGATTGAGATGGTGTTCAAACGGACCGATGATTATTTTTGCGCGCAGCTTCCGGGGTGCGTTGAGTCGGAGAATTTTCCGCACTCCGATGAGGGGGTGGTTTTTCATTTCGTCCCATTCATCGCCGGTTAGTTCGCCCTGCTTGTTTAAAATATTTTTGGATACACCAACTTTTCCCAGATCGTGCAAAAGCCCGCAAACGGTCAGGTGCTCGAGGCTCACATCCGGCATGTGAATGTAATTTCCCAGACAGGCAGCCAGCAGGGCAACGTTGACGGAATGAGCATAGGTATAGTCATCGTAGTCTTTGATGGACGCCAGCCCCAGCATCAAAGGGGTATCTTCCCTGACCAGGTCCACGATATTCTGTGCCAGCCGCCTGACTTTGCGGATTCCGGCAACACCCTGCGAGGATTTGGCGGCTACCTCCTTTACAGCTTCCACAGCGCTGAGATAAATATTTTTGGCTTTTTCATAGCGCCCCTTCCCCGTAGTGTGGTATTTGGCACCTGCCGGCTCCTCGCTGAGCGGCCCGAAGATCCTCACCCATGAGAGATTCCGGTCACCCAATGAGCCCTCCAACCACCCCAACGGGTCATCTTCTGCGGCCGAGTCATTGAGCAAACGAGCAAACGCGATGGCCTCCTCTGTGGATGCACTTTTAGTGAACTGAACATGGCCGATACCCCGTTGTGACAAGTATTCGCCCAGCGCGTCAATAACCGCGGCGCTGTCGCGCCGGTAGCGCAGTCTTTCACCCTGCACGTGAAACCTTCCCCGCCACAAATGGATATTCAACTCGTCATCGTCAGTGAGTTTTTTTAAGGCGGACTGAAACCGAACAACACATCTTTGCATCAACTCGTTATCATCCCGGTATATTCTCGCATTTTTAAGGAGATAGTACAGGGACTTTAAAAATTCGTATCCGGACTTTGCCGGTTTATGATTACCGGACATCTCTTCGGTCATCCTTTATTTTTCATTATATTTCTTTTCGCCCAGCGGATAATTTTCCTCAAAGGCAGGTAAGAGATACGCCTGGCATCTTCGAGCACCTGCCTGGCCTCAGGAATCTGCAGTCCCTCGAGGGCGACTTTCGCGCCTTTACGGCGGGCCCGGCGTTGCTTTCCGGGCAACCACCTTCTACTGAGCAGAGTCTCCTTCAGCCAGGGAACGCTGCGTGATGAACCACACTTGCCGAGCGCTCTGAAACATTCAATCATAAATCTTTCATCGCTTTTACCGAATTTCGTCTTGACAAGATATTGGGTGAGAAATTGTTCCGCGGCGTCCTGCCTGCCGGAAGTTGCCGCATAGCGCAATACAAGATGGCGAATCGTCTTATCCGGATCGTCAATGAGTTTTAATATTTCACCGGGCAAAGCCAGCGGGTGTCGCAAGATTTCTCCGACCGTCCTGCGCCGTACGGAAACATTGGGATGAGCAGCCAGGCGTCGCAGAAAACGCAGGGAGGTTTCTATATCCAGTTGCATAATCACAGGAAACAGACTTTCCGCCAGTTCCTGCCCCGCCTCGTCCAGCAGAGCCTCCAGAGGACGACTATCTCTTTCGGACAGAGAAATAATCGCGTCTGTCAAAAGCTGATTTTTCACTCGGGAATATTCACCCTGCGGCAAAAGTGCCAGCGTCAAGACGGCTGACGGGTCGAGACACCCGAAAATCCGGATTAAGGTGTCCGCTTCATCATTTTCGAGACGGCTCCATTGGCCAAGTACGGGGGACAAAGATTCGGGTGCAGAGGCTTTCGCAAAAAAGTTAACGCAAACATCCCCCGCCCACGGCAACTGCTTTTGGTATTTTCCGGCAACTTTGCGCAGCCCCCAAACGATTTTCAAGGCGGTGTCGAATTCGCCGCGCGACAGACTTTCCCGAAACTCATCGAGTAACACATCAACAATAACCGTGAAGCTTTCCTTTTCCCTGCACAAAAGCATTCCGTCCATCAGAACGTCCACCCCCGCGGCGTAATCAGTCGCCGCCTCCAGGCTGACCATTTCCTGCAATTGCCTTTGTTCCTGCAAGGTCAGAATCGTTTCTTCCGGATCAATAGGGGGCAGCAAAGAACCGGACCGCCCGTCCATGTTTTTTCTCCCTGGCGTCGTAACGGCAGAGCCAGTCTTGAAAGACGATATTTCGTTTTTTTTGTCCCCTTTTCCTTCCTCTCCCTCTTCCCAGCCGCCTTCTGTGCCGGAGGAGAAATCAGCTATTTCATATTGAATGTGAGGAAATTTCATCCCCCAGATGCCGGTCGCGAAATCCCCTTCCGGCTCATCGGCCAATGACGAAAATTGTTGAAGAATCTTTAAAAATTCGGCAACCTCCTCAGCTTCCAGCCCCTCGACAAATTCAATCCAGCGAATGCCGTCGCGAAAAAGGATAAAAGGCAGGCTTCCCTCCTCAAAGGGGCCCGTAAAAATCTCTTCTCCCTGAGCCAGAACACGGTCTTTATCAATTTCGATTCTCAGATACCCATAGCTTACGAGATATGAGCCGAGGGCCTGATGAGCTTTCCTGGCAAATTTTGCGGTCATCACATGGCCCTGGGGATACAAAGATATATTTTTGGCCGCAACCAGCAGACCGGTAAATACTTTTTGAGCATCACCTGCCGCCTGTTGAGGTGTACCTTTGGTCGTTTTCCCAGCAGTTATGTTCATAGGGGTCACCGCATGACCGTCCGTTCAGGCAATGCTTTTCGTCGGTTCATAACAGTTCAATATCATTATCCCAGATTACGCAATAGGGTTCAATTTTGGAATGGTTACAGGCAACGAGAGACGTGATGTTTTGTCCCAAAGCCCAAGAAACCACTCCCGGCGTTTCATGGCCAGTGATAATTTTAGAATGCGAC
>JAGPFA010000026.1 GCA_018056765.1 Syntrophaceae bacterium
ATTGCGCAAGGCGGCTTTTCTGCACTACATTGAGTTTTTCAATAAGCCCCCGTGTATTAATTACGTTTTTTAAAATAATACGGCCTGTTTTCATCAAATTTCAACGCTTACTGCGGAAGATGGGTTAAACGCCGCCGGCATCAGCTCCATCTCGTGATCCGGCACCCCTCCGGCGAAAACCGGATGACCGGCTTGCCGCCTCAAACAGCACGAAAAAAAAGACGGCAAACAATTTTTATCGCCGCGAACCTCATTTTCGTGAAAGTTCTTTCATAAACAGCGGTTCATGATCGGATTGAAATGAAAACATGGAATTTGGTGACAATCAGCGGCTCAACACCGGAGATTATGGAATACTGCCGCCAGTTATACCATCTCTATACAAAGGTCACAGATCGTGAATATTTCCGTCTGGCCCCCAGAGGAGGAAATAATCCGGGAACTTACAAAAGGTTTCATGAAAAAATGAAGGAAATCAGCCGGCGGTATCCGGATGAAACTCTCACGCTTGAGTATTCTTTTTCTTTCAGCGACAACCGCAGGCTGATGCGCACGGTCGTTTACAAAAACGGCACACAAATACAGACGGACCTTCTGACGGTGCCGGAAGAATAAGAAGAGACTAACGGCGGCTGTTTTCCGCGCACGCAAAACAAAACCGCAGACGCTGAGTTCTTTTACCCTTTGGCGGCGATTTTTGCCCAGCTGTCGCGCAGCGATACAACCCGGTTAAAAACCAATCTGCCGTCTTTCGAGTCTTTCTCGTCGGCACAGAAATATCCCAGCCTTTCAAACTGCAGCGATGTGCCCGGCGGAACGTTTTTCAGGCCCGGCTCTGCATAGCAGCCCGTCAGGACTTCCAGTGAATTCGGGTTAAGGTAATCAAGGAAGTTGTCCATACTGCCCGGGTCTTCAACTGTAAACAGGCGGTCATACAGACGAACCTCGGCCGGCACGGCACGGCCTGCACAAACCCAGTGAATCACCCCCTGCACTTTGCGCCCGTCGGCCGGCGGAGCGTTTCTCGTCGCCGGATCATAGGTGCAGTTAATCTGAGTCACTTCCCCCGTTTTTTCATCTCTCTCCATGCTTTGAAATCTGATGACGTATGAATTGCGCAGACGCACTTCACGTCCCGGACCAAGGCGGTTGTATTTCTTCGGTGGATCTGCCATGAAGTCATCGCGCTCGATATACAGCTCGCGGGAAAAGGTGACCTTTCTGGTCCCCAGCTCCGGCTTCTGCGGGTGATTGGCAAAGTCGAACTCCTCGCTTTGCCCTTCCGGGTAATTCTCGATCACGACCTTCAGCGGGCGCAGCACACACATGGCCCGGGGGGCACGACCGTTCAGGTCATCACGGACGCAATGCTCCAGAAGGGCGACATCAACCAGGTTATCGTTTTTGGCCACACCTATCGCCTGGCAAAAATCACGGATCGCCTCAGGTGTATAACCGCGCCGGCGCATGCCGGAAACAGTGGGCATACGAGGGTCATCCCATCCCTGTACATGCTTGTCATTCACCAGCTCAATCAGCCTGCGCTTGCTGAGCACCGTGTAGCTGACATTCAGACGCGCAAACTCGATCTGCCGGGGACGGTCGGCCGGAATCAGACGCTCGACAATCCAATCATACAAAGGACGGTTGTTTTCAAACTCCAACGTACAGATGGAATGGGTGATGCGCTCCAGCGCGTCTGACAGACAATGGGCAAAATCGTACATCGGGTAGATGACCCACTGATCACCGGTACGGTAGTGAGTTTCTCTTTTAATACGGTAGATGACCGGATCACGCATGACAACATTAGGTGCGGCCATGTCGATTTTGGCGCGCAGCACATGGCTGCCGTCGGCGAATTCGCCTGCGCGCATCCTCGCGAAAAGATCCAGATTCTCTTCCACGGAGCGATTGCGGTAGGGGCTTTCTCTGCCCGGCTCGGTAAAAGATCCTCTGTATTCACGAATCTGCGCCGGTGTCAGACTGCACACGTAAGCCTCTCCCCTTTTGATGAGCTCCACGGCAAAGCGGTAAAGTTTTTCAAAATAGTCGGATGCGTAAAACAGGCGTTCTCCCCAGTCAAACCCCAGCCAGCGCACATCGCGAATGATGGATTCAACATATTCCATGGACTCGCCGGCCGGATCGGTATCATCGAGCCGCAGGTTGCAGGTCCCCCCATACTGTTTGGCCAGACCGAAGTTAAGACATACGGACTTGGCATGTCCGATATGAATATAGCCGTTGGGCTCGGGTGGAAAGCGCGTGGCCACTCGTCCTTCATGTTTGTTCGTTTGGAGATCTTCATCAATGATCTCGCGGATGAAATCGGTCGGGGCGGAAATGTCGTTTTCGGTCATAACTGCAAAAATAATCCTCCAGGTTCCAGTTTTTCAAAAGGGTTGTCAGACGTTGATCGCTTGTTTTAGATCGTTAATGTTCAAATTGCCACCCGACATGATCATGACTACTTTCTTGCCCGCAAGCCTTTCACGTATTTTACAGGCGGCGACAAGCGAGGCACCGCCGGCGGACTCGGCCAGGTTGTGTGTCGCTGTGAGCGCCAGGGCCACACCTTGCAGGATCTCCTCTTCCGACAACAGCACAACGTCGTCAATGCTGTCACGAAGAATCACGTAGGGCAAATGAAACACCGTCCGGGCGGCAAGTCCGTCGGCCACCGTCTCCGCTTCGTCAAGGGTAATAATTTCCTTTTTCTTCCAGGACTCATAAAAAGAAGGAGCATTTTGAGGCTCCACGCCGATGATTTCCACGGAAGGCTTGATAGTACGCACTGTTTTTAAAATCGACGCACAGCCGGCGCCGCCGCCGATCGGGCAGATAATAGTGTCCACCTCCGGCAGGTCTTCCATGATTTCCAGTCCCAATGTGGCTATGCCGTTTAAGATTTCCGGCTCGTTGCCCTGCTCGACGTAATAATAGCCGGCACTGTCGACCAGTTCCTCGCAGTAGGACTGGGCATCATAAAAATCCGCGCCGCGAACAATTAATTCAGCTCCGTAGTTTTCAATGATCCGGTTGATTTCCGGGTTATTGTTTTCGGGAACAACAACCGTACAGGGGACCTGAAACCATTGGCCGGCCCACGCCATGGCCAGGCCGTGATTACCGCGGGTAGCCACCAGTATCCCGGCGTCCAGTTTTTCTCTGGAGATGTGATGGTAAAAATTCAGAGCGCCCCTGATCTTGAAAGATCCTGTCGGGTTATGATTTTCGTGCTTTACAAACGCCTCGCAGCCGATCAGACTGGAAAGTTCCGAGTAAAAGATGAGGTTGGTCCGGTTGAGGTATTTCCCAATGATGGATCTGGCCATGAAAGCCCTTGCCAGATTTACTCGCTCGCTGGCCGCCTCGTATTTTTTCAGCATAATCTAACCCTCCAATTCTGACCGCTTCATTTTTTACCATCTTTTTGCCGCCTGTCAAGATGCCTTGCCGTTTTACTTTGTCACATCCGCCCGAACTTCAACCTATCCTGCCTGTGATCATCTGTGCGTGTCTTTTTGCCGCGCCCATATTGGCCAGCACGGCGGCTTTACCGTTTTCCCCGCGGCGCTTCAGGTCCACCGGATCGCCCAGTACCCGCAAAATTCCTGCCAGGAGCTCATCCTCGTTTGTAACCCTGATTCCGGCACCCGCCTCTTCCATCAGAGCCGCTTCCCGGTGAAAATCATCCATAAAGGGCCCGTAAAAAACGACCTTGCCCCAGGCTGTGGCCTCCAGAAGATTGTGGCCTCCCCTGCGCACCATTGAACCTCCACAAAAGGCAATGGTTGCCAGGGAATAGATTTTAAAAAGCTCTCCGATTACATCAACCACAACCACTGTGTGCTCTTTGTTCCGGCCACGGTTTTTCATCTGTGAAAAGGTCACCGCCGCCGGCAGGCCGCACTGGCGTAAAAGCCCGGTTATCTCCCCGGCACGTCTGATATCGCGCGGCACCAGAATAAGGCTGAATTCCGGATAATCAGACAAAAGTTTCTGATAGACGGAAATGATGATTTTTTCTTCTCCGGGGTGGGTACTGCCGGCAACGAAGAATTTTTCTTCCGGCCCGGCATGGAAAACCCTTAGTGCCTCCTGATATAAAGCGGGCGATGTTGTGGCCGCCAGTGCGTCATACTTGCTGTTGCCCAGTGCGGCAACCGCTCCTTTGGTCATCCCCATCTGAGTTATTCTATCAGCATCGAGCTGTGTGATCATTGCCGCACAATCCACGCTTTGCAGGATCCGGCGCCAGAAAAAACCGGTGCGTCGGTACTTGTTAAATGAACGGTTTGAAATTCTGCCATTGACCATCACGACTTTAACACGGCGTCTGCGACAGGCAGCCAGAAAATTCGGC
The DNA here is from genome assembly GCA_018056765.1 of Syntrophaceae bacterium. Classification (GTDB taxonomy): domain Bacteria; phylum Desulfobacterota; class Syntrophia; order Syntrophales; family Smithellaceae; genus UBA8904. The sequence continues at coordinate 4,370 of JAGPFA010000026.1, forward strand.
CACAGCTCGGTCTCGACGAAAGCGAAGACATCGGGACGGACAAGGTCAAGCATCTTGACAACAACCGGCGGTATATCCAGGGGAAAGTAAATGAAGGCATCCACACCGGCTACTGTCTTTCGCGCCAGATCCTGCCCTGTTTCTGTGGAAGTAGAAAAAATGACGCGAAAATCCGGTCTGATTTTTTTTAATTCAGCCACAATCGGCAAAGCTGCATTAACTTCACCAACAGATACTGCGTGCATCCACAGGCGAGGGCCGGGACCGATATTTTCAAGAAAGTTACTCTGACGCAACCCCAGCTTCTGCAAAAAACTACGACGGTATTTACCTGTAAGCAACATCTTGAGCAGGAAATACAACAAAACGGGAGGGGCTGAAATAAGCACAATAATATTGTATAAAAGTCTCATCGGCCCATATTTGATGTTTTACGCTCCTGTGTCAAGTAAAAAGCCATGGCCGAAGAATGCCGACTCAGGTGTCCACCCACCTTCTATGCGCCTTTTATAAAGGACGGCCGTGCTTTGCTATTCGGGTTGACAGTCCCGGTTCTTTCGTATATTTGTTACGCCCATAAAGGAGAGCTGCCATGAAGCTTGTCGCCCCATCAATTCTTTCCGCTGACGGCGGAAAGCTCAGCGAAGAAATTCAAGCGGTGGAAAAAGCCGGCGCCGACTGGATTCATGTCGATGTCATGGACGGTCAGTTTGTTCCCAATATCACTATGGGGCCGGCAATTATCGCGGCTTTGCGTAGGGCAACAAAACTTCCCTTCGACGTTCATTTAATGATCCGCAATCCGGAAAACTTCATCGACGTTTTTGCGGACGCGGGCGCCGATTATATAACGGTACACGTCGAGGCGGCCAGCCACCTTCATCGAACACTGGACCTGATCAGGAAGGCAGGCAAAAAGGCGGGGGTTTCCTTGAATCCGGCGACTCCTCTTTCTTTTGTAGAGGAAATTCTGGCGGACATCGACCTGCTTCTTGTCATGTCGGTAAATCCCGGTTTCGGGGGACAAAAGTTTATTGAGAGCTCGCTGGCCAAAATCAAAAAAGCGGCAGACATGATCGCTTGTCTCACCAAAAAACCTCTGCTGGAAGTCGATGGGGGCGTAAATTTACAAAATATCTCTGCCATCGCCGATGCGGGCGCCGACGTTCTGGTCGCGGGCGCAGCGGTCTTCGGCATGCCCGATTATGCTCAGACAATCGCCGCCCTCAAAGCAGCCGCCAACCGGGCCTGATTATCAGCTCCAAATTCAATAAATGGAAAAGGGCGGCCGTACAACACTAACGGCCGCCCCGAAAATTTCATGTTCGCTTATTTTTTACTGTAATCATAGACACCACGGCCGGATTTCCGCCCGAAATTGCCGGCGCGGACAAGCTTCCGCAAAAGCGGCGAGGGACGGTATTTGTCACCCAGCTCGCGGTGCATGCCTTCACAGATTCTCAGCTGCGTGTCCAGCCCGATCAGATCACCAAGCGCCAAAGGCCCGATGGGATGATTGCACCCCAGCTGCATCGCCTTGTCAATATCCTCAGGTGTTGCCAATCCCTCATCCAGCACAAAAAAAGCCTCGTTTATCATCGAGCATAAAATACGATTGACGACAAACGCAGGCGCCTCCTTTACCATGACCACTTCCTTGCCGATTTTTTTACCCCAGGCTACGGCAATTTCCACCGTCTCATCAGAAGTCTGCTGGCCGCGGATCACTTCCAAAAGACGCATCACCGGGACAGGATTGAAAAAGTGCGTGCCTATGAAACGCTCCGGACGGCTGGTAATGGCGGCCATTTCCGTAATACTCAGGCCCGACGTATTGGTAAAAAACAGGCAGTGCGGCGGGACAACCTCTTCCAGTTCCGCATATACTTTTTTCTTCAGATCCATCAATTCAATCACCACCTCCACCACGACATCTGCACTGCCGGCCGCTTCTTTTAAATCCAGTGTCGGTTTGATTCTTCCCAGCAAAGCATCCATCTGCTCTTTGGTGATTTTTCCTTTTTCCGTATCGCGCGTCAGATTCTTCTTAATCGTGTTCATGCCGTTGTCGATAAATCGCTGCTCGATATCCCGCATGGTCACATCGAAGCCGGCTGCGGCACACACCTGCGCAATGCCGCTGCCCATCAGTCCGGCGCCCAGTACACATATTTTTTTGATTTCCATGGTAACCTCCGTGTGATTTAATGTCGGCGGGCCAACCCGCGCAAAGCCATTGAAGCATCCAGGAGCTTACAGGCGGAGCGCCTCCGCGTCAAGGGAAATGCAGACATAATATTTATTGAAGACACAGCATCAAATATGCAACAATCGGCCATGCACATTTTAATTGACGGCTATAATCTGATCCGGCAGTCGCCCAACCTGCGACGCTTTGAAAGGCAAAGCCTTGAAGCCGGCCGTAAAGCTCTGATTGAGTGGCTTTCCTTGTACCGCCGTCGGAAACGCCATCGCATCACCGTGGTTTTTGACGGCTGGGCCGGCGGGTCACCCTTACAGGAGAGAGACTCTGTGTCAGGAATCGGGCTGATCTACTCGCCCCTGGGTGTGAAGGCCGATGAAATCATCAAAGAGATCAGCGCTGGGGCCGATGAAGAAATCCTCGTTGTTTCCTCCGACCGTGAAATAACCTCTTTCGCCGAACGACATGGGAAAACAGCCCTGCCCTCTCAGGAGTTTGAAACTTATATCAACCGACTGATGGTGAAACCGGATGATTACGGAAAGCCGGACAAGCAGGCAGGTGATGAATATTATACAAGACGCAGCACGGCAAAAAAAGGTCCATCCCGCAGGCTTTCCCGGAGCCGGAAGCGGACAGAGGCAATAATCAGGAAACTGTAGAACAGGCCCTCACCAAAAAGCGTTCCAGAAGGAGACGCGGTTCGGTCGCCGATGATTTCATTGCCAGGTCGACTGAAAGCAGTTCATTGAGGAAACTCAGCAAATCACCACGGGTAAACCGGCCGCAGGCACGAAGCGCATTGAAGATCACATAGGGATGCTTGTTGATCAGGAGATCCTGCCCGCGGCCCGACTCCGTAACCAGAGCCGTCACTGCAGGATAGACATTCTTCTGGAAGACGGCATATTGCATATGCGATGTGACTTTGGGCAGCTTCCCCGAGCCAATCAGAAGCGAGGCCTGCAAAAGATGGCGCACTTCCCGGCCGATCATCGACAAAATCATCAAAGGATGCTCCCCCTGCTCCAGTAAAGCCCCCAGCGCCGCCAGCGCAGCTTTTACATTTTTCTCAGCCAGCGCCGCCGTGAGATCAAAAACTTTATCCTCCCTGGTTCGACTGACGACCGCTTCAACGTCTTTTTCATCGATAACCTGCCTATGGCCCGAATAGAGGATAAGCTTCTCGAGTTCATTTAAAGAGGATCGCAGCTCAAAACCGGTTTTACCTCCAAGCGCCGCCCATGCACCGGCCGTCAGGCTCTTACCGTTACGGGCAAACAGTTTGGCCGCCTCCTCCGTAAGAACCTGCCTTATCTGTGCCTCCTTTTTTGCAAGGCCGAAATACAAGACAACGCCCGTCTTATCGATCGTTTTGAACAGCTTCTTTCTTTTATCAACCGCCGTGGCCGTCATGATCAGGCAATTCCCCGGGGCAATGCCTTCAGTTAAAAGTTTTTCGTATTGTTCGTCCTGGTCTCGTCCCCCCACGGCGGTCCTGCCCCGGGCGGTGCAAATCTCCACAACACGGGGCAGCCACTTACTCCGGTCATCCCGGTCATCACCAGCGACAACTTTACGCCACTGCTCGTCGGTTATTTTCCGCCATCCGTCACCCTGCATATCCTCCCAGGTAAAACCGGATATTTTTAGAAAAGTGAGAAAAAAGGCCGCTGCTTTGTCGGGATGCTCATCAAGGTTTTCACGGATTTTAACGATCAGCTCACCGGGGGTTTCACGCGGCTGGAAAATGGTCGTTTCTTTCACCACGACCACTTTTTTCCCGCCCAAAAGAGATGCACACAAGAGGTGATCTTTGAGCAGGTCAAACTCTGCGGCATCGCCGTCAAGAGAAAAAAGGCCAAAAGCGCGGTCTGCGGCCGGGATGATCAAATCCAAAAGATCGTTGAGCGTCTCCTGGATAAGATATTCCTGTTCACCGTACAAGAGATAACAGGGGGCTGCCTTCCCTTTTTTTAATTCCTCAAGCGCTTGCTCCGGGGTCATGGAAAACCCTCGACACAAAACAATGACAATTTACATGATAACGTATTTCTTGATGTGCTTGACGACTTCTTCCGGCTCATCTATGACCTGTATCATATCAAGGTCATACGGCAGAATCATCTCTCTTTTGAGCATGGTGTCTTTCAGCCAGTCCAAAAGCCCCTGCCAGTATTCACGTCCCATCAGAATAACCGGAAAACTTCTGACGCGCCTGGTTTGAATCAATGTTAAGGCTTCAAAAAATTCATCCATCGTGCCGTAGCCGCCGGGCATAATCACATAGGCCACGGCATACTTGATGAACATGACTTTGCGGATGAAAAAGTATTTGTAGTCCAGAGGAATGTTGGCATAAGGATTGGGTTTTTGCTCGAAGGGGAGCTTGATATTCATGCCCACGGATTTGCCGCCGGCTTCGGCCGCGCCTTTGTTACCGGCCTCCATAATGCCTGGGCCGCCGCCCGTAATCACGGCAAAACCATTTTCCACCAGAAGCCGGGAAAGTTCCTCCGCCATCCGGTAGTACTTGTCCTCCGGTTTGATCCGGGCTGAACCGAAAATACTTACCGCATTATCAACATTGGACAGAATTTCAATAGATTCTACGAATTCCGCCATGATGCGGAAAATACGCCACGCTTCTCCCTTGGTTAGTGAATCGATAAGATATTGCTTTTCCAAGTTTCATCCCTCCTTCCGGCTTCACGATGAGAAAAACACACTCATCGCCCCCTGCTGCCACAGAAAATAATTTAATTACTGCGCCGACGCTGCACTTTGGCCAATCTGCGACGGGCTTCAATCGTTTTTCTCTTCTTTTTAACCGATGGCTTTTCATAAGCCCGGCGGACTTTCAGCTCCTTAAACAAGCCGCTTTTAGAAAGTTTGTTCTTCAAAATCTTCAGAGCCTTCTCTACATCATTATCAATGACCTTTACTTCCAATGTTGTTCCTCCCTCATCTGTTTAAAATTTTGACCTGTAGCTGCTGAATTTTAAATACAAAAAAAGGGCAGTCCGGCACGTAACGAAAAACATCCGTGCCGTCTAACCACCCTTGATTTCCACCAGTTTTTAAATCACGCTCCTCACCCGGGGTAACAGCCACAAAAAAACGTCTTTGTCAACCCCATACGGCATAGCTGCATTCAGAACACCCATATTTTACGCTTAAAAAAAGGGACTCTGAATAAATCAGTGGACATATATGCTTAATTGTCAAAAATTGCAACCAAAAAGAAAGTCGGCCCCGCCATCGGCATCACTTAATTGCCTAAGAAAGCCATCACGCGCCTCCTATGTTCTTGAAATACAGACAGTTAGGCCATCTGGCAAGCAATTTTCGCGCGGGCAAAATTCCAGGCATCGCTGGTGTACTTTTGCAGCAACTGACCAGCGAGCCGTTCCTCGGAAGGGGTCAGCCACCCCGGTGAAAATTCAACGCCCAGCTGTTTTGAAAGACCTTGCTCCAGGGCGCGGCTTAAATCTTCGCCGTTCACTGCCGGGAAAACAAGTTCATTTACGGCTGTTACCGACTCTCCGAGTTTTCCGCAAACCTCTTCTGAACATGCACAAAGAGTCAGGGCAGCCGTTTGCCGCGCATCAAAAGTCATGAGCATTGAACCGTGCTGCAGAAAACCGCCGCGGGTACGTACCTGCGCGCTGCCGCAGATTTTTTTCCCTCCGACAAGTAACTCCCTGGCTGATGGTGCCCAAAAGCATGTGGAGGAAAGCTCCATTTTTTTCTTTAACGGAGCAATATCCACCGGGGCCGGTTCGGCGCTGATCCCCAACATGGACAAGCCGCACGCGAGACCGCGGCTGATGAGGTCGTAGGTAAGTATGAGATCATCGGGAAAAATTCGTTCCGCCCCGGACGCCGTCAGCGAATAGGTAATTTCATCGTGGTGATAGACCGCTTTCCCGCCGGTTATTCTGCGGACAAGATCTACACCCGTGTCCCGGCAACGCCGAATGTTGATTTCTTTATTGGGATCCTGGAAGTAACCGACAGAAACAGCCGATGGAGACCAGCCGAAAAAACGTAACGTGGGAGTTTTCTGGTTTGCGACCGTTTCCCGGAAAATAGCCTCGTCGATGGCCATGTTCTCAAACGCGCTTAGTCTCCGGTACTTAAGCAGCCGCCACTTCATAAAATGCTGTTATTCGGATTCCTGTTGCATGATAAAATCATGATACCCGGAGGCATCAAGCAGATCATCCAGCTGGGAAAGATCATCCATCTCGATGACAATCAGCCAACCCGTATCGTGAGGATCACTGTTGATAATGCCGATATCATCGTTGATGTCTTCATTGACACTGACTATTGTCCCGCTGACGGAAGCAATCAGATCGACAACGGCCTTGGTAGACTCAATCGAGCCGAAGACTTCGTCCCGTTCCACATAGATGTCCGCTTCAGGAAGTTCGATAGATAAGACTTCGCCCAGACTTTCCTGGGCATAATCGGTAATGCCCAGTGTGGCCAGATCACTTTCCACCCGCACCCAGATGTGTTCACGGCTATAAAGGAGGTCTTCAGGGAATACTTTCATGTCAACAACCTCAAACTTTATTCAATAATTGTAAGTTTTTTATCCAATTTTGTTATGGCTTGGCAACCATTTTTTTTCACCCAAACCGTGTCTTCGATCCGTATCCCCCATCTGTCCGGAAAATAAAGACCCGGCTCTACCGTAACGAGCATTCCCGCGGAGAGCACATCCGGAGATTGCAACGCCAGACGGGGTGCCTCATGAACTTCCAGACCAACACCGTGGCCGGTCGCATGAACAAAGTAGCGGCTGTATTTTTTGCCCAGCACATCGCGAACGAGCCGATCCACAGAAGCGGCGGCAACTCCCTCCCTGATCGAGGCGATGGCCTCGTCATGGGCTTTGAGTGTGGCACGATAAGCATTTTTTTTCGCGACTGTCAATTCCCCAAATGCCAGTGTACATGTTTCGTCGCAACAGTATCCCCGATACCTGACGCCGAAATCGATTATGACAAAATCACCCATCTCTATTTTGCGATTGGAAGGGCGGGCATGGGGCATGGCTGAATTCTCTCCGGAAGCGACAATGGTCTCGAAGGCCACCTGCTCGGCCCCCCTGCGCCTGGCTTCCAGCTCAAATTGCAGGGCAGTTTCCATTTCCGTCCAGCCCGGCCGTATTTCAGCTAAAATTGCGCCCATGGCGTCTGCGGCGATCGCCGCAGCTTTTTTCATCGCAGCAATCTCAGATTCGTCCTTTCTGGCCCTGAGGAACTTCAGTTCGTCGACAAGAGGCACAAGCTTGGCATCTTTGAGCTCATCAACTAATCTCCGATGTGTTTCCACAGTTATGACACCAGCTTCGAAACCAAGTTTACGTGCACCGAGTTTCTTTGCCGCTTTTCCTATGCCGGGGAAATAATTCTTATATACCGAGACTGTAACCTCCTGCGCCTCGCCTGCGGCCTGAAGCTTGTAGCGGCCATCAACCAGAAGCACACTTTCATCCCGGCCGACAAGCAACGTACCTTCACTGCCGGTGAACCCGGTCAGATAACGTATATTATTGATGTCTGAAAAAATGACCGCATCGAGGTTACGGCGAGCCATGATTTTTTTCACGAACTTAATTCTGGAAGGATAATACTGACGACTTTGGCTCATGCTTTAAGCGATGGTCTATTGCAGAGACTGCAGATAATTTCTGGCCTTTTGCCCAAAAGTTGACTGAGGTGCGAGCTCAATGACCTGCTGAAAAGATTTTTTGGCTCTGGTCTTGTCCTGGATAGCCAGGTAAGCTTCGGCCAGAAAAAAGTGGGCATCATAAAGAGACGGGTTTAGTGAAACGGCTCTCTCCAGGTGCGCTATTGCCTGGTGACGGTTGGATTGCTTAAGGTAAACCAGCCCGATACTGGCTTCAATTTCCGGACGGAGGGTTCCGAATCGGTCCTGCTGGAGGGCCTCCACGAAGCGTCGCAGCGCCATGTCATAATTTTGCAGGCTGAAGTAGGACCTGCCCGAGTTGTACAGAGCATGTTCCGGGTTGGCGTACAGATGATTGGCCAGTGCCTTGTCAAAATAAGGCAAAGCCTTTTCCCACTGCTCCATTTCATTATAAATTGCACCTATATAGTTGTACGCTTCGGAATAATCATTTTTTAGCGATACCGCTTTTTGAAACCTCTCCATCGCCAAATCCCTCAGTCCGCGTCCCAGATAGGCAATCCCCAAATGATAGTTAATTTCAGCATCGTTTGGTGCGTATTTATCGGCTTCGAGCAACTCCCTGAGGGCCCCCAGAAACTCCTGCGCCTCAAGCAGGGCAATACCCTTTTTCAAATAGACATCCGCCTGGTCACGGTGCCAGGGAGTGTTTGTACAAGCTGTAAATAAGAGGATAAAAGCTAAAATGATTACAACAGCCAGTTTTCTGGACTTCATCTTTTCACCGCAAAAATTGTTTTTCAGGCTAACTACTCACACGAAAAGACTCTTTGTATATTATATTCGCAATATACGCAGAGTCTTTTCCGCCGGTACAGTTGCTGGTTAGTATCTGTTACGGCAACGGTCGAGCTCTTCGATACCGTCGCATTCGTCTTTGACATAGCCGGAGCCGGACATAATCTTGGGAGTGACAAATATCAGCAACTGTCTTTTTTGCCTGGTAATATTTTCTGTTTTAAACAGCCATCCCAGGACAGGCACCTTATAGAGCCAGGGCAGGCCACTTTCCACTTTATCGTCCTGATGACGCGAAACACCTCCTATTACCACCGTATCTCCGTCCTGAACGACAATTTTTGACTCTACTTCGTTTTTGCGGATAGGCGGATTGCCCTGCAGTTTTTCGCCCTGCGCATAGTCCGGAGTATCATTCGTCGCCTTAATCTCCATGGAAATCCGCCCTTCTTCCGTTATTTTCGGCAGCACCTCCAGACTCAGAATAGCTTCCTTGAAAGTGACAGTCGCCGGAGAATTACCGGAAGCGGGCGTCACATAGGGGACATCGTCACCCTGCTTGATGATTGCCTTCACATTGTCCATTGTCACCACCTTGGGCGAGGAAATGACTTTGCCTTGAGTGGTCGCCTCCATGGCCTGGAGCTGCGTTTCAATGAATCCTTTGGCTCCTCCGAAAACAAGACCGAAAGTCGGTCCAAGCACAGAGGAGGGAAAATTAACCGCCGCCATATACAGAGGATTGGTCGAAGCTCCATCCGTCCAAGGAATCTGGGAGGGATATACTATACGTCTTGAACCTGTTTGCGTAAGGGGGTTGGTGGCACCGGAGAAGCCGAAACCATACTTCCGGGAGGACCCGTGCTGACCAAATCCCCACTGCACACCCAGATTTCTCACAAATTCTTCGGAGGCCTCTACAATTTTTGCCTCAATGAGAATCTGGCGCAGCTTCCCCTTTTCGATCAATATTTCCAGTTCTCGGGCTTTGCGTGCCTCTTCAGCTTTTTTGATTTCCTCTTCCGCCTGTTTTTTGTCCGCTTCGTCTTTTTTCTTGCGCTCCAGTGTCATGACACTGATCACACTTCCCGTCTCTTTTTTGGAAAGACCGTGAATTTCAAGAATTGCATCCAATGCCTGAGTCCAGGGAACGTTTTTCATGGACACCGTCACCTTTCCCTTGACATCATCACCGGAAATGATGTTCAAATTCCCGTATTCGGACATCAATCTCAAAACGCTTTTAATATCTGCATCCTGAAAATCCAGAGAGATGATGCGATCGGTATATCTCCTGGTCGTCCCGGCAGACAGCAATGTCTGTGCTTCCTTTTCGGCTGACGCCTCTTTTGCTCTGGCCGCTTCTCTCTTTTTTTCCAGAAGTTTTTCTTCGATAGTGGAAATATTAAAGTCGACAATGACAAGCTTGCCGTCCTGTCTGATGGAGTAGGGCACTTTTTCCTTAAGGCCGATACGCAGATTAACCCATTGTTTGCCTGCACCTGTCTGCTGCTGTGCCCGAACTCCGATCACATTCAGCAGCTGTCCCTCGCCGACATTGTCGCGCATGTTTTCCGGGGCAAAGAGGTTTTCCATTTTAATAAACAGGCTGTTATCCGCCTGAATGGTGGGAGTGCCCAGTCTGGGCTGTTCCGATACGACAAGACTTACTCTTTCGCGTCCCGGAAACTTTTCAAAAAGCACATTTTCGAGATAGCCTATATTTCTATCCTGTTGCGCCGGAGCCTCCGTCAGCAGCAGTGAGTGCACGCACAAAAAAACCCACAGCATCAGGAAAACAGGGACAATTCTGGATAAATATTTTTTCATGATTTTACCTCTTTATATATTTTTCCGCAGTTTCAAAATAATTCTTTTTACTTTCTTCCCGTCAGGCTCATCGACAGTCACCCGATCCGCCAAAATCCCGCTGACCTTACCGTTGTTCAGTCCAATATGCGTACCCAAAAAAAGCGGATAAAACCTTCGCCCCGCGTCTTCAACAATAGCGATCCTCCGGACTTCATCCCCGATCACTCCGACAAGGGTAAAGCTTTCCACCGACGCCCTCTGCAGAGGAAATATCGACTCAATCTTTTTTTCCTTTTCTTGGGCCATAGGCCGTACATCAATATTGATGAAAGGCTTGAATGGATCCGGCTTCCCCAGAGGATTGTAACTGTAAGCATCATCCTGCAACTGTACGCCCGGTGCCGGCACCTGCACTTCGGCTGTCGCCGGAACCGCTTGCAGCGGCGCCGTATTATCGCCCTCGTCGGCCAGCACAACAAAACACCATGAAAGCCCCACCAGCAAACTCAGTGATAAGATAATTTTACTTTTTTTCATTTTGTTTTTCACTTGTCTTTTCTTTGTCAATAAACATGTAGGTTTTCACTACACATGACGAGGTAATTAAATATCCCCGGCCTTTTATCTCTTTTCTGTCTCCCATGGAAATCCCGGACACATTAACTATCCTGGGCAGCTTGGACACTTTTTCAAAAAAGTGCACAATGTTTTGAAAGTTACCCAGCACCGTTACATTCACCGGTATTTCTTCATAAAACGGTTCCGGCTCCGGCTCAGCCTTTCCGCCCCCTTTTCTGGCGGCTGCTGTTTTGGCCGCTCCTCTTTGATCAGTGGGCTTCATCATGTCCGAGATTTTGGCCGAGCCGGCAAGTGATGGATCCAGTGTTTTCGGCACGGCAGCTTTCGGTTCGAAAAGCAGGAATTCAACTCCCGCTTCGGCGCCGGCAAGAGCCACAGAGTGAAAAAGGCCGGGGATTTCCCGCTGGTCGGGAAGTTTCAGCAAGGCAATCTTGTATTTTTCCTCAAGTTCCGCCACATCCGCTTTAAATTTATCATAGTCGGCGGCAATTTTTTCCTTTTGCTTGATCTGTGTCAATATATCCTGATATTCCGTCTCTAATCTCTCCTTTTTGGCTAAAACATCCGACAGAAAATAAACATAATAGAAATATCCAACAAGGCAGATGACCCCGATGACAATCAAAGCCTTCGCCTGCGGAGATAATTTTTTGAGATCATCAAAAGTGATGGCCATAATTAAAATCCTTTTTTCATTTTACAAGCAAAAATGAACTGCTGAAGCGTTACTCCCCCGATTTCCACCTTTTTAGAGGAAATCAGATCAACGGATTTGATTGGAGCAAAATTTTCAATTGTCTTCATGAAGTTGGCAGCAGCGATATTGTCTCGCCCCACACCTTCAATTTTCAGGCTTTCGCCGCTTTGCTCTATCTTTACCACCCATATTTCATTGGACGGAACCAGCATGGCCAGATCATCGAGCGTCTTTACCGGCAGGAGTCTGTTTTCCTCCAGATTGCTTATGACATCGAGTTTGAGCTCCAGCAGTGCTTTTTGCTTCTTGAATTTTTCCAGATCACCGATTTTCTCATCAAGAGCCCGCAATGTCTGCCTGGAGTCGGCAACCTTGCTCTCCAGGCTCGCCACCTGTGAGGAAAAGTGCAGATATCCCCAGATGAGCGCGAGAATAAAAATGGCAAATAACCCAACAATAATGGTGAGTTGCCTTGAGACGTTTTCCTTCTTTTTCTTCTCGAAATACGGTAAAAGGTTAATCTTGATCATTTGTCACCCATTTTCCTTAAGCCGAGTCCAATGGCCACCGCACCGATTGACTTGATGCTTTCGAGTTTTCCGGGGTCAATATTTTTTTTGTTATAATTAATTTTCAACAGCGGATTTATCAACTCCACTTCAATATTTAATCTCTCCGACAGAAGGCTCTTCAAGCCAGTGATTCTTGATGAGCCACCCGCAAGATACACGTGCTTAATGTAGTCTCCACCGAATGTAGAGCGGAAATAATCAACAGATCTCTCGATTTCCGAACAAATGGGCTCTGCACATTCCAGTATCGCATTTCTTAACTCAATATTCTCGTCTTCAGAGCCGGAGATTCCGTCTTTTTTCATACTTTCCGCTTCTTCCATCGAGAGTTGATACCTCTCCTGAAGCCCTTCTGTGACCGTGTTTCCGGCCAGAGCAAAGTCTCTGGTAAAAACCGACATGCCCCCCCGGATAACATTGATGTTCGTCAAGCTTGCGCCAATATTGACAATGACGATAATTTCATTGCTTTCGAAGTCGTAATTCTCCTCGTACATGGTTTCCAGCGCAAAAGAATCCACGTCCATAATCATGACACTGAGCCCGGCCGAGCTGATTGCCTCCACATAACCGTTCACATCTCCCTTCTTGGCGGCGACGATAATCACATCCATTTGATTTGGATTAAATTCGTTGTCTCCCAGAATCTGGAAGTCAAAGTTCACGTCATTCATATTGTCAAAGGGAAGGTATTTACCTGCTTCATCGCGGATCAATTCGTGCAGATCGCTTTCGGCCATCTGGGCAAGCGTTATTTTCTTGACAATGACGGAGTTGCCGGAAAGAGAAGTGACTATTCCCTTGCCCCTGCAGCCGGAATTGCGAAACAACTCTTTAATGGTTGCCGTCAGCGCTGCAGGATTCTCCAGGGCTCCGTCAACAATAACTCCCGGAGCGAGCGGAATCTGACGAAAACGGTTAAGGACATAGCCGCCCGAGGTACTGGTGATTTCCGCCAGCTTCAGTGAGCTTGATCCGATGTCCAGGCCGACCAGCTTTTTTTTGCCAGTAAATAATTCTTTTAAATCCATTAAAGCACCGTCACATCTTTTTTTGGGTAATCACATCATTTTGATAACCTGTAAACAATATCGCTTTCTTTAACCATGCCCAACTCTTTTCTCGCTATGGACTCGATATAGGCCGGGTCGCTCCTGAGTAAAACTATTTTTTTTTCCAGCTGAGCATTTTGCGCCGCCAAAGAGTGATTTTCCTCATTGAGCTGCGCCAGCTTTTTCTCCATCAGGTAATTATCTACCAACCCCCTGTTGCCAAACGCGATAACAAGAGCCATAAAAAACAAAAAGGCAATCAAATACCGGCCTATCTTCATTGATATACAATTCCTCCGAAACCGAGCCCATATTCTCCGTGCCTTTAATCGGGAAAAACTTCTGTGAAAGATTTTTTTAAAGCTTTCGCCACCTTTAATTTCGAGTTTTTCCGCGTGGACATGCCCTTTTCCATTTTCGCGATTGTTTGCGGGGTCAACTCCGCCCTTCGGGCGAGTTCGGATACGCTAAGCGGAATAGCCTCCCGGAACTTTCTGACCATATTTCTTTCTGTTTCTGTCATAAACATTAAAGCAATTGTTTTCAATTTTGCCTCTATGAAACTATAATTAAAAGCGAAAGTCAAGAAAATATTATTAAAGATGATAAACTTTGTTTAATCTTAATGCATCTTCATCATAAATATAAAACATCATTGATTCTTACATCGGCACAACGCAAGAAAACATTAAGATAAAGAAGGCTTTTTGTGATTTTAATCACGTCACCTTATTTTAAAATTTTAGACTTCCAATAATTTCGAATGGTTGCAATCAAAGCCTGCCGCGGGATCAAAACTCGACGGAAGGCAGGTTTTTTTGTGGTTCACCCAGCAAAAATTTGCCGCTTGCAATCCAGTCCTTAAGAAGATTGGCAATTTGATTTGCTTTATAATAACTGGAAAGAGGTGCCGTGATCACTTTCTTTCCGTCAATGGTGACGGCACCGCTGCGCAGGTCTTTGTAACTCACCTGTGCTACCGGCTTCATGTTCCCTTTCGGGTAGTCCATACTGTAGTCAAAGACCTGCGTGTAAATGTCCGCATCTTTAATCGCGGTGCGGCGGGCCATGTCTTCGTCCAGGACGGGAATCGGAACGCCGATACCCACGAACAGGGAAACGCCGTAACCTAAAATACTGGCGCCGGTAATCCATTCCGGACTCATTTCTTTCATGTCTCCGATAGCTGCGATGGTGCCCGCCCCTTCTGTGGGTACGCCGTTACGGCCGCGCGCCGCCCGCGGATTATGTTGTGTGCCTGGCCAGGCGACAAATCCCTGAGCCCCTCCCAGAAAAATCCTGGTTCCTATGCCTATCGTCCTGTAATATGGGTCATTAAAGAGGGGGCTCAGCTGGCCGGAAGTGGAATAAGAAGCATTGGCCATGCGGGGACGTAACATCCCCATGTATGTGTAGATCGTTTTATCCGAGAGATTCACCGCGCAGTTGTAATTCTGATAGGCGTTCCGTGGATTGAATAAAAAAGCGTCGCGCAGGTCTTTGATGGTGATATTTTTTTCAAATTTTCGCGCCGGGTAACAGTCGGTTCCGTAACCTTCGGCTCTCAACCTCACCACATTCCCCGCAACCAGATCCTCAATTACATGGCCGCCTCCGTAATTGAATTCGCCGGGATAGACGCTGTTTAGCGGATCACCCTCCGCGACTTCCGTCGCCCCCAAATAGCAATCTACGGCGGCAATACCTCCGTAAGCCATGACGTCATTGAGCCAGACCCGTGTGGCACGGATGCGCGGCGAGGTGTGACCAAAATTTAAAAATGCTCCGGATGAGCACATCGCACCGAATGTTCCGGTAGTTACGACATCTATCCTGCGTGCCGCCTCCACGTCGCCGTGTCGCTCGACAATATCGATCATTTCTTCCGCCGTCACCACAACAGCACGGCCGCGCCTGATTTTTTCGTTAATTTCCTGAAATGATTTATTGACCTTATACTTTTTCATAGTTCGGTCTTATCGATAGAAATTTTTACTTTTCATATCACATTTAAGACCAAATGCAAAACGTAAAGGAATATCAAGTATGCCCGAAGCCGCCTGCCCCTCTTTCCGTCGGTTCGAGCCCGTCTGCCTCGACCCATTGTACGCGGCAGATCCGCTGAATGACCATCTGCGCCAGACGCATGCCTCTTGTTACGGTAAAAGGCTTCGATCCGTGATTGATCATGATCAACCCAATCTCGCCGCGATAGTCAGCATCAATGGTACCGGGCGAATTTAAAAGCGTAATTCCATGATGGGCAGCCAGTCCGCTGCGCGGTCTGAT
Organism: Syntrophaceae bacterium; assembly: GCA_018056765.1. Taxonomy (GTDB): domain Bacteria; phylum Desulfobacterota; class Syntrophia; order Syntrophales; family Smithellaceae; genus UBA8904. The sequence goes on from JAGPFA010000026.1 coordinate 20,039, forward strand.
CTGCGCCTCATAACCGTCCGGCAATGCAACGGCAATACCCGTCGGAATTCTGGCACGCTCAGCGGGCAAAATGATTATCTCCCCGGCCACGGCGGCACAGATATCCATGCCCGCCGCCTGCGCCGTCATGTATGCGGGCAGAGGAATGTCCTCGTTTCCAGGTGTTTTATGGATGAAAATCCGTATTGTTTCCATGCGAAGATTAAAGCCGTGCCCCTCCCGGGAGAGGCACGGCCCGTGAGTTACTCAATTTCCGCGCCGAGTGCTTCTTTCCGGCTGAGGCGGATCTTGCCCTGCTTGTCGATCTCCAGAACTTTTACCATCACCTCATCGCCCTCCTGAAGCGCATCCGTGACCTTGGCAATTCTTTCCCTGGCAATCTGCGATATATGCAACAGCCCTTCCGTTCCGGGCAGAATCTCGACAAACGCGCCGAAATCAACAATTTTCTTGACCGTGCCGCGATAAATCTTCCCGACTTCCGCTTCCTCGGTCAACCATTTGACCATCGCCACGGCGCGCGCCGCCATTTCCGCATCGGCCGAAGCAATGGTCACAGTGCCATCATCCTCAACGTCAATGGTTACACCGGTTTCACTGATGATCTGACGGATGTTCTTACCTCCGGAGCCGATAACTGTGCGCACCTGATCTTCCTTGACTTTGACGGTTGTAATCCGCGGCGCGTACATGGAAATGTCCGGTCGCGGAGCGCTGAGTGTTTCGCGCAGTTTGGCAATGATAAACAGCCGTCCGTCACGTGCCTGGGTAAGTGCCTTGCGCAGAATATCCTCTGTGAGCCCGTCGATTTTGATATCCATTTGCATTGCGGTGACGCCTTTTTCCGTACCGCAGACTTTGAAGTCCATATCACCGGCATGATCCTCATCGCCCAGGATATCGGACAAAATCACCACTTCATTACCTTCTTTGAGCAGCCCCATGGCGATGCCGGCAACCACATCACGCACCGGTACGCCTCCGTCCATCAGACATAAAATACCGCCGCATACCGTCGCCATGGAGGACGACCCGTTGGAAGAGAGGATCTCCGAAACAATCCGTATCGTGTAGGGAAACTGCTCTGCGGATGGCAGCACAGGTACCAGCGCCTTGCGCGCCAGCGCGCCATGACCGATTTCCCGGCGGCCGGGTGATCTCAGAGGTCTGGCCTCGCCCACGCTGTACGGAGGGAAATTGTAATGCAGCATGAAGGAGCGGAGTTCTTCGCCTCCGACATAGTCCATTCTCTGCTCATCCGACGATGTTCCCAAAGTCAGCGCAGTGAGCGCCTGCGTCTCCCCCCGGTTAAACAGAGCGGAGCCGTGGGTGCGGGGCAGTACACCGACCTCGCAGCTGATCGGGCGGATGTCGGTGGACGATCTGCCATCGATTCTTTTTTTATCAATCAAGATCATGTCGCGTAAAATGCGCGATTCCAACTGCTCGATGATGGCTGCAACTTTTTTACAAAGGACAGCATCATCGGCCCCGATTTTTTTAATCACCGCCTCACGGACTTCACTTAGTTTCCCGTACCGCTCCAGCTTGCGCGGCATGCCGTAACCTTCACGGAGCCCCGGCAGAGCCTCTGCGCGTACCTTCCCGATCAGCTCCTCGTCCGGTACTTCTTCCTGCACCTCACGTTTGGCTTTTCCGACTGCCCCGCGTACCCGATCCTGCAGATCGATCATCGGCCGCACTGCTTCGAGGCCAAATTTGATGGCTTCGACAATGACATCTTCCGTCACCTCTTTGGCCTCTCCTTCCATCATCACCAGTTCCACGCCATAGGGTCGCCCCGCATCGCCGGGCACCGTTTTGCGTCCTACCAGGAAGAGGCTCATTTCACTCTCCAGCATTTGCTCCGCGGAAGCGTTGGCCACCAGCTGACCGTTTATCCGGCCGACACGCACACCGGCCACCGGACCTTTGAACGGAATGTCCGAGATCCCCAGTGCGGCTGAAGCACCGATCATGGCTGCCACATCCGCATCGTTTTCCTTGTCCACCGAGAGCAGCGTCGCCACCAGCTGTGTTTCTGAATAATAGCCTTTGGGAAAGAGGGGGCGGATCGCCCGGTCAATGATGCGCGAAGTTAAAATTTCGCGCTCATTGGGTCGCCCCTCCCGCTTGAAAAAACCGCCGGGTATTTTACCGGCGGCAAAAGTCATTTCCTGGTAATCCACCGTGAGCGGCAAAAAATCCACACCCTCACGAGCGGTCCTCGATGAGACAGCCGTCACCAGTACAACCGTGTCACCGTAGCTCACCAGCGCAGAGCCATCGGCCTGCGCCGCTACATAATTTGTTTTAATTGTAAAATTTCGCCCTGCGAAATCCATGCTGAATGTATTTTCCATTCAATTTCCTCCACCTTTCTGCTAGTTGTCCGGGCAGAAAATCCAAGGGCGAAACGCAAAAGCCGATCGACGCGGGCATGGGGTGATACCTGTCCGGCCGGTCACGCTTTTTCCTTCCGCCCTTGAAGATGTTTGCTATTTTCTGAGGCCCAAACGTTTGATTATATTTCTGTATCGCTCAACATCATTATCTCTGATGTAATTGAGCAATCTTCTTCTTTGACCAACCAGCTTCAAAAGCCCGCGACGGGAATGATGATCCTTCTGATGGGATTTGAAATGTTCGGTCAGATATTCAATTCTGGCGCTCAAAAGAGCGATCTGCACCTCTGGCGACCCTGTATCTTTGTCATGTATCCGGTAATCCTCAATTAACGCCTTTCTCTTTTCAGAAGTTAACACGTCCTTACCTCCCTTTTCTTGATTCCTTATTTCTACGTTTTATTCAAAAGGTTATTTAAACACCCTCAACAGTCTGGCCGCCTGAGCATTTCCCTTCATGCGGTCCAGCTCATCCGCCGCCATCTGCATTTCAGCCAGGGCAATCAGTTGACCATCGGAGCTGGTGAACTTTATCACATCTCCCGCTGCAAAGAAAGAATGAACATTTCGCCTGAACATTTCCACATCCGGCTGAAAACCGTCACGCAGGCTGCGCGCCGTCGTATTATCTACGGAAACGGTGGGAATATCCGCCAGACATTCTTCCATAGTCAACATCCGCTCCAGAAGTTCCTTTCTCTTTTCCTCACCTTCCCCTGCCGTCAAGGACACGGCCATGGACTCCGTAAAAGCCCCGCTTTTGATCCTCCGCAGTCCGCACAGACATGCGCCGCATCCCAGCATCTGCCCGGCATCCGCACAAACCGTCCTCACATACGTCCCAGGGGAGCAGGTAATGTCGAAAGACACGTGAGGGTATGAAATATCCCTCACTTTCAAATCAAACACCTCCACCTCGCGTGCTGCCGTTTGCGGGAATTCACCAGCCCGCGCATAACGGTGCAGCGGCTTCCCTTTGTACTTCACGGCTGAAAAAGCAGGGGGCTGTTGCCTAATTTTACCTGTAAGCCCGGCAAGCGTTTTTCTTATCTCACCTTCAGTAGGAACGAGTTCACTGCGGCTGATAATTTTACCTTCCGTATCCTGAGTGTCTGATTGCACTCCCAAAAGCATCACCGCCTGATATGTTTTGCTCACGGCGGATAAAAACTGCACAAGCTTCGTTGCCTCATTCACGCACACAGGCAAAACACCCGTCGCCATGGGATCGAGTGTGCCCAGGTGACCTGCCTTCCCGGCCCGCAGGAGTTTTTTGACTTGCGTCACGACATCGTGGGAGGTACAGCCGGCCGGTTTGTCAATGACCACAATGCCGTTCATAGACTACAATGATTCCCTGACCGCCTGATAAATCCTTGCTTTTACCGTATCAATATCGCCGCTGATCCGGCAGGCAGCGGCATTGATGTGTCCACCCCCTCCGAACCTGCCGGCAATTTTTTCCACGTTGACGCTGCCTTTTGACCGCAGGCTTACCTTGAATTTTCCTTCCTCCATCTGAGTATATAAAACGGAAATATCGATTCCCCTGACCGTCCGCGGCACCTCGACAAAACCTTCAGTATGATCCATGGTCGCTCCCGCACGGCGCAGGTGCTCGAAGGTAACCGTCATGGAAGCAATCCTGTTTTGCATATCTATTTCAATCGTCTCCATCGCCGCCGCCAGAAGCCTGAGTTTTGCCGGCGAATCGCTCTGATAAATATTTTCTGAAATCCATTGCGGATCAGCACCGCCTTCCACGAGATCTCCCGCCGCCCTGAACGTATCGCGGCCGGTGTTGGAATAGCGAAACCCGCCCGTGTCCGTCAAAATAGCCGCGAACAGATTTGTGCAGATCTCCGGGGTCATCACCACATTCATCTGCTTCATCAGACGGAAAAGAAGCTCGCCTGTGGAGCTGGCTTGGGGATCCAGTATCCTCAGCCTGGTAAATCCGCCGTTGGAAACGTGATGGTCGATATTAATCAGTGTTTTGATCCCGGACAGGTAAGTAGACACATTACCGACCCGCTGGGCCTCGGAACAGTCCAGCAGGAACCCCGTATCATAGTCGTGAGCATTTTCCACACCATGCACGATATGTTCTGCGGCCGGTAAAAACCGGTACTGCTCAGGTGTTGCGTCCTGATTACAAACAACAGCACGTTTGCCCATTCCCTTTAACATCAGATACAGGGCCAGCTCCGACCCCAGTGCGTCTCCGTCGAGCCGTACATGCGATGTTATAAAAAAATTCTTCCCGGCATGAATGGCGGCTTTTATTTCTTCAATCATTACCCTCGTCCTTATCGGCGATCCGGGCAAGCAGTTTTTCGATGCGGCTGCCGTAGCCGAAAGACTTATCGTGCACAAACATAATCTCCGGCACGCTGCGCAGCTGCAAACGACTTCCCAGCTCGCGGCGGACGAATCCTCTGGCCCTGCTCAAACCTTCCACGATATCCTGGCCGCACTCATCCTTGCCCATCTCGACAAAATATATCCGCGCGCTGCGCAAGTCTTGTGACATTTTGACCCCGGTAACCGTTACGGCTCTGAGACGGGGGTCCTTAACCGCCTTTTGCAGAATGTCGGACATTTCTTTCATGACCAGCTCGCTTACCCGGTCTGCTCTTTTAAAAGTCATCGTATTTACCTGCCTCCCAATCAGCCGCGTGGAGGAATTCGGAAACAACCATCACTTCGGTTTTGGAGGATATCACCTCGGCAATTTTCAGATCGCTGACAAATCGCAATAAATGGTCGACTTTGCCGCTGACATAGCGCGAATCATTTCCTGTTACCGCGAAACCGATTTGTGCAAACCGATGGCTTGCGAGATCTCCAACCTGGGAGACCGAAATATTAAACTCATTTTGCGCGCGCTTTAAGATCTTGTTTAAAACACTTTTTTTTTCTTTCAAAGAGCCGGACATGGGGATCCGCAATTGTATTATTCCGTAACCAATCACCATAATGGTTTTTTACTGCCTGCCCTATAATTTCCTCTCCAGCGTCTCCACGATATAGGCCTCAATGACATCCTGCACATGAATGTCGTTGTAACCTTCGATGCCGATCCCGCAGTCAAACCCGGCAAGCACCTCTTTGGCATCATCTTTAAATCGTTTCAGGGAGAGGAGCTTCCCGTCGAAAACAACCACGCCGTCGCGCAACAGACGCACACCGGCCTGACGGCTGATTTTCCCGTCGGTCACGTGGCAGCCGGCGATAATACCGATTTTGGGCACTTTAAACAGTTCCCGGACCTCGGCGCGGCCCTGCACAACTTCTTTATGCTCCGGATCCAGAAGCCCCTCCATCGCCGCGCGCACATCAACGATAACGCTGTAGATAATGTCGTAGAGCTTAATCTCTACACCTTCCTGTTCGGCGAGTTTCGTTACCCGGGCATCCGGGCGGACGTTAAAACCGATAATGATCGCGTTGGACGCTGAAGCCAGCATAACGTCCGTCTCGCTTATCGCACCTGTCGAGCTGTGAATCGTCCTGATATGGACATCGTCGGTCGACAGCTTGTTCAGGGCGTCGGACAGGGCCTCAATGGATCCCTGCACGTCCGCCTTGATGATAATGTTGAGCTCCTTGGCCCCTTCCTTAATTTTCTCGTACAACTGTTCAAGAGTAATCTTAGAGGTCGAGGAAAGCTCTTTTTCCCTTGCTTTTCTGTACCAGTATTCTGAAATGGCGCGCGCTTTTTTCTCGTCCTCCACACAGATAAACTCTGCGCCCGTCTGCGGCACACTGGAAAAACCGATAACTTCCACAGGCATTGCCGGCCCCGCCTCTTTGACGCGCCGGCCCTGATCGTCGATCATCGCACGCACCCGGCCGAATTCTGCTTTGGAAACAAAGGCATCACCTTCACGCAGTGTTCCCTGCTGAATCAGGACTGTCGCCACCGGGCCACGGCCGCGATCGAGTTTTGATTCAATAATCACTCCGTGCGCGGATAAAGTCGGATCGGCTTTCAGCTCGAGCACGTCCGCCTGTAAAAGAATCATCTCCAGGAGCTCTTCAATGCCGACCTTCTTTTTGGCGGACACCTCACAAAAGATCGTGTCGCCGCCCCACTGTTCGGACAAAAGCCCGTGTTCTGTCAGAGCCTGTTTGATCTTTTCCGGATCCGCCCCATGCTTGTCGATCTTATTAATCGCAACGATGATCGGCACACCGGCAATCTTGGAGTGGTTGATCGCCTCGACTGTCTGATCCATCACGCCGTCATCGGCGGCGACAACCAGCACGACAACGTCCGTGACCTGCGCTCCGCGGGCGCGCATAGCGGTAAACGCCTCGTGTCCGGGAGTATCGAGAAAGACGATATCACGACCGTGCAGGTGAACATGATACGCGCCGATAGCCTGCGTAATCCCGCCTGCCTCACCATCGATGACATTGGTCTGGCGGATCGCGTCCAAAAGCGACGTTTTACCGTGGTCAACATGCCCCATAATGGTCACGATCGGGGCACGCGGCCGGAGATTTTCTTCCAGAGATTGCGGTATCAACGCAGACTCTGCATATTCCTGCTCCGCTTTTTCCACCTGGAAACTGAACTCCGCTGCTACAAGCGAGGCGATGTCGAAATCAATAGCTTGATTGATCGTCGCCATTACGCCCATTCCGATAAGCTTGTTAATCACGTCACCAGCTTTAATTCCCATTCTTTTGGCCAGCTCACCGGTGGTAATTGTTTCACCGATACGGAGGCGGCGCTTTATCGCTTTGGGCACCGTGATTTCCGTTTTTCTCATTTTGATCGGAGCGGTCTTTTTCTCCTCTCTCCATCTGGTAAAAACCACTTCGCGGTCATCATCGATTTTTCTGACTTTTTTGTCGCTCTTTTTCTCAATGAACTTACGACGCGGCGCTTCTTTTTCCTCCTCGATGAAAACTTCGACCGGCCCTTTCCCTCTTTTCTTTTCCTTTTCCGGATCTGTCTTAATGATCTTCTCTGGCAGGATGGGGGGCACGACTTCTTCCGCCGGTTTCTGAATAGCTTTTGCCGGGGGTTCTTTCTTCTCTTCCTGTTTGGCCGCCTTATGCCGCGACATCATCGGTGGACGCACGGGAAGAATGATGGGCTGTTTAGGCCTGGGAGGAGCGACAGGCAGATCCGGTTTTGCTTCGTCGGCCGGTTCCAGGGCTTCTTCTGTGTCTGTCAGCGGCGGCGCGTCTTTTCTTTGCTCGGCCGGTTCCTTTTTCTCTTCGCTCGCCGGCGGTGCAACAGGCTGCTTTCCCCTGGCGGCCTTTACCTGTGGTTTTTCCCCGCTTTCCTCCCCTGGGGCAACATCCTTCGCCGCCTGATCCTCCTGATCAACTGTCTCTTCTATGGGCGCGCGTACCGCACGGCGGCGGATAACGGTCGTTTTGATTCTTTCTTCGACAATCTGCCGCGGTGCCTTCTCCTGCAAGTCTTCCTTCACGCGCTCGATATCGCCCTCTTCCAAAGTACTGGCATGGGATTTGACAGTAATGCCCAGTATTTCAAGGCGCGCAATCAGATCCTTACTTTCCATGCCAAGATCTTTGGCCAATTCATAAACTCGTTTTTTCGCCATCCCCGAAACTCCCTTGGGCTAAATACCCGCTTCCTGTGGCTTACTACTGATTACCGCCTGTTTCCTCATCCAAAATTCTGATGGCTTCCGCAATCCATTCGTTACCGGACTTATCGCCGACGCCGGGAATCTGGGCCAGCGTTTCCGCTTCCGTGGCCGCCAGCATGG
>JAGPFA010000055.1 GCA_018056765.1 Syntrophaceae bacterium
CCTTCGGTCCCAAAGGCATCGATCAAATTGAATTTTACCTGACGGCAAACGTCGGTGAAGAGCCGAAACCACTCAACAAAATAGCTTCCGGCGGCGAACTGTCGCGCATTGTGCTGGCGCTGAAGAATGTTTTGTCACAAACCGGGTCGGTCGGCACAGTGGTGTTCGACGAGGTGGACACCGGCATCGGCGGTGCCACCGCGGAAATCGTCGGTCGGAAACTCAAGGAAATATCCGCGCACCATCAGGTAATCTGCATTACGCACCTGCCGCAGATAGCCAGTTATGGCAGGGCTCATCTGAAGGTGACTAAAAAGGTGGCCGGCGGACGAACCGCCACGATGGTAGAGAGCATTGATGAGAGCGCGAAGGTCGAAGAAATCGGCCGGATGCTGGGCGGTGTGGATGTAACCGAAACCGCCAAAGACCATGCCCGGGCGATGATCGCCGCGGCACACGCACCGGATAAGACGGCCGGCGAAGGAGGCGGCAGGAATGCTCAGAAAAGCGCGAATCGGTGATGTCAAGACGATTCACCGGCTGATCAATCAATCGGCGGGGAAGGGCGAGATGCTGCCGCGCTCGCTGATGGATATTTATAATTCCGTGCGCGACTTCATTGTTTATTATGATGAGAGCCAGCAGAGAATAGTCGGTGTTTGCGCCATGAATATCATCTGGGAGAATCTGGCAGAAATCCGTTCGCTGTTTGTGGAGGAAGACTGGCGTAAAAAGGGCATCGGCCGTCAGTTGGTCGAGTTTTGCATTTCCGAGGGCATTACACTGGAGCTGTTCCGCATCTTTACACTGACCTACAAAAAAGAATTTTTCGCCAAACTGGGTTTTCACGAAGTTGATCGCGCCACACTGCCGGAAAAAGTCTGGTCGGACTGTTTCCGCTGCCCGAAATATCCGGATTACTGCGATGAAGCCGCAATGATTATCGAGCTATGAAACGCCTGGCCAATCTCATTTTGCTCATCGCGGCGGCAGGCACGTTTTTAGCCGGGTGCACGCGTGTCGTAAAGTTCGAGACGCCGCAAATCAAACAGGCGCTCATCCCCGTTTCAGCCGCAGAAATTGAATTTTGTGATGACCTGGATCTGCAGTCCCTGCTTTTGGCCATTGACCGAAGCCTGGACTACTACGGAAGTGTCGGCCGGAATCAGGTTTTTCATGCCGGAGGAAAGACTTTCAGCGCCGGCAAAATGATCGACTCCCTCAAAACATTCCGGGGGGTTATGGAAAGCAGGGTGTCCTGGGAGGAAAAAAAACGGATCATCTTTGCAGATTTCGACGTTTACCGGGCGGCGGGCGCGGCGGCATCCGGCGAGGTGCTCTTTACCGGATACTACACTCCCGTGCTGGAAGGTTCGTTGGAGAGAACCTACCGTTTTCGTTACCCGCTGTACAGGGTCCCGCCGGATCTTCAGGAAAAAACCAAATCAGCGGCGGGCGTGCCTGAGGACAAGCAGGAGGCGTACTATTACAGTCGCAGAGAAATTGACGTGGGTGGCGTTTTGCAAAACAAAAGCCTGGAGCTTATCTGGGTTGCCGACCCGGTGGAACTTTTCTTTCTGCACATTCAGGGATCGGGAAGAATCCGTCTGGAGGGCGGCCCAGGGGTAACCGTCGGAGTGCACAAAACCAACGGCCGCCCCTATCGTTCGATGCCGGAGGGCATTTTGCAGCAGGTCCGGCGCGACAAGGGAAGCGCTTCATACGCCAATGTCAAGGCGTGGCTCAAAGACAAGGGCGATGACGAGTTAAACGAGATTCTCAGTTACTATGAAAGATATGTTTTTTTCCGTTTTCTCGACAAGGACCCGCTGGGCGGCATCGGCCAGCCGGTAACACCCGCGAGGTCCATCGCCACGGACCCGGACTGTTTTCCGCCTGGCGCACCAGCTTTTATCCGCCTGACCAAACCAGTGTTTGACGATACGGGAAGGCTTCTCCGGCGCGAGGCATTTTCGCGTTTTGTACTGAATCAGGACAGAGGCGCGGCCATAAAGGGGCCGGGACGGGTCGATCTTTTCTGCGGCTTCGGCCCCGAAGCGGAGGCAGTGGCGGGGAGCCTCAAGGAGAGAGGCGAATTATATTTTCTCCTACCCAAATAGATGATGCCGTGCCGGGCTATCCGATATTGCGGATTTTCGTCTATTTCGTTGACAGAAAACACAAATAATCATATAGCCATAGCCTGAAAAAAAGAAGGAAAAGGCAGATTAAACCATGCTGGAGTTAAAAGACCTGTATTTTACCGTTGAGCGAAGTGAAGGCGGCGGTACCCGTAACATTATCGACGGGATCAACTTTGTTTTTCAAGATGGTAAATTCTATGCAATTACCGGCCCCAACGGCAGCGGCAAGACAACGCTGGCCAAACAGATCATGGGCATCAATCCCGTATCGGGAGGGGCGATAATTTTCAACGGCACCGATATTTCCGCTGTGTCTATTTCCGAACGCGCCAAAGCCGGGATCGCCTATAGTTTTCAGCAACCCGCCCGTTTCAAAGGCATCACCTTCCGCGATCTTCTGTCGATTGCCACCGGTGTGGAAGACGAGCATAAGATCCTGGAAATAGTCAGAAGGGTGGGCATTTGTCCTTTGTCCTTTCTGGACAAGGAAGTTGACGCGAAGCTTTCCGGAGGAGAAATCAAGAAAATCGAGCTGGCCATCACCCTTGCGGTCAACCCGAAACTGGCGATTTACGATGAACCGGACACAGGCATCGACTTGTGGACGATCGGGCCGATGGTCAACCTTCTGAAAAAAGAGATGACCCTGAGAGAGATGACGACGATCGTAGTGAGTCACAACAGGTCATTCCTGGAGGCGGCGGATGTCATTCTGATTATTGATTCGGGTAAAATTGTTTATAGTGGCGATCTGGAGGGTGCCCTGCCGCTTCTGGAGGACTTGAGTGTCTGCACCTACCGGAATACCTGTGAAGGAGTTCATGATGCTGAATGCTTTAGATAAATCATTACTAAGGACAGTCGCCGACCTGGAGGAGATTCCGAAGGGCGCCTACAATATAAGGAAAAACGGCAAACTGCTGGGGAGGCAGGTGTCTGCCAATATTGACATCGAAACAAATGAGGAAGGTACAGGTATCATTGTCACGATCAAGCCGGGAACCAAAAATGAATCGGTGCACATACCGGTCATATTGAGCCAGGCCGGTCTTTTTGATGTGGTTTACAACAGTTTCATCATCGGTGACGATGCAGATGTCGTCATCGTTGCCGGTTGCGGGATCCATTGCGGCACATCCGAGCCGGAAGGACATGCCGGTATCCATGAATTTAAAGTAGGCAAAAGGGCGAAAGTGACTTATGTGGAAAAGCATTACGCCTCCGGCGAAGGCACGGGTAAAAGAACGCTCAACCCGACCACGAAAGTGTTTCTCGACGAAGGAGCTCAGGCGGAAATGGAGCTCACCCAGATCGGCGGTGTGGACGATACCACCCGCGTCAACGAAGCCGAACTGGAGGCGGGCAGTCTTTTGCTCATCACGGAGCGCGTGATGACCGATGGTGAGCAGAGTGCCGTATCCACAAATAATATTGTCCTTAAGGGTGCCGGCAGCCGCGCCAATATGATCTCGCGCTCGGTCATGAAGGGAAATTCCCGCCAGGTGCTCTATGCCGCCATTGAGGCTCGTAATAAATCTTTCGGACATATCGAATGCGATGCGATCATAATGGATAACGGGACGAATGAAACCATGCCCGCTCTGAAGGCGTTTCATCCCGATGCGGAATTGACTCACGAAGCTTCCATCGGGAAGATCGCCAGCGATCAGCTCACAAAACTGATGAGTCTGGGTCTGGAATATGACCAGGCGGTGAACAGGATCATTCAGGGGTTCCTGAAATAGATGTTCCGTACCCGGCGTAAGGCTTTCAAACAACCAGTAGTTATTTTCCCCGGTGAGATCTGAATAGCCATGTTTCAGCTTTTTTCACTTTGTGTACGGCTGGTGCTGGTGTTGTCTGTGCTCCTCTGTTGCGGATGTGCAGGCCTTACGAAACCTGCTTTGCCCTCCTTGTCTTTTTTTTCTCCTCTCAAGCTCGACGGGCCCTATGACGCGGACATTCCGGCCGTGTATAAACGTCAGTTGAAAACCGTTAACGCCGCCCACAATCCTCTTGTCCCCTATGTTTTTTTGCGCATCGGCTCTCATTTTGAGTCGCTTTTTGACCATAAGCGTTGTGTCCATTTCTACGATCGCGCAATTTCCGGGTTCAGGCAAAACGGCAATACAGCGGCGGAGGGTGTGGCGCTGGGACGTAAAATATCCGCTCTGGCCAGGTTCGGCCTGATCCGGCAGGCGAACACGATTCTTGATGAGGTGGCCGTCGAGCCGGAGAATCATCTACCCGGCGCATTTGTTTCCTACGGCCGGGCGGTTCTTTATCTGCACAACGGCGACTACGCCAGAGCCGGAGTTCATTTCAGTCAGGTCCTGGCCTCCTGCGCCGGCGCACCTGATGATCCGGCATGGCTGATACTCAGGCGTGATTCGCTTGCCGGTGCCGGCCTGGCCCGGATCGCCGGCGGCTATCTTGCAGTTGTTGCCGAAAGACTCGTCGCGGATGACTTGGATGATAAATTTTATCCCGATATCAGAAGTGGAATTTCCGAGACCATGTCCATCTGGGAGCAGGCTTTGGCGGTAAACGAAAAAATCAAAAACACTAAAGTCTATCTGATTTTCCCCGAAGTGGTTCCCGCATGGCTGGAGTGTGATTTGTTGAATTATCAGGGCTTGTCCTGGGGCATTGCCGGCCGGACAGAGGAGGCGCTTGCTCATCTGGAGGCGGCCGGAAAATCTGCCCGCGCAGCCGGTTATCTGTTGGGTCAGGCAGACAGTCTTTTATTTGTGTGCCATATTCATCTTTTGAATAAGAAGGACCGGGGTGCAGCAAGCCAGGCATTGCAGTCTCTTGTGGAGACAGCCGGACGGATGCGGCTTGTGTCATACAGTGTGTGGGCCGGGCTTATGCAAGTCTCTTACGCCCGCAGCGAAGGAGACCGGGCGCAGGCATTGCAGGCAATGACCAACGCTGTTGCACTCATGGAAGAAAGCTTCCTTTGGTACCCGCGCCAGGCGGGCGTGCGGGGGAGCGGGTTTTTTGATATGCAGGCGATGTACGGGGCTCTTGTGGAATTGCAGCTTGCCGGGGGAGAGGAAGGCAAGGCCTTTCAGACGGCCGAGCGGTCAAAGGCATCGCTTTTGAACAGTCGTTTGTTGGAGGAACTGGCGCAAATTGATTCACTCCACGGCCGTGATGACAGCGGAGCGCAGCTTTGCCACAGACAACTGTCACAGGAATACCTAAAACTGCTCACGTCCGGCTTGTCCGAAGATTTCAGCCGGAGGTTGCAATCTGTAGGGCTTTATGAAAATGCATTTGCCGGATGCGTGGAGGGCTTGAAAACCATGGGAAGCCCCCTGTGGGCGTTTTATTCCCTTTCCATTCCGGAACCTGCTCAGTTGCACGGGAGCATGGAACAAAACAAAACCATTTTCACCTATTACGTGGGCAGGCGCAGTTTGTATGTGTGGATCACGAGCGCCAAAAAGTTCCAGTTCAAGGAAATTCCCATGTCGCAAGAGGCGGTCAATCGATTGGCTGATGCCTACCGGAGCGCGCTTATCGCGAAGGATAAAGACGCAGCCGATGAAATGGCTGAAAAAGTCTATGATGCTTTTTTAAGGCCGGTGATTCACTTTGTGGACGGGGATGTAATCGGCCTGGGTCTCCACGGGCCGCTGTATCGCGTGCCCTTTGCATCGCTGCGCTATGTCGGTGCATATCTGGTGGACGGGTTTACAATTTTTTATCCGCCTCACGCAGGGATGATTGAGCATTTCCCGCGGGCTTACGACGCGGCAAAGATAAAAAATATACTGATTGTTTCCGATGCCCGCTGCGCGGGGATAGAGCATCCGCAGGGGGATAGCCGCCGGGAACTGGCGGCGGTAAAAAGAATCTTCCCGCAGGCCGAAGTATTTTATTACACGGACTTTGCCGCAGCACAGATGCCCTCCGGTTCCTTTGATGCAATTCACTGGGTATTGTTTGACTGTCCGGGAGGCGAGGCCCTCGACAGCTTGCACCGGCCCGGCACGTTGACAAAACAAAGGGATTCCTGTCCGGAGGCGGGGGATTTATTTAAGCTTTCACTTGCCGCGAAGACGACTTTTCTAAGCACCTGCCGCCCGGGAAAAAGATCGGGCGGTAAAACCGGCTCTTCAACATTGACGGGAGCCTGGGTATATGCCATAAGTTCTCGCGTAATAACTCAGTTATGGGAAGTGCCCGACGCAACAAGAGCCGCTTTTATGAAATTTTATTACAATTGCCTGAAAAAAAGCGGCGATACGGCCTATTCATTGCGGACAGCGCAAAATGAAATGATACAGGAGGGATACGGGCCGTCCGACTGGGCTGCGTTCATCGTCACC
>JAGPFA010000027.1 GCA_018056765.1 Syntrophaceae bacterium
GCGGCTGCCTGCAGATTGGATGTCGTACCCTCGGCCACGCAATAGACATCGTAGTCGGTGTCGTAATCAAGCCCGATTATTTTCAAACTGGAAAAATTATCGTTGTCTGTCGGGGCAGAACCGTTAGGTACGGCAGTGTCATCTGAGTCTGTGCCATCTTGTACCTGGCGGGGAGAGGGGGCATCATTGCCCCGGGGTATGGCAACGCAGTAAACAGTGCCTTGTTTATTCAGCCTGGAGATGACGAATGCAGTAGAATCCATTACATCGGCTTCCGGGGAACCGGCTTGCCATTCGGGCGGCCCTGCATTCCCGCCTCCGCCGAAAAACCCTCCTCCACCGCTACTGCAGGCGGCCAGAAAAATACTCGTTAAAAATGCGACCAGAAGTATTATTTTGTTTTTCAACATGGTCTTTCCTCCTTAAATAATTGTATGACATTCTATCACATTTGATTGAATTGATAAAGTGTGATTTAGAAGGCGGGAATAGTTCATAGTTGATGGTGGATAGACGTACAAAAACCCCGCTCCCCTGAGCTTGTCGAAGGGCCTGTCCTGAGCTTGTCGAAGGAGAAGCGTCTGATTGCTTTCCGGGTTTTCTCATCCTTGTTTACTTTTGCCTTGCCCTGTGGTTATACAGCAGCCGTTTGTTAAGATCTAAAGATCGTGGGCAAGATGAGTCTGATAACTATATTTCTTTTGGCGTTTGGTCTGGGGGTGGACGCCTTTTCTGTGGCGATCGCCGCCGGTGCCGCTGCCGCTCAAAGAACCTGGCGCCCGGTTTTGCGCCTTTCTCTCGCCTTCGGATTGTTCCAGTTCATCATGCCCCTGCTGGGCTGGATGGCCGGTGCGACGATTACCTTTCTGATTCACAGATTTGCCCATCTGGCCGCTTTTATCCTTCTGGCGGCGATTGGCGGGAAAATGATTTACGATGGTTGTTCAAAAGATAACCCCCGACAAAAAGTTGATCCGACCAGGGGATGGCCACTTCTGGGGCTTGCCGTGGCCACCAGTGTCGATGCGCTGGTAGCGGGATTCAGCATTTCGTTACTCAAGAGCCCCATCTTGTTCGCCAGCGTGATCATTGGGCTTGTTTGTTTTGTGATGACGGCGTTGGGAATGGTTTTTGGAAAAGCGTTGGCGCGCCTGCTCGGCAAGAAAGCGGAGATTGCCGGTGGCCTGGTTTTGATCATTATCGCCGTAAAAATCCTTGTGGAGCACGGGTGATAAGGTGTACAAAAGATCACAAATATTGCCACCCGACGGGTCGTGCCGCGTTTTTCTCCGGTCGCCCGGGAAAGGAATAAAAATGTATTATCAGATTATCAGGTCGGGAAAAGAAGAAATAGGCCTCGTCTGGAGGCAAGATGGCGCCGGCCCGCTGGTAGAGTTTATTTATTTGCCGGGGAAAGAAAAAATGGTGCGGCGGATAGCACGTGATTTTCCCGACATAGGCCTGACGCCCCAAAAAATTCCCCTGGGACTGGATCGGGCGATAGCCGCTTTATATGAGGGGCAAAAAATAAGCTTCGACCATTCTTTCCTTAACTGGTCAAAGCTATCCGGTTTTTCGGCCCGCGTGCTGAAGCAGACATGCAAAATACCCCGCGGGAAAGTCCTCACCTACGGCGGGCTTGCCGCCAAAGCAGGCAACCCGCGCGCCGCCCGGGCGGCGGGCACGGCACTGGCCCAAAATCCCTTTCCCATCGTTGTTCCCTGCCACCGTGTCCTGAGGGCTGACGGTTCAGTGGGAAACTTCGGGGGTGGGATGTCCATGAAAAAACAGCTTCTGGAAAAAGAGGGGGTCTCTTTTGATGCCAGAGGCAGAGTTCACGCCTCGTGTATCCGGCATTAGCCATTGATGTTTTGGCCTGCCGCCGCTATATTATCATCAATTGCCGCTCTTGGCGGGGCAGTCCCGGGAGGTGTCTATGAAGAGATATTTTGGAAAAATCCTTTTAATCATTGCGCTCGCCGCACTTTTTGTACCATCAGCTCCGGCGGCGGAGGAATATGAGCAGACCGAGCCTCCGCGTACCTACAGTCACGAAGAGCTTGCACAGATGCTCGCCCCGATCGCTTTGTATCCCGACGCACTTTTGTCGCAGATCCTGATGGCCGCCGCCTATCCGTTTGAAGTAGCGGAGGCGGACAGATGGTTGACCAACAACCCTTTCGTGACCGGCGACGACCTCGATGAGGCGCTCCAGGCCAAGGACTGGGATGTAAGTGTGTTGGCTTTGTGTCATTATCCCAAAGTTCTGGCCATGATGAGCGAGAACTTGAGCTGGACGGCGGCGCTCGGGGACGCGTTTACCTATCAGGAAGAAGAAGTCATGGACATGGTCCAGGATCTGCGCAGCAGAGCCTACGAAGCGGGCAATCTCGCCACGAATGATGAGCAGAAAGTGATCGTCGAAGAGCGTCTGATCCGCATCGAACCGTACAGCTATCACTATTTCTATGTGCCCGCCTATGATCCTTACTATGTTTACGGCACATGGTGGCTGCCTCTGTTTCCGCCTTTTGCGATTTTTTTCCCCGGCCTTTTTGTTTACGGCCCCGGCGTCATCTATTCGCCGCGTATTGAAGTGGGTTTTGGTGTGTTCGGCTGGAGCCATTTCAACTGGCGGGCCCGTCGTGTGATCATCAGGGATATGCATAAGACGAGAAAGTTCAACCGGCACTACGACAGATATTCATCAAAAGAAGATCATCGCTGGCGGCCGGATCCCGGTAAAAGGCACTGGAGCGAAAAACGGCGGGGCGAAATCCCCAAATTCCGACCGCCGCAAGCTCCTCCCCGCGACAAATGGGATCGGCCCCGCCCGGACAGAGGAACAAAGCCGGGGATGAGTCCGGGAGCTCCGGCCAGGAAAAAAACAATAGACAAGAGCAGACCACCTGCAGCGCCCCGCGACAGAAATCACAGGCCGCGTCCGGATCAGCCGCGGATAAAAAAAGACCCCTCGCCGCGACAGGGCAAACCGACTGTTCCAGGCGGGGCGGAACCAGGTCTTTCACCGCCGGGCAGGGGCGAAAGGCGTCCCCCTGTGGCAGGTGCCCCGACAATGCCTGATCGTCCCGGAACACCGGAGGCAGGCCGCAGAGGGCCTTTTGCCCCTATTATGAAGAAGCCGGAGGCACCGGCCAGCGGGGGAGTACCTACGGTGCAAAGGCCACCTTTACCTGAAAGAAGCACCGAGCCTCCCACCGTGCCGTCTCATGGGCGTAATGTTATTCGTCAGCCGTCAGTCAGGACGCCGCAGGCGGAGACGGGGGTAAGTGAGGGTAGAGCACTCGATGGACTCGGAGGCGGCCGCCCCGGGTCGGGAGTGCGCCCTGACCGTTACGCTCCTGCCCGGCATCAGACCCGCCCGCCCGAGGGCCGGGGACTTGGGTCGGCAGGACAGAGAGCCGGAAGACCGGGTGGCTCACGCTGAGAGGCAAAAAACGGCAGCGTCTCAATTCGACACGTAAGATCTGGAAGATGACGGATGGGGCATAAAGCGGATCGGATATTCAAGGAAAGGGCCACAGGGGATTTGTCCGGGAAGCGGCGATGTCTTCCTGCCTTTTTTCTTTTTGCCCTACTGGCGGCCATGCTTGTGGCATGTGCGTCCCAGAAAGAAATCCGCATACTGTACATAAATGACTTTCACGGTTTTGCTCTTCCGTATGCACCTTATGGTTCGGAGCAGCTGCAGGGAGGGCTCGCCCCTCTGGCCGCGCGCGTGGATGAGCTGCGCGCCGAAAAACCCACATTGTTTCTGGCGGCCGGTGATATGATTCAGGGGAATAACTGGGCGAACCTGTTTTGTGGTCAATCCTCCATACAGGCCCTGAATGCTTTGCAACTGGACGCCATGGTGGTGGGAAATCACGAATTCGATTTCGGTCAGGTTGTTTTGAAGCAAAGGATTGCCGAGGCCCGCTTCCCCGTACTCGGCGCCAATGTGGTGCCGATGGGGGAGCTAAAATCATACATCATCCGGAACGTCGGCGGAACTTCAGTGGCAGTGGTGGGGGTGGTGACCGACGATGTTCCGCAAACGACTCATCCGCGCAATGTGAACGGTTTAACGTTTTTGTCCCCGGAAGAAACTGTGGCGAAATACCTTCCTGAACTCAGGGCTAAAAGCGATGTGGTGGTGGTCTTGTCGCACATCGGATTGAGCGCGGACATGAAACTGGCACAAAAAGTGGAGGGCATTGATGTTATCGTTGGGGGACACACGCACACGCGTGTGGAAAAACCTCTTTTTTCCGGTAAAACGATTGTTGTACAGGCCTTTGAACATGCCAAGGTTCTGGGGGTGCTGGATTTGACGCTGGAGCAGGGGCGCATTGTGCGTGTGTGCGGCAGGCTGGAGCCGATCGATCCCTACGGAAAAACGAACAAAGAGATGGCCGACCTGGTTGCCTCCTACCAGAAACAGGTTGATGCCGTGATGGGGCAAACCGTCGGCCGGGCCGTGACGGATCTGGATGGAGTTCATGTTCGGCTGCAGGAAACCAACCTGGGAAACTGGATCGCCGATGTCATGCGCAAGACGGCCGGAGCCGATGTCGCCATTTTTAACGGTGGCACTATTCGCACCAGCATCAAGCGGGGGGAGGTTAAAGTCAGTGATGTTTATGCCGCGGTTCCCTTCGACAATTACATTGTGGCCATCCGGCTATCGGGCGAGCAGATTCGTGAAACACTGGAGCACGCTGTTTCCGGTATCGAAGATGAAGAAGGCCGTTTCCCTCAGATATCGGGTCTTAGTTTTACCTTTGATCGTCTGGCGCCGACGGGCTCCAGGGTAAAAACGGTGCAAATCGACGGGAAGCCCCTGGTGGCGCAAAACGAATATACGGTGGCCACCATTGATTTTCTGGCGGCCGGCGGCGATGGCTACCAGGCGTTTGGCGAGGCTCTGAAGTCGTCTGAAGATTATGAGCTGGTGGGCGGAGCGATGAAGGGCGAAAAGCTTGTTTACAGCGATCCCGGCCACTGGCTGCGTGACGTGATGGTCGATGCCTTCAGAAAGCAAAAAGAAGTTGTCATGAAAGTGGAAGGGCGGATTCGTGAAATCGGGCTGTCCACGGAAGCGGGGTCCCCATGAAAGTTTATGTCAATGACCGGGAAGTGTATCTGATGCCTGGAATGAAGGTCCGGCATGCGCTTGTTGCCGTCGGGCTTCTGGATGAGGTTAAGCGAGGTAAGAAAATTTATGATGATCTGGGACAGGAAATAGGTCTGGACGGCGCACTGACGGAAGGGGACAAAATCCGGTGCGTCAGGTCAAAAGATACTTAAATGTCGTCTGCATCGCTGAAAATTTAATAGTAAAGGCCGGTCTCCTCTTTCTAACATCTGACCAGGGACGCATCATGCTCTTTCCGTAAAAGAGGATTCATAAAAAATATGTTTTAGTTTCTTTTTGCGGGAACATAAGTTTTTGAGTCAACGCATTTCTTTTTTCTGTTCCTGTGTAAAATTTTATTTGCGGTTGCTGACGGATTTATAAACATACTGCAAGCCGCTGGATGTATTTGACACCACTGAAGGCTCTTATCAATTAAATCTTCCTGTATTTTCCGTGAAGATTATTGATGGTAACTTTCAGAACCTGCCTGGCCATATCAAGAGATTCTTTGACAAACTTTCTGTCCTTGGTGACAGAAATATCTTCATTCCTCCAAGTGACCGATACCTCCATAATCCGGCCACCGAGTTTTTCAAACATATACAATAATTCCACATCAAATGCCGTAACGTTCCAACCGGAGTCTTTAAAATCTGTTAAAACATCCAAGTGCGGGAATGTTCTTTTGAGCATTTCCGACTCAAACAGCTTAAATCCGCATTGAGTATCTTCGATATGGCCCAGTAAAAGAACTTTCCTGAGAGTTCGGAAAACGTAACTGGCAAACTTACGAAATAATGAAAAATTGTTCCGCTTCCTTCCTCTGGAGCCAATGATTGCTTTAAAATCAGGACAGTAGGGCAGTAGCTTTTCGATTTGATTGATCGGTGTAGATTGATCGATGTCTGTAAAAAGAATCCAATCACCTTTTGCTTCCTGAATCCCTCTGTATAAGCCGCCTGCCTTTCCTTTATGTTCAGCCTTTATATATTGGAAATGGGGTCGTGCAAATTTTGCCGTATATTCAGTGCTTCCATCTGTTGACCCATCGTCAACAATAATTAACTCCCATGTATAACTTTGTTTTTGAAGATAATCATACACCTCTTCAACCACATTGTTTTTTAGATTCAGAAGTTCATTGTATTGAGAAATGACAACAGAAAGGAAAGGATTGTTTTTCATATGATATTTTACACTCTCTTAGAAGGAGATCCCATGCTTTAAACAGAATCATTAGCAAAATAATTCTTCGTTGAAAAGTTCTCTTTAAAACAGTCTCAATCATCTGCCGCTTCACATGCGTTACCCCTCGGCTGGTCATGCCCGGATGACCATTCTTTTGGCGACAAGATAAAACCTACCTTACACAACCATGAGCCATTCGCCAGCCACCATTGCCTTTAGCCTTTAGCCTCTGGCCTTTCGCCTTTAGCCTTTATCCTTTAGCCTTTATCCTTTATCCTTTATCCTTTAGCCTTTGTCCTTTATCCTTTTTCCGTGAGCCAACAAAAATCCCCCTCAGGGTAGGCACTCTGAGGGGGTTATTTCTACAGATCATGATTCTTCTCGCAGCGGCCTGGTCGAGATACCGCTTCTTGAACTTGAACTGAGAATCAGGTCACGATGTTTTTGACCACGTCGATGACCGGGTTGGTGAATAGCGCCATCAGAATCGTGTAAAGTGCAAAGGCGCCGACTGCTTCCGCTGTATACATACGCTCATACTTCCGCTTTAAGCTCACCAGAATCAGACCGCCAACAATCAGACAGCCCAGCTGGAAGTAGGGAAAATTGGCCGCACCTGCCGCCGCATACTCGGCAAAGCCAAAGGTTGCTGTCAGAAGAACTACTGCCGCTGCCGCTACGATGGTTCCTAATGTCTTTTTCATGATCTGTTACCTCCTTAGTGTTTTGCTTGAGGGCCAGGGCCCTTGTTCGCTTTATTTGCCTTTATACTAATGAAATTTGCGTGCCAAAGTTGGCAATGTGTAAAAAATAATGGTCAACCGATTGATAAATAAGAGGAAATATCTTTTGGGTAACTTGCGGACTTGCCGCTCCGCTCAAGATTTATGTCGTGTTTTTAAAAGAAAGATTAAAGGAGTTTAACAAAATATCAAAAATCACTGTTTGGTTCCGTGCCTTTTAGGTCTTTTTTGCATCGTAAAGGGAAGTTTTAATCGGCGGTGGATTTGACAGGCGATGCGAGCGTGTATAATTTCGTTCATGCATGACAGATTCAGATAAGGATGTTTAGAATGAATTTAAAGAAAATAAAGGTGGGGTGTGTGGCGGTGTTATGTGCCGTGGTCCTTGTGGCAGGTTGCAGCGGTTACAGCGTCCTGACCAGGCAGACAGTCGATGAGGTGCCGGCGGCACGCTACGAGAGCATTATAAAACTCCACAATCCGGACGGTCAACCTGACAAAACACTGGCAGGATTGGTACATGTCACCGGGCAGGCGACAATGTGTACCGATTATCCGCGCGAGGAAGTGATAAAAAGTCTCGACGAGCTTACCATGCCCGAAAAGCACGCCCTGGCGAGCTATCTCACCTATGTTGTCAGGGATGGCGATATAACGGCCGGCTATGTTTCCATTCCGGTCGATTACCGGATCGTCATCTGGCGCCGTGACGCACATCCGGAATGTACCTACAAGGTTGAGGTTGTGATTCCTAAAACCTCGGTGGGCTTCCCCTCCCATACTGCCGTGGTGCAGGGCATTTCCGCCTGGTGAAGTTGGAGCACTCCCGTGGTGCTGATACAGGTTTTTTCGGATCCGAATACTCTCCTTTAGTAAAGACGAAAGCCCCCCGGAGACTGTGTTGTAATCGTAAAGAAGACATCAACATCGTCATGCCCGCGCGAAATCGGGGGGCCGGTATCCAGAAAACTTTGCAATAACCGGATTCCCGCCTGCTTTGACAGGCCGAGCAACCGGCGGGAATGACAATATTGTTGTTTTTACGTGGTTAGGCAAACGTCTCACCTGATGCTTTACTTTCTTCCAGTTAAGCTCCAATATATAGAACATGTTATAATAAAATTATGATGCACCCAGCAATGCTGATAATCAGCTTGAGCAATATAGAACATGATTCAATTAAATTGCGATATAAGTATAAGAATATGATATAACTGATGTAATTATTATTGTGTGTTCTATTTCTTATTTTGCATAGTTTGCGGTGGTGGATGTAATTTGGGTATTTCCCGGTACAGATGACAAATTGTTTCCTCTAAATTACCTTGATTATCCTTTTTGTCTGTTTATTTAGACTTAAAATCCCCCTTATCCTTTCTTCAGCGAGTCATCAGAGGGTGATTCAGATCATTTTAACAAGGGGTAAAAGGCCCCGCGGTCGTTTTTGGCGGACAGGTATGCGCCACAGGTGCATCAATAGGTCATTGGTGATTTGTCTGTCGTGTAATTCTATAATCGAAATAACTTGTTGATTATATAAGCTAAAAATACAACAAAAACCGTATGCGTCATTTAACTGTTACCCCTTCTGAAGTCATTTTCAACCATAACTAGAACATATAATACAAAAGATGGTGCGATGGTGATTTACAATAAATATATATAGAACGTGCTCTAAAAAAACCTTGACAAAGACTTTTTGATGGGTTATGGCTGTCATCGTGATGCGAAATTACCGGTCGTGCCGTTACCGAGCAGGTAGTGGCTAAGGTGTGGCGGATGCAGGCATGATGCGCTTTTACGGCGTACGCCCGAAAAATCCTCGCACTGGGCCTGTAGAGCAAAGTCAGTCCGAGATCCGGAGCAGGGAAGCGGTTTTTGCCACGACCTGTATCCCATAGGCGCGGTTGGCCTCTTAAAAATGCTGTTTGGGCTCAAAAGCCGTCAACAGCTGATAATTTTACCCGACGATGAAGACAATGCCGTAATTTACGGCTGATCAGTTGCAAAGATGGTTCCTTATAAAGGGAAAATACCATTTTAAAAGGGGGTAATTGTTATGAAGAGTTTCCAAAAAGTGCTGTTGGCGTTGCTCATCTTGCTGGTCATGGTTCCGTCGGCTTTTGCCGCGACCAAGAACTATGCCCAAACCCGCTATCCCATTGTCATGATTCACGGATTGACCGGGGCCAAATCAATGGTTGGTTTGATTGAATACTGGTACGGTATTCCTGCCAAGCTCAAGAAGAACGGCAATGATCAGGTTTTTGTCGCCACTGTTTCTTCTTTTGCCGGTGAGGACATTCGCGTCGCCCAGATCGAAAAGTTCATCGAAGATGTTCTTCGTCAGACAGGTGCCACCAAAGTCAATCTTATCGGTCACAGCCAGGGAGGTTTCACTGCACGCGGTTATGCGGCTCTGCACCCTGACAAGGTAGCCTCCATTACAACCGTGGCTACACCTCATCACGGCGCGCCTGCGGCAGATCTTCTGGTGATGCTCAATACATATGTTTTACAACCCCTGGCACCGTCCGTTACCGATGCCCTCGTCTGGCTGTGTGAAACCTTCGGTTTGATTAATGCCGGCGCCAATGGACTCAAGTTGGAGCAGGATGCACTTGGCTCACTTGCCTTGTTGAGTTCTGAAGGAGCGGAGGCGTTTGCCCGTAATGTGCACGGAGCGGGGCTTGCCTCTACCTGTGACGGCCGGCGGGCGACATATCATTCCGGTGTCATGACCAACGCGGCAGGCCAGAAGGTTGCCTGGGGTTATCCCATGTTTTCCTGGACGGGCAGCGGCGCTCCTCCCGGCATACGCTCCGGACTCGATCTGCTTGATTCGAGCTGCTACGGTCTTAATGCTTTTCGTCTCGTAACTAAATATGTGCTGGGCAAAGGTGATAACGACGGAATGGTGCCTGTCTGCAGCGCTCTGTTTGGTGACGTGATTGCCAGCAATTACTATATGTCTCATATGGATGAAGTAAATCAGGTAATGGGTAAAGTTCCGATCGGGACGGATCCGGTGATGACCTACGTTACGCACGCCAACCGTCTGAAGAATCTGGGTCTGTAATATGCGTAAATTTTTATCCGGCGCTGTGCTGATTATAATTGCAGTGGTTATTTATTATGTTGTTTGGCCAGGTTCGCCCGATATGTCAAACGACAGTGCCGGGAGAGCGGCGTCATTTGGATTTGCGAGCTCTCGGGAATATCCCTCTTCCGATGTTTCGTCTCTGCCTGCCGGTGTCCAAAACCCGGCAGTGCCAGAGGCTGCATCGGGAGTCAGGATGCCTCCCTCTCAGTTCAAAAACCTGCGCGGCACCAGCGTTCCTGACGGGCTGCGCGTTGACGCCGGGGGCAATCTGATCTGTGACGAAGATTTACGCCTTTTGTTTGACTATTTTCTGCTGGCAAAAAACAGCGTAGACGAGGCTGATTTCGAACAAATCGTCGAGGAATGGATACGGCAAAACACCGGCGAAAAAGCCGCCGCCGATGCTTTGGATCTGTGGGGGCGCTATCTGGAATATCTGAAGGCTCTGGGGGCTGATCCGGGAGCTACTCTTGCAGACACAAGACAGACCAAACCGACAGATGATTATCTCGAGAGTTTTGAAAGGGCGATCGAAGCTCGCAGCCGTCTGCAAAAAAAATGGCTTCCGGAAGTAGAAGAAAGTTGGTTTTCCGCGGACAATGACTACGACCGGGAATCGCTTGCTCTTCTCAGAAAGCGCCTCGCGTCCGGTTACACGCCGGAGCCGATAAAGGTGGAAGTTAACCAGGTCTGGGAAAAAGAGCGTAACCCGGAATATGAAAAGCGCCTGGAACAATTGCGACAAGCGTCAGATTTGAATGCGCGTGACCTGCGGCTTCATGAAGAGGCTCTGCGCCGTGAGTATTATCCTGAACGCGATGCCTATATACGCCAGTCATTGCGCGATTTGTCGCGCTGACGGTTTACTGTAGCCTGGTCGCACGAGGTGCGGATAATTATGCCGGTTGACGACAGGGAGGGACGATGTCTTTACCTGCCCGTTGCTGCATGCAGGTTCTTTACAAATGCTGATACGGCGGGAAGACAGGCACAGGCTGCTGTTGCGGATTTATTATACTTGCCTGTACAGCAGATCATCAGGACCTTAAAATCTATACACACAAAAGAGAGGAGGTTTTGCGTCAGTCATTAAATTTCATTTCGATGCGGCGCTTGTTCGGATTATGCAGAGGGAACGCCCGGTGATGCATGGGGCGCATTTCCAGATTCCTTTAACCTGGCGATAGTTTGAAGGAGGCATGCGATGAAAAAAAGATTATTTAAGCTGGTGTTGATCATGCTTATTGCGGCAGTGGCAAGTGGCTTGGTAAACAGCAAAGCACTTGCGGCCAGATGCGGCGTCGATGCAATTGGTAATGTTGACTGCGCACACAACAGAACGATAGAGTGGTACTGGTACGGCCTTGCCTATCTTCCCAGAGTCGTTCACTGGCAGGTCCCCCAGGGCCGGTCGCCGTCCGACGGCTGGCCGGTGGTATACTGGTTTGAGGGAACCTCTCCTCATTATGAAAATTTCATTTTCACTCCTTTTAACAGAAACTATCTGGACATTGCCGGTAACTTATTCGGCCTGGTCAACGAGGCGATGACCGTCCGAACACTTTTGGATGATGTGTACAATACAGGACAGAAGTATGCAGTCATCGCCCCCGCCCCGCCATCAACCGGGATAGTGGTACAGTTTTGGAATACAAACTGTATTTTCCCCTATGAGATCAGCGCCGATTATGCTTTTTTCAACCATCTTTTTTCCAGAGTCGATAAAGGCAAATACGGCCATGTAAACAACAAAAAAAGATATGCCACAGGGGTGTCCAGTGGTGGCTACAATACAAGCCGCATGGCCGTCACATTTAACAGGAAGAACAACTTTAAAGCACTGGCCATACAGTCCGCCTCCTATGCCAATTGCGCGGGAGCTTTGTGCAGTGCCTGTGCCGGCCTTGCCTTCATTCCGTCAAATCATCCGCCGACAAAATTTTATCACGGTGTCTATGATCCCATTGTGCCGGCATTTACGATGAGATGTTATTACGACTTGCTCAAAAGAAAAGGGATCCCGACAGAAAAGTTGGAATTTACCGATGGCGGAATTGCGGGTCTGCACGGATATTCCACTGATTCTTACAGTGCCACAGATGGCATTCAGGAATATTTTAACCGCTACCAATGATGAAGCGGCGAGCCCTTGCCAAAGGGGGCGGTCGTCGACCTTCCCCTGTGGCAAGGCTGCCGGACGCCTGGTACGAAAGGTGAAAAGAGGATAGTCTTTCAAGTTGTTGCAATCTTGTCTTTGCTGCTGCAATCAGGTGTTACTGATGAAAAGAATCCTCACCTTGCTTTTGGCTGCGTTCCTGGCTTTTGCCGGCTGCAATCGATGTGATGTTCTGGCCGAATACGACGGAGGGAAAATAACCGCCTCCGACTTTAACGAATGGATTGAACTGATGGATCACAGTCCTTCATTTCCTGAAGCATCGTTCAGGGCGGAGGATATTAAAATTGCTTCCCCGGAAGTTAAGAGGAACCTTCTGGAAGTGTATTTTTTCAATAAGGTGATCAGCCATGAGGTGAGAAAAAGATCACTGGACAAAACGTCTGATTATCAATTCGCTGTTTGTCAGGCGACGGCGGATTTGTTGAAAAAAGAGCTCTACAAAAAAATCATATTGGCTGATTTGAAGTTTTCCGAGCCGGCGATCCGGATAAACCAGATATTTTTACCGCCTGGTGCGGCTGCTCATGGAAACGGTAAAGACGAAACGGGAGCATACCTGCGGACAGAACCGGATTGGACAAAGCCGGAAGCGGCGGCAAAAGAGATTATTTTCCGCCTCGGTCAGGGGGAAAAGTTCGAGGAGCTTGCCGGAGAGTATGCGCAAAGTGTACAAAGCCGTTGGGGTGATATCGGATATCAGACTGCCTCCATGATGCCGGCTGATTATGCAAAGGTTGCCTTTTCTCTGAAAGAAGGAGAATTCTGCAGGAGACCCTTAAGGATATTTCCTCAAACCCAGCGTAATTATCCCGCAGGTGTTTACGTGATCAAAGTGACGGAGATTAAAGAATTAAACGAAAAAAACATGGACATGCTGATCCCGGACGAAGGCTACCGCAGGATGATAAGGGAAACGCACGCCGCCACCGCCGGCCATGCTTTTCTCAGAGCCTTGCAGCAGGAAGGTGATGTTGAACTTCACCCGGAGAGGATAAACAGCAAAGATAAAAATGAGATTCTTTTTAAAGTGGGTGACGTCAGGTTTTCGGGATTTGATCTCGACCGGCTGACGGACCTGGTTGCCGATAGAATGAAAGATGATCCGGCATTGACAAAGATGCCGGTGATGAGCTCTGAATGGAAAGAGGCGCTTTTAAAAGATGAATATTTCCGCCAACTGCTCAAAAGAAGTGCCGAACGTCGGGGAATGACGAAGGACCCGGTTTTTCTGAAAAGGATGAAGGCGGAAGAGGAAAACGCTGTCAAAATGGAATACGTGAGGCAGTATCTGAGAGACGTATCCGTGACCGGGGATGAAATACGCCTGGAACGAAATGTAGATGGCAAAAATCAGGAGGATAATCCGCCCGCCGGGGCTGATGAGGAAATGAAACGGGTAATTATGTTCAGGAAGCAAGCGGACAAGGCTGAAAAATTGCGTGCTGATTTAAGGAAAGATTACAATTTTAAAGTTTATGAGAAAAGGCTGAAATGATTTTTGACGAAAAGAAACAAGCGCTCGAGCTCACGAGGCGCTGGTTGGAAAATGATACGACGAACGAAGGGACGATCCGTCATCCTCCGTCGGGGATCGCCGTACCGCGGCATAAAAGAGCTGCCCGGTTTCTGGCCATGTTACTGGTTTTGATTTCCGCGGGCGTTCTGTGTGCAATATTTTTCATAGACAGGGATAATGTTGTAAAATCGTCATCATCTGAATACAGAAAAGTGCGGCATCGGGAAGCCCCTCGCAGCGAAGGCCGGCCGGCTCATTCAGTTTTAGCCTCCGGCGCGGCAAACTGGGAGGCGATCCAATCACTTGAGGAAACAGCCCCCGCATCTTTAGAACAGTATCCGTCAGGATGGC
The DNA here is from genome assembly GCA_018056765.1 of Syntrophaceae bacterium. Taxonomy (GTDB): domain Bacteria; phylum Desulfobacterota; class Syntrophia; order Syntrophales; family Smithellaceae; genus UBA8904. The sequence continues at coordinate 14,221 of JAGPFA010000027.1, forward strand.
CGGAGGAACTTTTTTATCCGGACAGCTTCACTTTGATGGAAGCGGACATTGTCGGGATTCATGATCATAATTTACCCGCGTACGCTGCGGTATTGCGTTACGAAGGCACCGTTTTATCCGCCGCTGAAGATCTCCGTGCGCATCTCAGAGCAAAAGGATGGCAGATCGCCGATTGGGATGATCTTGATTCCGGAGCGATGCTGATCACGGTCAGCACCAATGACGGTCGTGGAAGCGGCGAGATCACGGTGGATCTCTATCCGGGGCAGGCGGGCAAGGTGAGGATAGTCGCGATCATGCACATATAAAAGGAAAAGTAACAGGCAAGTGGTTTCAGATTGCTGAAACGGCGGCAGTGCCTGCTGATTAACCGGAGGGGCCGGCGTGATTCATGCGATATGTATTTTTCCTGCTTGTGCCTGCAGTCAGGACAAAGCCTGTGGAGTGCCAAAGACAGCCGCTGTGTGTTAAGAACACCCATCCGTCACTTCTGCCTCTATCATCACAAAATCGGGGGTCGGATCTTTGCGTTGTAAACCCGAAATTTTAACCCCATGAGCAGTCGTAAAAAAGGCCGGATCAGCAAACCTGTCAAAGATGTTATCTCTGACTCACCGGAGCTCTTTTTTTAAAATGGCGTTGAACCGCTCAAAGACACGGCGCTTGACTAATATGCTGTCATGAGTGCAGTCGAAGGCCAGCGATTGCACCGCGCACGACACGGCCCGCTCATCAGTCGCCTTGTCTGAAGTCATGATGTCGTTGGTCCCGTAAAAGATATAATGCCTGACATGAGCGGGGAGTGGCTCGTTCATTGTTGTTTGAATAAAGCTGCTTTGGGTTCCCAGTTCTTCCCAGGCAGGAATGCTTTTATGCGGATGCCTCTGAGAAGCGTCCGCCATTTCGAAGCCTCCCCAGGGGGTGGCAAATGTGATAAACAGACGGACATAATTTTCATTGTCCGAGGCATACCGGTTGATGAAAGAGCGGGCAATGAGTCCGCCGACACTATGAGCGACAACGGCGATATTTTTCAGGCCGTATTTCCGGCCGAGTTCGTTTAATTCTTCGTTGAGGATGGCCGCGGCTAATGACAGGCGCATGCCTGAGGGGTAGTAGAAGAAAAGGGGCTGATACAGTTCCTGATCGAGCCTCATGTACAGATAGATCCAGTTCTGTGGTGTCCCCTCTGTACCGTGAATGAAAAGAACCGGAATCTTCTTAGGGTTGTATTTTTCCGTCAGATAAATGTGCGCGCCGAAGGTTTGCATAAATGATGAGGGATGCCAGTATCCTGTCTGAGCGTTTTTCACAGAAAAATATTCAGAGTAAATTTTCAGTATCTGGCCGTTAAAGGTCACTTTTTGCGGGATTTTAAGATACTCGCGGAAAATAAACGGTCCCGGCAGCTTCAATTTGGCACGGCCCGCTCCCGTTGCATAGATTCTGATATTTGTCACCAGAGCTCCTTCGTCAAGTTCAATTTCATGCCGGCCCGCAGTATGGCCGAAAATGCCGGATACTTCATTGTCCTGCAAAACACCGTCGGAATTGTAATCCGTCAGCGAGTAAAGCAGATAGCGCCCCTTCGGAATATACAGCATAAAAGAGCCGTCGGGGGTGACCGTTGCATAACCGGTACACTCCGCTTTACCGTCGTTAGTGAGGCGAAAGGCCCCGACGAGCGTCGTATCTTTTTTCCCGGACAGGTCAATGAATTTTCCCTTGATCACGGCGGAATTATAAACCGGCAGGCCTGGCTGGTTGTCCTGTTGTAATTTACCGATCAGAATGTCGTCGGTCACGGGGATACTCAGATAGCTGCATCCTGTGATGAGACAGATGATTACGGCGGCCGCCGCGGACACAATGCGTGATGATGAAAGAAATGTTCTGCAATTCATTTTTTTGGTTTGCTTTTTTTAAGGCACTCGACATTGCCCTGCTGATGCGCCTCACGGGCGATGTCGAGTGCAGTTTTGCCTTCGTTATTTTTCAAATAAGGTGATGCTCCTTTTTTGATCAGCATTCTGATTACCCGGTCCGGGGAGCTGCGGGCGGCCAGATGCAGGGGCGTGTTGCCATCCAGATCGGTGATATTCACTGACGCTCCGGACCTGATGAGCTCCACGGCTATGTCTTCCACGCGGTAATCCACCGCCAGATGCAGTGCGGTCTGACCGAATTTGTTTTTAATATCGAGAGTGTTTTTTTGGGCTAAAAGAAGCTGGGCGCTGTCGTAGCTTTTGTCATAGATTGCCCACATCAGGGCGGTAAAGCCGTACGTGTCTCTTACCTCCGCTTTTGCACCTGCCTCAAGGAGGAGTCCGACTATTTCCGGATGCCGTTCTTTGGCCGCAATCATCAGCGGGGTAAGCCCGTTTGCATCTGTGGCGTTTATGTCCGCCTGCCTGAGGATAAAGTAATCCACCATTCCTTCATGACCGTGCTGGACGGCGTACATCAGTCCTGTCCACCCATAGACGTCTTTGTGCCCGATGTTCATCAGTCCTTCTTCCACCAGGCGCATGACCATGGTGATATCCCCGCGGCGGACCGCTTCGAAATAATGTTCCTGGGGCGATATGTAAGCAGCGGCTACATGAGGGGTGTCCGTTTGTACCACAGGCGCGGCGCAGGCGCACAGCATAAGGGCAAAAAAGAAAAGCGGATATTTCATTTTGACTGGATGCATGGTTGTGTGCGCTCCTGAAAAAGATTGTTCATCAGCGCGATGAAGTTTTTTATCATGAGTGGCCAATGAATTCAACCGGCTGTTTTGGGGTGATTGTTCTTGTGAATCGGGGCAGTTTTCCTGTATAAGATACATCATCAAAAGGGGCACCTTGCCCGGGAAAGGGACTAAGATGACGGGATGGCTCGATTATATCAGCACATGGTCAGTCATGAAGTGGGTGATCCTTGTGCTGATTGCCGGGTTTATCGGCCAATTTGGAAGGATGACGGCAGAGGCGATTGTCGCCAAAGTGCGCGCAAGGCGCAACCGGTCTAAGCAAAAGAAGACAAACGGTGCACCGACGGTGACTTTAGCTGCCAATCCTACCGCCTCGCTGCCTGAGAGCACCCAGCTTTCCGTGGATGAGGCAAAACTCGAAAAGAAGAGATTAAAGGCGCTGGCCAAAGCCAAAAAGAAGGAAGCGGCGAACCGGGCGAAAAACGATCAATGAGCCGCATTTTTATCAAACAGAACCGCTTTTTTGCCGGCTAGTCATTTTCCTGTTTTTTTTCAGGAGGGCGGCTTTTTTTGCTGCCGGCATAGAGCTCATATTCCAAAAGACGGCATTCGATCTGTCCATTATAGAAAGTCAGGCGTCTTTTTGTGCGCAGCCCCACTTTTGCGGCCATCTCCATGTTGCCGGTGAATATGTAGCCCCGGTAACCACGGCCGACACTTTTGAACCAGTTTCCACAGTTTTCATAGAGGCGCTCGAGTTTTTGTCTTGTGCCCGACATCTGTTTTGTGCCGCCGGTACCTCCGGATTTGCGCAGAATTATTTTTTCCCCGGCGATTTGCATTTTGCGCTCGATAATCGGTTCGCTCTTTGCCGGTACGGCGTCAAGGCGTTCTCCATAAGGGGGGTTTAAAATGATCACCCCTCCGCCTCCCGGCACCGGTGTTTTTTCAAAAGGCAGAGTCTTAAATTCAATCAGATGGCCGACACCGGCTGTTTCGGCGTTGCGGCGTGCCGCTTCCACGGCAGCGGGATCAATATCGGAGGCTATGAGCGCTGCAGGCAAATTTTTGCGCGCGGCGGCGCGGGCTTTTTTCCTCATCTCCTGCCAGGTCTGGCGCGGGAAATTCTTTATGTGCATAAAACCGTAGTGGTTGCGGCCAAGCCCTGGTGCGCGCTCCAGCGCGATCAAAGCCGCCTCAATGGCCAGCGTGCCGCTTCCGCACATCGGATTGATCAGCGGTGTGTCCGCCTTCCATCCTGTTGCCATAACGAGTGACGCGGCCAGTGTTTCCCGCATTGGTGCCGCCAGTGGGATTTTGCGGTAGCCTCGTCTGGAAAGGTGTTCACCGGAGGTGTCGATATAAACAATCGCCAGATCGTTGCGCCAGTACAGATGAATGAGCGCCCGGTCTTTTTCCGGACCGGAGTCCGGCCGGAGTCCGGTTTTATCCCTGATGCGGTCCACGATGGCATCTTTAACTTTCATGTTGGCAAAGCGCGAATCAGTGATTTGCGGAGTATCCACCGCAGAGGTCACACACACATACGCGTCAGGTCCTGATTCAAAAATAATTTTTTCCCACGGGATGGCTTTGAGTCGTTCGTAAAGAGCGGCGGGAGTGATCACTTTGAATATCTGCAATTGATACAACACGCGACCGGCCGTGCGCAGATGGAGGTTCAAAAGCATTGTGTCCTCAAGCGTTCCCTCGGTCTGGCAGGCGGTGTCTATTTCGCTCAGAACCGGAAAACCCAGGGACTCGATCTCCGTCCTCAGATACCCGGCTGCACCCCTGGGGCAGGTCGCCAGTATTTTGCTTTTCTTTTCCCAAAACGACATGATCGCGCTTTAGCATACCCGTTAATACTTCGCAATGCTTATGCGTGCATGCGTGCGGGTAAATTTGATTAAGCGACGCCGGGATCCGGGGTTGACTCCGGAAACGGGGGCAACGGACATTCGAGAGCCAGCGCAATGATACGTAAAAGATCCGTTTCTTCGTCAGTAACATTGCTATCGGCGAAAGCGCAATGAGCACAGGCATCGATCAGTGTCTGTTTGACCTGGAGCGGGGCAGCGCTCAGACGATCAAGGGCGTTATTGACTTTGTTATAGGAAAAATCTTCTTCATAACGGAACTCCGGTTTTCTGGCGGCCAGTTCCGGAATCCGGGCGACACCCGCCCGGAAGGCGGCCTCGGCTCCTGCCGGGTTGCCTTTGCTTCCTGTGTTGGCCAATGCTGCCAGGAGGATGGAGGCGGCAAGTCCGAGCTGACCGAATGAGGACAAGTCAATGTTTCTGGACGCTCCCGGCTCCGTCCGGAGATAGACTGAAAGAAGCCAAAGGACGGACAATTCAAATAAAGTGACCCTGCCGTCGGCGTTGATCAGTGTCTGTAGAACCAAAAGGAAATTTCTTTTTTCCAGACCCGACAGGCCGGACAAGGCCGGCATGGCCAGCTCGATTAGTGGCAGCCTGTGCTGCGGTTTCAAAGAGGATAGATCCCGGTACAATTGCAGGACCGGTTCCGTCTCGTCGTGCATGACAAGTGCGCGCCGCAGGGCAACTGTCTGTGCGGCACGCAGTTCTTTGTTATTTCCCATCATAAGAGCATAGATGACTGAAGCGGCACCGGCCGGTGTTTGTATGGACTTGATAATATCCGCAGGCAGGGAGTTCAAAATGGCCTGCCCTTCGGCGAGATGTTCCGGGCCCGGATTACCGACCTGATTGACGACATCGGCGGTAGCCGCGGAGATCAGGGCGACGCCGGATACCACGGACGGAACGACTAAACGGTAAGGTGTTGTATATTTGGCCGGAGGTATCTGCTGCTCTGTTTTCATGATGGGAAACGTGCCGTCAAAGGAAGGTTCCAAAAGACGGATTCTTTCCGCCAGGGGAGGGTGAGTGGCCAGAAAGCCAAGCCATGAGGCGGGCTGACTTTCGGCAAAAAATAAATGTCCCGCCTGAGCGGCGGCAGGAGAAATGATCAGTGCCCCGAAGGTGGATCCACCGATTTTCTTGAGCGCACCGGCCAGGCCGGGCGGATTGCGGGTGAACTGAACAGAGGTCGCATCGGCCAGGAGCTCCTGCTGGCGGGTGATGGCGCGCTGTATCAGTCTCCCCAGAAAAGATCCTCCGTAACCGATCACAACAAGCAGCACACCGGCGACCACTTGGGGTATGACGGCACGGGAGGAAGCTTTGCCGGTGGATAAAAGCTTTCGCCCTGCGATGCCCAGAAAAAGAATACCGAATAAGATGCCGATCATCTGGAGATTGAGTCGCGCATCGCCGTTGAGGATATGGCTGAACTCGTGGGCGATAACGCCCTGCAGTTCATCACGGTTCAGTTTGTCGAGCGCGCCGCGGGTGACGGTCACAGCCGCGTCAAAAAGCGTGTGACCTGCGGCAAATGCATTGATGTTGTGTTCGGAGTCCATGACGTAAACCAGGGGAACAGGAATGCCCGAGGCGATGGACATTTCCTCCACAACATTGAGCAGACGCCGCTCGTTGGGATCATCTGTGTCGGCTTTGATTTTCCGGCAGCCGAACATTTCGGCGACGGCGGCCCCTCCCCCCTGCAACAGGTATGTTTTATAAATGCTCGCGCCGAGAATGACGATGACGACAAGCAAGCCCGTGAAGAGAAAAAATGCCGGGTCGAAAAACTTCATACCGGACGATGTGGACTTCCATGCCTGAGCGCTCGGGTCGAATGTTGTGGTGGTATGAAACTGGAGAAATACAAGCCATACAAGCCTGAGAGCGGCCGTCGCGGCGGCAATGATCGCCGACACTGCCGCCGCAAACAAAAGCACCTGGAGGCGGCGGTTTTTACGGGCCCGCGCCTGTCGGGCAAAGAAATTGTTCTCGCGGGACATGAGCGTCATGTTCTTGAGTCAACCCGGGCGGCCGTCAAGTGAAGGACACTTTCGGTGCCTGACGCTCCTCGGGGGATTCGATCGCTTCGAGCAGAGCCGCCTGGGTGAAGTTGAAGGTGGAGGAAATAACATTATCCGGAAACTGCTCTCTTTTTGTGTTGTAGAGCATCACGGCATCGTTATAGGCCTGACGGGCAAAGCTGATTTTATTTTCGGTGGAAGAGAGCTCTTCCATGAGATCGCTGATCGTCTTGTTTGCTTTCAAATCCGGATATGCTTCTGCCACTGCCATCAGTCTGGCGAGTACTCCCGAAAGGGCTCCTTCGGCCTGGTTCAGGCCGGAAATCGCCTGGGCGTTTCCCGGAGATTCCGCCGCTATTTTGCTGGCGTTAAAAGCGGCATTGCGTGCCTGGATGACCGCCTCAAGCGTCTGGCGTTCATGGGAGAGGTAGCCCTTGGCCGATTCCACAAGATTAGGAATCAGGTCGTAGCGGCGCTTGAGCTGAACGTCGATTTGTTTGAAAAAGTTGAGATACTGGTTACGCAGCTCGACCAGCTTGTTGTAGATACCGACAAAATAAAAAACAATAACGGCAATGACGACGATTAAAACCACTAACGGGATCATGTTCTCCTCCTTTTATGGATGCCGAAATTAAGAAGCTGATCCATTATCGGCTCAGCTTTTGTTTTTCTTGAGATCGCCGGTAATCACCAGATTGTCCCGGTGAATCACTTCGTCGTAGTCTTTATGACCAAGTACAGAAAGAATCTGTGTTGTTTTCAGCCCGTGTATCAGTCTGATATCCGCCGAGCTGTAATTGACCAGGCCTTTGGCCAGAATATTGCCCCTCAAGTCCAGGCAGGCGACCGGATCACCCGCATCGAATTCTCCTTCTACTTCCGTGATACCCGAAGGCAGCAGGCTGGTGCCTTTTTCGGTGAGCGCTTTGGCTGCTCCGTCGTCCAGGATCACCCTGCCGCGGGGATGCAGCGTGAAGGCGATCCAGTACTTACGGCTGGCCAGGCGTGATGACTGGGGCAAGAACAGAGTGCCGATGTCTTTGCCGGCCATGATGCCGGAGAGCACTTTTTTGTTTTTGCCTGGTGCGATAACACAGGGAATGCCGATAGCCGTTACTTTTTTGGCCGCGAGTATTTTGCTTTTCATGCCCCCCGTGCCGACGGATGATGTTTTGTCGGTAGCGGCCGCTTCCATGGCTGCGTCGATTTCCCTCACCAGGGGAATGCGCGTGGCTTTTTTATTGACCGCCGGATCTGCGTCATAGAGTCCGTCGGTTGTCGTCAGGTTGATAAACAGATCAGCGCCGACGACGTTGGCGATCATCGCGGCCAGGTTATCGTTGTCACCGAATTTGATTTCATCTACTGCAACTGTATCGTTTTCATTGATGATCGGCGTGACGTGCCATTCCATCAGCTTCGAGAGGGTGTTGCGGATGTTGAGATAGCGTTGCCGGTCGGTCAAATCGGCAAGTGTCAGGAGTATTTGCGCCACATAGAGATTGTTTTTCTCAAAGGCTTTGGAATAGACGCGCATGAGCCGTCCCTGCCCCACGGCGGCGAACGCTTGTTTTTCCGGAATGCTTTTTGGTTTTTCCGTGCTGCCCAGACGGTGTTTTCCCGAGGCGATGGCGCCGGAGGTGACCAGAACTATGGAATAACCACGCCTGGTGAGATCGCACATCTCCTGAACAAGTGACTGAATGATTTTGAGGTCAAGCCCGTCGGCGCCGGTCAAAACCGCGGAGCCGATCTTGATGAGTATTTTTTTTGCCGTGGCGATTGTTTCAAGGCGAATATCGTTCATGTCGTAAATGATTTAGTCGTACTTAAAATCGTGATGATTCTATTTAAAAGATCCTTCAATCCCTCACCGGTGGCAGCGGAAAAAGGATAAAGCATTATCCCTCTTTTGGCGAATTGCGCAACGGTTTTTTTCACGTTTCCCCGGACGTGCGGCAGATCTATTTTATTCAGAGCCGCGATGGCGGGCTTCTCCATCAGAGTCCTGTCGTAGAGCTCAAGTTCCTTGTTGATGGCCGTAAAATTTTCCCACGCGTCGGGCCTCGCCTCATCGGAGATATCAATGATGTGCAGCAGGGTGGATGTGCGCTCGATATGGCGCAGAAACTGGATACCCATGCCCAGGCCTTCGTGTGCACCGGTAATCAGACCGGGAATGTCGGCGATTACGAAGTCGGGGGCATTTGCGTGTCTCACGACGCCCAGGTGGGGCGTAAGCGTGGTGAAAGGGTAATCGGCGACTTTCGGTCGTGCCGCCGAAACCCGCGAGATGAACGTTGATTTACCGGCATTGGGGAAACCGACCAGCCCCACATCGGCCAGAAGCTTCAACTCCAGGCCCAGCGTGCGTGCAACGCCTTCCATACCCTCCTGGGCGAAGCGCGGTGTCTGATGAGTGGAAGTTTTGAAATGAGCGTTCCCTTTACCGCCTATGCCGCCGGCCGCGGCGACATAGGTCTGGCCGGGCCGGGCCAGGTCGGCCAAAACTTCGCCTGTGTCAAAATCACGTACGACCGTGCCTATGGGTACATCCACGACCAGGTCCGGGGCACTCCGGCCGGTGCGGTTATTGCCGGAGCCGCGTCCGCCGTCTTTGGCAAAAAGATGCTGCCGGTATTGTAAGTCCAAAAGAGTGCGCAGGCCGACAGCTGCCTTTAAAATTACATCTCCGCCCTTTCCGCCGTTGCCTCCGTCAGGACCGCCCCGGGGGACGTATTTCTCCCGCCTGAAGCTGACGCAGCCAGCGCCTCCGTGCCCTCCCCGGACATAAACTTTCACTTCATCGACGAATTTCATGTGCATGCCACGAAATACAGCGGCGGCAGGTATGGCCGCCTGCCGTGCCAAAAGAAAAAGGCGCTTAATATTAAGCGCCTTTAAAATCATCCTGCCTGCCGGCTATGAGACGGCGTAGACGCTGACTTTCTTTCGGGTTTTGTCGAGCCGTTCGTATTTGACAGACCCGCTGATGAGCGCAAAAAGGGTGTAGTCCTTACCCATGCCCACGTTGTTACCGGGATGAATTTTTGTGCCCACCTGCCTCACGATAATGGAACCGGCGTTGATTGTTTCACCGTCATACACTTTGACGCCGCGTCTCTGCGCGTTGGAGTCTCTGCCGTTACGGGAGCTTCCCTGACCTTTTTTATGTGCCATGCCTTCCTCCGCCTATACCGAAATCTTGGTGATTTTCATGCTGGTCAGCTGCTGCCGATGCCCTGTTTTTTTACGATAACCCTTGCGCCGCTTCATTTTTCCGACGACAATCTTGGGGCCGCGCGTCTGGGCGACAATTTCGCCTGTAACCTTCGCTCCGTCCACAAAAGGTTTGCCGATTTTCACCGTTTCTCCGTCGGCGACCATGAGGACTTCCTCAAAAACGACCTGGGCTCCCTCCTCATCGGCAATCTTTTCAACGAGCAGGACCTCACCTTCGCTGACTTTGTGCTGTTTTGCACCTGTTTTAATAATTGCGTACATATCCCTGCACCCTTCTGTAACATTAAGACCGCACCTTATAGACAAATTGCTCATCTTTGTCAATAGAAATTACTTGTTTTCTGATAATTTTTGTAAATCCCGGGGGGTGGATGGTGGATGGCTCGTGGATGAAGGCTAAAGGCTAAAGGTGAAAGGAGAAAGGCTAAAGGCAAAAGGATAAAGGATAAAGGATGGTTCGACAGACCGAGCGATTGGAGGATTAGAGGGTTAGAAGTTTAGAAGATTAGAGGGGTAGCTTGTAGCTCGCAGTCCCAGGAAAACTCCGCTTCCTGAAGTCTCCCTTTTCTAAAGGGAGGCTTGGAGGGATTATGGATCGTGGTACGAGGAATTATTTTTAAAAATCACCTTGACAGGCGTCGGCTTTTTGCGTAGCGTTTTTCCGAAAATCAAAATTCCAATGTTTTTTGCAGTTACAAAACGGGCGCATCAGACCATGGCTTGGGGTAAGCCTGTTTCGTGGCTTTCTTAAAGTCTCCCTTTTCTAAAGGGAGATATTGCAAATAAAAAGAACGGAGAGACGAGGGAAACAGAAAACAGGTAAGATATGGACAGCATAGCAACACAAACAGACGAAGCGAAGGAGTTTGCAAGAGAACTCTGCTTCGAGCTTACCCGGGAAGCCGCCTCTCTGTGGCTGCAGAGGACCAGAGCCGTCTGTGCGCCACACTATAATTTACAGAGCCTTCTGGAATTGGACGAACGGCTGGAGGCTCAAATCGATGCGCTGCGTGTTGCCGGAGATCCGGGCCGGGAAGTCAGCATGGCCGGTCTTGAAGGCGGCCTGCCCGAATACTTTTTTGCACCGGCCGTTCTGGCCTTTGAAAGCTGTGATGAGACACGCATCAGCCTTTTGCTGGAAAAAGCTGGAAAGACGCCCATTGCGTCTGAGGCCGTAATTGAAGCTCTGGGCTGGCTGACTTTAGAGCAAGCCCTCCCGCACATCAAAAAACTCCTTGCGTCAGCCGACCCTGTTCATCAATACATCGGAATGGCTGCCAGTGCCTTTCACCGCTACGACCCGGGCGAATTTCTGGCAAACGCCTTTTACTACGACGACCTCAGACTGAGAGCGCGAAGCCTCAAAGCCGTAGGCGAACTGGGTGGCCGTGGCGACAAGCTCATACCCGTCCACCTGAAAAACCGGCAAAAAGTCCACGACCCTGCAAGCCGTTTTCAGGCCGCCTGGTCTTCCCTTCTGCTGGGCGATACCACCAGCCTGGAACACTTAAGGGCCATCATCCTCGATGAGACCAGCCCCTTTCGTGAAGAAGCCCTCCAGGTCTCGGCACGGAAGATGAACTTAAAAGAGGCACAGGCACTGCAGGGCGAACTGGCCAAAAAAGCCGACTCACAGCGACTGGCCGTCATTGGCGTGGGCATCATCGGAGATCCGGCGCTTATCCCGTGGCTCGTCAAACAGATGAAGATTCCCGCTTTGGCGCGCATTGCAGCACAATCCTTCAGCTTCATAACCGGCCTCGACATCAGCGGGGAGCAACTGGAAGGAACCTGGCCGGAAGGCTTTGAAGCAGGACCCAATGACGATCCACAAGACACAAATGTCGCCCTTGATCCCGACGAAAACCTGCCCTGGCCTGATCCGGAAAAAATCGCCGCCTGGTGGGAAAAGAACAAGAACCAATACCCGGAAGAAACACGCCTGCTTTTGGGGAAGCCCATCACCCCTGACCACCTGCAGCACATTTTGCAAACCGGCCGGCAAAGACAAAGAGCCGCCGCCGCCCTGGAGCTGGCCCTTCTCAAACCGGGCACGCCAATCTTCAACACCGCCGCCCCCGCCAAAAGACAAATGGAAGCTCTTTTCGGCGAAAACAAAACCAGAAGCGACCTAAAACCAATTGTTCCCAACTACGGAACAAGGCCTCTTGCCATCACGGCGGCCAACTGTATCACCCCGGTGGGCTTAACCGCCGCACAAACCGCCGCCTCCGTAAGGGCGGGGATATGCAGGTTTGTGATCCACGATGATTATCATGACCGAAGCGGTAAACCGATAACCGTGGCAAAGATACAGGGGATAAGGGACGAAGTATCCGATGTCATCGAGCGCATGCGCGATATTGCGGAAATCTGCTTGGATGATCTAACTGCTGAATATCTTTCCTCTTTATGTGAGGGGCAATCTCCAGCGCGACAGATTAACTTCTTTCTGGGAGTGTCATCAAGACAGCGACGCGGCCCGGATTTCGGTAATTCAAACATGATCGTTTTGCAGCATGTTGTTCAGGAATTGTATGGAAATCATGTAAAAGCAATAATCAGTCAAGGCAACGCCTCTTTTCACCACGCCGTAAGCGAATCGGCTAAAGTTATTCAAAGCACACCGGATGCTCTGTGCATAATCGGGTGTGTCGATTCGCTGATTGCTAATTCTATTCTTAATTGGCTTGATGGTGACGGGCGCCTCAAATCGTCAGGCCATGGCCGTCAACATGCTTTAATTGCCTCGGAAGCGGCTTGCTTTGTGGTTATTGAAGATCTGGAACAGGCCAGACGGGCAGGCAGACCGATTCTTGCCCGTATTTCCACGCTGGGCCTTGCTGAAGAGCGGCAGCCCCGGTCATCGGAGCAGACAGGCAGCGGCAAGGGGCTGACGGAAGCCTGCCGGATGGCAATGGAGCCGCTGAAGGAAGTTCCGATTTTCAATATTCTGGGGGATTTAAACGGAGAAGATACCAGAGCCGAGGAATGGGATACTGTCCAACTGCGCTGTTTCCCAAAGGACAGGGCAGCGCCTTTCCTTCGGGCACCGGCTGAATCTTACGGTGACATCGGCGCGGCAAGCGGCGGCGCCCTGGCGTGTATCACCACCCAGGGCTTTCAAAGAAACTGGCTTAACTCGCCGGCAATGATATTTTGCTCTGACGATTTCGGCCCCTGCGGCGCGGTCGTGCTGGAAAAAGTAACATAGAAGTCTCCCTTTTCTAAAGGGAGATTCAGAGGGATTTTAAACAAAGGGATTTATATTATGCTACCCTTTAATAAGAAACTCAAACCCGCAGCTCGTAGTTTGCGAAGCAATATGACTGATGCTGAGCGGTTGCTCTGGTCGCGTATCAGGAAAAAACAAATCTCCGATGTGCAATTTTACCGTCAGAAAAACATCGGCAATTACATTGTTGATTTCTATTGTCCTCAAGGTCGGCTGGTTATTGAACTTGACGGTGGGCA
>JAGPFA010000056.1 GCA_018056765.1 Syntrophaceae bacterium
TCTACATGCTCAAATCCCAGCGCCAGAGCCATCTCCCTGAAGGCGGCAAATTCGTCGGGGTGGTAGTAGCGAGCCACCGGCCAGTGGCGGCGCGTCGGCTGCTGATACTGACCGATCGTCACTCGTCGGCAGGAGGCGTCGGCCAGATCGCGAAGCAGCTTTATAACATCGTCTTTTTCTTCCCCGAAACCCACCATGAACCCGCTTTTGGAAACTAAGCCCGCCTGTGCCACACGGGCCAGAAGGTCAAGAGATGTGCGGTAATTCCCCAGGGGACGCAGCCGGGTATAAAAAGGATGGGCGACCTCGATATTGTGGTTGACGACATCGGGTGCGGCGTCGATTACTTTTGCCAGTGCTGCCTCGCTGCCTTGAAAGTCGGGAATCAAAACTTCGATCAGGCAGGCCGGCACCGCCTCGCGCAGACGGCGGATACAGTCGGCAAAAAACGCAGCGCCTCCGTCGGGCAGGTCGTCTCTGGTTACGGAGGTGATCACCACATAGCCGAGGTTCATTTCCTGCACGGCGGCAATGAGGTTTTCAATTTCGCTCCTGTCCGGTTCTACGGGAATGCCATGGCGGACGTTGCAGTAACGGCAATCGCGCGTGCAGATATTGCCGAGAATTAAAAAAGTGGCGGTGCCGGAGGCGAAACACTCGGCCATGTTGGGGCAGGCCGCCTCCTGACACACTGTGTGGAGCGACAGATTGCGGAAAAGCGAGACAAGTTTGCGGGCTTCCCCGTCGTAAGGCGGGCGCACCTTGAGCCAGGGCGGCTTTCGTAAATAAATATTTTTTGGGGGCAATTCCATCGCTCATCAAAAGGCGTCCGGCGCCTATGGCTTTTTCCAGGCCACATCCGGCCGGCGCGCCGCGAGAACCTCGTCGAGACGGGCCACCGGTGTGGAAACGGGTGCGTCCCGGAGCAGTTGCGGATTTGTTTTTGCCTCCCCGGCGATGGTGATCATCGCCTCACAGAAAGAATCGAGCGTCTCTTTGCTTTCCGTTTCCGTAGGCTCGATCATCATCGCCTCCGGCACGATAAGCGGGAAATAAATCGTCGGCGGATGGTAGCCGAAATCGATGAGCCTTTTGGCGATATCAGAGGCGTGCACGCCGCTTTGGGCCACCTGACGGCTGCCGGAAAAAACGCACTCGTGCATACACACGCGGTCGTAGGGAAGGTCGTAGTGCGGTTTTAGTTTTTCTTTGACGTAATTTGCATTGAGCACGGCGATTTCCGCGGCGCGCTTGAGCCCTTCTGCTCCCAGCGAGCGGATGTAGGCGTAGGCCTTGACCACCACGGCAAAATTTGCGTAAAAGGAGCGCACCCGGCCGATGCTCAGGGGAAAGTTATCCGACCAGGCATAGCCTTTGTCTTGTTTGACAATTCTGGGCACAGGCAGATAATCGGCCAACCTGGCCGAGACGCCGACCGGCCCGCTTCCGGGGCCCCCGCCCCCGTGCGGTGTGGAAAATGTTTTGTGTAAGTTGAGCTGGATGACGTCGAAACCCAGATCTCCGGGCCTGACCTTTCCTAAAAACGCATTAGCATTGGCCCCGTCTCCGTAAAGGAGCGCTCCGCGGTTGTGCACGAGCGCGGCCACTTTTTCGATTCCCCGTTCGAAAAGGCCAAGCGTGCTGGGATTGGTCAGCATCAGCGCCGCCACCTCGTCATTCATGAGAGACTCCAGATGTGCCAGATCAACACCTCCGTCGGCGTTGGAGCGCAGGTTAACCGTTTCGAAGCCGCACAGCGCGCCGGAGGCGGGATTGGTGCCGTGCGCCGTATCGGGAATTAAAATGATGCGGCGCTTCTCACCCCTGGTTTCGAAATACCTTTTGATCATCATCACGCCGCAAAGTTCGCCATGTGCGCCGGCCGCCGGCTGAAGCGTAAAATCAGCCATGCCGAAAATATGACTGAGCAGGCGCTGCATCGAAAACATCAGCTCAAGATTGCCTTGCGCGAAACTATCGTCACAGGCCGGATGGAGCCCGGTAAAGCCCGGTTGGGCGGCCGCGTCTTCATTCAGCTTTGGGTTATATTTCATCGTGCAGGAGCCCAGCGGATAAAAGCCCAGATCCACGCCGAAGTTCCTTCTGGAAAGACCGGTAAAATGCCGCACGAGATCAATTTCGGCCACTTCCGGCAGATCGAGGTCGCGGCGGAGATATTTTTCGCCGATTGCCTCATTCAAATCCACCGGCGGCACGTCGCTTGCCGGCACATCCACGGCGGCCCTGCCCGGTCTGCTCTTTTCAAAAATGAGTTCCATCAGCCTTCCCCTCTTTAAGTGTCTCCACGACACGATCCAAGTCCTTTTTTGAAAGCAGCTCGGTGGCGCAAAAAAGCAGCGTATTTTCCAGCTCCGGATAATCGCCTGCCGGTTCATAAGCACCCGTCATGCCCGCGGCCCGGAGTCGGGCGTTGGCGGCTTTTGCGTCCGGACATGCTAAAACGAATTCATTATAGACAGGCGCGGAAAAGACCTGACGCCAGCCCTTCAGTTCCAAAAGCCTGCCTTTGAGGTATTGAGCCTTGTAGATATTGAGAAGGGCCAGCTCGCGCAGATTCTTCCCCACGGCCGCCAGATAAACGCCGGCGGCCAGTGCGCACAGAGCTTCGTTGGAGCAGATGTTCGAGGTCGCTTTTTCCCGGCGGATATGCTGCTCGCGGGTCTGCAACGTCAGGACGAAGCCACGTTTCCCGTTTTTATCGACCGTCGCGCCGGCAATTCTGCCCGGGATCCGCCGGAGATATTTCTCGCGTGCGGCAAAAATTCCCAGATACGGGCCTCCGTAAGAAAGGGGATTGCCGAAACTCTGTCCCTCGCCCACGACAAAGTCGGCACCGCAGGCGCCTGCCGGCTCTAAAATCCCCAGACTGGTAGCATCGCCCAGTACTGCGATAAGCATCGCTCCCTGCTCGTGGGCGGCCTGCACGATGGGGCGGACGTCCTCGATGCAGCCGAAAAAATTCGGGCTCTGTATGATCAGCGCCGCGACGGAGTCGTCAAGCTCTTTTTCCAGCGCAACAAAATCGAGCACTCCATCCGCTGTGAAGGGAATTTCACTGACCGTAAAGCCGTTGGCCCACAGATAAGTTCCGAGGACCTGCCGGTATTGTGGATGAACAGAGCGCGCGGCAAGAATTTTCTTCCGGCCGGATATTTTCGCGGCGAGGATGGCCGCCTCCGCCATCGCCGAGGCCCCGTCGTACATAGACGCATTGGCGATTTCCGTGCCGGTGAGATGAGCAATCATCGTCTGGTATTCATAAATCGCCTGCAGGATGCCCTGGCTGATTTCCGCCTGATAAGGGGTGTAGGCTGTGTAAAATTCAGCCCGTCCGACAATGTGCCCCACGACCGGCGGGATAAAATGAGCGTAGGCGCCCGCGCCGGTCAGCGTGACAGGCGGGAGGACATTGCGGGCGGCAATGGACTGCAGAAGCTCAAGCGTCTCCTGCTGCGATAGCGATGAAGGTACGCCGGGAATGCTTTTGAGACGGTATTTGTCCGGGATATCGTCAAACAGCTCGTCGATGCTTTTTATGCCGATGGCGGCCTGCATCTGCTCGATATCTTCCTTCGTGTGCGGGCAGTAGTCCATGAGCTATTGCCCGTCCTCTCTGATCAGTTTGTCGTACTCAGCGGCGCGAAGCAGCGTCTTTAGCTGTTGTGGGTCATCGGGCCTCACTGCGGCGATCCAGCCCGCGCCGAAAGCGTCCGAGTTGATCAGCTCGGGCGCGCCTTCGAGCTCCGTGTTCACTTCAACGACCTCACATCCGACAGGTGCGTAAACATCGGAGACGGATTTGACTGATTCAACCACGGCGAGCGGCTCGCCGGCGGCGAGCTTTTTACCTACCGGGGGAAGCTCGACAAAGACGATATCGGTGAGCATCTCCTGAGCATAGTCGGTAATCCCGATTAGGGCGGTACCGTCGCCCCGGTCTTTGACCCATTCATGATCTTTGGAATAAAACCTCTCGTCTGGGTTTGGTTTGGACATCCCTGTATCTCCTTTTTTATGGTATTATTTTTTACTGCAAAGACAAACAAACGCCGGGCGCCCGTCGCAGGCCTTTGTGCAGACAGCGCTCCTGCTGTGTCAGGCTTTTTCTCTTTTATAAAACGGTATTTTAACGACTCTGGCCGCGGTTGGCTTGTCACGGATGATGACCGAAAGGTCCGTTCCTTCGCGGGCACAGGATATGTCCACCATCGCCAGGCCGATGGCCTTTGTCAAAGTGGGAGAGAAGGTGCCGGAAGTAACCACCCCGGCCGGTTTTTCACCATGGTAGACACTGTAGCCGTGGCGGGCGATGCCGCGGCCGGTCATTTCAAACCCGACCAGTTTTTTTTCGACCCCCCTGTCGCGCAGGGCGGCTGCCGCCTCTCGGCCGGCAAAGTCCTTGTCCCAATCCAGTAGCCAGCCGTAGGTGACCTCCAGAGGCGATGTCTCCTCGTTCATGTCCTCACCGTTCAGCATCATGGCGCACTCCAGCCGGAGCGTGTCGCGTGCTCCCAGCCCCGCCGGTTTCAGGCCGAAGGCCGCGCCCGCCGTCAGCAGTTCATCCCAGATGAGACTGATTTTTTCCGCCTTGGCGTAAATTTCAAACCCGTCTTCACCGGTATAGCCGCTGCGGGAAATAACGGCATTGATTCCCGCGACGCGGGCCTTGCAGAAGCTATAAAAGCCCATGCTTTTTAAATCCGCATCCGTCAGGGCGAGCAAAAGCTCCTGCGCACGCGGACCCTGCACATCCACTTTGCCCGTTTCTTCGCTGAGGTCGTCAAGACGGCAGTCGAATTTCCTTGCGGCCAGAATGGAGCCAAGCCTGTGGCACACCTTTTCCGTTTGCGTGGCGTTGGTGACCAGGATAAAGCGGTCGTCGGCCATTTTATACACAGTAAGATCATCGATGATGCCGCCGCGATCGTTTAACAAAAGAGCGAGCCTGACCCGGCCTGTTTTTTGCCCCGCCAGATCACGCGAGAGTGCAAACTGAAGCAGCTCCAGCGCTTGCGGGCCACTTACTTTGATCTCCCCCATGTGACAGATGTCGAAAACAGTGCAGGCATTACGTGTTGCGTTGTGCTCGTCGATTACTCCCGTGTATTGCACCGGCATCGCCCAGCCGCCAAAATCGATGATTTTCGCATTCAGGGCAAGATGTTTCTCATATAAAGGCGTCTTTTTCATCCTAACCGCCAGGCGTGAATTTTACTGCTTGAAGAGCTTACTGATTAGAGCTTCTTTGTTTTTCGGGTAATAGAGGCTCCCCTCATAATCGACGATGAGCCGGCCATCGAGATGATCGATTTCATGCTGGACGACGCGCGCCGTGTAATCGAGGTAGCGCTTCGTGATTTTTCCCCCTTGTGCGTTGAGCGCGCGGATTTTTATTTCAGGAAACCGCTCGACCTCTATCTGAATGTGAGGGCACGACAGGCAACCTTCCGCCGCCGCCTGTTTGTCTCCACGCGTCTGTGTGATCCGCGGATTGATAAGAACGTCACAATCGGCGAGCGTCAGTTGTTTCTTCCCTGACTCCTTGGTTTTATTGCGAAAAATGATGATTCTCTTATTGATGCCGATCTGCGGCGCAGCCAGGCCGGATGCATCGTCGCGGCTGATGAAGGAATCGATCAGTGCCTGGATCTCCTCCTGTGTCTGCTTGTCGAAGGGAGCCTGGCATTCGGCAGATACTTTACGCAGTACCGCCGTATCAGCATCGTTGATGCCTTCATCATTCCAAAGCGTTAAGACTCTTTTGGGCGCCACGTAGCTCACCGGTTTGCCAAATTTTCCTTGCGCTATAACATCTATCATTCCTTATTTCAAGCAAACGAAACTTGACTTTCGACATGACAAAAAGAATTAGCAAAAGAATTAGGGTCACCCATTAAAAGGCCCCCTGTCAAGAGAAAGAATTAGGGTCAGGTCTTGAATTATCACATTTATTGTGATAACTGGCTGAGCATTCGAGGATGAGGGAGTCACACATGGCCAGACCTTTGAGAATAGAATATCCCGATGCTGAAGAATTAGGGTCAGGTCTTGAATTATCACATTTATTGTGATAACTGGCTGAGCATTCGAGGATGAGGGAGTCACACATGGCCAGACCTTTGAGAATAGAATATCCCGATGCTGTATATCACGTGACCGCACGCGGAAACGCGAAAAACGACATTTTTCATTCAGATACCGACCGGAACACCTTCTTAAAAATACTTTCAGGTGTTGTTCTACGATACAACTGGTTGTGCCATGCTTATTGTCTGATGGATAATCATTACCATCTTTTGATAGAGACGCCGGACGGGAATTTGTCCGTGGG
>JAGPFA010000057.1:0-6040 GCA_018056765.1 Syntrophaceae bacterium
TGTCTCATGAGCCGCACCACTTTCGCGGCGATTTCCAGCGCCGTGCCGCTGCGGCCGGCATGGACGGCGGCAATGACTTTTTTTACTCTGTCCACTAAAAACAGCGGCACACAGTCGGCCGTTTTGATGCAGATCGCCAGGTTGGGGCGATTGGTGACAACCGCGTCATAGTTGAGCGCCTCGCGTGATGTAAAATAATCACCGTGCGGCCTGATGACCAGAATATCGTCGCCGTGCACCTGATTGAGTACCAGAAAATCGTCCAGCGGTATGTCAAAAGAAGTGGCCAGTTTGTCCCAGTTGGCAAGCACCCGAAACTCCTCGTCCCCCTCCTGAAAACTCATGTTCATGCTTTTGTAGTCGTCCTGAGACACGCCGCCCACCCGGGTGCAGAAAGCATGGGTTAAAAAATCGCACGATTTCAGCAGCGACGATTCGAGATAGGCGATGGAGTTCTTTTTGCTTACGGAAAACATGTTTATACTTTTAGCCTATCACCGATAGTTTGTAAACTGGATTTGCCGGCCGGCGGCATTGTGAGACGAAAAAGCTCCACAAGCCTCATTATGTCATCAGGAAGCGGCGCTTGAAAAACCATTCTTTCACCTTTTTCCGGGTGCATAAAGGAGAGGGCGGCGGCATGCAGGGCGTTACGGGGGAAATCCTTTATTTGCGCCCTGAGCTTCGTGTCTTTTATGGAAAGCAATCGGGAAGCGCCGCCGTAAACTTTGTCCCCGACCACCGGGTGCCCCAGGCCGGACAGGTGTACGCGAATCTGATGAGTTCTCCCGGTCTTGATCTGGATTTCCAAAAGCGTCGCCGTGGTAAACCTTTCACTCACTTTCCACAACGTGAGGGCATCTCTGCCACGCCGACTTTCGGTGGACATTTTTTTGCGGTCCACGGGGTGGCGTCCTACCGGCCGGTCTATCTCGCCTTTTTCTTCGCGGACATTTCCCCAGACCAGGGCTAGATATTTTTTCCCCACTTCACGCTTTTCAAATTGCGCGCAGAGCTGACGTCGTACCTGCTCTGTTTTGGCCGCAACGATAAGCCCCGATGTTTCCTTATCCAGACGGTGGACGATGCCGGGCCGCAGATCGTCACCTCCGTCACCCAGTTCGCCGCAGTGATGCAAAAGCGCATTGACCAGCGTCCGGTCGGGATTACCGGGCGCAGGATGCACGACCATGCCGGCGGGCTTGTTTACAACAATAAGTGAGGAATCTTCATAGACAATGTCAAGAGCGATATCCTGGGCAACGGCTACCGGCCCGGCGGACGGCTCCAGGTGCAGCTCCACCCGGTCGCCCTCTTTCATCAGGAGGCCAGCTTTCGGCGTTCGGTCATTGACCAGGACGCCGCCTTTTTCGATGGCCGCTTTTAATTGAGATCGGGAGAAGGATGCGTCCGCCTGTGTCAGAAATACATCCAGGCGCATACCGGCCTGCGCCGGCCCGACGATCAAAGATAGGTCTGTGCCTTTTTTTTCCGCCATCCCGCAGGCGCTCCCTTATGAAGCGACGACGAGTTTGAGTCCGTCTGTAATGAAGCCGAATTCCGACTCCGTCACCGTGCGCAGATCAATTAATATTTCATTTTCGTCCACGCGGACAAGCACGGGAACCGGCGCGCGGCGTAGCCCCGCCTCCAGTCTGGCCGGCGTCATCTTATCGCAACGGATACTCACGATCGCAGAAGGGATGTTTTGCGCGGGCAGGGACCCGCCGCCGGCTGCGGCCATGGCCTGCCCAAGCCCGGCGGTGATGCCGGGGATACCGGCGCGCCTGATCTTTTGCAGCAATTTGCGGGCTCGTTTCTTAACTTCCTGTACCGGCTCGGTCAGGGCCCTTAGTGCACGCAACTTCACGACTGCCTCATCCGGAACGAGGTAGTGCATCAGCGTCGCCTCCAGCGCGGCCAGTGTGAACTTGTCAATGCGCAGGGCGCGGTTGAGGGGATTTTTTTTGATGCGGGCGATGGTGTCTTTTTTCCCCACGATGATGCCTGCCTGCGGCCCGCCCAGCAGCTTGTCGCCGCTGAAGGTGACTACATCGACATCCGTTTCCAGCACCTCCTTTACCGTCGGCTCGTGCTCAAGCCCGTAGCGGTCGAGGTTTATCAGGCAGCCGCTTCCCAGATCGTCAAAAACGGGAATGTTGTTTTTTCTGCCCAGAGCAACAAGCGACACAAGGTCCGCCTCTTCGGTAAAACCCACAATCCGGTAATTACTGGTATGCACCTTGAGAATGACTCCCGTATCCGGTCCGATGGCTTTTTCATAGTCGGACAGCCTTGTGCGGTTGGTTGTGCCGACCTCCCGCAGGATGGAGTTGCTTTTGGCCATGACTTCAGGAATGCGAAACTCGCCGCCGATTTCGATCAGCTCACCGCGTGAAACGATGGCTTCCCGGCCGTCGGCCAGTGTGTTGAGGACCAGCAGAACCGCCGCCGCGTTGTTATTCACGATAAGCGCGTCGCCGGCGCCGGTCAGACGGCAGATAAGCTCTCCGACATGGTCGTAGCGAAGACCTCTCTGGCCCTTTTCCAGGTCAAACTCAAGGTTGGAGTAGCCCCGCCCCACTTCGACAATGCGCCCGATGGCTTCCGGGCACAGGGGGGCGCGCCCCAGGTTGGTATGCAAAATAACGCCCGTGGCATTCACCACTGGGCGCAATTTATAACAATACAGGTCTTCGATAATTTTTTGCACCGCGTCGGCCGCCTGTTCATCGGAGAGCCCTTCGGGCAGCTCTTTGTCGGTTGCGGCAAGGATCTGCTCCCGCAGTTTTTGCACAACGGTGCGGCAGGCGTCGCGCACAAGATCATGCGCGGCCCTGCTGTAGATGCCTCTTTTTTCCACGATTCCGATAATCTCGTCTACTTTCGGAATGGTCTTTAACAATGCTTTTCTTTTTTCATCCATACTGCACCAATAATAAAATGGTGGACGGCCAATCTCTGCCTTTTGTCCGTCAGGGCAACTGTACCTGACCGGCCTGCCTGCGGCAGTAGTCGCGGAAATTGTTCACGGCAATAAAAAACTCCCTCATCATGATCACCCAGTAGTACCGCCCCCAGGGCGTGAGAAACAGATTTGGTGAAAAATAGCGGAAAGCCCCGGCCAGTGTAAATGCGGCCATTTCTTTCCACAGTGTCTTTAAAAACCGCCCTTCGTATTTTTCTTCGAGCTCGTTGACGTTTAGACGGGTACTGAAAAGCTTCATCAGAAAATCATAGCGCATCCGGTCGGTAAAGTTGAAGGCTCGCGCCGCCTCGAGCGGCAAACGTCCCTGCTCCAGCCCGGAGATGTAACCGCCGATATCGAACGTGTTGGCATAACACATGCCGTTTAAGTAGCCGATGGCGCCGCTGCCCAGGCCCGCGTACTCGTCAAAATCAACAACGTATTCATCTATCAGAGAAGAATCGGTTTTCTTGCGCGAAAAGCACCAGGCCGACGAAGAATCGTAATCTTCCTCGAGGCGGCGCAGGATGAGTTTGAAAAATGACTTTTCGCGCCGGAAATTAACCTCTCCCATCGTTTCTCTCATCAGACTTTGCGTCAGCGAAGAAACCATCAGAGGGTAAAAAGTGATCTGCTGCATTTTTATCCTTTGCAGCATCGCCAGGTCCGCCTCCAGCATGGCGGCGGTCTGCCCGGGAAAATTAAAAATCATGTCGGCGTTGAGTGTGTCGAATTTTCCCGACACCTGCTCCAGGCGTGCGGCTATCTCCTCACCGGAACCATATTTGTCGTAGCGGGCGATCTGCCTGAGCAACCCGTCATCGAAGGTCTGCACACCCACCGAAAGGCGGTTGACTCCCGCCTGCTTGAGTATTTTAATATTTGCGTCGGTGAGGTGGTCCGGATTGGTTTCCACCGAGACGGAACCGATCGGAAAAAGAGCCCGCGCCAGCCTGAGCGTTTCTGCAAGCTCGTCTATCAGGACGGTGGGCGTGCCGCCTCCTGCGTAAAGACCGGTAAACCGGTAACCCCTCTGACGGTAAAGGGCCATCTCCAGCCGCAGGGCGGCATGGTATTTTATGACCAGATCTTCATTCAGACGTACACGGTGAAAGGAGCAATACGGACAGAGTTCCTCACAGAAAGGTATGTGAATATAAAGCAGGCGAGGAACTGCATCATCGCACGGTGGTAATTCCGGGATGCCCCCGCCTTCAAACTTCAAGGCACGGGCGAACCGGCTTCTTGCCGCGCGCGTAACGATTTCATTAATCACGGCTTATTCCAGATCTTTGTCATAATTTAATGATTGATTATCCGGCAGCTCAATCAATCGGTCTTTGGCGGGAGCTTATCAAATCGTTTTTTATAATTCAAGCCTACACGTACGGAAGGAAAAATTTCAGACAGGAAGGTGGCCAAAGGACAGGCTACGATAAGCTGCACCAAAAAATGTGCCACAAAAGCAGTCGTCGGGCATTCGTTGCCTGCCGATCCGGCAAAAAACACTGTTTGGGGCCCCCTCTATGCAATAAACTCAACCCGGTTGCGTCCTGCGGATTTGGCCCGGTACAGAGCTTCGTCCGCTCTGGAAATAGTTTGGGATAACTCTTCTCTTAGCCTATACTCCGTGACGCCCAGTGAAACGGTAACCTGAAAAGCGTCCCCCAGATCAGGAAAAATCGCCGATTCAATAAGGCGACGTGCTCGTTCGGCATAGACAATCGCGCCGTCCCTCATCGTTTTTTCCAAAACCAGCATGAATTCTTCACCACCGTAACGCCCGCAGAAATCTGTTGCGCGCAGTGATGTATTCAGGATATCGGCTACATCCCTGAGCACCCGATCCCCGGCCAGGTGTCCCCACAAATCATTAGTTCTTTTGAAGTGATCAATATCCAGCATAATCATGGAAAATAACTGACCGCTGCGGTCAGCGCGTTTCTTTTCAATCTCCAGTAATTCCATAAGGTGACGCCGGTTATATATGCCGGTCAGCTCATCGCGGATCGCCATCTCCTGAATTGTGTGCACCGCTTTTTTAAGTTCGTCATTAATTACATTGACCTTCCCTATTTCAACCTGAAGCGCTTCGTAGTTTTGCTCCGCGGTTCGCCTGGCCACCTTTAGTTCATCCCGTTGGCGGGAATATTGCTCGGACAGATTGGAGATGAAAAGCGCTGATGGCAGAAAACAGCATGTGAAAAAGACCTCGCGGGCAAATGAACCGGGCTGACCAAAATAAAAGATGGCTACGTATGAACCTGCGATATGAATAATGGTTGCGGCAATGACGATGGATACAGATTGATAAAATCTGGTGTTTGCCAATTGGAAGATCAGCGCCATAAGTGCAAAAAAAAGCGCCATAAATCTTATCTCACGTAGAGTAAAAAACCAGATACTGTACATAACCAGCCAAAAGACGAATTGGCCGAAAAATACAAAGTTCGCAAACCGGTCGGTGATATTTTTTTTCAGACTTACGACAATGAGAAATAAAACGGTGGTTCCCAGGACAAAAGAGGTGACAAAAAGTATTTCACCAAAACGCACAGAAGAGAAATTCAAAAGACGGGCAACTAATGTTGCGACCTGAGTTATGCTATAAGCGATAAAAACAAATATTGTATATTTGAAAAGGATTTGTTTGCGGCGCGTGTTCTTATCAAAACCGGAACTATTTTCCATAATCATCATCTTGCGGAGACTGGGGTCAGGTCTTGGAGACTGGGGTCAGGTCTTGAATTGTCAGTTTTCTTCCTGAGCCTTAATCACCTTGCTCACCGTCGTGTAATGGATTCCCAGATGATCGGCAATCGCTTTCATCGTATAGCCGTGCTGAATATATGCGCGATGGATTGCCTGATCTCTTTGCGATTTCGTTGCGCTCTTCGTCAACAATACCGATAAAGCGGGACGGTTTACATATCGCTGAGTTCGAGGGAGACTGGGGTCAGGTCTTGAATTGTCAGTTTTCTTCCTGAGCCTTAATCACCTTGCTCACCGTCGTGTAATGGATTCCCAGATGATCGGCAATCGCTTTCATCGTATAGCCGTGCTGAATATATG
>JAGPFA010000057.1:6140-6317 GCA_018056765.1 Syntrophaceae bacterium
CGCGATGGATTGCCTGATCTCTTTGCGATTTCGTTGCGCTCTTCGTCAACAATACCGATAAAGCGGGACGGTTTACATATCGCTGAGTTCGAGGAACTTCTTTAACCGTCTTTTTATCATACAACAAATCCTTGTGGGCATCCACAAAACCCTCTTCCCCCAACAGAATCTGCCCAC
>JAGPFA010000004.1:0-20939 GCA_018056765.1 Syntrophaceae bacterium
CCGTTTTGGAAAAAAAATTGTAAATCGTGTTGCACTTTTTACAATAAAACTCATAAATGGGCATGTTGCTCTTCTCCCGATGATTTTTCTATTTATAATCCAAAGACAGCAAATATTCAATACGGCGGGCAAGCGGCGGATGTGAGTAGTAAAATGCCACATACCAGGGATGGGGATGGAGATTGCTCAAGTTGTCTTTGGCCAGGCGTTTCAGCGCACTCGCGAGTGGCTGAGGGGAGCCGCTGAGGGCAACCGCCGCCGTGTCCGCATCCCGTTCGAAACGGCGGCTGAGTGCCGAGGCTATAGGCGACAAAAAGAACCATCCGGCCGACAGGTAAAGGGAAACAAGAAAAAAGCCCGCGTAAACTGGTGTGCCGGCAATGCCGAAAGCCTGATAAAGAGGGGGCCAGGCCACGGCCAGAGACACTACATAGAACAAAACCAGCGACGCACAAATCATAAAAGCAAGTTGTTTGGCGATGTGCTTCTTTTTCCAGTGACCGATTTCGTGCGCCAGCACGGCCATGATCTCCTCATGCGTGTGAGATGAAATAAGCGTGTCATATAAAACGATACGCTTGGTTCTGCCCAGGCCTGTAAAGTAGGCGTTTGTATGGCGGGAGCGCTTGCCCTGATCCACCTGAAAAACGCCGCTGGTGTGAAGCCCCGCTTTTTTTGCCATCGCCGTGATTTTTTCGGCAAGCACCGTGTCGGTGACAGGCTCGAATTTATTAAACAGCGGCGCAATCAATACCGGATAGAGCCAAAGCAGAACAATCTGAAACGCCGTGAAAAACACCCAGCCCCACAGCCACCAGGTTGCCGGCAGATAAATAATGAAAGCCATCAGCGCGCTTACCAGGACCGCCATCAACAAGGCGGAAATAACAAGCGACCGGGCGAGATCGGCCAGCCACAGTTTCCAGGTGATGGTGGAAAAGCCGTGTTTCAGCTCGAGGACGAAGGTATGATAGATATCAAACGGCAAAGAGACCAGGCCGGAAATAGCGGCAAGCACCGCGAAAAATGCGAGCGCCTGCCAGATCAGATGCAGCCCCGTGCCGGAAAGCACGCCGGCCAGGTAAGGCAGCAGGCCGAACAGCACGGCCAATTCTACAATATCGCCTGCCAGATTTTCTTTGGCCTCCAGCTCGGCCTGATCGCAGCCATAGGCAACCATCTTATCAAGGGTCGCGGCATCAATCTCCCCTTCGAACAAGGCAGGAATTTCCCGGCCGTGCAGCTTGAGGTTTTTCATGTTGAGTCTGTGCAAAACAAAGCGCACAGTCATGCGGCCGATGAATAAAACCAGAAAAATGACGATGATCGCCTGCTGCATACGGATCCTTTTTGGTCTTTTTACCGGAGATGAAAACCGCCGGATAAATGGATGTCAAATATATTCGTTCCCGTAAGATTTCATAAAACGCCTGCCTCGGTCAATGCCTTTTCATCGCTTTCAGAAAGAACATTCTGAGACGTTTGCATAACCACATAAAAACAACAATAATGTATTCCCGCCGGTTGCTGAGCCCGTCGAAGCAGGCGGGAATCCAGTTATTTCAAAGCTTTCTGGATACCTGCCCCCCCGATTTCGCGCGGGCATGACGAATAAGAGTAGTTTTTCAACGCTCTGCTTCTCTTTGATAAATCGCCTGGGTTGATGAGTTTCTCCTCCGGCGGACAAACTGCGGACGTCCATGATTTGGCCGGCCAAAAACACAAAGACGCCCCGGAATTCTCGCGAACTCCGGGGCGCTGCCGTCCTCGTTACCTGCGGGTTTTATGAAACATCGGCAGATGCATACGAACTTTATTTTTTATAGCTGTACCAGCCCTCGCCTGTCTTCTGGCCGAACTTACCTTCCGTATATTTTTTGACGATACTCGGTGACGGCAGGTCGGCCGGGTCGCCTGATTCGTAGAAATGGCTCATGCCGATGTCGTAGGCCAGATCAATGCCGGTCAGATCCATCAGGCGGAAGGGCCCCATCGGGTGGCCCGCACCATAGACACAGGCCTTGTCGATATCCTCGGCGGAGGCAACACCCATTTCAAGCATCCACATTGCTTCCTTGTTGATGGCGGCGATAATGCGATTGAGCACGAAGCCGTCCACTTCTTTTTTTATGTGAATCGGAATTTTGTCGATTTTCAGGCAAAAGTCCATCATGCACTTGGCCGTTTCATCCGATACATGAGGCCCCTGGACCACTTCCACCAGTTTCATGACCAGTGCCGGGTTGAAAAAGTGCAGGTTGCAAACCTGCGCGGGGCGTTTGGTCGCATCCGCAATACGCGAGCTGACGATGAAGGAACTGTTGGTCGCCAGTATGGCGCCGGGAGGAGCGATCTTGTCCAGATCGGCAAAAATCTTTCTTTTGAGGTCAATTCTTTCCAAAACAGCCTCAATGACCACATCTGCATCTTTGGCGGCTACGGAGAGGTCGCCGGTGAAGGAAATGTTGGCTCGCGCCGCTTTGGCCGCTTCTTCGGTAAGCTTTCCTTTCTGCACACGGCCGGGTAAATAGTTGTCCACAAATTTCTCGGCTTTTTCCAAAACGGCCGGAATGACGTCCGTGCTCACTGTTTTAAAACCGGAAAGAGCACACTGCAGGGCGATCTGATGCCCCATATTGCCCGCGCCGACCACACACACATTTTTCACATTTTCAATCTTCATGGCTGCACCTCTCTTTGGTTATTTTCCGTCAAAATGCCGTAAAACACACCGGGGTTCTTTCTTAGCATTTCACCGTGGCAAAGAAAACTTTTGTCCTGCACATTTCTTGTTGCATAGATTAACCGAATACCCGCAAGCAGTGTGAGTAACTTAAACTTTCCGCCTCAGTATTGTCAATGAAAAACGTCCCGCGGACAGCAAACGGATATTCCCGAACCGGCAGGCCAAGTCCGCCGTGGTCAGCAGGCGGAGGCCTGGGCCCTCTTCGGCCTGGCGCATGGGTACAAAATGCCATCTGAGGTCACAACGGCAACAGGCCAGGCAACGCCGATCAGAAAAACCAATTGCGCCGGGTATACCCCCGCCGCCGGCTGCCAGCCGTCGGGAGCGGCAAATTCCATCCGCCACACTGGCCGCTGGTCGACAAGTATGAGGCCCCGGTAGGCTTCATGGAGGTTTGCCTCCGCGTCCTTCCACTGCACCACGCTGATTTCCACTGCACCTTCCTGCCTCATCCCTTCTTTGAGGCCCCGTGCCGCGTTATTGATATGCGGTGTAATTTTCCACAGCGCAAAGCTGACAACAGCGGCGGCCGCGGCAATACCATAGAAAACAGGATTGCCGGTAAAGGTCCCGGCAAGTACGAGTCCGGCCGCGGCCATCACGGCGCCGTAGCGTATATTTTTCAACGTTTCGCCGTATCCTGTTTGAATCAGCTTTTGTGTCTGTTCCTCGACGGTCATGGGATCAGATTATAAAATGCCCCAAATACCGTCAAGAGGGAAAGCATCCGCCGGCAAGCCGCGGGCACAGCGCAAACAAGTTCTTTTTTCGAAAAACATTGACAAAAATACCAATCAATATATAGGTAAGCACAATATTTATAGGAAGAGGCGTCTTCATGTTCGGCATCGGATGGCAGGAATTAATTATTATCGCGATCGTCGCGTTGATTATCGTTGGTCCCAAGAAGCTGCCGGACCTGGCCAAAACCCTGGGAAAAGGTATCAGGGATTTCAAAAGCGCCGCCGAAGGGGTGACAGACGATTTAAAAGACACGCTCAAGGAAGATGAAAAGCCGGCTGAAGGCAATCCCCTGGAAAACACACCGCTGATGAAAAAGGTTGAAGACGGGGAAACAAAAAACGACACCGGAACAACACAAAATCCAGCATAACCTCAACAATTCAAAACATAAACCTGGCTGCGATGGAAAATAATGAAGATCCGAAAATGTCTTTAACCGAGCACCTGACCGAGCTGCGCAAAAGACTGACCAACTCCCTTATTGCCGTCGCCGTCGCCTTTCTGGGCTGCTATTTTTTTAAGGACCACCTGTTTGATATCATCACCGCACCCCTGATCCGCGCTCTTCCCGAAAAAAGCTATCTGATCTACACCGGTCTCACCCAGGCTTTCTTCACTTATATGAAAATATCTTTTTTTGCGGCTCTCATTCTCACCAGCCCCTTTATCTTTTACCAGGTGTGGAAATTCGTCTCGCCCGCGCTTTTACCGCGGGAAAAAATGTATGTCATCCCTTTTGTACTTTCTTCAACGATCCTGTTCGTGGGCGGCATCCTTTTCGGCTATTTCGTCGTCCTTCCGCCCGCTTTTGCCTTTTTTGTCAGTTTCAACAATCAGTATCTGCAGGCGATGATCACCTTCAACGATTATCTTTCCCTGTTTGTCAAGTTTCTGCTGGGGTTCGGCCTGTCCTTTCAGTTGCCCATACTGATTTTTTTCCTGGCAAAACTCGGCATCGTGACGGACAAGCTGCTTTCCAAAAACAGAAAATATGCAATTTTACTGATTTTTATCGTGGCCGCGATCCTCACTCCCTCACCTGATGCGCTCAGCCAGATTTTGATGGCAATCCCCTTGCTGTTTCTATATGAAGTGAGTATATTTATCGCAAAATTCGCCAAAAAAAAGAAAAAAGTTACCGCGGATGAAGAAAATTCCGCCGAATTGGGTACAAAACAATGACAAAACGCAGAAATAAAACACGGACAGATGGACAGCCGAAACAACTGTCCGGAATCCTCAAGATATTGTTTGTAATATTCTTTCTGGTCTTGCTGGTAACCGTCGGCGGGACAGTTGTCTATTACCTGCTGGTTATGGACCTGCCGGGTATTGACGCTCTGAAAGACTACCGGCCAAGCATTGCCTCGCGCGTCCTGGACGAAAATGGCGAGCTGATCGACGAGTTTTTCCTGGAAGACAGAAAACTAATCAGAATCACGGATGTACCCGAAACTGCACGCCATGCCTTTGTCGCGGCCGAGGACTCGCGCTTTTACCAGCACAAGGGGCTTGATCTGCTCAGCATCTTCCGCGCCATGTTTAAAAATGTGGAAGCGGGCAAAATAGTACAGGGAGGCAGCACGATCACCCAGCAGGTGGCCAAACTCATGTATCTGAGTCCGGAAAGAAAATATATTCGCAAGTTCAAAGAGGCCATCCTTTCGTACCGGATCGACAGGTATTTGACCAAAGATGAAATTCTTCATCTGTATTTAAATCAGATCTATCTCGGCCACGGCACCTACGGCATCGAATCGGCCTCCATCGGCTACTTCGGCAAAAGCGCGCGGGAGCTCACACTGTCTGAAGCGGCGCTTCTGGCGGGGCTTCCCAAAGCGCCGACCACCTATTCACCCTACCTGTTTTTCGACCGTGCCAAGCAAAGGCAGATCTACGTTCTGACACGCATGATGGAAGAAGGATTCATCACTAAAGAACAGATGCAGGCGGCGGCCGCCGAGCCGCTCAACCTCCGCCCGATGAAACCCAAAGACAAAGTCGCCTCCTACTTTGTCGAGCATGTCCGCAGGTATGTGCAGGACAAATACGGGGCCGATGTGCTTTATAAAGAAGGCCTGACCATTTACACAACCCTCAATCTGGCGATGCAAAAAGAGGCCCGCGACTCGCTGCTGCGGGGCCTGGCCGAGGTGGAGGAAAGAAACTCCTTTGAAAAAGATACACTCCAGGGGGCACTCTACTCGATGGATGTGAAAACCGGAGCGATCCGCGCCATGGTCGGGGGAAGGGATTTCAACTTCAGTGAATTCAACCGGACAACCCAGGCACGTCGCCAGCCCGGCTCCGCCTTCAAACCTCTGATTTACACGGCGGCTTTTGACAAGGGCATGAATCCCTCTACCAGGATTGTGGACTCGCCGATTGTCTTTGACGACCCCTCACAGGAAGACGGTCTGTGGAAGCCAAGAAATTTCGATGAAAAATTCCTCGGACCGGTGACCATAAGAACCGCCCTGGTGCAGTCACGCAACGTGGTGACAGTAAAAATTCTTCAGGATATCGGCATCGATTACGCCGCATCATACGCCAAAAATATGGGGATCGAGTCACCCCTGGCGCGCAATCTGTCGCTGGCGCTGGGAGCCTCCGGTGTAACCATGCAGGAACTGGTGCGGGCCTACGGCGTTTTGGCCAACCGGGGCAAAAAGGTCACTCCCTATTTTGTCACCAAGATCGTCGACCGCACCGGTAATGTCTTTGAAGAGACCAGGCCTCAGTCGGAACAGGTCATTGACCCGCGGATCGCTTTTATGACGACCTATATCATGCAGGACGTCGTCGAGAGCGGCACGGGCAGAAGGGTGAAGAGCATCGGCAGGCCGGTGGCAGGCAAAACCGGCACGACCAACGATATCCGCGATGCCTGGTTTATCGGTTTCACTCCGTCACTGATTACCGGTGTCTGGATTGGGTTTGACCAGGAAAGATCACTGGGGAAAAATGAAGTCGGAGGGCGCGCGGCGGCACCTGTATGGCTCTATTATATGGAAAAGGTATTGCGGGGGAAGCCGGTGGAGGCTTTCCCTGTGCCGGAAGGAATCGTTTTTGTGAAAGTGGACAAAGATACCGGGTTTCCGGTCCGGGGAGGCGGCCAGGGCGGCGTCTATGAGTGCTTCCTGGAAAATGCCCTGCCGGCTCAGCAGCATGAAGAGGCAATTGAGGAAAAAGAGGAATTGTTCCGCTGAAACAACAAAAAACCGGGAGAAACTTTCTTGACAAGTGGGATATTTTTCGCTAAAAGGATGCAAAATAGACGGGATTTGATTATGTTTCTTAAAGATTTTCATCGCAACGAAATTCAGGCTCAGCTTCGATTAGTACTGACCGTAGTAGTCGTACTTATGGGGTCTGCCGCTTCGTATCTTTAAGAAATAAGATACAAGCCGCGGGCCCCGGAAAGCCCGCGGCTTTCTTTTATCAGGTAAAGCCGCTTTTTCTTGAGGAAACGGGCGGCTTTTTTGGTTTTAGTCCCAGAAGAACAAATGTTGGAGGCACCAAAAACATGAAGCTCAAAGGAACGGAAATTTTGATCAAAGTTCTGGAAGAGGAAAAGGTAGATATAATCTTCGGTTATCCGGGCGGTGCGGTTCTGGATATCTACGACCAGATTTACCGCAGCAAAGTCAATCACGTTCTTGTCCGGCACGAACAGGGGGCGGTGCACGCCGCCGACGGTTATGCCCGCGCAACCGGCAGAGTGGGCGTCTGCCTGGTCACTTCCGGTCCGGGCGCCACCAATACCGTTACCGGCATCGCTACGGCCAACATGGACTCCATCCCCCTGGTTGTGTTCACCGGCCAGGTCCCGACGGGGCTGATCGGCAATGATGCCTTTCAGGAATGTGATATCACCGGCATCACCCGGCCGTGCACCAAGCATAACTTCCTTGTACGCAATATTGAAGAACTGGCTACGATCATCAAAGAGGCCTTCCATATCGCCCGTTCCGGCAGGCCCGGTCCGGTGCTTGTCGATTTGCCCAAAAACGTGATGGTCATGGAAACGGAATATGTTCCTGAAAACATTAAAATACGAAATTACGAAACTGTTTACAAACCGGCTCCCAAGAAAATGGCCAATATCTACGAGATGCTCTCAAGTGCCGAAAAACCTCTTTTCATGACGGGCGGCGGCACCATCCTCAGTCACGCCTCCGAAGAACTGACCCACCTGGCGCGCAAATATGCCATCCCCGTAACCGGCACACTGATGGGACTGGGCTCCTTCCCCGGGTCCGACCCCTTGTGGCTGGGGATGCTCGGCATGCACGGCACCTACTATGCCAATATGGCGGTCAGCAACTGTGACTTAATGATCGCCGTGGGCGTACGTTTTGACGACCGCGTGACGGGAAAGATAGAAACCTTCGCGCCGAACGCAAAAATTGTTCAGATCGACATCGACCCGTCATCCATCAATAAAAACGTCGTCGTGGACTTGCCCATCACCGGCCACGCGAAATCCGTTCTGACCGACTTGATCAAATTCCTCGACGAGCACCATTACTTGCCCGACGATACCAAACGGCAGGCATGGCTGGGGCAGATTGACCAGTGGAAGGGGAAAGTACCCTTGGCCTACGAACACAACGGCCAGATTATCAAACCCCAGCACGTCATCGAAACGCTCCAGAAATTAACAGGCGGCGATGCTCTGATCACGACCGAAGTGGGGCAAAACCAGATGTGGACCGCACAATTTTTCAATTTTGACAGACCCAACACCCTCATTACGTCAGGCGGCCTGGGAACAATGGGCTTCGGCATGCCTGCGGCGATCGGCGTAAAATGCGCCTTTCCCGACAAACACGTCATCGATATCGCCGGCGACGGCAGCATCCAGATGAACATTCAGGAACTGGCCACCGCCGTGCAGTACAATATCGCCATCAAGGTGGTCCTGCTTAACAACTGCTACCTGGGCATGGTGCGGCAATGGCAGGAATTGTTTTATGAAAAACGCTATTCACACACGGACATGGTTCACGCGCCGGACTTCGTGAAGCTGGCCGAAGCTTACGGGGCCGTCGGCCTGCGGGCAACAAAGCCCGAAGAGGTGGAGGCGGTGCTCCAGGAAGGGCTGTCCATCGACAGGCCGGTGCTTATGGATTTCCGCATCTGCCGTGATGAATGTGTTTATCCCATGGTGCATCCGGGTGCTTCCATCAGCGACATGACTCTGGGCAGCCGCGAGCTGGTAAACTGATAAAAAAAAATTTAATTTTATAAGGTTGGTTTAAAAATGGAGAAAAAAGAGCATATCATTTCTATCATGGTTTACAACAAACCGGATGTTCTGGCGCGGGTTGCCGGAACGCTCGGAGGAAAGGGCTACAATATCGACAGTCTGAGCGTGAACACAACCATGCAAAAAGACATCTCAAAAATCGTGATGACAACGGTCGGAACGCAGGCCACGATCCAGCGCATCGAAGGGCAGTTGTCGCGTATTCTTGACGTCATTTCCGTCGACGACCTGACCAATGTCGAGTCGGTCCATCGCGAAATGCTGATGGTGCGGGTGAATCTGACCGAACATAATACAGAGGCTGTGAAAAACACCATCGACGCCCACAAGTGGAAAGTAATTGTCTCCGGAGATACGTATGTTGTTTTAGAGATTACCGGAGACCAGCCCCAGATAGATTTCGCCCTGGCGCGTCTCGAGCCGTTCGGCATCACGGACATTACCCGCACCGGCCTTATCGCTTTGAAACTTGAAGACTAAAAGTTGGCAAATAATTATTATCACAGGAGGTATTATGGCACAGATAAATTTTGGAGGAATAATTGAAGAAGTGGTCACCGTGGAGGAATTCCCGGTAAAAAAGGCGCAGGAAACGCTCAAAAATGAAACCATCGCGGTTTTGGGTTACGGGGTTCAGGGGCCCGCGCAGGCTTTCAATATGAGGGATAACGGCATCAGCGTGATTATCGGTCAGGCGCCGGAGGATAAAATATACTGGGAAAAAGCCGTCGCCGACGGATGGGTGCCGGGCGAGACATTATTTTCCATCGAGGAAGCGGTGAGTAAGGCCACGATCATTCAGTATCTGGTCTCCGATGCAGCACAGATGATTTTGTGGCCCAAAGTGAAGGCCAATCTGAAAAAAGGCGACGCGCTTTATTTTTCACATGGTTTTTCCATCACCTACAAGGAACAGACGGGTGTGGTGCCGCCACCTGACGTGGATGTCATCATGGTCGCTCCCAAAGGCTCCGGCACCAGCGTGCGCCGCAATTTCCTGGACGGCAGCGGCATCAATTCCAGCTACGCTATCTATCAGGACGCCACCGGCCGCGCATTGGAGCGCACACTGGCTCTGGGAATCGCCATCGGCTCGGGATTTCTTTTCCCGACCACGTTTCAGATGGAAGTTTACAGCGACCTCACCGGTGAGCGGGGCGTGCTAATGGGGGCACTCGCCGGCGTGATGGAGGCCCAGTATGCCGAACTGCGCAAACACGGCCACACACCGAGTGAGGCTTTCAACGAGACGGTTGAAGAACTGACACAGAGCCTGATCCGACTGGTGGGCGAAAACGGAATGGACTGGATGTATGCCAACTGCTCGGCCACCGCGCAGCGCGGCGCACTGGACTGGCGGCACAAATTCCGCAAAGCGGTAGAGCCGGTATTTGCCGAATTGTATGAGTCCGTCGCCACCGGCAAGGAAACGGAAGTGGTCCTGCGCGTCAACAGTGCACCCGACTATAAAGAAAAGCTCAATGCCGAACTCAAGGAAATGCGCGACTCGGAAATGTGGCAGGCCGGCGCAGCGGTAAGGGCACTAAGGCCGGAAAAGAGAGCGAACTAATTTCCGGAAGTCTTTGTAAAAGAGCCTATGCCGCCAGGGACACCGTTCCGGCAGGATGACGGTCACGGCGGTGATGCTGAGTTATATTGCCGCACGAACAAAGCAGCATCGGCTTTGTAAAGTGCCAATTTGTGAAAAGGCGGCGGCCGCCTGCCGCCGCCGGGAAGCGAGGAGAGATATATGCGAAGCGATTTGATGAAAAAAGGCCTGGAGCGGGCGCCGCACCGTTCGCTTTTCAAAGCGATGGGCTATACGGACGAGGAAATCGCCCGGCCGCTCATCGGTGTGGTGAACTCGGCCAACGAAGTGGTACCCGGCCATGTTCAGCTTGATCTGATAACCAATGCGGTGAAGGCGGGTGTACGCATGGCCGGCGGCACACCTGTGGAATTCCCCGTAATCGGCGTGTGCGACGGGATCGCCATGGGGCATGCAGGCATGAAATACTCGCTGGCGAGCCGCGAGCTGATCGCCGATTCCGTCGAGATCATGGCCACCGCTCATCCGTTTGACGGTCTGGTTTTCATTCCCAACTGCGACAAAATCGTTCCCGGCATGCTCATGGCGGCGCTGCGACTGAACATCCCCTGCATTTTCATCAGCGGCGGACCGATGCTCGCAGGAAAATTGCAGGACAGACAGGTGGACCTCATTTCCGTTTTCGAGGGAGTCGGCTCCGTAAAGGCCGGCAAAATGAGTGCGGCCGGCCTCAAACAACTGGAGGATTGCGCCTGCCCCGGGTGCGGTTCCTGCTCCGGCATGTTCACCGCCAATTCCATGAACTGCGTGACGGAAGCTCTGGGTCTGGGTCTTCCCGGCAATGGCACGATCCCTGCTGTCGCCGCCGCGCGTCTGCGCCTGGCCAAGCAGGCCGGCATGAAGGTTATGGAGCTTTTGAAAAAAAATATCCGGCCGCGCGGCATCGCCACTTTGGCGGCATTTAAAAACGCCATCGCCGTCGATATGGCGCTGGGCTGTTCCACCAATACGGTTTTGCATATCCCGGCCATTGCTCACGAAGCGGGTATCAGACTTGATTTGAACCTGTTTAATAGAATAAGTGAAAAGACACCCAACATCTGCAAGCTCAGCCCGGCCGGCCATCATCACATCGAGGACCTCGACGCGGCCGGAGGCATTCAGGCCGTCATGAAGGTGATCAGCAAGCTCGGCGTCATCGATGAAAAAGCCGAAACAGTAAGCGGTAAAACAGTAGGCGCCAATCTGAGATCGGCGCGTGTGTTAAACGACGATGTCATCCGTCCACCATCCAGGGCTTATTCACAACGGGGAGGCATCGCTGTGCTTACCGGCAATCTCGCCCCGGACGGAGCGGTTGTCAAGCAGTCCGCTGTGGCCGACGCCATGCAGGTAAACGAAGGCCGGGCGCGTGTGTTCGACAGTGAAGACGGTGCCATCGAAGCTATACTGGGCGGTAAAATCAAGCCCGGCGATATCGTGGTCATCCGCTACGAAGGCCCCAAAGGAGGTCCCGGTATGCGCGAGATGCTCTCGCCCACATCGGCCATCGTC
Source organism: Syntrophaceae bacterium (assembly GCA_018056765.1). Taxonomy (GTDB): domain Bacteria; phylum Desulfobacterota; class Syntrophia; order Syntrophales; family Smithellaceae; genus UBA8904. The sequence continues at coordinate 11,866 of JAGPFA010000004.1, forward strand.
GGTATGGGACTGGACAAATCAGTGGCGCTATTGACCGACGGGCGCTTCTCAGGCGGCACGCAGGGTGCGGCCATCGGCCACATTTCGCCGGAGGCGGCAGAAGGCGGCCCCATCGCGCTGGTCAGGGAAGGTGATGTCATCTCGATTGACATTCCGGCAAAAAAGCTTCAACTGAAAGTAAGCGACACAGAGCTTGCGCGTCGCCGGAAGGCACTCAAGACCTGGACGCCTGCCATCACCACCGGCTATCTGGCGCGCTACGCAAAAATGGTCACCTCCGCGTCAACCGGGGCGATATTCAGGGACTAAACCAGGACACACAGGTAGAAAAGACATGATAATTTTCGCGCCGTTTCGGGCATGGCCATCTGCCCGACGGCGCTTTTGTTTATCCGCAATGAATAACGGCACCGGAAAAAACGTATGTGCCTGTGGAAAAAACCCGCCGGGGAATGCAATAAGTACACGATGTCCGGACTCGCTGGATGGCACACGCCCGCCCTGGCAACTGCGCGGCGCAGGGCCCGCCCTGCCGCTATTTAATTTGTTTTCCTGAAGATCAGGATATTTTCCTTTTTCATCACATTGTAGAGGCCAAAGATGAGTTTCGGAATATTTTTTTCCAATTTAAAACCAATCCCGGTCAGATAGTCAATGGTGAACTCTACCGTTTTCACTTCTTGTCCCTGATATGCAGCATTGCCTATGACAATAACAGCATATCTACCGGGTTTTAAGATCCTGTGCATTTCATCAAAAGACTTCTTCATATCGCTGTTGTATAACTCTACCCTCTGTTTTCCTTTCCCTCTGACACCAATAAAATTTTCTCTGATTTCAGCAGGTTTATAACCCATGTCCTCCAAGGAGTGAGCATCGTTTTCCACGTAATCAAGGGCGATGGAATAAGGTGGAGAGGTGATGATTCCATCAACTGAATCATCCGGCAGTTCAATGTTTCTTGAATCGCCTTCTTTAAGGTCAACATGTCCCAATTTTAAGTTTAATGTTTCTGAAATTTCCTTATAGTCACTCACCGAATCAATCATCAGATTCAAATTTCTGATAAATGATTGTTCAAACGAACGCCCCCGTCTTGATTCATCACTAACAGCGAGCAATCTGGCCAACGTAAAAAAATCTCTTACCTGATTATTTTTTATCTCCTCCAATACTTTGTAGAAATCCTGTTCCCGGTTAAAAAGAGACGGTTTGATTTCAGAAACTAAATCATTTTTACATTTTATAATTTCATCTATTGCATTAAGAGAGCCGGTCTTGACTTTCCCCTGCAAAATACACACAGGAGAGATGTCGATCCCCATAAAATTTATACCAAGTAATTGCGCTTCAAGTGCGGTTGTCCCGCTTCCGGAAAAAGGTTCAAATACCGTATCGTCTTCTTTTAAGCCGATGATATTTAACAATGCCCTGATCATCTGGGGATGAAATTTTCCCTTATACGGATAGATCCAGTGGCTAAGGTATTGATTGACCGAACGTGTTCTGTTTTTCCGGATGATTTGAAAATAATCGGTAAAATTTGTCCCGACAGATTTAAAGTAAGAAGTTTTTTTAATTATTCTTTCGCTCAATTCATTCGATTTGTTGTTTAATCTGAATTCTCTGAGACCGTTTGTAATTTCATAATCAGCCCCTAAAGAACTCAGTTCCCATTGTGCCAGCGACAGCTCATAGATAAACTGAACATTGTCCAGCAGAGTCAGGTCGGCATCTCTTGCCTGACTTGCGTCATAGGCCCAAAAACGCCCGGTATTTTTTGCTTTTTCCGACATGATCGCCCCAACGACAAGTAATGACTGATGCTTCTTAAGTTCTGTTGAATATCACCTCTTCGGGATGAAATTGCAAACTTTTTTCAGTGGGTCGGAAAACCATGCGCGATGATGAGCGCCAGCTGCCGGACGCTGTAGAAAGGATAAAGGCTAAAGGACAAAGGAGAAAGGATAAAGGATAAGGGATGCTTCGACGGGCTCGGCACGAACAGTCAATAAAGCGCGCAGCGCATCCTTGGTGTCTTCCGCCTGCTTCAATAAAGATCGGTCAAATAATTACTACTTACACGTTTTCTTGACAAAAAAAAGGCCCGCTAGTATAATTTTAATGAAGTTGTCGTTTACGTATGTACCTCAAATGAACGTAGGGATCAGATTGATTTAAGTAACAATAAAGAAACGGAGGATAGTATGAGTAGAATAAAAATTATGGCGGTCGTCGTTTTGTCGTTGTTTGTTATGGTATCCTTTTCTTTTGCCCAGGAAAGAGGAACGGCAGCGGAGGCAAAAGCGTTGCTTGACCGGGCAGTGGCGCTGATCAAGGCTGAAGGAGACAAGGCCTATCCCAAACTTCAGGATAAAAATGGCGCCTATGTCCTGAAAGATTTGTATGTCTATGTCTTCACGGAAAAAGACGCGACTGTAAAAGTTCATCCTTACGCACCGGCCATGATCGGCAAAACCTGGATCGGCCTCAAAGATGCGGATGGGAGTCCGTTTGTGCAAAAAATACTGGAGGGCGCGGCAAAGTCCGGCAAAGGAAGTGTCGATTATTCGTGGGCTGACCCCAAGACCAAAAAAGTGGAAAAAAAATCATCCTACTACGAAAAGGTCGGCGATGTGATTGCTGTCTCCGGGTTTTATAAATAAGGTCTGCCCGACGGGAAAACGCCTGGTTTCTTACCAGGCGTTTTCTTTTTTCTTTCTAAATGGAGCCTCTCCCGTGTCGGCCGCCAGCCTTGTCAGGCAAGAGCAAGGTGGCTGTTCGTTTATCAGAGCCGTGCTCATCTTCTTCCTGCTCGTCTAGCCAAACTTCTTTGCCTGTATCCTCGGTTTTAAAAATGGACATGATCGTCGAGAGTTCTTCCGCGTTCGAGGCGTTGCGCTGCGTGGAGTTGCTCAGCTCGGCTACGGCACTGTTAATCTGACTGATTCCCTGATACTGTTCCTTGGAGGCAACCGCTATTTCGCCCATCAAACCAAGCACCTTTTCGGAGCTGTCCGTCACCTCACCGAAAGCCGTACTGGTCGCCCTGACCAGATCTTCACCTCCCTGAACTTTATGAACGATATCTTCAATCAGGCTCGTTGAGCTTTGTGCCGCGTCTTTGGCGCGTATCGCAAGATTGCGGACCTCATCCGCAACGACCGCAAAGCCCGCGCCGGCCTCGCCTGCCCTGGCCGCTTCCACCGAAGCATTGAGCGCCAGCAGGTTTGTCTGGAAGGCTATTTCATCGATGCTTTTGACAATCTTTTGCGTCTGCTCACTGGCCTGGGTAATCTCCTGCATCGAGGAGGTCAGTTTGCTCATGGACTGATTGGCGTTTTCCAAGGCTGCTTTGGTTTGCTGCATAAGCTTGTCGGCCGCAACGGTATTTTCGGTGTTCTGGCTGGTCATCGATGCAATTTCATCAAGAGAGGCAGAGGTCTCTTCGATGGCTGCCGCTTCTTCCGCCGCCGAATCCTTCAGGGCACCGGACACGCGAAGAGCCTGGCCGACCACATCGTTCATCTTGCCGCGCATTTCGTTGACCGATTGAACAAGTTTCCCGATTTCGTCACGCGATTGCAGCTCTATGTCATGTGTGAGGTCACCCCCGGCAAGGCGCTGCAGTTCTTTGATCGTCAAACCGATTGGTTGAAGAATAAGGTTCGTAACTGCCAGAGTTGTCAGCACAGAAATCACGACAGCCAGCAACACGACCAGTAGAAAAACCTTGAGGGTTGTTGATGCCAGGATTTTGGCCTGCTCATACTTATCTTTACCGAGTTTGTTCTCCAGCTCGTTGATACTCTGCAGGCTCTTTTCCACATCCGCGAATTTCTGCTCGGCCATGACAAACGTAATCGCGGCAACGCTGGCATCCGTCGACGCGATTTCCAGCGTGTTATTGGCCCGATCCTGAAACTCTACCAGGTTCTCATAGGCTATTTCGTAGAGTTTCCTTTCGTCTGCCGTCAAATTGGGAGAGTCCAGAACCGTTTTTGTAAATTGAATCGCCGCGGCAATCTGGGAAATGGTCTCCTGGGCCAGTTCATCGATACGCTTCGCGTCGTAGTTAGAGCCGATCCAGGTCATGATCTTGTAGAGTTTGGCCTGAACCAGAGACATCTCCACCATAATATGGGAACTTTGCTCATAAGCTTTGAAGCGGTTATTATACATGTCGTCAATTGAGTTCGTCTGAATGGAAATCGCCATGTACGTTCCCGCCGCGAGGAGGATCATAAAAATAAATACAACCAGAGGCGCCAGAAATATCTTATTTCTCAGCCGCATATTAAAAATCAATCTTTTCATACACTTATCCCTTTCACGATGGCCATAATTGCTGTGTCAAACCACCTTATAATACTTCTATCGGCAATATCGTTATTTTGATTAAACTGCTCCCACTTGTAAAGCAGTGCGTGATTCATAATTTTCCCCCTGTTTTTTCTTTTCACCATAACGCCGGGCGCTTGTCCGTCCGACGCCCCATAAATAATTATGTGAATTTACGCATGTTTTTTCTATGCCCCTGCCTTGTCCGGGGTATGAGCATAGAAAAAGAACTTTTATCTGTCAAGGAAATACCAAAAATGGGTTTACTTTCCCCGGCGCACGGGACGCACTGGAAAAAGGCGAGTAACGATCCGCTCCATGGGTGGGCTTTGTTGGGGGCTGACTTGCTGATCTTGTGATGATGGTGAAGCTGCTCAAAAAAGCGTTTTTTCGGTTATGTTGCCGTGGGGCAAATTCGGCCCTCCGCAGGTATCATAAGAGAGCTTGTGTGGCCGGGAATGGGGGGCGGCCACACAAGGTAAACGAAGACGCGGGTTTAGCAACCGGTTGAGCACCGACTTTTGCCAATGTCAGGACCGGCCATTGATTTGGCCGCGTGGCAAAGGAAAACCGCCCTCGCAGCACCAATTTATGTGGAAGTAGTAATCGCAGGATGAGCGGGCCGCAATGACGGCCCGCTCATCAATCACCAACCGGCTCTACACAAAAATCGGTTCAGCCCGTTCACGCATGGGCGTACAATGTCCGGATAACTTTTTTGTCTATTTTGCCGACGCTTGTTTTGGGAATACTGTCCGTAATAATATATTTATCCGGAACGGCATATCTGGGTATCCTTCCCTGATCGGCGCATTTTTTCATATGGTCTTTGAGGATTTCCGGAGTGATATCCCCGCCGTTGTTCGTCGGGGCAAGAACAACAAGCATCATGGGTCGTTCACCCCATTTGGCATCGGGCACACCGATGGCCGCCGCCTCCACAACCGAGTTGTGCAGACTGATGGCATTTTCCAGATCAAGTGAAGAGACCCATTCGCCGCCGCTTTTAATGACATCCTTGAGCCTGTCGGTAATCTGAATATAGCCATCTTCGTCCATGTAACCCACATCGCCTGTATGCAGCCAGCCGCCCCGCCAGAGGTCTTCCGTTTTTTCCACGTCCTTGTAGTAACCCCGGGTGAACCACGGCGCCCGTACCACGATTTCACCCGTGGTCTGACCGTCATTGGGCAGGAAATTGCCGTCGGGTGAAATGATGCCCACATCGACAAGTGAAATAGGCATCCCTGTTTTGATGGCAATATCGCTTTTCTGCTCGTTATTGTAATTTTTCATCGAAGGCTTCAGATTGGAAACACTGATGACCGGACAGGTTTCCGACATGCCGTAGCCTGTCATAACCTGAATTCCCAGATCGATCGCCGCCATGGCCAGTCCCTTGGAAAGACGGGCGCCGCCGATAATCACTTTCCAGGAAGTAAGATCGATCGTTTTCGCCACGGGGCTGGAAACAAGCATCTGGAGGATTGTAGGGACACAGTGGGAATAGGTAACTTTTTCTTTGATGATGAGCTTGATGAGCATTTCCGGCTCGTACTTGCCGGGATAGACCTGTTTGACGCCCATCATGGTGGCGATAAAAGGAAATCCCCAGGCATGGACATGAAACATCGGCGTGATCGGCATATAGACGTCCGCCGTGGAGAATCTCAGTGGCGTATCATGGGCGCTGACCCCTATGCAGACACTCAGGGTATGCAAAACGAGCTGGCGGTGAGAGAAATACACGCCTTTCGGAAGTCCCGTTGTTCCCGTTGTATAGAAGGTGGTCGCCTTGGTGTTTTCATCAAGATCAGGGAATTCAAAATCTTCGGACGCGGCTTTGAGCATTGCTTCGTATTCCCCGTCGATGGTTAAGTCCGTTTTGGGCAACATCGGTTCATCAGAAAGCAAAATGATTGTCTTTACGGATGTAAGTTTTCCCCGAATAGAGGAGAGCAGGGGGAGGAAATCGGTATTGATGAAAATAGCGTCCGCTCCCGCGTGGTTTATGGTATATTCGATCTGGTCGGGAGACAAGCGCCAGTTGACGGTGAACAGTGTCGCACCCACCATCGGAATGCCAAAGAAGCATTCCAGATAACGGTGAGAGTCATAGTCGAATACCGCTACAGTACTGCCTCTGCCGATGCCCAGGCCGGTAAGGGCGCTCCCCAGCCGGTTGATCCGCTTAAACAGATCTTTATACGTGTAGCGCATCTTGTCCCGATAAACAATTTCCTGGTTTTGTGCGTTAAGTCTTGGTCCGTTCAGCAATTCTTTAATTGTCAGTTGAAACCCGTAAGTACTGCCGTTCAAAGATTTCCCTTTCATATTACCCTCCTTTGGTTGCAATTTTCCCTGTACAACATGATCGTCAAAATCAGGGACTGACTCAATCCGCGGAAAGCTGTTTTGTCTTTACTTGAACAGATGAAAAGAAAGTAAGCCGATGACCTACCAAAAGGGGAGAAATCAGGAAGATGGTTCGGAGGTTCTTTCGTTCTCCAGCCAATTGATGGCGTACCGAAGAAGCTCCGTGCTGGTTTTAAGATTCAGCTTTGCCTTGAGCCGTTCCCGGTATGTGCCGATGGTCTTAACGCTGAGATGGAGACGGGCGCCGATTTCGCTGATACCGAGTCCTTCTCCAATGAGTTGAAAAACCTCCAGCTCCCGGTTTGTGAGGGAATGGAGGGGTGACCCGGTGGGTTGTTTGTTACCCTCGATAAAGCGGTAAAAAAGCTTGTTCGTCATTTTTTTACTCACATAGATGCTTCCCTGTCTTACCTCGCGGATTGCCTGGATGACCGATTCGGAAGCCTCCTGCTTCATAACGTACCCTCTGGCGCCGGCGCGCAGAACCCGCTCGGCGTAAAGGGATTCATCGTGCATGGAAATGACCAGCATGGCCAGGTCCCGGCGGGTCTTGTGAATTTCCTTGATCAGATCAATACCGCTCATATTCTTGAGGGTGATATCCACGATGATCATGTCCGGCTTCAGATCTTGGGCGGCTTTCAGGGCGCTTTGATAATCTTCCGCTTCCCCGCATACCAAAAGATCGCTTTCCTGGTTGATAAGCTGCACCAGACCATGCCTGAAAACAGGATGATCATCGACGATGAGAATTCTGTGTTTTGTGTGTGACGGTGTTTTCGTTGCGGTCATTTTCTTGAGTCCTTCTTTAAATTGAAAGCACAGCTGATCAGTGTTCCGCCGCCCGGTTCCGATTTAATACGCAGCATCGCCCCGATCATCCGCGCCCGGTACTGCATGATTCTCATGCCGATCCCCGCCGCCTTTGCCGTGTCCTTGATCCCGCAGCCATTGTCGAGAATGGACAGAGAAACAGTGCCTTTTTTATTGAGAAGTTCGATGATAATTTCCGAGGCCTTACCGTGCTCCAGCGCATTGTGGACGGATTCCTTGGCGATATAATACAGATGGGTCGCCAGTGTATTGTCGTGGATGGGAATATGCCGGGGACATCTGAAGTGGCAGGCGGTGTTGAAAATCGACGACGTCGAGGCGGCAAGATTTTCCAGGGAAGACTCAAGCCCCAGCGAGGTAAGATGAACAGGGCAAAGGCCGCGGGCAAGCCTCCTGGTCTTGTCAATGGCTTCCTTCACCAGCCGGTTGATCTTGCCGGCATAAAGTGCATTTTCCCGGGACACCGGCAGAAGTCTGTCGCTCAGGACTTTCGTCATGACGTCCAGACCGATCAGGTGCTGGCCGAGGTCATCGTGAAGATCGTATCCGATTTTCTGGCGCTCCCTCTCCGAGATATCGAGAACCTCCTTTTCCAGTTTTTTGATGGCGGTCATATCCACCATCGAAGCGATGCTCTGCGTTGTGCCGGGAATCATGGCAATCGTCATGTAAACGTGCAGATGGTTGCCGTCTTTATTGCGGATTTTGAATTCATAATTCCTGGGCGCGGCCATCGGATCTTCACGCCGTGCCGCGTGATATGAAAGGAGGCGCTCAACGTCGTCCTCGGCCACATACAGGGTCCATGAATGATTGATAATCTCATCGCGGGAGTAACCGGTAAAGTTGGAAAAATCGCTGTTCATCATGGAGATGGTCGTGTCTTTTTCGATAACGATGGTTGCTGTACCGGAATTATTAAAAAGCGTCCGATAAAACTCCTCCGACCGGGAAAGTTCTTTTTCGATAATCTTGTACTTGCTGGCCTGTGAACGAAGCTTCCTTATTTCCCGTCGTGCATTCTGAAGCGCGAGTATCAGTTTTTGTGTATTTCTATCTTTTTGAGTCATCGTTTCGTTTTCCTGAACGTTACGGGAAAAAAACCATCGCTTTACCGGAAAAGATCCGTTTCCCGCCGCCGTAAGCGCGGTCATTTGCGGCAATTCCGGGACACCTCCCATGTGCAATGCCGGAAGTTGTCCGTATCATCATTAACAATTAAGATCGTAATATTATTTAAAGCCGCAGGTCACTGGCGCCTGAGCCAAAGAAGCCGGAATTCTGATACGTTCCGGAATCATATTCCATGCGGTTTCTTCCCGCTGCCTTAGCGCGGTAAAGAGCTTTATCGGCACGGGCTATTATTTTCGGAATATTTTCATTTTCCCGGTAATCTGTCAAACCCAAAGAAATGGTCACGCCGAAGGATTTCCCCGCTATGTGAAACCGTTTCTGTTCAACCGCTTTGCGGATACGTTCGGCACACACTATCGCTCCTTCAATGTTTGTTTGCGTCATGACAA
>JAGPFA010000004.1:21039-87087 GCA_018056765.1 Syntrophaceae bacterium
GTCAAACCCAAAGAAATGGTCACGCCGAAGGATTTCCCCGCTATGTGAAACCGTTTCTGTTCAACCGCTTTGCGGATACGTTCGGCACACACTATCGCTCCTTCAATGTTTGTTTGCGTCATGACAATGAGAAATTCCTCTCCGCCGAAGCGACCGTAAAAATCTGCCCCGCGGAGGTTTTTGCAGATAACGGCGGACGTTTCCCTGAGAACGACATCTCCGGCAAAGTGGCCCAGTGTATCATTGACATCCTTAAAATGATCGATATCCAGCATGACGATGGAGAAGGTTGCGCCCCCCCGGGACACTCGCTCCCGCTCATTCTCCAGCAGTTCCATGATGTGGCGCCGGTTATAGGCTCCGGTGAGTTCGTCACGGATGGAAAGCTCCAGATTCACGCACATAGCTTTGTGAAGTTTTTTGCGCAGAATGCTTATGTAGCTGCCAATAACGGAAAGGGCAACCAGCATCAGGGCAAAAAGCAGCATATGGAGAAACTCCATCTTGAAATTGACGTCCTGAAAACGAAAACGATAAAGAAGGAAAAGATTAAGTCCATAGCTTGCAATCATAAACAGACTGACAAACAAAAAACCGCTGAGGACCAGCCTGAATATGCCGAACATAAGGATGATAACATAAACAAGCAACAGCACAGGCCGTGATTCATTCGCAAAATACATTCCGTAGGTCAGCGCCACAACCGCTGCGCACATCTGGATGGTCGTCAGACTGGGATCCGAGGCCCTGAGGTTCAGGCCTGTCCTGAAAGCGACGTAGAAAACGATGTTGTTAAAAGAGCAAATGAGCAGAAGGCCGATCAAACCACGCCATTCCATGATACCGGCCAGATAGGACAGATAAGCCAAAATGCAGCAAAGAGTATAGGAGGCAAAAGCCATCATGAAACGCTGCATACGGATGGTTTGATCTTTATCTTCTTTGGGAATGATCGAAAAACTGAGAATTCTCTTTAGGAGAGTTTGCCGGCTTGATTGTTCATTGACTGTAACCATGTTTTATCACGCAGATGAAACACAAATAAACGAAGCCGAAGCGGTTAGTCACCATGCAACAGATAAGGGAAAGGAGTCATCGTGCGACGAGACCGCTTCCTGACAGCCCGATTGATCCGTCAATGGTAAATTGTAAAACAACTCGTTACATGATGAGCATAGGTAAGGGGAGCTTTTCTGTCAAGCAAATACTGACAGGCCATTGGTAACCGGACACCGGAAGAAGCGGGCAAAGCTTCTTGAAATCAGTAACTCCTTTTGGTAGTCTTGTTTACCAGCGAGCCCCGGCGCGGCACTTTGCCAAAGAGCCGTGGGAGCGCGCCCGATGATCGTGAAAATGACAAGAAATATGAAAGAACAACAACTTCCCGCGCAATCAATAAAGATGCATGAGAGCCCTGCCCGCAAATGCCACACAGGCCAACGGAAGCAGGACCAGGATTTGTTAAAGGAGAGTGAGGCGCGCTATCGCGCCGTGATTGAAACCTTCTTAGAGCCCTACGCCGAGCACGACCTTGCCGGCAATTTAACTTATTTCAATGATGCATACAGACGGGAAATCGGTTACAGCCGCCAGGAGATGCCGGGACGAAGCTACCGGCAAGATGTGGATCAGAAAAATGCAGATTCCATTTTCCAAATCTATAACGGCGTCTACAAGACCGGCGTATCCGCCAGAAATCTGGAGCTTGAATCCATAAATAAAGAAGGAAAGATCAATCGCTATGAATGCACGATCAGCCTCATCCGCGATCTGCAGGGCAACCCCGCGGGATTTCGAACTTTCTATCACAACATCACGGAACGCACAAAGGGTGAAGAAGCAGTCCGCTCGATCCAGGAAAGGCTGGAAATGGTTCTGGACGGCGCGGAGCTGGGCCTTTACGATGTAAACTGTAAAACGGGCGAGTCGTATATCGAGGACCTCTACATAGACATGCTCGGATATCAAAAGGAAGATTTTCTGTCTTTCAGGTTTTCCGACTGGCTCAACATTATCCACCCCGATGATCTGGCCGGCGTCAAGGAAAGGGCGCGGGAAGTCCTGTCAGGTGACCGCACACTGGTTGATATGGAATACCGCCTGCGGCATAAATCGGGGGAATGGATCTGGATTCTGGGGCGCGGACGAGTTGTCAAATGGGATGAATCAGGGAAACCACTCAGGTTTACCGGTACGCAACTCAACATTACCGGCCGCAAAAAAGCTCAGGAGGCGTTGCGCGCAAGTGAGGAGAGGTTACGTTTAGTCACAGACAACATGAAGGATATCGTGGCCTTAACCGATCAAAACTTCAATATTATTTATATCAGCCCCTCTGTTTACAGCGTCATGGGATACCAGGCCAAAGACAGGGAAGGAAAATCTCTCTTGGATTTTATCCATCCCGAGGACCTGCCCGCGATCAAAAAAGGCCTGGAATCCTCGCTGGCGACTTTATCTCCCGGCAAGATGGAATGTCGCTATTTGCATGCCGACGGCGAATACATCTGGCTTGAAGCGGCAGGCACCTATATGCTCGATGAGCAAAATACTTTTAAGGGGGCTGTTTTCGCCATCCGCGATATCACCGAAAGGAAAAAAGCCGAAGATGCTCTGCAAAAGAGTTTAGATGAGCTCGAGGGCCGCGTGGAGCAGCGAACATCTGAATTGTCCGAAATCAATACAGCACTGCGCGTCCTTTTGAAAAAAAGAGAGGAAGATCAGAAAAACCTTCATGAAGCCCTGCAGGCAAATATTGAACAGCTTGTGACGCCTTTCATCCACAAACTGCGCACCACACACACAACCAACCAGAAGCTCGAATATCTCAATATACTTGAAAACAACCTCAGAGACATCACATCACCTTTCATCAATAAGCTTTCCATCGCCTTCAAAAATTTATCTCCCCGAGAGCTTCAGGTCGCGGCGCTCATCAAACAAGGGAAAAGATCCAAAGATATCGCGCAAATCCTTAATCTTTCCATAGGAACCGTCAATTCCTACAGAAACAGTATTCGTGAAAAAATGAATCTGGTTTCTTCTGCAACAAATCTGAGATCTTACCTGCTGTCTCTGTCCTGAAATTCCCCTCCTTCGCCAGTCGATATAATGTAGGAATATATACCACATTATTCCTATATATTATATACATTGACCATTCTTTCAGATCTGTTAAATCACGTTGCCAAATGTGATAGCTTTTGGTCGTGTACCAAAGGTGATATCCATCAAGTTGCAGGAGGTAAAGATGTATAAGTTGGTACAGCCGGATAACGTTGTTGAGATACTGGAGAAAAGCGTCGCGAAATATCCTGAGAGGCTTTTCCTCGGAACAAAAAACAAACAGACCAAACAATACGAATGGATCAATTATGAGGATTTCGGGAGGCGCGTTGACCATTTGAGAGGAGGTCTGAACCAACTGGGCATACAAAACGATGATGCGGTAGGAATCATCTGTAATAATACCACCGAATGGGCGATCTGCTTTTTTGCAACCTGTGGGCTGGGGGCGCGGTTTGTCCCCATGTATGAAGCTGAACTCGTTCAGGTTTGGAAGTACATTATAAACGATGCCGCAGTAAAAGTTCTCTTCATCAGTAAAAAATCCATCTATGACAAAATAAAAGACGATCTCAAAGCCATCCCCACTTTACAGAAAGTCATTATTCTGGAAGGCAACGGACCAGGCACGATGGCCGATCTGGAAGCGATAGGAAAGACAAAGCCGGTAAAAAGCATCTATCCGGATTATCGGCATGTCTGTGTGCTGATTTACACCTCGGGAACCACAGGTGATCCGAAAGGCGTATTGCTCTCCCATGGAAATATCACCTCCAACGCGCACGCGGTGTCGCAATGTTTTCCGGACGTCAATCATAATGACTGCTCTTTGTCCATTCTTCCGTGGGCACATGTGTTCGGACTGGGCGAGCTGGTAGTTTACTGCCTGTTGGGCGGCTCTATGGGTCTTGCAGAAAGCGCGGCGACGATTGGAGAAGACATCATGCTGATCAAACCGACCTTTATGACTGCGGTGCCGCGGGTCTTCAATAAAATCTACGACGGCCTGTGGACCAAAATGAACGATGAAGGCGGACTGGCTAAAAAGCTGTTTGTCATGGGGGTGGAAAGCGCCAAGAAGAGATATGAGCTGGCGCAACAGGGAAAGTCAAGTTTTATGACGAACCTGAAATTCAAGATCGCCGATGCGGTGGTCTTTGAAAAAGTCAGGCAAAAGCTGGGCGGGCGTCTCAAGGGCGTGATGACCGGCAGTGCGGCGATGAACCCGGAAATATCCCGTTTTTTCTGGGATATGGGCATACCGCTTTATGACGCTTACGGCCTGACGGAAACATCTCCCGGCGCAACGATGAACCGCCCGTCAAAATACCGAATCGGCAGCGTCGGCCCCTTCATGGGCATGGCCTCCGTCGTTATTGACAAGTCAGTAGTCGGTCCGGATTCAGAAGATGGCGAAATCATCATTTACGGTCCCAATGTCATGCTGGGGTATCACAACAAACCGGAGGCCACTAAAGAAGTGATGACACCCGACGGCGGGTTCCGGTCAGGCGACCGCGGCAGGCTCGACAAAGACGGATTTTTGTATATTACCGGACGCCTCAAGGAACAGTTCAAGCTCGAAAACGGCAAATATGTGTTTCCGGCGGCAATTGAAGAAGACATCAAGCTCAATCATTACGTGGAAAATGCCATGATCTATGGGGAAGGACGTGAATTCAACGTCTGTATTGTCATTCCCAATTTCACAGCTTTGGCAAAATGGGCGGAAAAAAACAATTTACCGGGGGATTCCAAGGAGCTGATCAAGAAACCGGAGACAAAAAAATTCCTCGAAAACGAAATTGTCAATCAATTAAAGGATGCCTTCGGCAGCTACGAAATCCCGAAAAAGTTTATCTTTATCGAGGAACCCTTCTCGCTGGAAAACGGAATGCTGACGCAAACCATGAAACTCAAGCGGCGCGCCGTTTTTGACAGGTATAAAGGCCTGATTGAAGCATCCTATAGTAAATAGGGCCAAGTATAATATTGTGCCCTGTTGATATTGCCTTTTGGTCAATTCACTAGCCCGGGCATCAGCCGGCAGGTCATCGTCAAGAAGGGGAGGCAGGGCAAACAAGTTCTTTAAACAAAAACATCATTAGCCGGCGCTCTCGGCAGGGGGGGGGTCGCCCGGCCTCAGGCAGGCACATTTTGCCTCCTGAGCTTTAACCGCCGGCTGTTTTGGCCGGCGTGGCGGGAGACGGGGTGACGTGTGCTTTTACCGACTGTTTGTGCGAACGCGGGAAAGCACACGTCACTACCGACCCGGCTGTTTCCCCGTCCTTATTACGTGTGGCGGATGATGAGGGTACCGCCGACCGGCCGTTCACGAACCGGCAGTACCTGTGTGACTCTCGTCGTGGCGATTGCTTCTTTTTACGGGATTTTTCCTGTTATTCTTACAATATTCAGCCAAAAGACCCCATCTTGGCCGGTGTTGCGTCTTCATCAGGAATTGCGGTCCAGTTCGTCGCGAATCGCCACCCCGATGGTTTCCATAGCATAGGGCTTTTTGACGTAGGCGCCGGCCCCAAGCCTCTGGGCTTCCCGGACACGGTGAGTTTCGGAAAAACCGCTCACCAGGATCGCTCTTTGGCCTGGACGGATTTCTAAAATTCTTTGATAGGTCTCCAGCCCGTCTATCCCCGGCGCCATGATCATGTCCAAAACCAGAAGATCCACCCGATGATCACGCAGGTAAGCCACCGCCTCCCTTCCGCCGGAAACTGCATGAACCTTGTAGCCCAAACGCTCCAGCAAGCCGGTAGCCACCTCGCGCTGCTCGGCAATATCATCCACCACCAGAATGGTCTCCCCCCGCCCCAGGTAACGCTCGAGGGGAATCTTCTGCCCGGGCATGGCCGGTCCCTCTCGTGTCACCGGAAAATACAGCGTAAAATCAGTACCTTTCCCCTCCCGGGAAGTCACTTCAATATGGCCGTGATGATCCTTGACTGTCCCCCAGACAATCGCCAGCCCCAGGCCGGTGCCTCTTTTGCCCGTACCCTTGTTCGTGTAAAACGGCTCAAAGATCTTGTTGAGGTTCTCGGCGGGAATCCCCATTCCCGTATCGGATACGCTCAAAACAACGTACTCGCCCTCCTCGATCCGGTCGTGACCCTGGATATCGCGGTCGAGGTAAATATTGTCCGTCCGGACAAACACCTCGCCGCTGCCGATAATAGCTTCAGCGGCGTTCCCCAGCAGATTCATCAGCATCTTTTCGATATGAACAGGAGAAGCCTTGATATTTAACAGGTCTCTTCTGCAGTCCGTCCGGAAGGTCACCCCCTGGTTTTGTGCCTTAATCCTCTCAAACTCCATCGTCTTGAGAAATCCTTCAATGACCGTGTTCAAATTGACAACTTCCGTATCCGTAACCCCACGCCTGGCCATAGTAAGCAGGTCTTGAATGATTGCCGCCCCTTTTTGCGTGGATTGCATCATTTTTTGGGCAATAGTCCTCGACTGGTGGCCGCCGGCAAGCTGGATGAGAAGCAGCTCCGAATATCCGGTCAACGCCCCCAGAACATTGTTCAGGTCATGGGCTACCTTACCGGCGATCCTTCCCAGTATTTCCATCTTCTCCGCCCGTTGCAGACGCTCCTGCATATTTTTCTGCTGCGCTTCAGCCAGCTTTTGCTCGGTGATGTCGTTGTAGAGAACCTGAAACCGCCTGGCGCCGCTCCACATTATTTCCTTTCGAAAAACGCGCAGATGACGGACGCTCCCGTCCCTTCTTACAATACTGACCTCGTATTCGGAAGGCACATGAGAGTTGTTCTTTCTTTTCTCTTTCCGCTTCTCGTGTTCGGCAAAACTCTCAGGCGTATAGCGCTCCCGGGCAGGAATCGCGTCCAGCTCTTCCATGCTCTGACACCCGTAGATATCCAGCAGTGTCCTGTTGGCGTAAATCATTTTACCTGTCTCATAGATAATGCGTACTCCGAGTGGAGAATCTTCGAGAGAACGCCGGAAATTTTCTTCGGCCTGCCGGAGCGCTTCTTCCATTTGTTTGCGCTCGGTGATTTCCAAAACGGAGATAATCCCGGCAGGACTCCCGTTATACATGATGGTCTCCCCGGAAAGGTCAACCCATTTGACGGTCTTGTCCTTTGAAACAATACGGAATTCATATCGTTTGGTGACAGGTATACCCTGCTGGCGCTTCAGGCCGCGCTCCCTGACCGATTGTCTGTCTTCCGGGTGGACGATATCCCAGAAATTCATGGAGACGAGTTCCTGGCGGGAAAAACCGGTGATCTGCGTCGCGGCCTGATTGGCATAAATCCATTTATCGTTTTGGAACAACAAAATGGCGGTTGGAGAAGATTCCGTGAGAATGCGAAATCTTTCTTCGCTTTCCCGCAGGGCTTCTTCCGCCTTTTTACGCCGGGTGATGTTTCGGCCGACACACACAACACCGGCAATTTTCCCATCATGTATAAAGGGAGCACCGCTGACCTCGGCCAAAACCAGAGTTCCGTCTTTAGCGATAAATTCATAAATCGAAGGTGGAAAAATTGAACCTTTGAGTATCTGGCTGAGATGATCGACGGCCTGCTCCATAGATTGCGGCGACAAAATGGCTCCCAATTCAAAAAGGGGACGCCCGGTGAAATCCTGCGGTTTATAGCCCAGGACATTCTCCACGCTCGGAGACATGCTCAAAATGATGAGATTGATATCGAAGACAAAAATAACGTCTGAAATGTATTCAAAATTCAGGTGATACTTTTTCTCCAGTTCCCTGAACTCACGGGCCGCCTCCTCCAGGTCCGGTCTTATCTTTAAGTCTTCCCCGGACAATCCGATTCCCTCATCGGGAGGTTTTGCCATGACAAGATTCTTTTTTTTCTTTTCAGCGAGCAGATTGTTCAGAGTCTCGATCAGGGTTGGCAGCTCCTCCTGTTTGCTCACAAACAGGTCGGCCCCGAGCGTCAACGCGGTTTTTTCGAACAGAGGGTCGGTGCAGGCAGTCGCAAAAAAAACAAATGGAATGTTTTTAAGTTTTTCGTCCGCTTTACAATTACGGCAGAAGGTATATCCGTCCATGACGGGCATCGGAACATCGGAAATAATGAGATCGGGGGGCTCAGAAGACGACATTTCCAGGGCGGCGCGGCCGTCCCGCGCTTCACGAACATTCCACCCCTGCTTCTCCATGACTCTCTGGAGCGCGGTCAGACTCCCTGCATTATCACCAGCAACGACAACATTTATTTTCATATGATCCTTATGAAACAAGATGATTCTGAAACGCCAGCTTGAACCATAACCACTTCATTACGGTAAAACGTACCCTTCTCAATTACCGATGGGGGAAACCCTTTAGAGAAGTCATTTTGGCTTGCCCTGCCAGAAAGTCAAGAAAAAAATACTTATCGGCGTGAACAGGCAGTTCCCCGGCGAATAATATCTATGGTTGCTGTCACACTTTGGGACATGGGCAAAGGCTGAACCGGCGGGCATACACCAACTTTTCTTTTTTCTTTTGTCGCCCCTCGCGTGATACGGCTCCCCGATAACTTGCCGAAGACACATGTCCTTTGCTGCGTACAATTCCCGCTTAAATAATTGACAAAAAACGATATGAAACATTATAATTCTGGCAGGACAGCGGTTTACGTGCCAGACTGTCCAAAAGAAGTTGCGCCGGTAACAATACTGGTTTCCCGCAATGTGAACATGTCCGGGAACCACAAAGAGCAAATCTTTATAGGAGTAAATAATCATGAAGCCAGACGAGCAGTGCCCTTCCTGTGGAAAAATGGTGCAGGCCGATGCTGTTTTCTGCCCTGCCTGTGGAACCCGCCTGTCTGATACAAAAACGCCAGACAAGAAATGCCCCGCCTGCGGGGCGACCATGGATGCCGATTCCGTTTTTTGCGCTAAATGCGGAAGCCGCTTTGCGGAAAAAACGGTGCACAGACCGCTGCCGTCACGGTTGGGGTTCGCATCCAGTCCACGACGGCTGATCATCTTATTAACGGCGGCGCTTGTCGTGTTGCTGTTTTGTCTTGCGACCATCGCCTATCTCTTCTCAACAAAAACCAACAGGACTTCCCCCGCTTCCGTAAGCAGTCAGGAAGTCAGGAAAATCGTCAAAACAGAAAAAAGCACATACAGATCCGGAGAAAAAATCTACGTGCATTATTACGGTGCTCCCGGACTGAGAGGAGACTGGATATGTATTGCACCGGCCGGCTCACCGGATAACACATACGGCTCTTATCAATACATCCCGCACAGCGGAAGTGGAACTTTGTCGTTTGAGACACCTGAGCCGGGAAGATACGAGGTCAGGGCATTTTACCGGTACAATCCCGGGCATTACAGAGTAACGGGCCGCCACCGGTTTACCGTTGCGGATTGGTAAGCGCGAACGGACAAAATCAGCATCGGCATTATGAGTCTTACGCCTTCTTTGCCGGCGCCTGGCGATGGCCAGGCACGCGGTCTCAGTACACGATATAGAAAAGTTACGGTATTCCAGCATCAGAAGGGGGGGTTCAAACCATGAAAGAAAAAACAAATATGACCGTTATCGCGGCGGCACTAATTGTCGGGTTATGCATTTTATCAGGTTTTTCGGCGGCGGGATACTTTATCGGCAAGGGAGGTACCCGTTTTAAATCCGAATCACGAACCGTCACTGTAAAAGGGCTCGTGGAACAAATCGTCAAGGCGGATCAGTCCGTTTGGGATTTGCGTTTCCGCCGGGCGGGCGAAGATATAGGCGCGATTCACGCAAAAATCAGCACTGACAGGGAGGCAGTGATCTCTTTCCTGAAAGAACAGGGCTTCAAGGACGAAGAGATCAGTCTCCAGCCGATTCACACCATTGACAAATGGGCACGTGAATATGACCAGAATCAGACAGAGCGTTATCGCTACCTGGTAACCGGCTCCGTGGTCGTCACCAGCACTGATGTAGACCAGGTGGCCAAAGCGCTGGGAGAAACAGAAAAACTGCTCAAATCCGGTGTTGTTCTGGGCGGTCAGTATGAAGGCAGCGCCAATCCCCGTTATACGATCACTAAATTCAATGAGCTCAGGCCGCAACTGCTGGCCGAAGCGACCAAGAACGCACGTCTGACGGCTCAGCAGTTTGCCGCAGACTCAGGAGTGCGCGTCGGCAGAATACGCAGTGCCAATCAGGGAAACATTCAGATTTTCGGCACTGACGGCAATGACGAATCCGCCCCGTACAGCCCCACAAGCACACCAGTAAAAAAGATTCGCCTCGTCAGCACATTTGAATTTGAACTCGAATAAATCTGCCCGGCACGGGGAAGGCGGCCCATAATAGAGGGTGAATAGCCGCGGACGGGGCATTTAGCCTCCAAAACAACGAAGGAGGTTCTACTCTCATGTGAGCGGCTTCAACGAAAGCGCCACATGCACTTTTGCAGCTGCAACAAAAGGGGATGGGGGTTGAGGCACACCTGCTGCCTGAGATATTCACAGTCATATTTTTCGGCATAGCGTCGTGCAAGAGCAAGGCATGCATACAGGGGCTTCAGGCCCTGCCGGCAGTCAGCAGACATCCGGGCCAGTGTTTCATTTTCTGCAGCGCTTGCGCGTTTTTTGAGACAAACACGTATCTTATGCAGCACCAGGGCATTTTTGGCCGGAGTGGTTTTCAGTTGCAGTGCTTTAAAAAGCAGCTTTTCATATTGTTTAAGAAGGACTTCAACAGTCTTGTCCTTTGTTGTCAGCACGGCTAAAAGCCTGTCCATCCTGGAGCCAAGCTCCCGGCTGTGCGCCAGCAGCAGCAGATGGTGATGCCGGTGGAACTCCCGCCAGGCGTCTGTGAGACGACTGCAACTTCGTGTCTCGCGCCAGCGCTGCAGCGTAAGCACAGTTTCGATATAATTTTCCATCCGGCGCACATTGCCCAGGCGCAGCTCATCCGTTACCGGCAGCAGGGGGTGACGACTTGTAAAAGCGCGGGTAAAAATTCCCATGCCACTTTTTACAGGAGCTCCTTTGTCGGCGTAAACCTTTACCTTCTCCAGGCCGCAGGAAGGGGAGCCGCTTTTAAAAATAAAGCCGCAAAGGTTTTCTGCGGCCAGCCGCTCTACCTCTTTTTCAGCCCAATTTTTCAACAGGCCGGTTTTGTCTGTCCGGCTGTTGTGTGTGATCAGCCGCGGCGCCGTGATTTTCCCTTCAAGATTCATCGGCTCCCGCGGGATGCCCATGCCGGAAAGAACCTCCGGACAAATCGGCACAAATTCAACATACCGCTCCAGACGGCCACGCAGCCCTGGCTGGAGTTTATGCCTTCCGTCGTAGCGCACGGGGTGGCCCAGCAGGCATGAGCTGATGCCTATTTTGATTTTTTGCATGGTTCCTCCTGCGTTGGGCACTTTAACAGAAGGAGATTATTTGTGTCAATCGAAGGGCGGGCGTGTGGCCGGGAGCGGGCGATAATGGCCGTACCGCGAAGGATGGCGGCTAAAGATAAAGTGCATTTCAAGGGGGAGACACGACGTGAAAAGAAAGCTGCCGGCATCTGACCGGACATCCTGGCCGTCAAAAAATATTTTCGTCCCTGACGGTCGGCAGCCTGAAGTGAACCGCTTATTTCAGACAACAAAAAACCAACCCATACATGCAGCCAAAACTTAAAACCGGGTCCGTTTCGATAAAAGCTTCACAAAAGTGAGCACATCATGTAACATCCGGAAAAATTTCAGGCATGGCATCCCGGCTCGGGCAATTGGCGGTTCCCGGCAGCGCCTCACAAAATCAGCAGGGTACTTGACGTAAAACATTATGGCCGGACAAACACTGAGCATTTATTATTATATAACCCTGTTTGCGTTTTATGGTTTCCTGGGGTGGGTCCTCGAAGTGGCGTATCGCTCCTTCACGCAGCGAAAGCCGGTCAACGCGGGATTCCTGCACGGACCCTTCGTTCCCATTTACGGGTTCGCGGCTTTTCTCACTGTGGCTTTGCAGCAGGCCTTCCGGAGCTGGCATTTTGTGCCCGTGTATGTTTTATGCGGCCTGGCCATCACCGCCATGGAATATCTGGTGGGATTACTCACGGAAAAAATTTTCAAAATGAGACTGTGGGATTATTCCGAACGACGTTTCAACCTTCATGGATACGTTTGCCTGGAGTTTTCTGCTCTATGGACATTGCTGGTGCTGGTATTTGTTAAATTCATGCATCCGTTGGTGTTGCAACAAGCGGCCTTGTTCAATGAGCTTACGGTCAAGATAGCCGCCATCGTTTTCATGTTTTACTTCCTGGTTGATTTTTCTTTCTCCGTCATGTCCCTGGCAGCCTTCCGCCGGAGCGTTGCCTATCTATATGAACATTACTTCAATTTAAGCGGCGCGGAGATTCACGACAATATAAAATCATTCAGGCGCCTGCTGAGCGCTTTTCCCCACCTAAATAAGTATATTTTTCAAAGCATCAATAAAAGAGTCAAAATCAGGCTCAATTCCTTTTTAAAACAACTCAGGGATAAAATGATTCTGTCCATGGCGGGAAGAAAGCCTCTGGAAAAGGAATACTACGATATCGCCCGGGACATCATTGAGCACGATGAATTTTTGAGGCTCAGAGAGTACTTTCATCATAACTCCTCCATTTACGACCATGCCCTGAGCGTTGCCTATTTATCCTACAGTATTTGTAAATACTTAAAGCTGGATTTCCGCTCCGCCACCCGCGGCGCGCTGCTGCATGATTTTTTTCTCTATGACTGGCGCAACCACGACATTCCCGACCTGCCGCGTAACAAATTTCACGGGTTGGCGCATCCTTCCATCGCTCTGGCCAATGCCAGAAAGCTTTTTCCGCTAAATGAGATTGAGGAGGATATCATCATTAAACACATGTGGCCGCTGACCCTTGTTCCGCCGAAATATAAGGAATCTTATATCGTTTCTTTTGCCGACAAATACCTGTCGTCCAAGGAATTTCTGATCGAATACAAAAAGAAAGTCGCCAGGCATAAGGTGAATAAAACCGGAAGGAAAAAAAATGTATGATCGACAAAAGCAAACGTTTCATGCGCAAGTACGTCCCTTTGGAGGACCAGGAGACACTGAAGGGAAAAAGATTGGATTTTGACAGCGTTGCGGCAATGTTCCTCGACCGGGCGGGGATCACCCCCGATCGCCCGCTGGTTTATTATTATGATGACACAATAAGCTATGCCCGCGTCAACGACCGTGCCAATGCGGTCGCCGCTTTCCTTGAGGGAAAAGGAGTGAAAAAAGGAGACGTCGTCTCCATCATGATTTTAAATTCGCCCGAGATCTACTACACGATGTTCGGCGCGCAGAAGCTGGGCTGTGTTACCGGCTCCATCAATTACATGCTCAAAGGACCGGAGATCGCCTATGTACTTGAAGACTCCAGGCCGAAAGTGGTTTTCGTCGGGTCAGACTACATGGAGGAGTTTGCCAAGGGCTTTAACATGTCCGGGCACAAGCCGCTGGTCGTGGAAGCTCTGACGGATGTTGCTCATTCAGAAAAAATATCCGGGATTACACTTGGCGAGATTATTGAGACCTATCCCACCCGAGAGCGTCTGGTGAAACAGTCGCCCGATGACCCGACATTGCTTTTATATTCGTCCGGCACAACCGGCATGCCCAAAGGCATTTTACTTTCCAACCGCAACGAGCTTTGCATCTGCAAGGGCACGGCGGCATTCGGGACCTCCAGGCCCGATGATGTCTTTATGATCATTTTGCCGATGTTTCATGTCAACCCTATTTGCGTCTGGACCTATCCGTGCATCTACCAGAATCTGAGCATCTGCATCCGCAGGACATTTTCACCGGCCGAATTCTGGCCCGCGCTCACCCGCTACGGGGTGACTACAGTGCAGGGGGTACCGGCCATCTATGCCTATGTTTACAGCAAGGCCGATCCGGCAACGATTGAATTCGACAAGCTCAGACTCAGGATGGCCTTTACCGGCGCGGCCCCGATGCCGGTGGAGCTGATTCACGGATTCAAGGACAAATATGGTGTCGAGGTCGTGGACGGCTACGGTCTTACCGAGGCCACAGGGGTATCCACAACCTCTACGGCCATCCCCCAGAATATCGGCTCCATCGGCATGGCTTTCCCCGGCCTGGAGGTGGAAATCATGGATGAAGAAAACAACATTCTGCCCTACGGCGAGCGAGGCGAAATCTGCGTCAAGGGCGACGCGGTGATGCTCGGTTACCTGAACAAGCCCGAGGCGACGGCTGAAGCTATCAAAGACGGCTGGCTTCACACAGGTGACATGGGGCACATGGACGAGACAGGCTATGTGTACATCTCCGGCCGGAAAAAAGAAATGATCAACCGGGGCGGAGAAAATATTTATCCACGCGAAATCGAGATGCCTCTGGAGAAGCACCCGAAAATTGCCGAAGTAGCGGTCATCGGCGCCCCTGATTCGCAGCTCGGGGAAAGAGTGCGCGCCTGTATCATTCTCAACGAGGGCTGCACGATGAGCGCAGACGAGGTCAAAGAATATCTGGCGGATAAAATTGCCAAATTCAAACTGCCGGAGCTGGTTGAGTTCATGACTGATTTTCCGCGTAACCCGACCGGCAAGATTTTGAAGCAGGAACTCAAAAAGAAATTCTGAGAAGGGCCAGGTGGCCGCCCATGTCATGAGGGGCGACCAACGGAAATAAATAAGGACAGAGTCGTATTTCAAGGAGGATCAAAATGTATGAGCAAAAACCATAGCTGAAATCTTACGGTGAAGTGCCTGCATCTCTTAACTACCCCCGGATGACCATGTATGAGGCGCTCATCCGATCTGTGGAGCAAACCGCGGACACTATCGCCTATGATTACCTGGACTATCAGTCCACCTGCGCAACATTTTCCCGCGATATAGACCGTTGTGCCAAGGCATTGGCCGCCCACGGCCTCAAGTCGGGCATGATGATGACCATCGCTTGGCCGACAATCCCGCAGGGGATTATCCGCAGAAAGAAACCAACCGCCATCTCCGGCGTTCCCACCCTATATGACGCTTTGAGCCGCAGCCCCATTCTCGAAGATGCGGACCTGAGTTGCCTTTTGAGCGCGTCGGTCGGAGCCGACACTTTGCCGAGCACCGTCAAGGAACGATTCGAAGACGTCGTCCGCCGCTGCGGCGGAAGTGTTCAGCTGGTGGAAGGTTACGGCCTTGCCGAGGCGGTGACCGGCATCATGCTCACCCCCGCCGCTTCGTACCGCGAAGGCAGTGTCGGCATCCCCTGCCCGGACATGGAAGCAAATATCGTCGCTCCCTGCACTCAGGACACAGTGCCGGTTGGGGACGAAAGAGAGCTCTGCCTGAGCGGGCCTGCCGTAATGCTGGGCTATCTGGAAGCGCCGGAAGAAACCGCTCAAACCCTTCAACGGCACGCCGACGGCAAAATATGGCTGCACGCGGGTGACATTTTCTCCATGAGTGAGGAGGGGTTTTTCTATTTCAAACTGCGCCTCAAGCGAATAATAAATTCATCCGGCATGAATGTTTACCCGGCACAGGTGGAGGCGGTCCTCTACCGTCACCCGGCTGTGCACAACGCGTGCGTGATCGGCGTGCCGGATGAGGCACGGGCAATAGCTGAGGCCGCGTAAAGAGCAATTATACCAATGTCATGATGTGAAAGCCCTGGCGGTGCTACCTCGCCCGAAACGTTACAGTCAAAAAATCATATGATAAGGCGAATACCACTGACGGCAGTTACCGATTTTTCCGGAATCAAAAGGAAGCGTTCGCTGAGGGAAACACCGATGTCGCCCATCCGGAGCTTATCATAGATTAGTTTTTGATTTTCCAGCGCAAAGTCTCCATAACCGGCGGAAAAGCGACGCTCAAGCAGACTTTTTCCTTCCCGGCGTATCTGGCGGTTGATGAACCCGGTAATCCAGTCGAGCGCCGCGTCGGCCATTTCACTGGCCGTCGCGTCATAAACGACCGCCGCGGTCATCTCCTGGCGGAGTGTTTTTTCGCCGATGGCATCCATGATGGCGTTGCCGGCGGTCGCCCCCATGAGCACCGCCTCACGGCACCCGCCGAGAAATGAGGCTAATTTCGCCGAGTGAAAGGACACATCACCTGCCAGGACGATATTTTGTCCGTCATTGCTCAAAACAGCAAGCCGCAGATAAAGCCCGCTCAGCGTAATCAGTGAGCTGGCCTCTTCAATATGGCGGTCTGTTTCCCGCCGTGCCGCATCGCTTATCTGTGTGGCTTTTTTCCTGAAACCCAGCCGCTGATAGATGGCTCTTGCCGGAGGGGTGATGATGATCCGATCCAATATTTTTACTGATTCGTGCATGACGGCTCCGCGAAAAAACCCGGATGCTGCGCTTGAGCATCTCTTGTTTAATGAGATTTTTAACGGCACCTTGCCGCATTTATGTCAGGAAATACAAACGGTCGCCGGATAGGGCACTCCTTGAGTGCCAGTACGGGCGGACGAAACAGGCCCGGGCACCGGGGAGAATCAAACCTGAATGATCTCCCATTTCAGGCCTGAATGTCGTTGTAGCGCCTTTTCCAGCGGGCAAGCTTTTTGAAAGCCTCTTCTACAATGACGAGCATGGCGTCCATATCGAGGGGTTTTTCAAAATAGTCGTCAAAACCGGCCTCACGGCATTCCTCAATTTCAAACAGAGGACCCCATCCGGTGATTGCAAAAATTATCGACACTGGTTTTGTCTTGCGTATCTGGCGGCACAAATCAATGCCGTTCATGCCGAAGAGCTTCAAATCGAGAAAGATGACATCGATATTGTCATTCCGGAGAATATCCAGCGCCTGGTTACCGCCCTCGGCGGTAATGACTTCATAGCCCTCTTTGCCGAACACACCGGAAAACAATTCCCGGGCGGATGCCTCGTCGTCAACGATCAGTATTTTTCCTTTCAAGGTCGCCACACTCCTGTTCGTGTAAACTGGTTCAGGGCTGAAGCTTCCGGACGACCGCCTCTCCCATCTCTTTTGTCCCGGCAGGTTTCCCTCCCGCCGACTGGATATCGCGGGTTCTCAGCCCGTCTTGCAAGACGCCGGCCACCGCTCTTTCCACAGCAAGCGCCGCGTCCGGAGAATCAAGTGAGTGGCGCAGCATCATGGCCAGCGACAAAATCATGGCCAGCGGGTTGGCAATATTTTTCCCGGCGATGTCCGGTGCTGAGCCATGAATCGGCTCGTACAGGGCACGGCCCCTGCCCAGGCTGGCCGACGGCAGCATACCGATGGAGCCGGTGATCATCGCCGCCTCATCACTCAATATGTCGCCGAACAGATTTGTCGTCACAATCACGTCAAATTGCGACGGATTACGCACAAGTTGCATGGCACAGTTGTCCACGTACATGTGACCGAGTTCCACGTCGGGATAACCTTTGCCTGTCTCTGTGACTACGTCCCGCCACAGCTCTGTCGTTTCCAGCACATTGGCCTTGTCCACCGACATGAGCTTTTTTTTCCTCGTGCGCGCCAGTTCAAATGCCGCAAGGGCAATCCGGCGAATTTCTTCCTCCGTATAGATCATGGTGTTGACGCCGGTACGGCGGTTCTGCTCATCACGCGTCACACCGCGGGGACGGCCGAAATATACATCGCCGGTCAGCTCCCGCACAATCATGATATCAACACCCTTCACCAGTTCCTTTTTCAGCGGCGAAGCATCGAGCAACTCGTCAAAGACCAGTACCGGCCGTAAATTAGCAAAAAGACCGAGTTTTTCTCTGAGTCCCAAAAGGGCGCGCTCCGGCCGGACACTATAGTCGAGCCCCTCCCATTTCGGGCCGCCCACCGCCCCCAGAAGCACAGCGTCACCGGCCAGTGCCAGCTTGAGGCTTTCCTCCGGCAGGGGCGTTCCGCAGGCGTCATATGCACTGCCGCCGATAAGTCCCGTCGTCCATTTGACGTCAATATGGTATTTATCGGAGACAACTTCCAAAACCTTTAGGGCTTCATTCATAATTTCCGGCCCGACTCCGTCTCCGGAAAAAATCGCAATTTGAAACTGTTTTTTGGTCATGTTTTTCTCACTTCCGGGCCAGATGCTTCATGAGGCCGCCATCGGCAATCAGTTTTTCCATGAAAGGCGGAATCGGGCTGATGGCAAAAACTTCCCCGGAGCCGCAAACAGTAATCGCCCCTTTGACACTGTCGATTTCGATTTCATCTCCCTGGGAGATCGCATCCACCAACAGGCGCGACTCAAAAATCGGCAGGCCCATATTGAACGAATTACGGTAAAAAATGCGCGCGAAGCTTTTGGCCGCAACACAGGAAATGCCCGCCGCCTTAATGGCAATAGGTGCATGTTCGCGCGATGAGCCGCAACCGAAATTTTCCCCTCCGATAATGATGTCGCCGGGCTTCATTTTACTCATAAATGCCGGATCAGCATCTTCCATGCAGTGTTTGGCCAGCTCGGCCGGATCCGATGTGTTTAAATAGCGGGCCGGTATGATGGCGTCGGTATCGATGTTGTCTCCGAATTTCCAGACTTTTCCTCTAAAGATCATTTTCGCATCCTCTTGTCTTATAATTCGTCCGGTGAGGCCAGACGGCCCAGCACGGCGGACGCGGCAGCCACGGCGGGGCTTGCCAGGTAGACCTCACTTTGGGGATGTCCCATGCGTCCCACGAAGTTGCGGTTGGTCGTGGCCACCGCCCGCTCGCCTTCGGCCAGAATGCCCAGATGGCCGCCGAGGCAGGCGCCGCACGACGGAGGGCTGATAATTGCCTGAGCCTCCATGAAGATATCCAGAAGTCCTTCTTCCAGGGCCTGCCTGTATATCAAAGGCGTAGCCGGTACCACGATCAGACGTACATGGGGCGCAGCCTTGCGGTTTTTGAGTATCTGCGCAGCCACACGCAGATCTTCAATGCGGCCATTGGTGCAGGAGCCGATAAGCGACTGGTCGATCCTCACCTGTCCGACGTCGCTGATACCTCTGACGTTGGAGGGCAGATGCGGAAAAGCGACCTGCGGCTCGAGCTTTGACGCGTCGATTTCCATGACCTCGGCATAAACCGCGTCCGGGTCGGACGAGTAGAATTTGCAGGGCCTTTTTGCCCTGGGCTTTACATATTCCGCGGTAATCTCATCCGGCGGGAAAATACCGTTTTTGGCGCCCGCCTCGATGGCCATGTTGGCCATGGACAGGCGGTCGGCCATAGGCAGGCTGCTGATTGTTTCACCGGTAAATTCCATGGCCTGATACAGTGCGCCGTCGACTCCGATGCGCCCGATAATATGCAAAATCAGGTCTTTGCCCGAAACCCATTTTTGCAGTTTCCCGAAGATAATAAATTTTATAGACGCCGGCACCTTGAACCACAGCTCGCCTTCCAGCATCGCGGCAGCCAGGTCTGTACTGCCCACGCCGGTGGCAAAAGCACCCAGAGCGCCATAGGTACAGGTGTGACTGTCCGCGCCGATCACCAGATCTCCGGGAAGGACGATGCCTTTTTCCGGCAGAAGTGCGTGCTCCACTCCCACCTGGCCCCCCTCATAAAAATGCACAATGCCCTGTTCAACGGCGAATTCACGAACAGCTTTGCACTGCTGGGCCGAGCTGATGTCTTTGTTGGGTGTGAAATGATCCAGAACCAGAGCAATCTTTTCACGGTTAAAAACCTTTTGACCGCCGGCGGCGCAAAATTCCCGGATGGCGATGGGCGCAGTGATATCATTTCCCAGCGCGATATCGACCCGGGCGTTGATCAGTTGTCCCGGTGCAATATCCTTGAGGTCTGTGTGAGCCAGCAAAATTTTTTCGGTTATGGTGTATCCCACTTTATAAACTCCTTTACGAAAAAGACACTTTCCTGAACGGGAAAAAAGACTCGTCCCATTACCCTATTTTTCAGCTTAATTCAACTTTAACCTTCTTAACATTGCTCTTCAAGAACTCCAGGCGGTTGAGCGCATTGATATAGGCTTTGGCCGAGGCGACAATAACATCCGGGTGGGCGCCGCGCCCGATTACAGAGTGCCCGTTGTGCTTTAACTGGACCATTGTCTCGCCCTGCGCGTCCGAGCCGCCGGTGATCGCATTGACTGCGTATTTCAAAAGCGGATAGTTGGTTTTGGTGATGTTGCGGATCGCCGCGAAGGTGGCGTCCACCGGCCCGTTGCCGAAGCCTGTGTCACGGATGATCTCCTTGCCCACACGCATTTCCATCGTCGCCGTGGGAATGGCCACATTGCCGCTCACCACGTTCAGGTACTGAAGATCGTATTTTTCCTCGCCCCGGTAAATTTCCTCGTAAACAATGGCTTCCAGGTCCTCATCATAGATGTCCTTCTTGATGTCGGCCAGCGCCTTGACCTTTGCGGCCACCTCGGTGAGCTGCTTTTCCGTGAGTTCATGTCCCATTCTTTTCAGATGGTGGGCGATGGCGGCCCGCCCGGAATGTTTGCCCAGAACAATATGCGTATCCGAAATGCCGACGGATTTCGGCGTCATGATCTCGTAGGTGATCTTCTCCTTGATCAGCCCGTCCTGATGGATGCCGGACTCGTGTGCGAAGGCGTTGGCGCCGACAATGGCTTTATTGGGCTGCACGGGGATACCGGTAATCTGTGTGAGCAGGCGCGATGTTTTGTAGATCTGATTGGTCTTGATATTCGTGCGCAGGCCGTAAAAGTCCTTGCGGGTGGCCAGCGCCATGACGATTTCTTCCATCGCCGTGTTACCGGCGCGCTCGCCGATGCCGTTTATTGTACATTCCACCTGCCGGGCGCCGTTACGGATCGCCGCAAGCGAATTGGCCACCGCCAGCCCCAGGTCGTTGTGGCAATGGACGGAGATGACCGTATCACCCATGTTTTTGACATTGTCGAAAATATAGGCAATGAGATTACCGAACTCCTCCGGAATCGCATAGCCGACCGTATCCGGAATGTTGACGGTGAGCGCACCCGCATCGATGACGGCGGAAATCATTTCCACCAGATAGTCCTTATCGGAACGGGTGGCGTCCATTGGTGAAAATTCAACTTCGGGAGTATAGGAGCGGGCCAGCCTGACGGCCTCGACCGCTTCGCGCAGTACCTGGGCGCGGCTTTTCTTGAGCTGATATTTCAGGTGAATATCGGAAGAAGAAATAAAAGTATGGAGCCGGGGCCGCGCCGCATGCTTTATCGCCTGCCAGGCGCGGTCGATGTCGGTCTTGTTGGCGCGGGCCAGCCCGGCAACCTGCGATTTTTTGATGACCCGCGCAATTTGACGTACCGCGTCAAAGTCTCCGTCGGAAGCGATAGGGAACCCCGCCTCGATAATATCCACGCCCAGCTTTTCGAGCTGCCTGGCCAAAAGCAGTTTTTCTTCAGTGTTCATGCTGTTACCGGGCGACTGCTCGCCGTCTCTGAGCGACGTGTCAAAAATATAGACGCGATTTTTATCCCTCTTCATAATGATCTCCTTTCATGGCGACAGACCTGCAAAGTTGTTTTTCCCAACAAAAAAGGCTGCGGGTTTTTCCGTCCGCAGCCTTTTAGGTATTTTGTCGGGTGATAAGTTCAGAGGCGACCTAAAAACGGCGGGCGGGCGGCCATAAGTAACAGGCACAGAAGGGCCAGGCCCGGAAGCAGGGTAAGGAGCGCGTATGCCGTTGTTGTCTTAGCCTTTGGACTGAACATTTATTCTATCCCTCCGGAAGCATTTACCGGATGTGTCAGGTGTTTTAATGCAAAAATTAAATATTGTCAAAAGTTTTTTTATCCGCTGCCGGGCCGCCGTTTTGGGTCATATTTTCCGCGACAAGCATACTTTTCGCAGTGTGTTTATTTGATTGGATAAATTCAGACAAAAATTGTAAAGCTTGATGTATCGGAAACTAATTTGCCGGCGAAAAGGCAGTTACGGAAAAATGATTTACTTTGACAATGCCGCCACTTCATGGCCCAAGCCACCCCAGGTCGGTAAGGCCATGCAAAAATATTTAAAAGAAACAGGCGCCAGCCCGGGTCGCTCGGGGCATCGTTTGTCCGTGCAGGCGGCGCGGCTCGTTTATGACACGCGGGAAAAACTGACACGATTATTCAACGCTTCCGATCCTCTGGGCATCGTATTTACGAAAAACGCAACCGAGGCGATCAACATCGCCGTCTTCGGTTTACTGAAAAGGGGCGATCATGTCATCACCTCTTCGATGGAGCACAATTCGGTCACAAGGCCGCTTACCGCCATGAAAGACAAGGGCGTGTCCGTAACGGTCGTCGCCTGTGACCGTGAGGGCGTGATCGAGCCTGCCCTGGTGGCCGCCGCCATCAGGAAAAACACCAAAGCGATATTCCTGACCCATGCTTCAAACGTGACCGGGGCGGTCATGCCCGTTTATGACATCGGCGTTATCGCCAGAAAGCACTCACTGATTTTTTGTGTGGACGCAGCCCAGACAGCAGGCTGCCTGCCGATAGACGTTAGGGGAATGAATATCGATCTTATGGCATTTACCGGTCACAAATCACTTTTCGGGCCGCCGGGAACCGGTGGTTTGTATATTCGCGAAGGGCTGGAAAAAAAGATAGCCCCGCTTTTGGCAGGCGGCACGGGCAGCAGCTCGGAGATGGAAAAGCAACCGGAGTTCATGCCCGACCGCTACGAAGCGGGCACACCCAACACGGTCGGCATTGCCGGTCTGCAGGCTGGCGTTGACTTCGTCCTGGGCGAGGGGGTAAAGCGGATCGAAGCCCGGGAAAGCGAACTTACAGAAATGTTTATCGAAAGCATAAGTGATTTGCCGGGAATCACGGTTTACACGCAAAAAAGAAGCCGCCCGCGATTACCGGTGGTTTCCTTCAACCTCACGGACATGGATCCGGCCCGGGCAGCGATGCTGCTCGACGAGCGCTACGGAATCATGTGCCGCTCCGGGCTTCATTGCGCGCCGGCCGCCCATAAAACAATCGGCACTTATCCTGCCGGAACGCTACGTTTCAGCTTCAGCTGCCTCAACACTCAAAAAGAGGTCGAAAAAGCAGTAGCGGCAATAAGAAAAATCAGCGGGAGAAAAAAATAATATGAAAGAAGCAATCAATGCCGGCCCTTTTGTGCTGGTCTTGTCGTCAGACACGCTGGGAAGGGGAAATGAAGAACTCGGAAACGTTTTGATGAGATCTTTCCTGCACACTCTCGCCGTAAGCAGCCGGAAACCAGAGGTGATCATTTTCTACAACACGGCAGTGAAACTCGCCATCAGCGGCTCCGCTGTTCTGGAAGATTTGAAACAGCTCGAAAACGAAGGGGTAAGGCTTCTCCTTTGCGGGACCTGCGTTAATTACCTGGAAATCAGCCATGAGCTCGGTGCGGGAACCGTCTCCAATATGTATGACATCGTCAATATCATGTCCGGAGCGGGAAGATTGCTCACACCATGAAAAACAAAAAATCATACGACGTTGTTCTATTCAAGGCGGTAAGCCATACAATCAAAGCGGAAAAAATTCTCAGGCAGAAGGGATTACCGTACAAATTGATTCCTACGCCCAAACAGATCAGCACGGATTGCGGCGTCTGCCTGATGATTGACCATGATCTCAAAGATGAAGTTGTGGCCGTCTTACAGGACGCGGTCGATATTGAGAACGTGTGTCCCCTCGGCAACTGAAATCAACCACGCAGGTCCGGGGAAGCTAAAACCCTGTCGAAGAAAGAGAGTTGCCCTGATGAGTAAATTAAAAGCTCCCAAGCCTGTAAATACTGCCATCCATTTGTGACTGCCGACACAAAGCCGGTTAAACTTAATTGCAATAATTGCCGAAATATATGTAAATACGGGTACAATGGTGTTTATTTGACGACAATGGAAACTAGGGGCAAAGATCATGGCTGAAAAGAGCATTCGACAATATCAGGAAGAAATAAAAACAATGCGGCGGCAACTGGTCACTGCCGACCAGTTAAAGGCTGAAAACCTGCGGACTATCGAGGAGCTCAGGGAAAGCCAAAAACTCTACACTGCTTTGGTCGACAACAACCCGGATTGGGTCTTCTGGCTCGACGCAGATGACCGTCTGATCTATGTCTCCCAGGCAAGCCTGCGTCTGACCGGCTATGAGCCGGAGGAATTCCAAAAAGACGCGAAGCTGCTTTTCAAAATCATCCATCCCGACGACCGGGAAACCTTCGACGAACACCTGCGTTTTGTAAACAAGTCAAAAGCTCACGCCGAAGAAGAGTTCCGCATCATCCGCAAGGACCGGAAAACCCGCTGGATCAGCCATATCTGCCAGCCTGTTTATGATATTGAGGGCCGGTATGCGGGAGCCATCTCCAGTAATCGCGACATTACCGAAGTGAGAACGGCTGAGCCAATATCTCCGGAAGGAACAAAATTCTATCGCCTGATCGCAGAAAACATGGGTGACGTCGTCTGGACGGCAAATCTTGACCTGCAAATGACCTATGTCAGCCCCTCAGTTTCTCTTCTGCGCGGCTATCCGGCCGGCGAGGCCGTCATGCAGAATCTCAGCGACGCCCTGACCGAAGATTCGATGAAGCAGTTCAATAAGGTATGGTCCGAAGAAATGGCTCAGGAAACTCCCGGCAAAGTCTTTTATAATCGGTCGCTTATCCTGCCGCTGGAGTTTCTGTGCAAGGACGGCTCGACCATCTGGACGGAAACCAGAATCACTCCTGTGCGCGACGAAGACGATGAGATTACCGAAATTCTGGGCGTCAGCCGGGACATTACGGAACTGAGACTGGCGCAGGCAAAACTCACTGCCGAAGAAAGCAAGCTCCGCCAAAGTGAAAACCAGCTCAAGGCACTGCTCAACGCCGCAACCGAAAGTATTTACCTTATGGACACTGAAGGACGCGTCCTGTTCGCCAATGAGAAAACTGCCCAGTATCTGGGCACAAAACTGGAAACTTTACTGGCAGAAGGTGACATGGAAAAATTCATGCAACCGGACGCGGCGGCCAGACTCAGTGACAACATCAAGCAGGTACTCAAAAGTGCCTCACCGCTGCACTTTCAGGAGGAAACACGCAATCAAACCATCTCCTCTTCCATTTATCCCGCAATTGGCGAAGACGGCAAGATATCGGCGCTGGCTGTTTTCAGTCTCGACATCACGGAGCGGAAAAACGCCAATGCTGCGCTTGCCAGAAACGCAAAGCTGCTGGAGGAAGCCAAAAGCGAATCAAGCCGCCTGGAAAAAAGCTTGCGCAAGACGGAAATCGAAATGGGTGAAATCCAAAATTTGCTCCAGGAGGCGGAAAACATATCCAGACAATTTGAAAATAAATTGAAACAGACAGAAATCCGTCTGCTTGAAAATCAAAAGCTTCTTGGTGAATCGGAAAAAAAATCAGTTCAATTGGAAAGCCAGCTTCGCGACATACAAACCAGGCTGAGCAAAAACCGGAATCTGCTGGACGCGAGCGAGACCAAATTAACCAGAAGCGAACTCAATCTCAAACAAATAGAAAACCAGCTGCGCGAAAGTCAGGATGAGCTTGTCCAAACTCAGGAAAGAGTCCGCAAACTGGAGAATCAACTTGCCGAAGCACAAAAGAGGCTAAGTGAATCAGGGAATCAGCTCGGCGTGACCAGCGGTAAATTGGCGCACAGCGAAGAGCGGCTCACACAGATGGAAAACCGCCTGCTGGCCCTGCTCAACGGGGCGCCGGAAGCAGTTTTCATCATGGGTGCAGACGGCCTGGTCCTTCAGGCCAATGAGGCGGCTGCGGCGCAGCTTGGCACGGATCTCGCGTCGCTTGAGTCAGAACAGAATATTTTTGATCTGATGCCTCAGGAAACGGCCGAAAAACACAAAAAATACGCAGCTGAAGTTCTGCGCACGGGAATGCCACTGCAGTACGAAGATGAGCACAACGGCAAAATGTTTGTTCGCTGTCTTTATCCTGTCGCCGGCAAGGATGGCCCGGCCGGGCAGTTGGCGGTTTATACAGTGGATGTCAGCGAAAGAAAAATGGCCGGCCGAAAAATTGAAGAAAATATTCGTATGGCGTCCGCAATCGAAGATCTGGCGCAAAAAGAAGCGCGCTACCGCAGCTTGTTTGAAAACAACAATATGCCGTTGGTGCTGATAGATCCGCTCAATGGTTCGATCGTCGAAGCCAATGAGGCGGCCGCCCGCACAAGCGGGCTGAGCAGGCAGGAGCTGACCGCCAGAAAATTATCGGAGATCACCGGCCTTTCGCCGCGTGAAACAGCCCGACAGATAAACAAGGTTCTTTCCGGAAGGAGCGAATATATCAATTTGAAATATCAACAGGCCGACGGCTCTGGACGGGAGGCCAGACTGTTCGGAACCAGGGTCGGCCCGGACGGAAAAACCCTGCTTTACGGCACGATCGGTCCCGTCAGCAGCCGTGGAGCGGACGAACATGGCGCACAGCAACAAAACAAGTCCGAGATACTGGAAATACTCGCCGAAGATATCGCCCGCGAATTCAGCAATCTGATGACCGTGGTGCAGGGCAATATCGATGTCGCCCTTTTCGCGCTTCCCGAAGGTGATGCCGCCCTGCAAAACCTGCAAGACGCGCAAAACGCCATAGAACAGACCACAGTGCTGACCGGCAGGCTCGTTGCACTATCGGCGGACAGGCAGATGGACCAAAAGCCACAGTGGCTCGGCAATCTCCTGTCTGACGCGGCGGAAAAAGTGACCGGCGAAGAAAAAGCACAATTAATTCTCGATCTTCCTTTGGATCTCTGGCCTGTCACGGTTGAGCCCAACATGATCAGACAATGCTTTGACCATCTCGTCACCAATGCGCTGGAAGCCATGCCGGACGGCGGAACTTTAATTATCCGTGCGACAAATGAGGACATAACGGAAGATACCGCACTGCCGCTTGCCGAAGGACCTTATCTGAAGATCAGCTTTGAGGATACGGGCACAGGCATACCGGCCGAATATATCAGCAAAATATTCGACCCGTACTTCTGCGCCGGACGAACCGGTGAAAACAGGGGGCTGGGGCTGGCGATTTGTCATGCGATCGTAAAAAAACACGGCGGATACATTACGGCAAGCTCCAGGGAAGGACGCGGCGCAACTTTTATTGTATATCTTCCGGCCAGCCCCGGTGCGGAGGTGGAAGAAGCACCCGACACAGAAGAAGATCCGCAAAAACCCAAAAGAGTCCTGGTAATGGATGATCATGAAGACATCCTGAAAATACTGTCTGCTTACCTCCAAAAACTAGGCTTTGCCCCCACAAGTGTGAGTGACGGGCTCACGGCGCTTGAAACATATCAGGAGGCGCTCGAAGAAGGAGATGCGTTCAGTGCCGTACTGATGGAGATGTCCGTCAAGCAGGGACTGGGCGGGAAGGCAACTCTGGATAGACTCAAAAAAATCGATCCTGACGTGAAAGCCGTGGCGATCATCGCCAGCGACGCAAATCCCGGAGCGGGAGAGTATCTAGATTTCGGCTTTAAAGGAGTTTTAGGAAAACCCTTCCGGATGGAAGACATGAAAAAAACTTTAAGTGAAGTCATATAATATTTACGGCGGCCGGACAAAGGCATTTTTGTGATGCCCGCTTTCAGGATTGGTAAAACCAACTTACTCAGTACCAGCGGTTGGGGCAATTACTATTGTTCAGGAAAACCTGTTTGCCGGCATGACGTATTGATGTCTTCTTTACGATTACGACACACTCTCCTGGTGATGAGTACCGGCAAAGTGTGGGAAAACGGCTCGCCGCAGGCATGAACATGAAGAGAGGACGGCTGTGCAGCCGTCCTCTCTTTTTTTGTCCAATCGCTGAAAATCGGATTATTTTCTCAGTTCCGCCGGTGTTCTATAACGCTTCGGGTCTGCCCATTTGGCGGCAAAAGCCTCGTTTTCAGGGCAGGAGTCATGCAGAAAAACAACCTTGCCCCCCTGCTGGAACTGAACAATCGGCTGGTAAAAGTAGCCCGGATAGCTCTTGTAGGGAGCATTGGGGTCAACTCTCCTGCGGGAATGGAAGAAAGGTTTGACCTTCTGGGTTTCGTACTTCACTTTGCCCAGAGAGTAGCTGGTTTCCACATCTTCCATCGCTTTGATCAAAGCTTTGATATCGTTTGTCCCTTTAGCTTTTTCAACAACCGCCTTGAAAAAATAAATGTCAGCGTAGGCTATATGCACGTGAATCTGCATGGGTATGTTGCGTGCATGAGCTTTTTTCACAAGGTTGACCGTTTTCCCCGGAACAAGATCCAGATCATCGAGATCCGTGTAGGAGGAAATGACCCCCAGAGCCTTCCCGCCGGTCATGCGCCAGTAATCTTTGGTCTGAGCCACACCGCCGTAGAGGTTAACCTGAATGTCGCGTGCCGCCGAATCAGCCCACTGTTTCGCGAAAGATTCAGTATCGGTGAACCAGGAACTGAAATAGAAAATGGTGTCCGCCTTACTTTGGGCAATTTCCTGCAGTATAGGCAGATACATCGTGCCGCGTGGTTTCACAGCTTTACTGTAGACGACCTCCAGACCGCACTCTTTGGCGAGCTCTTCCCAGGTGGGCAGGTTGATATAGCTGATGCCTCTGCGCCATTCGGTTGTCCAGGCCAGGTCTTCCCAGAGAAACGCCAACTTCTTGGTTTTCTGGAACTGGGGGAGAGTCTTGCAAAAGAAGTATTTCTGCTGAGCGTAGTGGGCGGGTTCCGGGTCCCAATCACGGAAGCAGTGATCGTATTTCGGGGCCTCATCAATGACGCGGGCGGTCAATTCCGACCCCATCGGTCCGTTGAATACCAGAATGTGAGGATATTCTCTGGCCAGCATGCCGGAGGCTTCCTGCACCGCCAGAGAAATTTCGGAGCGGCCTTCCACGGAGACGAACTTTGCCTTATCTTCAATCACCAGTTTGCGCAATGCATCGACGGAAAGCGATGTATCGCCTCTATTGTCCATCACGATATACTTGATTGGACGGCCCATGACGCCGCCTGTGGCGTTGATCTCTTCTACAGCCATTTTCTGGATATCCATGCACGGACGCGTGCCGGGTGACGCCACCATGCCGATATAGCCGATGACAATCGGCTCTCCTTTCTGCTGCGCCGGGCAGACGGATGGCATCCCCACAGCCATGACACCCAGCAGCAGCATCGCCAAAACGAAAATCATCGGACCCTTTGATCGCTTCATGATTAACCCCTCCTTCTTAAAAAGCGGTTTAACGTTTCGATCAAATCTCGCTCGAGTGTTTGACCCTTCTAATCACTCAAATACTTATTTCTGATGTAGTCGTTGTCTTTGCCGATTTCGCTCGCCACCCATTTGACACGAGGCGGCGTTTCGGACATTTTCACGAAATTGGCACTGATCGTGTATTTACCGAGCTTTTCATCTTCCACTTCCTGAAATGCTTTACGAATATGCCACTGTTTGTTTCCCATCGCTTCTTCCGGCGTCATGAGTTTCATGACAATCGGCACACCGCCGCCGCGCCATTTCGACCGCGCCGATTTTCTGCTGTAACTGAGCGCCATCCTCACCAGCTCATCGGCTGTGTATTGCAGCGTCTTCTCCTCGATGATTCGGTGCAGATGAAGTGCCTGTTCGAGTATGTCCGGGATACGGTCCGATGAGTAGCGCCAGTCGTCTTCCTGCTCCCACAGCCCCAAAATCTTCAGCAGGGCGCGAAAATCGTGGTCCCGCGGTGCGGCAATCGCCACAAACCCATCTTTGCATTTCCAGTGCCCATAGGGATATAAGATAAAATCCAGAACTCCGATGCGCGGGCGAGCTTTTTCCCAGGTAAAACCGATTGTGGCCGGCATGCCGACCATAGAGGAATAGGCGTCCATCCCCGCAACGTCAACCATCTGACCCTCGCCGGTGTTCTGGCGGTGAATCAGGGCAACAGTACCACCAACAGCGGCGGAGAGTCCGGAGATATACCACCCGGCCCACATGCCGCCGCGCAGCGGCCAGCTGAAAGGTTCCGGGTCTTCTTCCGGCGCGCCCATCTGGGCGGGAAGGCCGGAACCGGCCTGCGAGGTGATATCCGTATCCGGCACCCGGGCGGCATCGCGGGCCTTGTCCGTATACTGGCCATAAGCGGAGAGCGCGATATAAATCAAGCCGGGATTGACCTGGCTCAACTGCCGGTAACCAATTCCCCAGTTGTCCATTTCTCCCGGCGTGAAACTTTCAATCACCACCGCGGCCTTTTTCGCCAAGGCGGCAAATGTCTTTCTGTCTTCGGCACTGTTTTTAATATCGAGCGTCATATACCGCTTGTTGCGTCCTTCGAACATGAACGGAATGCCGACACCCTGCACCGTCACACCGAAGGGCGTTATCAGACGGGCTTCATCTCCCTCGGGCGGTTCAATCTTCACCACCTCTGCACCGAACTCGGCCAGGAAGCTGGCGCAGATAATGCCCGCGAAATTTGCGTAACTCGCGTCAAGAACGAGGATGTCGTCGAGAACTTCCGCTTTCCCCTCCGCGTTCATCATTTCGGCAAGTATTTTCCCACGATCGCCGCCTTTGCCTCCATGCCGGGTGTAGATTTCTTCCCTGCTGCTCATGAGTTTACCTCTTTTCCGTAGTTATAGATGGGGTCCTCAGCCAAATTGTAATAAACTGGCGGTTTCAGCCCCGGCCTGTCGTCGAAAGTTCCGATGACTTTTTTCTTCTCCAGTTCTTTGACTTCTTCTTCCGACAATCCGAGAAACTTTTTGAGCACGACGCGATTATGGTATCCCAGCGGCCGCGCCAGCCACTTGGTGCGTGACGGAGTGCCGGAAAGCTGCGCCGACGGCCCGGCGATTACCAAATCACCGTATACGTCGTCTTTGAACAAAACTACGCTGCCCCGCTTGCGACGCCACTCGTCATTAGCGATGGTGAAATCGTCTGCCACCACCGCCGCCGGAAAACCAGCCTCGTCGGCCAACCGGATGATTTCCTCTCCGGCTTTTGTCCTGACCCAATCGGCCGTAATTGCCGTGAGGGCTTTCGCGTTTTCCTGTTTCAGACGCTCCAATGTTTCGGAAAAACGCGGATCGGTGGCAAGTTCGGGCCGGCCTATTGCGGTGGCGAATTTTTGAAACTGTCCAGCAGTGGCGCAGGCTATTGCCAGATATTTGTCATCGGCCGTTTTGAAAATCGACGCGGGCATCATCGTCGGATCCGTATTACCGGTACGGCCGATCGGCTCTTTGGTGACCGAATAGTAAGTGTAATGAAACAATGTGCGCATAAGTCCTTCGGTCTGCGCCATGTCTATGTATTGCCCCTTGCCGGTTTTCCGGCGGTGGTAAAGGGCCATGAGTACCGCCAGCGCGGCAAAGTTTCCAGGAACAAAGTCACCCACGTAATCAGGTAATTTGTAGAAAACATCCGTATCTGGGTAGCCGTTTAAGGTCAGAACACCGCTTGCCGCCTGAGCCAGAAGGTCCCAGCCGGGAAAGTAGCGCATCGGGCCGAACTGCCCGTAAGTCGAGCAGGACAGAAAAATGATATTGGGATTGACCTCAGAAATTTTTTCATAACCGATCTGCCAGGCATCGGCCGTGCCGGGCGCGAAGTTTTCAATGACGACATCCGACGTTTCCGCCATTTTGTAAATCAGTTCCTTCGACTGCCGAAGCGCCAGATTGACGGAGAGAAAATACTTGTTTTTGGTGATGTTGTGCCAGATCGGGTTGGAGTGCTTCCAGTATTTCCCCCAGTAAGTGGCGGGACGCCACAGATCCCCGTAAAAAGGAAGCTCCAGCTTGATCACCTCCGCTCCGTAATCAGCCAGCAGGCGTGCCGCGACGGGTCCGAAAATAACATGGGAAAAATCCATGACCCGGATGCCTTTTAGTGCCTCTGGTTTTTGGTGGGCGTCGCCGGGATGGAAAAGTTCAGCCGTATAAGAAAAATAGTCTGCCATGGTCATCTCCCCAAATATGCCTTTTTCACAAGATCGTTTTTCATCAGTTCCGCCGATCTGCCCTCCAGGACTATCCGACCCTCCTGAATGATATACCCACGGTCGGCCAGCTGCAGGGCGCGAAGCGCATTTTGCTCTGTGAGCAAAATAGTCAGTCCTGTTTCTCTGAGCTTCGCCAGTGTTTCATATACACTGTCCACGATGCGCGGCGCCAAACCGATCGAAGGCTCGTCCACCATGAGCAGCTGAGGCGTGGCCATCAGACCCCTGCCAATTTTCAGCATCTGCTGCTCGCCGCCGGAAAGCAGACGAGCCGCCATGTTGGAACGCTCCTTTAAAATGGGGAAAAGGCTGTAGACATATTCGAGTGTTTGCTTCCTCTTCGACCAGGAAGCGCGTCGGTATGCACCCAGGATCAGGTTTTCTTTCACCGTCATGAACGGAAAGCTTTTCATCCCCTCCGGCACCTGTACAATCCCTCTGGCGACCACTTTGTGCGAGGGCAATCCATGAATCGCCTCGTCACGGAAAAGTATTCTCCCGCCGCTTCCGGGCATCATACCCTGGATAACATTAAGAATAGTGCTCTTACCTGTACCGTTGGAACCCAGAATGGTGACAATCTCCGAGGTCCGGATATCGAAACTGACTCCATTGAGCGCGGGTATAACGCCGTAAGAGGCATGCAAATCACTAACTTCAAGCATATTCCCTCCAACCTCTGCCTAAATACGCCTCGATCACATCGTCGTTATTGACTACTTCATCGG
This sequence comes from Syntrophaceae bacterium, assembly GCA_018056765.1. Classification (GTDB taxonomy): domain Bacteria; phylum Desulfobacterota; class Syntrophia; order Syntrophales; family Smithellaceae; genus UBA8904. The sequence continues at coordinate 53,749 of JAGPFA010000004.1, forward strand.
GTGTACCTTCCGCCAGCTTGGCACCATAGTTGATAGCGACGATCCGGTCGGCCGCCTCCATCAGAACAGCCATCACATGCTCGATCCAGAAGACAGTGATGCCGAATTCTTCTTTCGCTCTGCGGATCATCCGGATTGCGCTTTTCGCTTCTCCGGGATTGAGGCCGGCCATCACTTCGTCGATAAATATCAGTTGAGGCGTGGTCGCCAGGGCGCGCGCCAGCTCCAGCATTCTGAGTTCATAAAATGTCAGATCGCGCGCCAGAATATTGCGTTTGCTGAACAGGCCGACAAATTCCAGGTAATGGGTTGCATCGTACATCGCATCCTGAAAGCTCTGGTTTATTCTTTTTTTACCCGAGATGGAGCTCGCCAGCACACTGGTGAGAGCCGTCAGCTCGGGAAAGGGACGCGGTATTTGATAGGTGCGGGCCAGACCCATATGCGCCCGCTCGTGCGGCTTCATGTGCGAGATGTCAACTCCGTTCATTTCGACTTTGCCCGCGGAGGCAGGCAGGTAGCCGGTCAGGCAGTTGACGACGGTGGACTTACCCGCCCCGTTGGGGCCGATGAAGCCCAGCGTTTCCCCTTTGTAAATTTCAAAGGAAACATCGTTGACCGCCACGATTCCCCCGAAGCGTTTCACCAGGTTCGTGACTTTAAGTAGTGGCGCCATAAATGCTTACCTCCGCACATGAATGGTTGGCAGATATTCACGATAACGGCGTTTCCGGTACAGACCAAACAATCCCTCTGGTAAAACAAATAAAAGTATCAGCAGAATAATCGGGAAGAGCACCGGCTGAATCGGACCCATGAACCGGATCATCAGCATCTCCAGAAAAGCGACAAAATAACCGCCTACCACGCAGCCGAAAACCTGGGCGCGTCCGCCAATCATCAGCACCAGGAGAATTTTCAGCATAAAGGTAAGGGGAAGGTAGGTGATACCGGCAAAGGAACTGAAATAGTGCGCGTAAAACCAGCCGATGATACCGATCATCGTACAGGCACAAACGAAGGCAATGATTTTAATCTTATTAATGTTGATGCCGATGGAGTGGGCGACATCCTCATCATCGTTGATCGCCGCCATCAAAAGGCCGTAGCGTGATTTGAGTACCTTGTTGATGATCCACAGATAGGCGAACATGATGGCCGTAGAAATATAGCCGATATAAAGAAAATTTGTTCTTGCATTACCTGTGTCCAGCAGAGGGACGATGCCGAAAAGCCCTGTATCCCCTTTGAAAATATCCGGATAAATGAAGGTTATCTCAAGAAAAACCAACGGCAGAAGAAGGGTGAGCAGCACATAGTACAGCCCCCGCGCCATCAGGACAAGCGGACTGAAGATGAGAGCGGCGACAATGCACATCAGAATCGCAAATGGCAGGGTAAGCAAAGGCCCCCAACCGTAGGTGATACTCAACAGAGCGGCTGTGTAACCTCCCACGCCAATGTAAAACTGCGGGCCGAAATTCATCCGCCCCGTCCCAATCGTCAAAAGCGCCAGCGGCATCGCGATGGCGGCGTAAATATTGGCCGAAATCATCGTATTGATCAGCCCGGGGCTGAAAAAATACGAAGCCGTCGGGAAAAGAAACAAAATGACCGCCCAGATCAGCGTGTTGCGCCAGTAGCGCGGCTCGAGCACCCACTCCCATTTTTTCGTTCCCAACCGGATGACAATGCGGTCCCGCTTTAATTCCGTTTCTACCATAAAGATTCACTCCTTGCTAATCCCTGAGGTCGGATAATCAAAAATATCATGACAACGATGAGCGCCGATAAATTCATAAAGCGAGGCTCACTGATCACAAAACAGGATACGGCATGCGCAAAGCCGATCAGATAGCTTGCCATGATCGTGCCTTTGATGTTACCCAATCCGCCCAGCACCGCAATGAGAATCGCCGTTATCATGTACAGCCAGCCCATCTGCGGCTCGAGCGCCCAGACCGGCGCAACAATGAGCGTTCCGATAATGACCGGCACAAGCACGATCATCATGGTGAACACATACAGTGTCTCCACATTGATGCCGACTATTTTAGATGAATAGATGTCCTGCGACAGGGCGCGGATCGCCATGCCGGTTTTGGTCTTGACAAAAAAGATGACAAAGGCGCCGGTCATGGCCAACGCGATTCCCGATCCCACAACGAGCTGTTTGGGCACAACGACGCCCCCCAATTGGAACACCCCGGACATCAGCGTCGTTTCCAGGAATACCCCCGCCTGTATCGGATAGAAGTAGCTTACCGCCTGTTCGACAATCAGAGCGATCAAAAGCAAGGCCGTCAAAAGAACATCTTCGGAGTTGAGATATTTTTTTATTATCCCCTTGTAGATAAGCGCCGCAACGATAAACTGAATCACGATCATTCCCAAAATTGACGGTACCAGCGGCCACTCCAGCTTATCCATCAGCATCCAGGTGCCATAGACGGTAAGCGGGAAAATGTAGGCATAACCTAGGTGAAAAATCCGCAAAACCCCGCAGATCAAGGAAAAGCCCAAGGCAATGAGGAGGTAAATCGAGCCCATCAAAAAAGTATAAACCACAACGTTCTCAATGTAAGTCAACATGCTTTTTCACCCTCTATATTTTTGTTTGCTCCCCGAACACCGCCGGACCTTCCCTGTGAAAAGGGACACTTTCTGAAATTAAGCCGGCGCCGATAACTTTAAATCCGGTTCGCCGGGTTAAAAAGAGCAAAGCCGTCCCTGGCCTCGCCTCTGCGACAACAGCGTGTGCCACAGGCATGGGGAAAAGTTTGTTTGACCTTGTTACAAGTTTGCAACGATTGAAATACTGCGATGGTTTTACTGGCCGGCGCCGTCCGTGAAGGGAACAGGCGCGGAACGATCTGAATCAGCGCACAAGCGATAAATTGCCCGGCAACAAATAGACCGGCGGTAAATATGGAAGGTGCTGTGACCACGTGGCCCCCAAAATTTGCGGAAGTGGGACGGTTCTGACTGCTTTGCCTTTTTTGATTCCCGGCGTTGCTACAAAGAACCCAAAATCCTCACATGCCCTGCGGCTTGTTGCACAACATGTGCGTTCCTGAAAAAAGAACACATGAGTATTTTAAAGCAGGTCACCTTTTTTGTCAATTAATTATTATTTGTCTTCATGACTGATCACAAAACTTTTGTCTGCGGCCGGCGTGTCCCGTATGCCGGGACTATTGGTGCCCGATGATGCCGGCACGGACGAAACCAGACCAAAGAAGAAACGCAGCTTACGGCGCGGATGTCCTCCGGCGGAGCCCGGAAACGGTGGTACATCTTTGCGATTATTGTACCGGGCTGGAAAAGTTAACTCCTTGTTATGAAAAAAATCCATGATCCTCGCGCTCCATGAGCACCTGCCGAAACACTCACGCAAGCCATCTGAAAAAGATCTTGACAAAACGAACCTTCCCGCCTAAAGGATTAAAACCAACGTACGTTGTGATTGGAGAGCAGGTGAAATCGAGAAAATCAAATGAACCCGGACAGGCGCGGGCCCAAAGACACTGCCCTGTGGTCGCGGCCGATTTTTTTCTTCCGAATGAGAACATCATACAAAAAGCAGATCCGACACCGCCATTATGACTGAAAAACTTATTATAAAAGGAGATACATTATGATCAAGACAAGACTCACCGAAAAGCTGGGGATTAAGTATCCCATTATTCAGGCGGGCATGGGGCCGTTTTCCAACAACAATCTCTGCGTGGCCGCGGCCAACGCAGGCGTTTTGGGATTGCTCTCCACCAGCGGCCTTTTCAACAAGCATGACCAGCCCTGGGTTTACAATTCCTTCTGTGATACCGGAGAGGCCAATCGTGATGACGACATGGACGTAGTGCTCGAAACAGTTCTGAAGCGGACCCACCGCCTGGTAAAAGACAAGGGCGGTGTCTTCGGCCCCAATGTGATGGTTTCGGCCGAGCTTAAAGATAAAGCAAACGTCATGATTGAAACTGCCATCAAAGCACGGGAAGAAAACCCGGAAATGAAAAAAACCCTTAAAGTAATGTACACCTCCGCCGGTGATCCGATGGGGTGGGGTGAAAAAATTAAAGGTGCCGGCTTTGTCTGGATTCACATCATCCCCTCCGTGCGGGCCGCAATGCGCTGCAAAAAAGCGGGAGTGGATATTATCGTAGCTTCCGGCCATGAAGGAGGCTTCCACACTCACTGGGAGCCGTTGCACTCTATGGTTCTTTTTCCCGCCGTAGTAGAAGCCGTATCTGATGAAAACACCCTCGTCGTCGGCGGCGGCGGAGTTTCCGACGGCAAAACCCTGGCCGCGTCGCTGGCCATGGGTCTGGATGGAGTTTTGATGGGAACCAGATTTCTGGCAACCCAGGAAAGCGATTTCCCGCCCCTATGGAAACAATCGGTTGTCGAGTCGCAGGACCGCGCCACACTGGTCGCCCGCGGCTACGTCGGACCGGCCCGCTGGCTGAAGAACCCCCGCAGCGAAGAGCACGCGCTGAACACGATGAAAAAATCCCCCGGCGTGTATCTGGGAACTCCGGACAGCTATATGGACATGGAAGATATGTCTCTTATCGAGTATGAGAACGAATCCATTAAAGCCGTGTTTGAAGGTGACAAAGAAAAGGCTATGATGGCCGCCGGCGAGTGCGCACAGCGCATCAACGACATGCCGAAGGTGGAGGATCTCGTTAAATCAATCGCCAGTGAAGCCGAAGAAATTATCGGTGGTATGGCCAAAAAATTTCTGAGCTGAGCGGCATAGGAAACCGATAAAAAGCCGGTGACACCGGCTTTTTATCGGTGGTTATCCCGCCAATCAGGGCAGTACTGTTTTCATGACATTCTTTTCAATCAAATCGATCAACTCCTGCCTGGAATACTTTTTCATATTCCAGTGGCGCAGCGGGTAGATGGAAAGCTGATAGAGAATCATGTTGGCGGTAAAAGAAGTGTCCTGGATAAGAAAAACTTTCCTTTCAACACCTTTTTTGAGAATTTCTTCAATTCTCTCAAAAACCTGATGCTCACTTTCCAAGATAACTTTCAGCAGGCGCTTCGAAAGCGATTTCGATTCCCTGTACATCAGCAAAATCTCATCGCTGTAATCGTAGCCGCTGTTGATCATCTCCCGAACGGCGGTTCTCAGCTGCTGTGCAGGATCATCAATATTTAAAATTTCGTCTTTTTTGAAATTTCCGTAAACCGGGTTGTGCAGCATTTCAAAAACCAAAAACAGAATCTGCTCTTTGCTTTTGATAAAATAATACAAATTGCGGATGTCGATACCAGTCGCCGCGGCAATTTCCCTCATCGTGGTCTGTGCGTAGCCTTTCTTTATGAAAAGCCTGGTCGCTTTTTTGAGGATGTGCAACTGTCTTTTTTTATAAAGCGGACTGTCTTTGCGCCCGCCGGGGCCGTTGACGGCGTCTTTTTTTTCTCTGTTGGTCTTCATGGTTCATTCTCCAAAACGGCATTAACCCTATCTTAAATCCGCTTCGCCTGTCAAGGAAATCGAAAAAAAGCTTGACAAAACTGTTTAACAATCATTATACAACCAACGCTCGTTGTATGTCTGCTTCTGCAGAAGCTGTCAAAAGAAGTACAAATTATCAAAGAAAGAAGAAGGCGAGGAATAAATATGAAAATTGACGATGTGAAAAACGTATGTGTGGTCGGTGCCGGTAATATGGGGCATCAGATTGCGCTTCAATGTGCCCTCAGCGGTTTTAAAACGATCAGCACGGACGTCGTGCCGGCAGTGCTGGAAAAGGCGCAAAAGTTTGTCGACAATTATCTGCCCGGGCGTGTACAGAAAGGCAAGATGACCGAGGAAGAGGCCAGCGCGGTGCGCTCAAGAATTTCCTTCACCACCGATCTGAGTGACGCGGCTAAAGATGCAGATGTGGTCATCGAGGCTGTGTTGGAAAGAATCGACCTCAAACGCAAAATTTTTGCCGATCTGGACAAAATTGCTCCGGAGGGCGCCATACTGGCCACCAACAGTTCCTTCATCGTCAGCTCACGCATCGCCGACGCAACCCGGCGACCGGACCGTGTCTGCAACCTGCACTTTTTCAATCCTGCATTGGTTATGAAACTGGTGGAAGTGGTTCAGGGGCCGCACGTGTCGGATGAGACGGCGAAGTGTATGATGGACTTTTGCCTGAAAATCGACAAAATCCCCGTGCATGTCAAAAAAGAAGTTGACGGCTTCATTCTCAACCGCATTTTCAGCGCCATTCACAAGGAGGCTTTCTGGATGCTCGAAATGGGCGTGGCCTCATACGAAGACATCGACAAGGCATGTGTTTACGGCGCCGGCCATCCGATGGGGCCCTTCCGTCTGCTGGATCTCACCGGTATCGATCTGGCCTATGATATCGGCATGAGCCACTTCTACGAGTCAGGTGATCCCGCCGATCTGCCGGTTCCGACCATCGTGAAGAAATACACGGAAGGCAAGTTCGGCCAGAAAACGGGTGAGGGCTTCTACAGCTATAAGAAATAAGGGCCTCTGCCACAGGTTTTGCCCAAAACGGCAAAAGATAAAAGAAGGCGTCCCGAAAGGGGTGGGACGCCTTTTTTATTTTAGTAATTTTTCATGCCAGAAGATCAACGAATATCTCAGACAGTGTCGGGTGGGCGATCACCCATGATTGGAGCTGTTTCCTGGTGAGCCGGCAACTGACCGCCAGCCCCAGCGGCGCGATCAGGTCGGCAGCATTGTCTCCGGCAATCACGGCACCGATGATCGTGTCCTCATAAAAAAGAGCCTTCGCAAATCCCTGTCCCAGCAGTTCCGAACGGGCAATGATGTTGGCGCTGTAGCTGCACCTGGCAATTTCTACTTTCATCCCCTCGGCCAGGGCCCGCGTTTGTGTGTAGCCGACCCGGGCGATCTGGGGATGGCTGTAAACAACGGAGGGAATATTGTTTTCATTGTATGAATAACTGCCGCCGCCGAACATGCTTTGCACCGCCACCTGCGCCTGGCGCGTGGCACGGTGCGCCAGCATCATGCCGCCGGTGACATCGCCTGCCGCATAGATGCCGTCCACACTGGTCATCATAGATTCATCAACTTTAATTCCTTTTGCGTCGTAGGCGATTCCCGCCGCCGCGAGCTGTTTGTCGTATAGAACCGGTTTCCGGCCGGTGCAAAGAAGGGCGCAATCCGCCTGCAATTCGGCTGTTTCCTCCTTCAGGCCAACTTCCATGACGACGCCTGCCGGAGTTTCGGCCAGTCCAGCCGGCGCGGCTCCGGTGTGCACGTCAACGCCCAGGCGAACAAGTTCCTGGCGCAGGAATTGTGCCGCTTCTTCATCTTCCTGCGGTAAAATCCGCTCCAGGAGCTCCATCAGAATCACTTTGACTCCCAGCTGCGCGAAAAACACAGCGTATTCCACGCCAATAAAACTGGCGCCGACGATAATTATGCTTGCCGGCAGATCATCGATAGCGCCGATGCCGTCAGAGGTCATAATCCGCTCCGAAAGTGAAATGCCCCGCGGCACAACCGCTTCAGAGCCCCAGGCAATGAGCAGATGGTCCGCTGTCACAGTCCGGCTTTCCCCTGCGGGATTCGTGCAGATGATTTCGCGGGGGGAGATGATTTCTCCGGTTCCCTCCGCGATTTCGACGCCGGCATCCGCAAGAAGCTTGCGCGCCCCCAGAGCCGCTATTTTCACCATCTGTTGCTGGTGCCTTCTCATCGCGGCATAATCAATCGTTGCCTCTCCAGTGCCTATCCCTACGCGCCTGAGCTTTTTGAGACCCGAGTAGGAACGGCTGCAGGCAAGGAGAGCTTTTGTAGGGATGCAGCCGCGGTGCGTGCAGGTACCTCCCCAGCCGTCTTTTTCCATGATAAGAATCCTTTTCCCCGCAGCGGACGCGGCCTGCGCTGCTGCGAGGCCCGCCGGGCCGCCGCCGACGATAATCAGGTCATACCGATCCGACATAATGAAATTCTCCTGGTACATTGTGATAAAGTCGGTCATTGACTTGCACGATATGTCGTCTCTTGTCAATAGCGACCAAACGCGGTGTGCGGCTTCCCGGATAGCGCCTTTGCCGGATAATTGAATCTTGTCTTGCCGGGCGATATCTGGTAGTTGTCGGCGGATGAAAGAGATTCTTACCGTTTCGCAGCTCAATGACAATATTAAAACTCTTCTGGAAGAAGCCTTCGGCCAGCTTTATGTTGAAGGCGAGGTTTCCAATTTGCGCCGCCCCCAGTCCGGTCATACTTATTTCACTCTTAAGGACGACAAAAGCCAGATCCGCTGCGTTTTTTTCCGACCCTACGGCATCCGGGCCGTGAGGTTTGAGCTGGAGGACGGAATGAAAATCCTGTGTCGCGCCCGCTTAAGTGCTTATTTGCCGCGGGGCGAGTATCAGCTCATCGTGGAGTCTCTCGAGCCGCAGGGCACGGGAGCGCTGCAAAAAGCCTTTGAACAGCTCAAAGCCAGACTCGCCGCGGAAGGGCTGTTTGATGCGGCCGCGAAGAAACCACTGCCGTTTCTTCCCGCACGCATCGGTGTGGTGACCTCTCCCACCGGTGCGGTGATCAGGGACATTTTAAATATCACCCGCCGACGGTTTCCATCCATTGACATTCTGATTGCACCCGCGCGTGTGCAGGGTGAGGGAGCGGCGGCAGAAATTATTGCATCTTTGCGAAACCTCCAGCTAAGCGGTCTGGTAGACATAATCATTATTGCCCGCGGTGGAGGATCGCTTGAGGACCTCGCCGCCTTCAATGATGAAGAGCTGGCCAGGGAAATTTTCCGTTCGTCCATTCCCGTTGTCTCTGCCGTCGGCCATGAGACAGATTTCACCATCTGCGATTTTGTCGCCGACCTGCGCGCACCGACACCTTCTGCTGCCGCGGAACTGGTCGTCCCCAGCCGTAGCGATCTGCTCGACACTATCTATAGCCTCAGGCAACGCCTGATCACCGCACAACGGCGCTTTTTCGACGATCAGAAAAATGCTCTCGATACGGTGCGCGGCCGTTTCAGGGATCCGCGGGTGTTTCTGGCCGACTATTCCATCAGGCTCGATGACCTGCACGACAAATTGAGAAATTATTTTACACATCACACACAGGCACTCGGCCACGAACTGCGGCAGCTTGAGCTCAGGCTGCAAAACCGCAGTCCACGACGGCTGATAGATGAAAAACGGTTTCTTCTGGACACTATACATAAAGATCTCCTCGGGGGATGGAAACATTATCATGATGGTTATACGCGGAGGCTCAACAATGATGCCGCCCTGCTGGCGTCACTGAACCCGCTGGCGGTACTCCAAAGAGGCTATAGTATCACCCGCAGGGAATCAGGCGGCGACATTGTCCGTGACGCTTGCCGCTTGACTTTGGGAGAAAGAGTACGTATTCAACTGGCGCAGGGAAGCTTCCGGGCAAACGTGGAGAAAATACTCGGGGAGTGAGGCGATGGCTAAAGAGAACTTTGAGGCGGCATTGGAAAAACTCGAAAATATCGTAAAAGAAATGGAAGCGGGAGAAATGCCGCTGGACACGGCTCTCAAATCTTTTGAAGAAGGCATCCGCCTGATCCGTTTCTGTTCGGGAAAACTTGAAGCAGCCGGGCGCCGTGTGGAAATGCTTCTGGAAAAGGAAGCTTCGCTAGAGATAAAAACATTCCAGGACGAAGACAGCGATGGACAATGACGATTTTCTCGAAGCGTATTTAAAAGACCGGCGCGAAATCGTGGAGGAAGCCCTCCAGCGGTATCTGCCGGACGAAGACAGTATGCCTCAGGAGCTGCATACGGCTATTCATTACAGTGTTTTTTCCGGCGGCAAAAGGATGCGGCCGATTCTCTGTCTTGCGGCACTCGAGGCCTGTGGAGGCGATATTGCAACCGCGATGCCGACTGCCTGCGCCCTGGAGCTGATTCACACTTATTCGCTGATTCATGACGATCTTCCGGCAATGGACAATGATGATTTCCGCCGGGGCAAACCGACCTGTCACAAAGTCTTTAGCGAAGCAATGGCAATTCTCGCCGGCGACGCCCTTTTAACGGAGGCTTTCGTTCTTTTGTCGCGGGCGGAAAAAGTCCGTCTGCCGGCGGAGCGGCGGCTGGCGGTAATTCAGGAAATAGCACACGCTGCGGGCATGGCCGGCATGGTCGGGGGACAGGCGCTGGATATGCTGGCCGAAACCGCCGAACCGGATTTAGACGCCCTGGAACAGATCCATCGCCGTAAAACCGGTGCGCTCATTGAGGCGGCCGTCAAAACCGGAGCCATCCTCGCCGGTGCCGGTGAAGAAAAGATCAAGGCAGTGGAACGCTACGGAGCAAGCATCGGTCTGGCGTTTCAAATCGCCGACGATATTCTCAATGTGGAAGGGGACAGCGCCGTCATGGGTAAAAGTACCGGCAGTGACGCTGCGCGCGGCAAAGTCACCTATCCTTCCCTATTGGGCATGGATCGGGCAAAAGCCCTGCTGGCCAAGTCCGTCGATGAGGCCATGGACAGCATCGCCCTGTTTGATGCGCGCGCCCTGCCCTTAAGGGTGATCGCCCGCTATGTTATGGAAAGAAATTCCTGAAACCTGATAAAAGACAATGAAGCATCTGGAAACCACTAAAGACGCCCTCCTGGCGGGCATCGACTCCCCTGAAGATCTGCGCAGGCTGAGCGTCGCTGAACTCAACACCCTGGCCGATGAGATAAGAAATCTTATCGTCAACACGGTTGCCGTCACGGGCGGACACCTGGCTTCGTCACTGGGTGCGGTCGAGTTGACACTTGCTCTGCACTATGTTTTCAGCACTCCCGGAGACAAACTCGTCTGGGACGTCGGCCATCAGTGCTACGCACACAAGATTATCACGGGGCGAAAAAACAGTTTTTCCACGCTGCGCCGGAGGGGCGGATTAAGCGGCTTCCCCAAGAGAGAGGAAAGCATCTACGACACCTTCAACGTCGGCCACAGCGGCACGTCCATCGCGGCGGCCGCCGCTTTTGCCGAAGCAAACTGTCTCAGAGGCGACAAATCCAGGACAATTGCGGTGATCGGGGACGGTTCCATGACCACCGGCATGGCATTTGAAGGTCTCAACTGGGCCGGTGACCGCAAAAAACGGGTCATTATCGTCTTGAATGATAATGAGATGTCCATCTCGCCCAATGTCGGCGCCCTTTCCTCTTATTTAAACAGGGTCATGACCGGCGGGCGTGTCACCCGGCTAAGGGGCGAGCTGAAAAATTTTCTCAAAAAAATACCGAATATCGGTGAGCAGGTAATCAGGTTTTCCCGGCAGGTTGAAGAATCGGTCAAAACATTCGTTGTCCCCGGCGCCTTATTTGAGGAGCTGGGCTTTACCTATGTCGGCCCACTGGAGGGGCACCGACTTGACTATCTGATTAAAAATTTTGAAAACATCAAAAACCTGGAGGGCCCGGTACTCGTCCATGTCATCACGCAAAAAGGACGCGGCTATAAATTTGCCGAAGAAAATTCCCCCGGCTACCATGGCATCGCACCCTTTGATGTCGCCTCGGGAATGACGATCCCTTCGGCCAATCCGGCCCCATCCTATACAGAAATCTTCGGAAACACCCTGGTTAAGCTGGCCGCCGCCGATGAGCGCATCGTCGCCGTCACCGCCGCGATGTGCGAGGGAACGGGACTGGACAAATTCAGACAAATCTTCCCCGCGCGCCTGTACGACGTCGGGATAGCAGAGCAGCTGGCGGTGACTTTCGCCGCCGGTATGGCGGTCGGCGGGTTTTTGCCCGTCGTCGCGATTTATTCAACCTTTTTGCAAAGAGCCTATGATCAGATTCTCCACGATGTTTGTCTGCAAAAACTGCCGGTCGTTTTTGCCGTGGACCGGGCCGGCATCGTCGGAGAAGACGGCCCTACTCATCAGGGGCTTTTCGATTTTTCCTATCTGCGCAACATTCCGGGCATGATCGTGATGGCGCCGAAAGATGAAAACGAACTTCAGCACATGCTCAAAACTGCCGTCAATTGCGGCGCTCCCGCCGCCGTGCGTTACCCGCGGGGCAAGGGACTGGGAGTTACACTGGACGAACAAATCATTACTTTGCCTATCGGCCGCGGCGAGCTCATCAGCGAAGGCTCGGAGCTGGCCATTGTTGCAGTCGGCTCAACAGTGCATCCATCCCTGGCGGCAGCCGAAAGGCTGAAGGCGGAAGGGTTTTCCGTCGGTGTCCTCAATGCACGGTTTGTCAAACCTCTGGACGCAGACCTGATTTGCAAGGCGGCAGCCGGCACGGGAAAACTTTTGACGGTAGAGGAAAACGTTCTCCATGGAGGCTTCGGAAGCGCCGTGCTGGAACTTTTCGCCGCCAGAGGAATCACCGGTGTGAAGGTAAAATGCCTGGGCATACAAGACGAGTTCGTAGAGCAGGGAACGCAGGCGGAACTGCGACGCGCTCACGGCATCGATGAAGAAGCAATAATTGACGCGGCCAGGCAGATGCTCACCGTAAAGGACGCGAACGGACGCAGATGAGCAGACAGGTTAAAAAAACCCGTCTTGATCTTTTGCTTGTAGAGCGGGGCCTCGCTTCCAGTGTCGAAAAAGCCCGCGCCATGATTATGGCGGGAAGCGTCTCCATTGATGCACGTACGGTGGATAAGCCCGGCCATAATGTGCCCATGGACGCGGAAGTGTCGGTCACCACAGAGGACCATCCCTTTGTCGGCCGCGGCGGCGTCAAGCTCAGGGGAGCGCTGGAGCATTTCGTACTGGATGTGCGGGGCATGGCCGTGCTCGATGTCGGAGCTTCCACCGGCGGCTTTACCGACTGTCTGCTTCAGGCAGGGGCAGGCAAAGTTTTTGCGGTGGATGTCGGCTACGGTCAGCTGGCCTGGAAACTACGTGAAGACCCGCGCGTCGTGGTCATCGAACGCACCAACATCCGTTATTATGACGGGAAACATCTAGATGAAAAACCGGCACTGGCCGTCATCGACGTATCTTTTATTTCGCTAAAGACGGTTATCCCCGCGGTGCTCGGTCTTGTACGGGACGACGCCTGGGTGCTGGCGCTGATTAAGCCGCAGTTCGAGGCACGCCGGGAAGAGGTCGGGAAAAACGGTGTGGTCACGGATGCTGCGGTACACGACCGGGTCGTGGAAGAAATCCGCCTGTTTTGCTTATCCCAAAACATGGAGGTGACCGGCACATGCCTCTCGCCTCTGGTGGGACCTGCCGGCAACAGAGAATACTTTATTTTGGCCCGAAAGAAGCTTTAAATGGAGATCAAACTGGCACAAACAGCAGGATTCTGCATGGGCGTGCGCCGCGCGGTGGACGCGGTGCTGGACATCGCCCAGCGTGCCAAAGGCAGGCGCATTTATACTTACGGGCCGCTCATCCACAACCCTCAAACCATTGAGCTCTTGAAAAGCCGCGGCATAACGGCGGTGGAAAGCGTCGAAGAGATCACTGATCCCCAAAATTCTTATCTCATTGTCCGGGCGCACGGCATCGCGCCTGAGGAAAGAAAAAAAATCAGGGAAAGCGGTGTCAAGATCATCGACGCCACCTGCCCGAAGGTCGGTTATGTCCAGGCGATCATTAAAAAGCACACGGCGCTCAATTACACGGTTGTGATCGCCGGGGACCGCAAGCATCCGGAAGTAGACGGTCTTTGGGGTTACACCCAGGGCAGGGGGATCATCATCGCCACTGTGGAAGAAGCAAAGGAACTGCCACCCATGGATAGGGTCTGCATTGTCGCCCAGACCACGCAGAACACTGAATATTACGAACTCATAGTAGAAGAAATTAAGAAAAAAAGTCCTGAGGCGGTTGTCTTTCACACCATCTGCTCCTCCACGGAAAAAAGGCAGGGAGAAATAATCAAACTGGCCCGCGAAATGGACGCCATTTTCGTCGTCGGAGGTAAAAACAGCGCCAATACCTGCCGGCTGGTTGATCTGGCCCAAAAAGAGAACAAGCCGGCCTTTCACATCGAAACGGCGGAGGAGATAAAAAACCGTGATCTTTCCTCATACGGCAAAATCGGCATTTCCGCAGGTGCATCCACCCCGAACTGGATTATTGACCAGGTCATCGACACAATAGAGGCACAATACATGGTTCCCCGCAAAAAAGCGGGACTGTTGCTCAAGGCATGGCTGTGGTTGGTCAGAATGGATATTTATTCCGCTTTGGGTGCTGCTTGTCTGACACTGGCCGCCGTTAAGCTGCAGGGAATCCCTCTGCGACCGTCATCAGTTGCCGTGGCAGCATTATTTGTTTATGCCATGCACGTGCTGAACCGCCTCAACAGAAACAGGGAGGCCGGCCTGATCGGTTCCTTCCGCGAGTCATCTTACCGTGAACACGCCGGTCTGCACCTGGCGGCAGCCACCGGCTCACTTTTGGGGGCCATGGCTTTGAGTCTGTACAACGGACTGTTTTCTTTTATTGTTTTATCGTTTGTCGCACTGGCAGGCGTCTTATACAATATGAAAATTCTGCCGGGTACTTACCGTTTCCGCAGGCTGAGCGACCTGCCTGGCTCAAAAAATATTTCCACCGCAATTGCCTGGGGCATCGCAACGGCAATCTTGCCTGCTTTGCACACTCAGGCGGGCTTTTCTGCAGCGATGGCGGTGGCCTTCCTTTTCACCGGCGGTCTTGTCTTTATCCGCTCGGCGATGCCGGATATCATGGATATGCAAAGCGATAAGTTGCTGGGCCGCGAAACAATCCCCGTGGTGATCGGTAAAGAGAAAACGCAGATTATCCTGAAAATCATTACATTGATATTAGTAGTTATTTTATTCATTTCTCATCCCGCCGGGTGCACACCCACGCTGAGTTATTTCCTCATTTTGTGCCCATTATATGTATGGATTTGTTTAAGGCTTTGTGATAGAAGGGCTGGGTTTTCAGGGGCCTTTCTGGAAGGGATTCTGCAAACCAGCTATATTATTGCCGGTTTTGCGGTTATCGGCTGGTATTTCCTGAATTGACGGCGCAAAATTTTTATAGGAGCGGCGCATCAAAAATGAAGGGTGTATTTGCCCGATCAGTTGTGCTCTTTGCCGTATTGGCAATTATCGCGTGCGGCGGACTGCGCTATTCACAGCTCGACCCGGCGGCGGGAAACTATCATCCCGGACGGATCGCCGTATTTCCGGCCGATGTCGGCCCTCATCAGGAGGCGAGTCCGGCTGTGGAGCAGATTGCCGCAGATATACTGGTGCAAAAAAAATGGTTCAAAGGCGTTCTTGACGCCGCCTCGCTCGCCGAATTAAGCGCTGCGGACAATGAACTGGGCAAAGCAATGACGGATTATCTGTCCAAATTACAGACGCTTAGCTATTCTGATCCAGTACTTAGTCAAAAAATCGGCGAGCTTGCCAAAACAGACGCTTTTTTACTTATTTCGGTTGATTACTGGAATTATTATCTTAAAAAAGACAAAAATTCGGGGAAGGTAAGCCTTGGATTGCGTTTGGTTGACGCACCGACCGGCAGGATAATGTGGAAGGCGGGGCATGACAAGGAAGAAGCCTATTCTTTTTTCCAACCAAAGCTGGACGGTATCGCGCGGTCGGTTTTAAAAACGATGTTCAACGAAATGCCCCACTGACCGTAAAGGCACGAACTGAGCTTATTTTACGAAAATGGAGATAAAAATGAGAGAGGAAGTCCAAAAAGCTATCGATAAGGTCCGGCCGGGGCTGCAGGCCGACGGAGGAGATGTTCAACTGGTTGACGTGACAGATGACGGAGTAGTCAAGGTAAAACTGACCGGCGCCTGCCACGGTTGCCCAATGGCTCAGACGACACTGAAAATGGGCATCGAAAAAATCGTCAAACAGCAGGTGCCCTCCGTAAAGGAAGTAGTGGCCGTTTAGAGCCGGTACCCGACCGGAAAGACGTTATTTTTTATCAAAGGAGATTTATAACAATATGGCGTATGTGATTACAGACGAATGTATCGCTTGCGGTTCCTGCGAAGATGAATGCCCGGTAGAGGCTATATCGGAGGGTGAAGACAAGTACGTAATTGATCCTAAATTATGCACGGACTGCGGCGCATGTTGCGATCAGTGCCCGGTAGAGGCGATCGTGCCCGGGGAAGAAAAATAAAAAACAAATCTTCAAGGTTTTTTTGCCGGGGAAGAGTCCGTGCCCAGCGGCGGATTTTTCCCCTGCTTTTTTGTTGTTGCAGCCGATTTAAGATGAAATATTTCTTTGGGAACCTTCTCTTCCATGCCGCGGAGGAAACATGAATGGTTAAATTCATCACTTTTGAAGGGATTGAAGGCTCCGGCAAATCCACTCACATGAAATTGCTGGCGGAATATCTCCGTGATGAAAAAATACCGGCAATTGTCACACGGGAACCTGCGGGGACGGAAATAGGGCACAAAATCGGCGACATTCTTTTTAACCGCCGGCACCAGGAGATGTTTGCGGAAACGGAACTTTTCCTGTTTTGTGCCGCCCGTGCGCAGCACGTGCGGGAAGTAATTTTGCCGGCGCTTAAACAGGGAAAGCATGTTCTGTGCGACAGGTTCTCTGATGCGACTTTTGCCTACCAGTCCGCCGGCCGGGGCCTCGATGATGCTTTCATCAAAACGGTGAACAATTACTGCACGGCGGGGCTTAAGCCCGATCTGACACTACTTTTTGATTTGCCCGTCGAAGCAGGGTTGCAAAGAGCGGCCGGGCGCGACGCAAAGCTTCAAGATCCTGCCTCGGCCGACCGGTTTGAAAAAGAAAAGATCGATTTCCACCTGCGCGTGCGCGACGGCTACGCAAACCTGAGGCGGCAAGAACCGGAACGCTTCCGCATTATCGACACATCACGGACGGTGGAAATGGTCGCAAAGGATGTAAGGCGCCTGGTGATGGATTTCATCAAAAACGGACACGCGCCCGGCAGGTAGTTTTACGTTTATGTCTTTTCAGGAAATATACGGTCATGCCATCCAGACAGGCATGTTGCAAAAGGCGATTGCTTCGCGGCGTCTCGGGCAGGCCTATCTCTTCAGCGGCATCGATGGTATCGGGAAAAAAGCTGTGGCGCTCGCCTTTGCTTCGGCACTGAACTGCGAAGCCCCGGCGGCCACGGGCGATGCGTGCGGGAAATGCGCCTCTTGCCTCAAGGTGAGCCGCGGCAACCACCCGGACATTCACATCGTGGCGTCGGACACGCAATTTATCAGAATTGACGCAATCCGGCACATCGAGCAGCAGATGACCTTCAAGCCTCTGGAAGGAAAGAAACGCGTCTTCATCGTCGAGGATGCAGACAAAATGAACGAGCAGGCGGCCAACGCTCTTTTGAAAACCCTGGAAGAACCGGCGGCGAATAATTTAATCATCCTTCTGACCGCCCGCCCCCAGTCGCTGCCCCTGACCATCCTTTCCCGCTGCCAGCAGGTGCGTTTCCAACCAATACCAGCCGCCGACGTCGCACGCTGGCTTGTAGAGAAAGGCGACAAAGATCCCGACACGGCAGGCTTGCTTGCCGGTCTTTCCGGTGGCTCCATAAGGCAGGCACTGGAGCTCGACGAAGAAGACATGATTAACTTTCGCGCCGAAGTCGGCCGCCTGTTGTGCCGGGCAAGCTTAAGCGAGCCGATGAGCCTGCTGGCGCTGGCGGCTTTCCTGGGACAGGACAAAAAAAAGGTGCGGCAGAGTCTGAAAATCGTCAACACGTATTTTCGCGACGCTCTTGTTTACAAAGAAACAAACCGTGCCGCCATGGTCGTCAACACTCATGATCTGCCAGGCATCTCCTCACTGGCACAGCGATTGACCGGCGGGCAGATACTGGGCAACATCTCACTTGTCGAGCAGGCGGCGGCACTTCTGGAAATGAACGTGAACAAATCATTGACATTGGAAACAATGGCATTTAAGCTTTCATTATAAAAACCTGGAACGGAACCGCAAAAGTGCTGACCAATATTATAAGTGTAAAATTTAAAAAGGAAGGTAAAGTCTACAGTTTTGACGCCTGCGACCATATCCTGTATAAAAACGACCAGGTGTTGGTCAGTACGGACAACGGCGTCGCGCTGGGTGTGGTCGTCTCTGACGTGTCACGTTGCGCTCCGGATCAGTTGCCTCACAACCTGAAAAAGGTGCTGCGTAAAGCCACAGCGGAAGACCTCAGCGTCCTTGAAGAGCGGGAATTACTGGAAAAAGACGCAAAAGAATACTGCATCGAAAAAATCCGGGAAAAAAACCTCGCCATGAAGCTGATCACGGTAGAGTCTTTTTTTGACCGCAGTAAAATGATCTTTTATTTCACCGCCGACGCACGTGTCGATTTTCGTGAACTGGTCAAGGACCTGGTCGCGAAATTTAAAACAAGAATTGAACTCAAACAAATCGGCGCCCGGCAGGAAACAAGAATAGTCAAAGGACTGGCTGTGTGTGGCAGGCCCGTATGCTGCGCCGGTGTTTTGCAAAACCTTGACCGCGTCACGGTAAAAATGGCCAAGGATCAGAGCATGTCTCTCAACCCGGAAAAAATATCCGGTCTTTGCGGGCGGCTGATGTGCTGCCTTTCCTTTGAACATGAAGTTTATGCCGAGGCGAAAAAGACCACAAGGGAAATCAAGGCCGCACCACCCGGCGAGGCAGTCCCCAGGCCCGGACAGCAAAAAACAGCCGGGGGGGCAAAAAAAAGCGCCACGCCACCGAAGGAGCAGTAAATAATCATGACCACCCCATATTACATTACCACCCCTATTTATTACGTAAACGCGTCGCCGCATATCGGACACGCCTATACTACGATTGTCGCCGACGCCTTGGCGCGCTTTGCGCGGATGACAGGGCGGGAAACTTTTTTTGTGACCGGCACAGACGAACACGGCGATAAAATAGCCGAAGCGGCCCGGCAGGCGCAAATCACCCCCAAAGCCTACGCAGACCGGATCAGCTCGCAGTTTAGGCAGCTATGGCCTGAACTGGCAATCACCAATGATTACTTCATCCGCACCACCGACAAGGATCACACCGAAACCGTCCGCTATATCCTGCAAAAGGTTTACGACGCAGGTGATATTTATTTCGGCTCCTATGAAGGTTTTTACTGTGTAGGCTGCGA
This sequence comes from Syntrophaceae bacterium, assembly GCA_018056765.1. Lineage (GTDB taxonomy): Bacteria > Desulfobacterota > Syntrophia > Syntrophales > Smithellaceae > UBA8904. The sequence goes on from JAGPFA010000004.1 coordinate 72,851, forward strand.
GCGGTTTTACACGGAAAAAGAGCTGGTAGAGGGCAAGTGTCCCGATCATCAGACCCTCCCGGAGTACCGTAAGGAGAGTAACTACTTTTTCCGCATGAGCAGGTATCAGGACTGGCTCATCGACTACATTCAGAAAAATCCGGAATTTATCCGTCCGGAGCGCTATCGTAACGAAGTGCTGGGCTTTTTGCGCGAGCCGCTCGAGGATCTGTGTATCTCGCGTCCCAAGACGAGACTGGAATGGGGGATCACGCTGCCGTTTGATGAGAATTACGTCACTTATGTCTGGTTTGACGCTCTTATCAATTATGTGACGGCCATCGGTTATCCCGACGGCGAAAAATTTAAAAAATTCTGGCCCCAGGCCCAGCATCTGATTGCCAAGGATATACTTAAACCGCACGGCATCTATTGGCCGACCATGCTCCGGGCCGCCGGTATCGCACCATATCAGCATCTGAACGTTCACGGTTACTGGAACATGGACCAGGGGAAAATGTCCAAAAGCCTCGGCAACGTCGTCGGCCCCCTGGATTTGAAAGACAAATACGGCCTGGACGCGTTTCGTTACTTTCTGCTGCGTGATATGGTTTTCGGCCGGGACTCTTCCTTTTCTGAAGAAGCGCTGGTGGCAAGGCTCAACTCCGATCTGGCCAACGACCTGGGCAATCTGGTGAGCCGCACAGTTACAATGGCCATTAAATACTGTGACGGGAAAATACCGTCGCCGCCTGCCCCGGACGCCGAAAACATACTGCCGCAGCTGGCGCAAAAAACGGTGGCCGAAGTGGAAACCTGCTTTGCCGAAATGTCGTTACATAAAGCGCTGGCCGCGACCTGGGAATTGATCGGCGCCGCCAATAAATACATTGTAGAGAACGAACCCTGGGCACTGGCCAGGGATCCGGCCAATAAGGACAGACTCGTCGCCATTATGTACCGGCTTCTGGAGGCACTCAGATGCGTGGCTATTTTGGTTTCTCCTTTCATGCCGCATGCCGCGGAAAAAATCCTTCAGACAATCGGACTGGATACAAGCGTCAAATTCAGCCTGGAGACCATCCGGGAAGCCGAGCCGCTTCCCGCCGGAGCCGAACTGAAACGCCCGGAGGCGCTTTTCCCGCGTGTCGCACTAAAAAAGGAAACCCCGCAGGAACAAGCAAAGCCATCCGCGGACATCAAACCGGAAATCAGCTACGATGAATTTACGAAAATAGATCTGCGTGTGGCAAAAATTATCGCCGCCGAACGGGTGCCCAAATCCAACAAGTTGATTAAGCTTGAGATAGATATCGGCCAGCGGCGCACCATCGTGGCCGGCATCGGCCAGGACTACCAGCCCGAAGAGCTGGTAGGGAAGTCCATTGTTATTGTGGCCAACCTGAAGCCGGCCAAACTGATGGGAATCGAGTCCCACGGGATGCTTTTGGCGACTGACAGCAGTGACGGCCTTGCACTCATCGGCTTTGACCGCGCGCCCCTGCCCGGCGCCAAAGTCCGCTAGTCCCATAAAGTAAACATCCGGCGTCGGCCGGCGCAAAAAAACCGCCCCTTTTAGTGAGGGGCGGTTTTGTTATTGCGCCAGAAGTTGCTCCAGCGCCCGCTGATCAAAGCCGGGCACCACCTGTCCTTTAATGTAAAACAGAGGTGTTGCCCGCACCTTAGCGCGGGCGCTTGCCTGCTGATGAGCCTGCTCGATCTCGTCCGCCTCTTTGTCATCGCATAAATTAAATTCCTCGTTCGTGTCCAGCTTGCCGCTCAACACATCTTCATAGGCCAAAGCGCGGTCTTTTGAACAAATGATGTGACGAATCTTTTTTGCCGAGTTTTCAGAAAGAGGATAGAAAAAAACGTACATCGTGACATCATTCTTCCTTTGCTGAAAGAAATTAAAAGACAGGCGGCAGTAGTAACAGTTCGGGTCGATAAATTCCACCACCTGAGTTTTGCCGCTGCCGATTTTTATCGCCTTATCCAGCGGCAGATTTTTCAGACCGGCGGCCATTTTTTTGCCCTCGCTTTCGCGGGTGAGGTTCCGTTTGTCTTTGGAGATCATGTTTCCCAGGATGATTACATCACCGTCCGGCAGATAATAATACACGCGGTGTCCGTCATATACCTCATAGACGCCTTTTACAGCTGTTTCGTCAAACGATTCGAACTTGTTTTCAGGAAAGCTCTTTTTGAATTGCTCTTCGGGCGCAGTTTTTTGCATCGACGAACAGGCGCACAAAAGTAATGTCAGGGTAAATAATATGGTCTTTTGCACAGGGCGGCTCCTTTTTTGAAATCGACAAAAACACACGACAACGCTATCTACGATGGAGGCGCATTATCAAAATTCATGGCTTAAAGCAAAATTATTTTTTAAGCACCCGGAGGCGTCCGGGCCGGGCGCGGCGACAGATTTTTAACCAGGCAATTATCGGCAAAGAACTAAATCCGGTGTCCGCCTGTGCCGGATCACAAAGTGGAAGTAAATCGACAAATGAAGAAGGCGCCGCCGGCTGATCAGGCACGAGGCGCATGGTCATTTCTTTCATGCCGGCGATAAAATTCCAGAATGAAAGAGGCAAGGATACGGCCTGCATCGAAAAATATTTCGGCCGTCGCTTCGTCCAGAGGGGCAAGCGAGAATGAATCGCCGTGACTGAAGATAATTTTAGCCGCCTGTGCCGAACATTCATTTATTTGTTTGGAGACGTCCGTTTCGCCGTTTTGGTCGATATGGCCGAATACCCCGATCAGCTCCTGGCCAAACTTTTCGATAATAAAATTAAAAATTGCATTGAGCCTCTTTCTCGCACGCTGCAGATACGCCCTTAACTGCAACTCCGGGCCTGTCCCGTCCGACAAATAAGCTTGCGCGCCTGCCCGCAACGCCTCGTGGAAAAGGGGGAACTCTTCACGAAAACGCCGCTCAACATAAATTTCGTAGCCCTGATGGGCGGCGGAAATGATCCTGAACAATTCAGTGAAGGACAGAAATTTCCTCAGACGCAAAGCCAGAGGGGCTGTTTTGACATGAAAGGGATTCCCCGCGTCCGCCAGATAATGTGTAGCTCGCGAAAGGTAGCGCCAGCCCCAGTAATCATTTCCCTGCGCAAAGGCCGCCCGGGCCAGGCGCGTGTTTTCACGCCAGGAATGCACAAGTGAACCAAAGGTAACTCCCGCAACTTTAAATTCCATGTGTCGCCAGCCGTGCGACCCGCCGGTGATTTTCTGCCGTCTGTCCAGGGGCAGGTCGCAATCCAGAAGCAGGTCAGGTTCGGTGCTGTAGAGCAGCAGGATTTTCCAGGGCTCGATGGACAGATCCAGAGGCGGTGAGGAACTGAATTTGCCGTTTCGCAGCTCGTAATCATAGGATTCAAAAGGGTTGAGCCCGCGGACGATTTCAAATGATTCCTTATAAAAATCTATATGGCGCGGACCGGCCGCCCACGGGTCGTCTGCCGCGCGGGGATCCGGCAGCACCGGCACGGGCTTCAGATCCATTATCGGGGGCAGCGCGTTTACAACATAATAATTGATGTACTCGTGTGAAAACCACGGCGCCCAGGCCGGGGATAGGCGCGGGTCTGTGTGGGGATGGACATTCAATTGGCTTCTCTCCATCACGGGCGGCCGCCGGCTAAGACGGCCGCCCGTCTTCAGACTATATTTTGAAATCTGTTTTCTTGCCCCAGACTCCCAAAACGATGCCCAGCTCCTCATGCTCTTTGGCATATTCCTCCAGGCGGATTCCCTTCATTGCCGCATCAATGGCCTGGCGCAGGGCGCGTGCGCCCGACCTGGGGCCTTTGGGATGAGCGTGCACTCCACCTCCGGAGCCGATCATGATGTCTTTGCCCAGCGCATTGACAATGTCCTGCACGTTGTTGGGCGTGATGCCACCCGACGGCATGGGCATGCAGGGCTTCAGGGAACCCATCGGGTAGGTCAGGTTCCGCGTGGTCGCCATGAAACGTTCATGCATGTACATGGCCTTGCCGCCCATCGAAAAAGGCAGGACAATGGAATCCGCCCCGCACAGACGCGCGATTTTTCCAAAAATCAGAGGGGATGAAATACCCTGATTCGGCGACATGTAATAGGCACCGGCCACGTCCATGTGGGCGAGAATCGGCACATTGATCGCCGGATCGTCGGCAAGAGCGCGCATCGCCTCCGGCCCGACCGCCAGGTAATTGACCATCAGGGCATTGGCGCCCGCGTCTATACAGCGCCTGGCCAGATCGAACATCCGCGGCAGGCGGTCGGTCACATTGACCGTATAGAGGGTGTGCTCGCCTGTCTCCTCGTAGACCTCCTTTTCTATCTTCATGTAGGTTTTTACCCTCTTGACCGCATCGTTGTAGCGCATGCTGGCGATCAACTCGTCATCCTTGATGACGTCACAGCCGCCCAGGGCCGCCTCACGGAAAAGGGCCGCTCCGACCTCCAGCGGGTAACCGCTGCAGGGCTTGATCATGTTGTTGAGCAAGGGGCGGCCTTTGCGCAGTCCCAGGGCTTTCCACCAGCCGTCGGTACCGAACTTCGGCCCTTTGTATTCGTTTAATGTCATCTGCGGAAAGCGGATGTCCAAAAGCTTCAGATTCGGCACCATGGAAATATTGCCCACCAGCGCCGTCAGGATCATCGGAAACTGGTCCTCCACGTTCGCCGCGGGAAAGGCGATCTGGATGATATAGGTGCGGCTGGTCGCGTCGGCCGGCACTGCGTATTCATAATAAGGGCACTCATACACACCGATTACCTTCGCCACGTGCCGGGCGCGTATCTCCGGTGTCTCTCCCGGTACGGGAGTCCACGTTCCGGTCGTCTGTTCGATAGCAATCACCTGCCCCATCACCGACGCATCAAACGCTTTGTCCATCTCCGCCCAGTAGGTGGCGATCAGATGGCTTTCCATGTCGATGCTTTCCGGTATGGAAATCGGCTTGTCCGCAAATTCATCGAAATCTTTTTTTATGCAAACCCGGGTTTTTGTCTTTTTCATGATTATCTCCTTATCTTGTTTAGGAATATGTGCAATTACATGCAGCTTAATTTTCGGGAATCAATGAAAGCAGGTATTCCCACACGCCAAGTGTCCTGTGCAGCGCCTCGTCATCATGCTGCATACAGGTATACATGCGGGTGCCGGCCAGCGAACACAGTCCATGGGCCATCGTCACCAACTGGTAGTCGTCGGCCACCTGCTTACGCGCCATAAGTTCAGTGAAGGCATCCGGTGCGTTTAGCTCCACAGAGAAAAAGGCGGTCGTAACATAGTGAATAATCGGACCGTAATTATAGACAAAGAATCCCAGATCCGGTCGTCTGGCAAACAAATCGTTCAGGGCCTTAGTAATTTTCTCGGCAAAAGCCGTTGCTTTGGCCACCGCGTCGTATTTCTCCATCAGCTTGAGAGCGTAATAGCACGCGGCCGTGGAAATTGGATTGGCGGCCAGCGTTCCGCCCATGAACACTTTGTCACCGAAACTGCCGGTACAGGCCTGCATCACTTCGCGGCGACCGGCAACCGCCCCGGATGAGGGAAAGCCATGGGTGATGATTTTCCCCAAAACGGTCAGATCCGGCATAATGTTGAAATATTTCTGCGCGCCGCCCATGCCGAGCCGGAAACCGGTGACCACTTCATCGAAGATGAGCAGCGACTCATAGCGGTCGCAAAGAGAGCGGATGGTTTTGTTCCACTGAGGATGAGCCGGATGAGTGCCGGACTCGCCTCCGACCGGTTCGACAATAACCGCCGCGATGCCGCCTTTGTCCTGATTGTTCTTAAAGGCTGCCTCCAGCGCCTCGAAATCATTGGGCGGCACATCGATGATGTGCTGAAAACATTCTTCGGGGATCCCTCTGGCCTCAAAATTATATGAACCGGGAATATGTACCGAATACACCATCTGATCGGACCAGCCATGATAGCTGCCGCCTATCTTGATGATCTTTTGTTTTTTGGTAAAGCCGCGGGCGATGCGGATAGCCGCCATGTCCGCTTCGGTACCGGACTGTAAAAATCTGACCATCTCCACGGCCGGCATGTGTTTGATGATTTCCTCCGAGGCCAGAAGTTCATATTCCGAGGTCAGCCCCGTGGCCGGCCCTTTATCTCTGATAATTTCTATTATTTTTTCATTGAGCTCGTCAAAACCGTGACCGAGCATGATCGGTGCACCGCACATCAGGTAGTCCGTGTATTCGTTGCCGTCCGCGTCCCAGACTTTCCACCCCTTGCCTCTGTCCATGGTCAGAGGAAAAGGCTTGTTCTGACTCAGATTATGCTGTACGCCGCCGGGAATGAGGTTTTTCGCTTTTTCGAAAAGCTCCAGCGACCGTTTGTTACGCTGGTAGAACAGCTTGCGTTCCACCTCCAGTTTTTCGGCGGGAATCGGCCGCACCGGCCTGGACAGTATCTCTTTCTTCCTGCTTATAATTTCATCAAACTCCATCGGAAAACCTCCTTTTTTGTTCGTCAAGCCTTCAGCGCAGAGGTGCGCAGACGCGCTCTGCATTATTTTTGTTGAGCCTGCGGCAGATTTTGTTGTGAACTTTATACAAATTCAGAAACTCGGCAAATATCTCCCGATAGATGCCGACCGCGGACTGGTTCGGCTGATACTGAGCTTTTACTTCGACAAGGTCAGGTATCTCCTCCTTCCTGATATACCCCAGCGCCACGGACGCCAGAAACGCGGCTCCGCGGCCGTTGGCGTGCATCGGACCGGCAAGCTGACGTATCGGCACTTCCAGCACATCCGCCAGAATCTGCGACCAGACATCGGAGTTGGCCCCGCCGCCGATAAAGTTGAGGAAGGAAAACCTGCGCCCCATGAATTTCTCCAGATATTTGAGCAACCACTTCTGATTGAAGGCCACTCCTTCGAAGATGGCCCTGGCCATATCCTCTCTGGTATTTTCCAAAGACAGGTTGAAAAGTGATGAACGGATATGGCAATCGTCCACCGGCGCCCTTTCTCCATAAAGCCAGGGGGTGAAAATGACGCGGTTTGCCCCGGGCGGCACACGGGAAACGGTTTTGTCCAGATACTTGAAAATATCCGGGACATTGCCCTCCATCAGCAGCTCATCCTTGTTATACAGAACATTATCCTTGAGCCAGGTCAGGCATTTCCCTGCACACTCCTGCTCGTTGAGAATCATATACAGGCCGGGCAACGGACTGGGGAAAGAACCGATACCGTGAAACGGGTCGGTTTTTTTAAACGGCACATGCGCCGAAATCCATGAGGAGGTGCCGATATAAATATGGCCCTCAAAATCCCTGACCGCTCCCGAGCCGACGCAGGCGGAATGAACATCGGGCGTGCCGCCAATCACCGGCGTGTCCGGATTGAGCCCGAGTGTGTCGGCAACTTCTTTTTTCAGCGGCCCCAGAATATCGACCGCACGAATCAAATCCGGCAGCTTTTCCCGCTCCAGGCCGGCCAGCTTCAGCAGCTTTTCACTGTAAACCACTTTCGACAGGTCGCGATTATCCGTCACCCAATGCAACAAAATGGAATCGCCGGTAGCCGCGATTTTACCGGTCAGCCTTAAATTTATATAATCCTTTGGTTCAAGAAACTTGTAAGTTCTTTTATAAATATCGGAGCAGTCTTTTTTCAGCCAGAGGATGTGGGATACGGAATCCTTTCCCGAAAGCGACGGCCCTCCCCCCGAAATCTTGAGCCACTTAAGCAATTTGAGAGGAGGATAACCGCCTACCTTGATCGGAGAATTAAAAATATGATCCATCGCGTCATGCCCGCGGCAGTCCATCCAGATAATGGCGTTCATCAGAGGATCGCCTGCTTCGTCCACGGCAACCGTGCCGGACCACTGCGTCGTGACACTCACAGCCACGATGTCGTCGGCAGGAACAAGCTTTTTGGCCAAAAGCTTTTGTGCCGCGCTAATGATGGCATTCCACCAGCCGGCCGGATCCTGCTCCGCCCCTCCGCCAGCATGCAAAATGACCGGCGTGGGATGAAATTCACTGTCAGCGACCTTTCCATATACGGAAATAAGCGCCACCTTGGGCCCTGACGTGCCCAGATCAATGGTCAGAATGTACTTGTCTGCGGCAGGCATTTTCCATACTCCTTTAAGTTTGCTATAGTATGTAACAAAAGAAAAATAAAAAACATTACAGGTGTGGCCAAAAATATGATAAATGTGGTCAATGTTTGGCCTCGTATATTATAAAGAGTGATTACTTTTAATGGAAGAGGTTAAATTGAGCGAAAAAAAAATCCCTTCATACAGCGCCAAATGGCTGGTGAGTCGTCTGGAAGCACAGGGAATCCCGTCTGAACAGATTCTTGCCGGAACGAACCTCTCCAGGGCCTGGCTAAATGACGGCGAGGCCCTCATCTCGCCCGGGCAGTATCTCACCATCGTCGGCAACGCGCTGGATAAAAGCGGACAGCCGTCACTTGGCCTTCAGATAGGAAGGCAGCACAACCTGGCACAGTTGGGTATCTGGGGATACGCAATTATCAGCAGCCCCACACTGGACGAGGCCAACCGGGTCGCCATACAATACTGGGAATTAAGCGGTTCGCTCGTCACCCTCTCGTACCGCAAAGAGAGAAGCTGCTCTTTGTGGGGAATAAAACCGGCCTTCCCCATGAACAATCTTCGCTCGTGGATTTTCGCTGTGGAAGAGCTCCTTTCCACTTTTTATTCCGGCGCTGTTTTTCTCTCGAAGGAGCATTTTCAAATCGAGAGTATCGACCTGTCCTATCCCAAGCCTGCGCACTGGCGGCTCTACACAGAGATCTTCGACTGTCCGGTACGCTTCAACCGTCGTGTGGATGAATTTCAAACGACCTTTGATTTCGAACAAAGCCCCACCTCCATGGGGAATCCCGCCCTGGCAGAAATCTGCCGCGAGCAGTGCCGCCGGTTGATGGCGAAACTGAAATCTTACGACGAATTGATCGAAGCAATACGCAATCTGCTGATTACTTCCGCGGGAAACTTCCCGCGCCTGCCGGCCGTTGCCGCACAAATGGCCATGAGTCCGCGGACATTACGCCGGCGTCTGGAGGAGCGCAACACCACCTATCAGAAAATCATGGATGAAATCAGGGCAGAGTTGGGAAAAGAGTATATCGTCTCCACAAACCTGAGCGTCGAACAGATGGCCGGACGTCTGGGCTTTTCCGAGGCGGCGGCCCTGCGCCGGGCGTTCAAAAAATGGACCGGGGTCAATATCGCCCAATTCCGGAGAAATAAATACTCACAATAAATAGGTCAAAAAATTTGTTTCGCTGAAAAAAACAAGAGTGGAGCGGATCGCGGCAAGCTTTAATATTTGGGCTTAAGCCCCTCTTTTTAAAGAAGGGCGGGGGAGAATTTGTACTTTTGGCGAAACCTCACTTGCCAAAATCCCTCTAAGTCTCCCTTTAAAAAAGGGAGACATCAAAGAGGAAGAATCTTCCTGAGAGCACGAGCTGTGAGCCACGAGCCATCAACCAGCTGCCATTCATCTAACCCTCTAATCCTCTTTTGACAAACTATAGCATCATCCCGGGGCAGCACGTTTTATGTATCAAAGTGATGCAGCTCACCGTATAAAAAAAACAATTCTTTAAAAGCCCGAAGAATCACCAGAGGATTTGCGCCGGTCTGCTTTCCCGTCTTGCGTGAGTAATGGTGTACGCCTACTTCACAAAACCGATAACCGAGCTTGTTGGCTCGGACCAACAATTCTGTGGAAATCATGGCCCCTTCAGCCTTGAACAAACATTTATCCACCACGCGGCGGTGAAACAACTTAAATGCGCAGTCAATATCCCGCACCCTGCCATGGAGAGAAAAAAGCGTGCGCACCAGGGTGCCCCAGGCAAATGCATTAACTTTTCGCATGAAAGGGTCTTGACGATTGATACGGTAACCAACAATCATGTCTGCTGTTTGTGTGGCTGGTATCATGAGTTCCAGTTCGGCCACATCGAACTGACCGTCACCGTCGGTAAAAAAAATCCAATCCAATTTTGCTTCACGCAAGCCCGTCTTCACGGCACCACCGTAGCCACGGTTCTTATCGTGACGCACATGACGTATACCGGCTATTTTTTTAGAAAGCGCCTGGGCAATTTCGGGTGTGCGATCACGCGACCCATCATCTACAATGATAATCTCCCACTTTTGGACAAGGCGCTCTAAAGTAGCCACCGTATGTAACACGAGCGGCTCGATGTTTTTCTCCTCGTTATAGGTTGGGAAAAAAACTGAGATACTGAGTTTGTCCATGAGCTTTTATCCTTCCTTGAGAACCAAAAAATTTATCTACCAGGAAATTGATCAGCTAATATGAACTTTTTTGTACGGAAAGAGCAACCCGTTTTCCACGCTTTATTCATGTCGGATAAGGATATTTATTCACCCGGGTGGGATTCAATTTTTTTCAGCACCGTGCGGTTGCGCCCCTGGTTTTTGGCCTGATACAAGGCGGCGTCGGCGACGCGAAACATCAGAGCGGGCGTCATGCCCGATGGCGGCGGCGGAAAAACCTCCGTCACGCCCAGACTTAACGTGACATATGGAGCAATGTCCGACGCGTCATGCCCGATGCCGTAATGCGCGACTGCCTGCCGGATTTTCTCGGCAATATGAAACGCTCCTTCGGCAGGGGTATCGGGCAGCACCACCGCAAACTCCTCGCCGCCGTAGCGCGCGGGAAAATCTCCCGGTCGCTGGACCACGCCGCGGATAATCTGCGCGACGGCGCGCAGACAGATGTCACCCGCTTCGTGGCCGTAGTGGTCGTTGTATTTTTTAAAGAAGTCAATGTCGCAAATAATCAGCGACAAAGGCTTTTGGTTGCGCAGCATCCACTTCCATTCCGTGTCCATGCGCTCGTCGTAGGCGCGGCGGTTGGCGATGCCCGTCAACGCATCTGTAGTCGAAATGCGGTACAGTTCGTCGTTCGCTTTTTGCAGGCGTTCCTCGGTTTCAACAAGTATTTCGTACTTGCGCGCATTTGCGATCGGCAGTTCGCAGATATCGCTGATCGAAATGGCCAGATTCAGGTATTCATGGATGTATTTGGGAAAAGCGATGTCTTCCACGGCAACGATGCCGCGGATTTCACCCCGGCGGACGATCCTGCGCATAAACCCCCTGCCGGATGTGGTAAAGCCGCTTTCTCCGGAAAAATCGGTCAGCGTTTTTTGCAGCGCGTCGCGCTTCGGATCGTCGGGCGGAAGCTCCGGCCGTGTCCATAGTCTGTCCGGCCGGCCATTTTTAAAGCTCAAATAGCAGAGCTCCTGCGGCGCGAAGAGAAACGCGTAGACATCCAGCATGGCCTCGACGGCTTCCGATTCCGTTACGATGCGGGCGAGGTTGGAGATGAGATCAAGAGACATGGCGTACTGCGACAACTGCTGCCGTACATCAGCGATTTCCTCTTTTAAGACCTTCTGTTGCTTTTCGGCCCGCCACGAAAGATAGGGCCGGACCAGGTGCAAACGAAACGAGGCAAGTCCGGTGCATAATATTTTGCGGGGTCTGTCCAGATAGTCTGCAAACTCATCGAGCCTTACCGCACTTTGCCCATCCACGCCCGTGTCCAGAAGGATAATGGTGGAGGTGGTTTCGGCAAACATGCTGCGCGCCTGGCTTTGATTGAACCCCATCTCTTCGATATGCACGGGCCATCGGGCAAGCCAACCGGGTGTCGTCAGGTACGCGCCTTCATTCAGACAGGCCAAAACACAGGCCGGATCGGCCGCCAGATGAAAGCACTGCTCCAGTTTGTGGAGAATGGTTTTGCAGCCCGGTCTGTCAATACCGGCAAAGCCCGCCAGGCAGGCCGTGCCGAAAACAACAACCTGTTCGATGTCGCCCTGGGCATCGAGAAGCGCGTTCAGTTCCGCCGGCTTCAAAGGCGTGCGCCCGCAGCGCGCGTCAAACGTAATAAGGACGGCATCTTCAAGATTTTCAGCCTCAAGCGCCGCCCGGGCCTCCCGTGCATAGTGAGCGCAAAACGCAAAAGCAATTCGGCCGGCCATCTGTTTATGCTCCGGAAATCGGATATATTCCATGCCGGCGGACGGCTTCGCCAATCGCCAGAAGCGTCTCGTCGGGTACGGCCCAGGGAATCTCTCCGTGGTTGTCCGACACAATGAAACCGCCGCCCGGCCCCGCCTGTAAAATGGCCTGGCGCACTTTTTCATCTGCCTCTTTTGCGCTCCAGCGGCGCATCTCGATGCCGTTTAAGTTGCCCAGAATGCTGATTTTCCCGCGGCAGGCGGCTTTAATGTCTGTGAGATTTTCCACACAACTCACGCCGACGACCGTCGCGCCGGTTTGGACAATGTCGTTGATAATGGGCAGCACGCGTCCGGAGGCCAGATGCGTGGCGGGCGGCCCCTTGATCCGGCCAAGCGTCCGCCGGGCCACTTCAAAACCGGTGCGTATAAAGATTTCGCGCGGAACAATCGTCGGCGATGCTATGGGATCGAAATAGCAGATTGCCGTCGCGCCGGCCGCCAGCTGTGCATTGGCCCACTCCACGCAGAAATCCTCATTGACCCTCATGAGCTTTTCGAAAAGCCCGGGTCTTTCGATCATCAAGTCCAGGTAGTGCTCAAAACCCATCTGCATCACAGGGAGGGAAAAAGGCGACATGACTACACCGATAATCGGGCAGTCGTCGCCCGTGCGCTCCTTCAGCAGTTGGGTGGCCTTGATCACCTTCGCCAGACATGGTGTCTTTTTAATATCGGGCGGGATGAGCCTGTTAATCATATCAGCACTCGAAATAAACGGCCTGCCGGAGTTGGGCGGGCCGTCCGGCGCATAGATAACTTCACCGCCCCAGGCCTCAACTTCCACCGGGGCGTAAAAAAAGGTATACAAGCAATCATGTCCGTATTTGGCGCGCAGACGAATCTGGCCTTCAACGACGTGCTCGGCTTTTTCAAAATAGTCCTTGATGGACATCCCCAGCTCTTTCGCGCCATGCATTGTGACCAGCAGAAAAAGAGGGACACGGTCCGGCTCGTTATGCCCCAGCGTCGTCAGGACGCGCTGCATCGATGTCATCGATTCTTTTTTCATAAGCGGCCTCCCATCATCGACTGGACAATGTCCGGCACGTCGGAGGCGCTAAGACCCATCGCGTCCGCGCCAACATCGCGCCACAAATGATCGTCAAAACGAAATGGGGCGCCACCCACCACCACCCGGGCGCCGAACCCTTCTATTTTGATTTTTTCAACAACGTCGCGGACATGAAGCGCGGAATGCAGCATCAGCGTCGAGATCAGAAGCACGCTGATGCGATCATTTTTCGCTTTGTTGACCAGTTCGTCTACCGTGACGCGGCCATAGTCTTTAAGCTCGAAGCCGCCGGCGCGCAAAACGGCATGGACAATGCGCTTGCCCAGCAAATGGTAATCGTCCAATACCGCAATCGCCATGGGCGGCTGGTCCTTGCGCCTGGGATCATCAGGCGGCAGAATGCCGTCCACCAGTTCTTCACAAATCCGTCCGCTCATGTAAACCTGCGAAAGCGCCGCGTCCCCACGTTCCCAGAGCTCTCCGATGCCGGTCAGCGCCGGAACGATCATGTGATCCACAAGTTCCAGCGGCGTCTGCCCTTTTGCGGCAACCTCCACCAGCCGCCTGGCTTCCAGTCGGTCTACTGACAAAAGCGCCTGTTCAAAGAGCCGGGCCATATTTGTCATAAATAATTCTCCGTTTTTATCAATTGACAATAAATTACTTTTATTGACTGTAACTATAGAGAACATGGTTTTGTGTGTCAATAAGCTTTCAGGTCAAAGACATAGAGTTCCTCACAAATGGCCCCCTTGAGAATATTTTGCATCATTATTCGCCCGGAGGAAAAATTGAATTCAGGATTTCCGGATTTCTTAATTATCAATTAATTCGGCCGGTAAACCTGACAGCCTCGTCACTCTGGATCTGTAACTGCCCCCACTTCACTTAACCATCCACCGCGCATAAAATAATTCTTGACATTACCTATATTCTACGTTAAGCGGACAGGCAATTCAACACCGTAACATCATTATATATTTTAGTGGGCCGCGAATAAAATTCTCAGGTAAGCACCATCAGGCGGCCCTCGCGAAAGGCACAGGCTATGGATACTTCTGGAAGAGGTTCAGAGGCGCAATTTCTGTTTTCCATTTCGGGGGCTCCACCCCTGAGCGTAATGGAATTTACGGCAACCGAACAACTATCCCAGCCGT
>JAGPFA010000028.1 GCA_018056765.1 Syntrophaceae bacterium
CGCGGGTACTGGCGCTTTTCCGACTGCTCCATCGAAGTGACAAGTTTACGCTTCTTTAAATAGTCAGAAAGGATATTGGAGATGGTGGAGGAGAGTGAACGTCTGTCTTCTGCAGAAATCGCTTCCAGGGCATCACGCAGGTCTTTGCTGGCGCGGAAGCAAATGGAGCTGTCCTTTTTCATGTTATTTCCTTTCATAAAGATATTAAAAGTTTTTGCCGCGCTAATATGCATATATCATACCTTTTGGTTCAGGATCGACGACCGGCTTTTCTATGATATTGAAATCATGGATGATATATAACAATTGAAGTGTGCTGCGGCCATTGACAGTGCCGCGTCTGCTCCTGAAGCAGTCTATTTGTAAGAAATATCGACATTTTACTGCCGCCGCTGGAGGTGGCGGGACGCCCCCGGGGGGAGTAGTTTGTAGAAGATTAGAAGATTAGAGGATTAGCTAAAGGCTAAAGGATAAAGGACGCTTCGACAGGCTCAGCGACCGGAGGGTTGGAGGCTTAGAAGATTAGATGATTAGAAGTTTAGAGGGTTAGCTAAAGGATGCTTCGACAGGCTCAGCATAAATGGTCAGTAAAGCTCAGCATGAACGGTTATTAAAGCTCAGCATGAATGGCCAGTGAAGAGCTCAGCATGAACGACAATAAAGCTCACCACGAACGGGCGGTAAAGGACTCAGGTTTCTACGTTTAACAATTTTCCGGCCTGCCCGCGGCACTATGAATCAGCCTGCTGTTTCTCCCTTTTTCCTTTTATACAGATAGCGCTCGAAAAAGCGGTTGTAGGCGGTCCATTCAGTGTCGGTGTTCGCGGCGTCGGCGGCCACAATGGATTGAAATGCGTTGAGCTTGGCATCGAGATCATCCATGAAGTGGACGACCAGCGCTTCCATGGTTTTCGGCCGTTTTGGCGAGCCGTATTCAAACTCGCCGTGGTGGCTAAGTATGATGTGGCGCAGATCCAGCGCGAGGCGCTCCGGAAAGTTCTCGATGGAGGCGATTTTCCCATCGAGCATTTCCACGCCGATGACCAGATGACCGACCAGTCTGCCTTCGTCGCTGTAGGCGATTATGTTGTCATAGGTCAGTTCGTGTATTTTGCCGATGTCGTGCAACATGCCGCCGGCGATGAGCAGGTCGCGGTCGAGCTCTGGGTAATGAGCGGCTATCCGGTCGAGCAGTTTGACGACCGACAGGGTGTGTTCCAACAGGCCGCCCAGATAGCCGTGGTGAAAGCCTTTGGCGGCGGGGGCACGCCGGAAAAGTTCGGCCGTTTTTTCATCATGGAAAAAAGCGGCCAAAAGTTTTCTGGCCGGCTCCAGCTTGACGGTATTGATGAAGGCGGTAAGTTCTGCGAACATGGCGTCTGTGTCCAGAGCGCTGGCCGGCAGATAATCAGACGGGTCAATGCTTTGGGGGTCGCACGTTTGGGCGGAAAGAATCGAGACCTGCAGGGCGTTGCGGTAGCTTTGCACCCGCCCTTCTATGAAGATGATATCGCCTTTTTTAAACGTTTGGTCGAGCTCGTCCACCCTGTCCCATACTTTGGCATCTACTTCGCCCGTTTTGTCTTTGAGGCGCACATTGATATAGGGCGAGCCCTTTTGTGAAAAGGCCATATTCTTTTCTGTGACTAAAAAAGAGGAGGCGATTTTGTCTCCCTGTCTGATGTCCTGAAGATAGATGGTTTTGGTTTTCAAATGAATTGCCTTTCGTGTTTTGATTTTTTCCCGGTCAGGGTTTTTCTCTCAGTATCCGGTGGTCTTCCACCCGTACCGTCAGTTTGGTTGAGTCAAAGTATTCCATAAGAGGGATGATGTATTTGCGTGACAGTCCGGTCAGGTCTTTGAAGGTCGCCGGTGTCGCCTTTCCGTCTTTGATGAGTCGCGCCTTGTAGTCTTCGCGCAGCTTTTCCATGACCGGCCGGGTAAAGCAGAGGTCTTCGTTGATTTTGACCAGTTCTCCGTCTTTGATCATCAGTTGGACGATGTTTTGTGCCATGGTTTTGTTGTGGCCGAATTTTTCATACACCTCGCCAAGCGAAGGGGGGGTCAGGCCGGCGCGGTCATAAACAGAGGCGATGGAGCGGCGCAGGTCGTCCTCGTCGCCGGCCAGTTTTACACGGTGTGATGCCAGCCGGACACTGTCCTTGTCGCCGGCGATGGTTTCCTTTTTCACCAGCGCGGCGATCACCATATTGAATAGTCTGGTGCTTACCGCCGGAGGGAGGGCTGATTTGAGCTCTTCTTTGGAGATGCCCGCCTTCAGTGGATTGTTTTTGTGGTAGGCGGCCAGACCATTTAAAAGAGTTTCCTCCAACCGGGTGTGCAGGATTGGTGAAAGAACCGCCGCATCGTCTCCGGCAAGCAAAATCGCCTGACGATTGGAAAACATTTTCTCGAGCGCCTCTCTGATCTTTTTGGCATGAATTCCCAGACGGAAGGCGAGATCGCGTATGCGGACGCCTTCATAGCCTGCCCGCTCCAGCACAACCGCTATCTTGTCCGACACAGAACCATCTTTTAGTGTGTGCATGCCGCCGAGTATTTTTTCGTTTTTTCTTTTGTGCTTGCCCGGCAGAGGGTCGAGAATCCGCCCCCCGCCGATGGTGGTGACCGGCGAGTAGCTCCGGAGGACGAAATGATCGCCTGCCACCACGACATCTTCTTCAGAAAGGAGAAGCTGGGCAAAGCCTCGCTCGCCGGGCGCGAGTTCATCGGCCTGAAGTAGGATGATGCGTGCCATGATTTCCGTTGTACCGGTGTGCAGACGCGCCAGTGTCCGGTTTTTCAGTTTACGCGTATTGGAGTCCAGATACTCCAGATAAACATCAAGGCGTCTGGTGGGACGCACGGTTTCCGGGCGAACCAATACATTGCCTCTGCCCAGCGTGGATTTTTCAATGCCCTGCAGGTTGACGGCGCTGCGCTGTCCCGAAAAGGCTGCCTCCACCGTATGGCCATGCACCTGGATGCCACGGATGCGCGCGGAAATGTTTGCCGGCAGGATCTGAACTTCTTCACCCACACCTATCCTGTCGGAGATAAGCGTGCCGGTGACCACCGTGCCGAAGCCTTTCATGGTGAAAATGCGGTCAACCGGCAGGCGGAAAATGCCGTCGTCGGTTCTTTCCTGAAGGTGTCCGGCAACCTCGTCAAGGCAGGCCAGCAGCCGGGGGATACCGGCGCCGGCGGCGGCCGAAACGGGAATGACGGGGGCGCCGGCCAGAAAAGTGTCCTTAAGGTAATCGGTTACATCGGAGTGGACCAGCTCCAGCCAGTCTTTTTCCACCAGGTCGGTTTTGGTCAGCGCGACCACACCGGCGGTGATGCCCAGGAGCGAACAGATCTGCAGATGTTCCCTCGTTTGAGGCATCACGCCCTCGTCCGCGGCGATGACCATCAGGACCATGTCGATGCCTGCCGCGCCCGCGACCATGTGTTTGACAAATTTCTCATGCCCCGGCACATCGACGATGCCCAGCGTGCGTCCCGAAGGCAGCGAAAGAGAGGCAAAACCCAGCTCGATGGTGATACCTCTTTCTTTTTCCTCTTTGAGACGATCTGTATCCGTGCCGGTCAGGGCTTTAATCAGAGATGTCTTCCCGTGATCGACATGGCCGGCTGTTCCCAGAACAAAGTGCTGCATTTTCCCTTCGCTTTCCCGTGGAGGTGATGTCTGGCAATAACAAACTCAGTGTGTTTTCACAACCTCATAATTTGTCCGGAGCCGGATACCTTCAGCCGGGGCTTAATCTTTGGGGATGTCTTTGGATAGTTTGCGTACCGCCGCCACTGCTTTGTTATGCTCGTCGAGCGTATCCGTGAAAACATGAGTTCCGTCGCCGCGGGCAACAAAGTAGAGGTAGTCAGCCTCCTCAGGATTGATGACTGCTTTGAATGAGTCCAGACCGGGATTGCTGATCGGACCGGGCGGCAGACCGCGGATGAGGTAGGTGTTGTAAGGGGATTCCCTTTTATAGTGACTGCGCAGTATTTTACCGTCAAATCCGGTCAGGTCATAAACAGTAGTAGGGTCACTCTGCAGGGGCATTTTCTTTTTCATCCTGTTATGGAAAACAGCGGCGATGAGAGGTTTTTCCGCCGAATTGGCCGCCTCTTTTCCGACGAGGGAGGCGAAGGTGACCAGTTCATGACGATCGAGCCCTCTGGCCTCGGCTTTATCGATCATCTCCTGCGGAATTTTTTTTTCAAATCGGTCGATCATGCTTTTCATAATCATCCTGGGGGTCATCGACCGCTCAAAAAAATATGTATCCGGGAAGAGGTAGCCTTCCGCAGAGTCGGCCTCGATGCCCTGTGCTTTGAGGAATTCTTTATCGTAGGCAAGCTTTAGAAATGCCTCTTCATCGACGAGCCGGCGTTCCTTAAGATAGGCGGCGATCTGCCTGAGACTCCAGTCTTCAATAATTGTGGCGCGGTGTTTCATGGTTTCACCGCGCACCAGCTTGTCGATGAGCTCTGACGGGGAAAGCTGCGGTGATAACTCATACTCACCTGCCCGGATCTTCTTTGTAGCGTCTTTTACCCTCGCGAGGGCGAAAAACAGCGGACGGTTCCGCACCAGTCCCGTGTCGGCAAGAATATTGGATGCCTGCAGAAAACCGGCTCCGTTGGGGATGTCCACGACCACGGCCGGGCCGCCCAGGCGGTCAATCGGCAGCCTGGCATAGCAAAAAAGCACCAGGGAGAAAATGGAGGCAATGGCAATCACCAGAAGCACGATGCCCGAAATTATAACCGTAAATTTCTTTTTCATCATATTTTATTGATGTCCGGAATTGATGGTTTGGATAATGGTCATACAGGTGAGTTATTATTACTTTTGAGCTTCATTATCCAGAAAATTCTGCAGGATAATGCAGGCCGCCAGTTTGTCCACTTTTTCCTTTCTTTTGCGCCAGTGTACACCGCAATTGGCCATAATTTCCTCAGCCTCTTTTGTAGACATCGCCTCCGGCCATCTGATTACCGGCAGCGAAAAAGTTTTTTCCAGTAAGGCCGCAAAGCGGTTGACTTTTTCGCATTGGATGCCCTCGGAGCCGTCGAGGCGCACCGGGTAACCAATGACGATTTTTTCCACCGAGTAGCGGCCCAGCCACTGCTGCAAGATCTCCAGATCGTGCTTTTTTGTTTTGCGAATTAATGTGGGCAGGCCCTGAGCCGTCATACCCGGCTCATCGCACACGGCCAGACCGATTCGTTTTTCCCCGTAATCCAGACCCAGGATGCGCAAAATTACACCTCTTTCGCATTACCTAGCAATTTCATTGTCCTTTTTCAATACTTAATAAATTTTCCCGGGGAGTCAAAATCTCCTTGCCGCCAGGGGTGTGAGCCGGCAACCGCGGCTGAAGCCCGTGTATTCCATCGCTTGTCTTGGGACAAAAACTGGTGCGGATAAACAGCTGGGGCGGGGTGCCGGCTGGTCATGCGCGTTTTTTGCGCTGCAAAACAGGCAAAACTGTCTTTTTTATCCGTTTTGCCGTCGCTGTTGAAGTCAGTTTAGTCTGGAAAACATTCATTTTTTTCTTGACAAAGGTATTTTCCCTCTTTATAGTCGGCCTTGTGGAGTAAAGTGGTTTATTGTGGAGGGGAAATCCATGTCCGTGTTTCGTGGGCAATATCACCATGGAATCGATGAAAAAGGAAGGGTAATCTTTCCGTCACGTTTCCGTGAGATTTTTGCCGAGCATTATGAAAATAAAATGGTCATCACGAACTGGGACGGATACCTGATCGTTTTCCCCTATGCGGAATGGCTGCTCATTGAGCAGGAGGTCTCCAAAAGACGCATTCTGGACAAAAAGTTCCGCGATTTTCAGAGATTTTTCATGTCCGGCGCCGTGGACTGCACGCTTGACGGTCAGGGCCGGGTTTTGATTCCCCCTTTCTTGCGTGAATACGCCCAACTGGAAAAAGAGATCGTTCTGGCCGGTATGCTCAAAAACATTGAAATCTGGCCCAGGGAAAAGTTTGAGCTCAGAAATAAGGAAGCGGGGGAAAAAATAGACAAGGATAACGAGATAGCCGACAGCCTGGGGATCTGACGATGGATGCGGTTTTTTCCCACCAACCGGTGATGCTGGAAGAGGTGCTTTTTTGGCTGGCGGGTAAAAAAAACGGCGTTTACGTGGACGCAACCATAGGCGGTGCAGGACACGCCCGTGCAATTCTGGAGAGGACGCAGGGGCGTCTTATCGGTCTCGACTGTGATGCGGAAGCAGTGGCGGCGGCAAAAAAGAGGCTCGCGCCTTTCGGCGAGCACCAGGTTGTGCTTCAGGCCAACTTCGCCGATCTGGGCAATGTGCTGCGTGAGCTGGATGTCCGAAAGGTCGATGCCGTTCTTCTGGACCTGGGAGTGTCCTCCCATCAACTGGACACGGCACAGCGGGGATTCAGTTTCACCAGACAGGCGCCGCTGGACATGAGAATGGACCGGGGCGGGAAATTGAGCGCCTTTGATGTGGTCAATAATTTCGGAGCTGAAAAGTTGGCAAACATTTTCAGGTTGTACGGAGAAGAAAGGATGGCCGCAAGGATCGCCAGGGCAATAGTGAGAGAAAGGCGGGCCGCGCCGATCGAAACAACGGTGCAACTGGCCGCTGTTGTCGCCGGGGCCGTACCCACACGGCCTGGGCAGACAAAAATTCATCCGGCGACCCGCGTTTTTCAGGCTCTGAGAATCTTTGTTAATGGCGAGCTGGACTGTATCCGGCCCGGCATGGAAGCGGCGGTCGGTGCACTGGCGCGGGGAGGCCGCATCGGAGTGATCTCGTTTCATTCACTGGAAGACAGGATTGTGAAAAATACATTCGCCGAGATGGCGGCAAGCTGTATCTGTCCGAAAGATATTCCGCGTTGTGTCTGCTCCAAGCAGGCGATGGTGAAGGTTTTAACGCGTCGGGCCGTGAAGCCCTCCGCGAAAGAAATACAGTTCAACCCACGGGCGCGCAGCGCCAGGCTGCGCGTGGCGGAAAGGATTTGAAAAATGACGCAGACCGCGGGGAGTCAGACGATAGGTAACAGCCGGCCCGTAAGAGAAGCGGCCGGTGTTTCACTGGGTGTGAAATACCCGACGTTTATCGTGGTCGCCCTTGTTTTGATGTTTGTGGCGGTGATTTACGTAGGTCTCCATATCAGGATGACCAGACTCGAATATGAAACAGCGGCGGCCCTGTCCGCCAGAGAGCTCCTGCAGGAGGAG
Source organism: Syntrophaceae bacterium (assembly GCA_018056765.1). Classification (GTDB taxonomy): domain Bacteria; phylum Desulfobacterota; class Syntrophia; order Syntrophales; family Smithellaceae; genus UBA8904. The sequence goes on from JAGPFA010000028.1 coordinate 7,241, forward strand.
CAAAAAAAATTGGAGCTGGAACTGGCCATGCTCAAAGCGCCGCGGAGAATTGAAGATATTGCCCGTAACAAGCTGCATATGTCCTATCCGACGGCGGAGCAGGTGATTGTGATTAATCAGGAAGGGAAGTGAAGATGGCGTCGGATTCCAGGAAATGGCTGAAGATGAGGCTGGTCATCATTATGGTGACGTTCCTGGTTTGTTTTATCGCTCTTTTGTCGCGCGCTTTTCATCTGCAGGTGCTCTCCGGAGAAGAGCTGCAAAAGCTCGCCCGCCGGCAGCATACCGCCACTTTATCACTGCATCCGGAAAGAGGGATGATTTATGACCGCAACGGCGAGAATCTGGCCATATCCGTGCTGGCGGACTCCGTCTGCGCCGACCCGAGCAGAATTACCAATCCGGCCAGGGCGTCGCGGCAGATCGCCTCGCTGCTTAACATGAGGCGCGATGAGGTGTTGAAGAAAATCTCCGAGCCGAAAAGTTTCTGCTGGCTGGCCAGAAAAATTCCTCCCCAGCAGGCGGCGCTTGTGGAAGCGGCGGGGATTGAAGGAGTATTTTTAATCAAAGAGCCAAAACGTTTTTATCCCAACGGACAGCTTGCCGCCCACCTGATCGGTTTTGCCGGCTTCGATGCGGAAGGGCTTGAAGGACTTGAGAAAAAATACGACACCTATCTCAAAGGAACGCCGGAAAAACTCACCTGGGCCCGAGACGCCAAAGGGAAAAAACTTTTCCTGCATGTTGAGCCGGATAAAAATCTCACAACAGATGAAGGCTCCAATCTGGTTCTGACTATCGACAGCCGCATACAGTATCTGGTGGAAACTCATCTTAAACAAGCCGTGCTGAGTAAAGGGGCAAAGGGAGGCACGGCGATTGTCGTCGATCCGAAGACGGGTGAAATTCTGGCCATGGCCAATGAGAAGGGTTTCAATCCCAACAACATCAAGGGTCTGAAGCCGGATGACTGGAGGAACCGTGCCATTACCGATTCCTTTGATCCGGGATCAACTTTCAAACCTTTTTTGCTGGCCGCTGCACTGGAAGAAGGAGTAGTACGCGAATCCGATTCGTTTTTTTGTGAAAACGGATATTATAAAATATCGAACCGCGTAATCCGCGAGGCGAGCCGCAAGCGCCACGGTTATCTGTCGGTACGCGAAATCCTGAAATACTCAAGTAACATCGGCACAGCTAAAATTGCGGAAAAGCTGGGACGCGAAAAGTATTATACGTACATCAAAAATTTCGGTTTCGGCTCGAAAACAGGCATTGATTTAAACGGGGAAGCGGCGGGACTGCTGCGGCCGGCCGGAGAATGGAGTCCTGTGGATACGGCGGCGATTTCCTTTGGTCAGGGCATTTCCGTGACGTCCCTTCAGCTCGTTACAGCCATGGCGGCCATCGCCAATGACGGGTTGCTGATGAAGCCTTTCGTCGTTCGGGCGATAACGGATAAAAACAACAATCCCGTTAAAGTCAACTCACCTGAGGCAGTGCGCCAGGTGGTCTCTCCGGCGACGGCCAGACGTCTGACCGCCATGCTGACGCAAGTGGTCGGCGCCGAGGACGGCACGGGGAAAAACGCCCACATTGCCGATGTGGCGGTGGCGGGGAAAACCGGTACGGCGCAGAAGTTTGATTTTGCCCGCGGTGTTTATTCATCGGAAAACGTACGGACGTCATTTGTCGGCTTTTTCCCCGCCGACAATCCGCAGGTGGTGATTTTGGTGATCCTCGACGAGCCGCAGCATGACAAGTGGGGCGGCGTGGCGGCTGCGCCTGTTTTCAGAGACATCAGCGAGCAGCTCCTCAATCGTTACAAAACAGGCATCAGGCAGACACCGGTTGTGGTGCCGGCAAAACAGGGGCATCTGCGTATGGTACTGGGCGAAAAAAGTCTGACGCAAGAGATGTCTTCCGGTGAAGAGGACGATGACTCAGTGATGCCGGATTTCAGCGGACTGACCATCAGGGAAGCCCTGAAGCTGGCGAAGATGAGATCAATCGAGCCGAAAGTATCCGGCAGCGGCTGGGCGGTCAGGCAATATCCGGCCCCCGGAACCGTAATCGGTAAAAGGCGTGCATGTGAAATTACCTTTCAGATGAAAAACTGAGGCATGATGGATCTGCGGGAGCTGTTGGAAGGAATTGAAATGTTAAGTGAAGCGCCGGGCGCCACAGGCGAGGTTTCGTCCGTTTGTTATGCTGCTCAACAATGTTCCCCCGGCTCTTTATTTGTCGCCATTGCCGGAACGGTGCACGACGGGCATGATTTTATTTCAGAAGCGATCGGCCGCGGCGCCCGCTGCATTGTTCACCACAGAGATATTACCGTGCCGGAAGGGGTTGCCTCGGTGCGCGTGGCCGACAGTCGCCGTGCGCTGGGAGTGATTGCAAAAAATTTCTACAGGGCCCCGTCTGCGGGGCTCACGCTTATTGGTGTAACGGGAACGAGCGGCAAAACCACCGTGTCTTATCTTCTGGAGTCGATTTTGAAAACCGCCGGCTTTTCGCCCGGCGTCATTGGAACGGTTAATTACCGTTATAACGACATTGTCTTGCCCGCGCCCAACACTACACCGGAATCACTAGATATGCAGAAAATTATGCGCGAGATGGCCGATGCGGGCGTGACGCACGTGATTGCCGAAGTGTCGTCACACGCACTTGATCTGAAAAGAGTTGATGAGTGTGATTTCGATGTGGGGATCTTTACGAATCTGAGCCCTGAGCATCTGGACTATCACAAAAATATGGAAGATTATTTTCAGGCGAAAAAGCGATTTTTCACGGATATACTGCCGAAAAGCAAAAAAGCCCGTCCCCGTAAAGCCGTGATTAATATGGATGACCCCTGGGGGCGCAGACTGCTTGAGGAAATAAAGGTAAGGGCTCTTACCTACGGCCTGGAAGAAGATGCGCAGGTGACGGCAAGACGCGGCGAGATTTCACTCGACGGCGTCAGTGCCAATGTCTTCCTCGACGGCGAGGCTGTTTTGGTTTCTTCAAAACTTACCGGCAGCTTCAACTTATCCAATATGCTGGCTGCCGCCGCGACTGCTTCGCTGGTGGGTGTTTCTCCGGCGCAAATTTCTGCCGGGATTTCCTCTTTGTCGCGTGTCCCGGGACGTATGGAGAAAGTTGAAGCACCTTCCGGTTTTCATGTGTTTGTCGATTACGCGCACAAACCGGATGCACTCAAACAGGCGCTCGATAGTCTGGCTCATCTGAAACGTAAAAGAATCATCACTGTTTTCGGCTGCGGCGGGAACCGCGATCGTGCCAAGAGGCCGTTGATGGGGCAGGTGGCCACCGAGCGCAGTGATCTCACTATTGTGACTTCGGATAACCCGCGCCAGGAAGAGCCCGAGGCGATTATCGCTGAAATTGAAGCCGGTATTGACCGCGACAGAATTGTAAAGCTCGAGCCGGGAAGCGCACCGGAGCATGGAAAGAACTCCTATATGGTTATACCTGACCGCAAGACGGCCATTGGCGAGGCCATTGCCCTGGCCGGCGCTGAAGACATTGTGCTGATTGCGGGTAAGGGGCACGAAGATTACCAGATTTTGAAAACAGGCAAAATCTCATTCGACGACCGCGCAGTCGCCGCCGGCGCCCTGCGGGTAAGGTTCCCGGCCTCGGCAACAGGCGCTCCCGTATTTTCATCGGCTGAAGCGGCTGAAGTGACCGGCGGGAAGCTGACGGCCGGACAGGGAAACAGCCTGTTTAACGGTATTTCCACCGATACCAGAACAATAAGTCCGGGCAACCTTTTTATCGCACTCAAAGGAGAGAACTTCGACGGCCATGCCTTTGCCGGACGGGCGATGGAAAAAGGGGCGGCCGGCATCATGATTAGTGCGCCACTGCACGAGGTGCAAAATATTAATGAAAAATCTTTTGTCATCGAAGTGCAGGATACACTCAGTGCGCTGGGTGATCTGGCGGGTGCCTACCGGCGACGCTTTGACATTCCGGTGGTCGGCCTGACCGGTTCATCGGGCAAGACGACCACCAAAGAGATGCTCGCCTGTATTTTGGAACAGGACAAAAATGTTCTCCGGACGCAGGGCAATCTCAACAATCTGATCGGCCTGCCACAGACTATTTTTCGTCTGCGACGTGAACATGAAATCGCCGTACTCGAGATGGGCACGAGCCTGCCCGGAGAAATAAAAAGGCTTGCGGAAATTGCCGCTCCGGACGTTGCCCTGATTACCAATATCGGTCCCGCGCATCTGGCCGGCTTCAAAACACTGGAAGCAGTGCGTGAGGAAAAGGGAGATTTGTTTTTATATATGAAGCCCTCCGGCGTCGCCGTAGTCAATCTGGATGACCAGGCCGTGTCCGATCTGGCGGACCGCCGCGATGGACGCCGCATAACTTTCAGTATGCATGCGGGCGCGGATGTCAGTGCAGACGAGATACGCAAAAACGGTGCACGGGGGATGTCCTTCAATATTATACTGGGAGGGAAACGCCGGAAAGTGGATTTGAAAGCGGCGGGCATCCACAATGTTTACAACGCGCTGGCGGCCGCGGCGACAGCCGTCGCCTGCGGGGCGGATTTTGCATCGATCCAGCGCGGTCTTGCCCGGTTTGTTCCGGTGGGCGGTCGTATGGAAATTATCCACCTGCAAAACGGAGGTTATTTGATTGACGACTCCTATAACGCCAATCCCGCGTCAATGCGTGAGGCGCTTTTAACCCTCAAAGACCTCAGGGGAACGCGTGACGCATTTGTGTTTCTGGGCGACATGCTCGAGTTGGGCGATGATGCATCTGATATGCACCGCCGGGTGGGTATGATGCTGGCGACCATCGGTGTTCGGGCGGCATTTCTCCGGGGCGACTTTTCCGGCGACGTTGCCGCCGGAGCTAAAGAAGGGGGACTGGGCGAAGAACAAATCATGGAGCTTGAGCGGCCTGAAGACGGTCTTCAGTATCTGAGGCGGCATTTCCACAAGGGTGACTGGATTTTAGTCAAAGGTTCCCGCGGGATGAAAATGGAAAAAATTGTCCAGGCTGTCTGCGAAAGTTTCGGCGTCAAGGGCATCGAAGCAAAAAAGGAAAACGTCATATGATTTACGAGTTTTTGTACCCACTGCATACGATGTTTTCATCATTTAACGTGTTTCGTTACATCACGTTTCGAACGATTCTCGCCGCGGTGACGGCTTTGCTGATCTGTCTGTTTCTCGGACAAAGGTTGATTGAGGGGCTCCAAAGACTGCAAATCGACCAACAGATAAGAGAAGACGGGCCGAAAACCCATCTGACTAAAAAGGGAACACCGACGATGGGGGGAGTACTCATCATCTTTGCCGTGGTGATTTCCACTGTGCTGTGGGGGAATTGGGGAGTCGGCTATGTCTGGTTGGCTCTCATGGTGACTATCGGTTACGGCCTCGTCGGTTTTTTGGATGATTACCGTAAACTGGCCGGCGGCAGTTCCCGGGGGATTTCGGGAAAGAAAAGGCTCGCCGCAGAAATTGTTATTGCCTTGTTTGTCGGTGTGGTTTTGTATTTGCAGCCAAACTTCAGCACACAGATCACCATACCGTTTTTCAAAACGGTGTTGCCGGACATCGGCTGGGGCTATATCCCGCTTTGCGCGTTTATCATTGTAGGCGCCGCCAATGCGGTGAACCTGACCGACGGGCTGGACGGCCTGGCCACGGGACCGGCAGGCATTTGTTTTGTTACCTATGTTTTGTTTGCCTACTTTGCCGGAAATATCAAGACAGCCGGCTACCTGCAGATTCCCTATGTGCCGGGTGCGGGTGAGCTGTCTGTGTTTTGCGGCGCGTTTATGGGGGCGGCGCTGGGATTTTTATGGTTCAACTCCCACCCGGCAGAAATATTTATGGGCGATGTCGGCTCTTTGTCGATGGGCGGGGCGTTGGGTACGGTCGCGGTGATTACCAAACAGGAAATTTTGCTGGCCATTGTCGGAGGGGTTTTCGTGATGGAAACTTTTTCGGTTATTTTTCAGGTGGGCTATTTCAAGCTGACCGGTGGTAAGCGGATTTTCCGCATGGCGCCGATTCATCACCACTTTGAACTCAAGGGATGGGCAGAACCAAAGGTGATTGTCAGATTCTGGATCATTTCGATTTTGCTGGCGCTGCTGGCGATCAGCACGCTGAAGTTGCGGTAGAAAATATGGAACTGGCGGGAAAGAAAGTTGCAGTCATCGGTATGGGCAAAACGGGTGTTGCCGTTTCGTCTTTCCTGGGCGCGCGTGGTGCTACGGTTCTGGCAATCGATGAAAAGGCACCGCAGGTGTGGGGCGCAGATGCGGGAGCTCTTCGCGAAAAAGCCTGGTTTGGTGTGGGACATTACGACCCGTCGGCGCTGGCCGGTGTGGAGCTGGTCGTGCCCTCGCCGGGGGTGCCTCCCGGCAATATTATTCTGGATGCTGCACAGAAAAAGAATATTCCCATCATGAGCGAAATCGAGTTGGCATACCGCTTTATCGATACGCCTATTGTGGCAGTTACCGGCACCAACGGAAAGACGACGACCACAACGCTTTTGGGGCGAATCATCGAGCAGGCAGGAAAGAGAGTTTTTGTGGGCGGGAACATCGGCAATCCGCTTGTGCAATACGCCGCAGGCGCTCAAGACGCTGATTTGATTGTTGCGGAAATAAGCAGTTTTCAACTCCAGTGGGCCGACACTTTCCGACCGCACGCTGCGGTTCTTTTGAACATTACACCCGATCATATAAATTACCACGGCTCGTTTTCAGAATACAGACGGGTGAAAGAATCCATCTTCGCTCATCAGCAACCTGAGGATCTGGCCGTGGTGAATGAGGCGGACTCAGGACAAAGCAAGCCGGCTGTGCGCCTTGCTTCCCGTGTGATGCGCTTCAGTTCGGCGGGGCCGGTGCGGCCGGGCGCATTTTTACAGGGTTCGTCGATCATATATTCAAGTCCGGAAGGAAAAGAGGAGAAATACCCGCTGGACATGATTCGTCTGCCGGGATTGCATAATGTGGAAAATGTCATGGCGGCGCTGATTCTGGCACGCTTTTGCGGATGTGAACGGGGGGCGGTTATCGAAGCCGTGTCCACGTTTGGCGGACTTCCCCACCGCATTGAATTCGCCGGCGAGAAAAACGGGGTTAAATTTTATGACGACTCCAAAGGCACCAATGTCGATGCGGTTGCACGTGCGCTGCAAACTTTTTCCGCACCGGTGATCCTGCTTTTGGGCGGCCGGGATAAAGACGGAAAATTCGACGCTCTGCAGACACTGCTGCAGACGAAGGCCAAACAGGTTGTGTTGTTTGGTGAGGCGCGCGAGCGCATTTGTCCGCAACTTGGTGAAGTGGTGCCGATACAGAGCGAACAAACACTCCGGGCGGCGGTGGCAAGCGCATTTCATAGTGCCAAGCCAGGTGACGTTGTGCTTTTGTCACCGGGCTGTGCAAGCTTTGACGAGTTCACCGATTACAGGGAGAGGGGAAATTATTTCAAGGAAGTGGTCGGGAAGCTTTAATGGAAGAGGTTTATAAAAAAGAAACTAATACGCCGGATATGGTTCTGCTTATTGTGACACTGATTCTGGTGACCGTAGGCACGGCGATGATTTATTCATCAAGCTCCATTGTGGCGCTGGAAAAATTTAAAGATGCGCAATACTTCCTCAAAAAGCATTTGTTTTTCGTTTTTGCAGGTCTCGTGCTGATGATCGTGATGACAAGAGTCCCCTATGAATATTTGAGAAAAGTAGCCTATCCGGGTGTGATTCTTTCCATTGTTTTGCTTTTGATGCTTTTTGTTCCGTCGCTCGGCATAAAAAGAGGAGGGGCGACACGCTGGCTCAACGCGGGCGTTTTCACCTTTCAGGTGGCGGAGGTAGTCAAAGTAGCGGTGGTGATTTTCCTGGCTCATCTGCTGACACGCAAGGTGCACCAGTTGAAGAGATTCAGCCGCGGGGTGCTGGTGCCCCTGTCGGTCACGGCTGTGCTCATGGGGCTTGTGCTGCTGCAACCGGATTTCGGCACGGTGGTGATTCTCTCGCTTATATTGCTTCTGATGCTGACGCTGGCCGGTTCACGCTTCACTCACCTGATGGCGCTGGGAGCAGTTCTTATCCCGTTGGGGATTTTTCTCATCACACGCAAAGGATACAGGATGGCGCGGTTGACCGCCTTTTTGGATCCCTGGAAGGATCCGGATAGAACAGGTTTTCAGTTGATCCAGTCGATGATTTCGTTCGGCTCCGGCGGCCTGTTCGGTCAAGGGATCGGCGACGGCATGCAGAAATTGTTTTATCTGCCGGAGCCGCACACGGATTTTATTTTGGCTGTGATTGCCGAGGAGAGCGGCTTTATCGGCGTGAGCGCTATTGTGTGCCTGTTTATGATTCTGCTGTGGCGTGGTTTCATGATCGCTTATCACGCGCCGGATTTGTTCGGGACACTGTTGGCGGCCGGACTGACCATGCTTGTCGGCATACAGGTGTTTATTAACATCGCCGGTGTGATGGGGCTTATACCGCTCAAGGGGTTGGCCCTGCCTTTTTTGAGTTATGGCGGGACGGCCTTTATGATGAGTATGATGTTGGTTGGTGTTTTGCTCAATATTTCAGCCAATCGGACGTAACCGTCCCAAAAGTCCGGGGCAGGGCGGCAGGCTCCGGCAAGGAGAGAAATGTGCGGCTGGTTATCGCAGGAGGTGGGACAGGGGGGCATCTTTTCCCCGGTATTGCCGTCGCGGAAGAATTTCTGAGCCGGGATCCGGCCAATCAGGTGCTTTTTGTCGGTACCAGAGCCGGCATTGAGTATCGCCTGCTTGGTTCGCTGGGATATGAGCTTGAGCTGATTGATGTGGAAGGTTTGAAAGGAAGAGGAATTAAAGCATTGCTGGTGGGAGCCTATAAGATTCCTTACAGTATATGGCACTCCAGAGGACTGCTCAGGAGGTTTTCCCCGGATGTGGTCATCGGTGTCGGAGGGTATGCTTCCGGCCCGGTGGTTATTACCGCCTGGCTGATGGGCATCCCCACGGCAATCGCCGAGCAAAACGCTGTGGCGGGTGTGACCAACCGCATTTTGGGAAAGTTTGCAGATCGTGTATTTCTCACCTATGAACGAAGCAGGAAACACTTTTGGGCACGCAAGGTTGTGATGACGGGCAATCCGGTTCGGGCGGCGTTTGCCGCGGGTCTCACTGATCAGCGCCCCCTGAGGCGGGGGCAAACAATGCTGATTTTCGGCGGCTCGCAGGGGGCTCAGGCGATCAATAGAACGATAGTGGAGATGCTGCCGTATTTGCAAAAAATGAAACAGGATTTAAAGATTATTCATCAGACCGGCCGGCGGGATCTAGCGATGGTCGCTGATGCCTACCGGCGCTTTGGCATCGACGCGCAGGTTCATGAGTTCATCACGGATATGCCGGCTGCTTATGCGGAGGCAGACCTGGTCGTTTGCCGGGCGGGAGCCACGTCATTGGCGGAAATTACCGCCGCGGGCAAACCGTCCGTTTTGATACCCTATCCGTACGCGGCAAACGACCATCAGACGCAAAATGCCGAGGTCATGGCCGAAGCAGGAGCGGCGGTGATGATCCCGGAGGGCGAGCTTAGTGCGGAAAAACTCTTTGCCCTTGTGGAGGAGCTTTTTGCCGATGAGGCGAGATTACAAGAGATGGGGACACTCAGCGCCAGGCTGGGCAGGCGCGGCGCAGCGGCGGAAATTGTCGACGCCTGTGAGCAGTTGGTGAAAGGAAATGATCACTGATCAAAAAAAGAAGGAGTCGGCGGGCGTGGGAAAAAACTCTGACGCGGGATTTATGAAGCGCAAGGTCAAGCGCATCCATTTTGTCGGTATTGGCGGCATCGGGATGAGCGGCATCGCTGAGGTTCTTTTGAATCTCGGTTACAAGATCAGCGGCTCGGATGCTGTTTCCTCCGAAACGACGAGACGCCTGCGTAATCTGGGAGCGCAGGTCACGCACGGCCATGCGCCGGATAATATCGGCAATGCGGATGTGGTGGTCACTTCCACCGCGGTCAGGAGCGACAATCCGGAGGTTGTGGAGGCTCATCGCAAGAATGTTCCGGTCATCCCGCGTGCGGAAATGCTGGCAGAGCTTTTGAAGATGAAATTTTCCATCGCCGTGTCCGGCAGCCACGGAAAGACCACAACGACATCGATGCTGTCTGCTATTCTGGCGCAGGGAGGCCTCGATCCGACGATGGTGATCGGCGGCAAGCTCGCTTCCATAGGTTCCAATGCGCGTCTGGGTGACGGAGATATTATTGTGGCGGAAGCTGATGAAAGCGACGGGTCCTTTCTGAAATTGTCGCCGGTAATCGCGGCGATCACGAATATCGACCGGGAGCATCTGGATTACTATCCGGGGATAGAAGAAATAAAGGCGGCCTTTCTGACTTTTGCCAACATCGTTCCTTTTTACGGCTGTACTGTAATTTGCATAGACGACGAGAACGTGCGCAGTATCGCCGCCTCGATCAAAAGACGTGTTACGACCTACGGGATTAAGGAGCCGGCCGATTACACCGCATCGGATATCCGACTCCTGGATACGAAAACAGTTTACCGTCTGTTGCACCGGGGCGAGGATCTGGGGGAGATGGAACTTATCGTGCCGGGACTTTTCAATGTTTACAATTCGCTGGCGGCAATCGCCATCGGCCGCGAGCTGGGCATGGATACCGGCACAATTCGCGAGGGGCTGGCCGCCTTTACCGGCGTCCAGCGCCGCCTGGAGTTGAAGGGGACGGCAGGCGGCATTACGGTGGTCGATGATTACGGGCATCACCCGACGGAAATCAGGGCAACTCTGTCCGCCGCCCGCCAGCGATGGAAAGGGCGTCTGATTGTCGTTTTTCAGCCGCACCGTTTCACCAGAACCCAAGCGCTGTTCGACGAATTTGTCGTGTCGTTTCAGGATGCGGATGTGTTGATAATCAACGATATCTATCCGGCCTCGGAAGAGCCGATTCCCGGCATCAACTCCGCGGCCCTGTGGGCGTCCATCAAGGAGAACGGCCATCCGTGTGTTGAGTATATCGCACGTGTGCCCAAAACAGTGGAGTATCTGATGGAAACGGCTGTTCCCGGCGATACGATAATCACGCTGGGAGCAGGCGGTGTGTATAAGGTGGGTGAGGCGTTTCTGGAAAGGATGAAAAAGGAGTCGAAAAAGTAATGGCGGCAAAACAAACGATCGCCGATGCGCTGGGGGCGATTGATACCGAACGGATATGGTTTGACGAGCCGATGTCGCGTCATGCCTCGCTCGGGCTGGGCGGAGTGGTAGATGCGCTGGTCGCGCCTGAAAATGAACAGCAGCTTGCCACGATGGTGCGCGGTCTTAAGAAAAAAGGGATCGCCTGCATGCCGGCGGGAAACATGACCAATATTTTAGTCACTGACGGGGGCTATCGGGGCGTCGTTTTGTGGATGAAGCTCATGGATAAAATTAAAAGTTCGCCCGGTTCCGGTGATGAATTCGTGATCGATGCACAGGCGGGTGCCTCGCTGGGCAGGCTGGTTTCACTGGCGGCCGACGAGGGGCTTGAAGGACTGGAGTTTGCCTGCGGTATTCCCGGGAGTGTCGGCGGGGCTGTCCGGATGAATGCGGGCGCCTACGGAAAAGAAATGAAAGATGTTCTTTCCACCGTGACGATCATCGATGCCGCCGGAGAAACCAAAACGCTGAGGCGCGATGAAATCAACTTTTTTTATCGCGGCTCGGATATACCCGCGGAGGCGATCATCACCGGTGCGCGCTTTGTGGTGCGCAAGGGAAACAAAGAAGAAATTAAAAAACGTATGGTGGAGATACAAAATCAGCGGCGCGCAAAACATCCTCTGGAATACCCGTCCGCCGGTTCGGTATTCAAAAATCCGCCCGGCCTTTTTGCGGGAAGACTCATCGAGGAGTTGGGCCTGAAAGGCCACCGTCTGGGCGATGTCCAGGTATCGAAAAAGCACGCCAACTTTATTGTCAACAAGGGGCAGGGCACTGCCACTGAAATGCTTGCCCTGATCGGATTCATCCGGGAGAAGGCGGCCAGGGAAAGGGGCGTAACGCTGGAGACGGAGATCGTGATTGTCGGAGAGCAAAGTTGAGAGCGAGAAAACAAGTCAGTCTTGAGGCGAGAAAAAACCGCCTGATCAGACGTCTGGTCGGCGCGCTGGGCGATTCTGCGGGAGCCCTGGTCCTGCTTGCCGCCGCGGCATTTTTAAGCAGTGTGTTTATATTTGTATGCAGTTCTGTTTTGAGCAGTCCATATTTTGCAATTAAGGAAGTATCCGTACGCGGTGTCCGGGAACTCACGGAAAAGGAAGTACTGGAGCTGGCTAAAGTTGAACCACAGACCAATATAATGGGGATAAACAAAGAAGTGATTGCCTCGCGGGTTGCCGTCAATCCCTGGGTTAAAACCATATATATCGGTCGCGAGCTGCCCGACCGCCTGGTACTGGATATCCGGGAGCGCAAACCGGTGGCTCTCGTAAAAGAGAATGGTATTTTTTATCTGATCGACGGCGAGGGTCATATCTTTAAAAAATTATCCCATGGTGATGATGTGGACCTTCCGGTCATTACCGGAGTGAAAATCAATCTTGCGGAAAAACCTCCATTGTACGCCGACACACTCAAACTGCTGGAGACACTTTTTACCTCCGGTGATTACGGATTTTTGGGGACTGTTTCCGAGGCACACCTGGACGGCGTCTTCGGATTGTCCCTGCTGACGGATAGCGGGCTGTATCTGAAGCTGGGGAGGGAAGATTTTTACGGTAAGCTCAATCAACTGAAAATTGTGCTTGCCGATCTGGAAAAACGCGGGATGAGCCACGGACGCCTTTTTGTGGATCTGGCGGATGTTTCCAAGGTGACGGTGGAGCGGCTGGAAATGCCCAGGCAAACAAAGGAGCGGAAAAAAGGGCCGCAGTACAGAATATGACGGGCGGCTATCGCAGAAGGGTGAGCTTATGAGGAGAAAAAGCAGAATTCTCGTCGGTATCGACATCGGCACGACCAAAACAACGGCTGTTGTAGGCGAGGTAACGGAAACAGGCATTGACATTATCGGCATGGGGATGGCGCCGGCCAGGGATCAGAGAAAGGGCGGCGTGGTCAACATCGATACTACGGTAGAAGAGATAAAAAAAGCCGTGGACGATGCCGAGCATATGTCCGGCTGCCGGATAAATTCCGCCTATGTGGGGATTTCCGGCGCTCATATAAAAGGCCAGAATTCGCTGGGCATTGTGGCGGTCAAAGGCCGCGAAGTGGGGGAGGATGATGTGCAAAGAGCCATCGAGGCTTCCCGGGCGATCGCCATACCGGTGGATCGGGAAATCCTTCATACCCTGCCGCAAAATTACGTTGTGGACGGCCAGGACGGTATTCGTGATCCGGTGGGGATGTCGGCGGTACGTCTGGAGGCGAAAGTACACATTGTGACGGGTGCGAGCGCGTCGATTCAGAACGTAGTGAAATCAGTCAACCGTGTCGGTCTGGATATCGACGATCTGGTGCTGGAACAACTGGCGGGAAGCGAGGCGGTACTAAGTGAAGATGAGAAGGATCTGGGGATTGCCGTGATCGATATCGGCGGCGCCTCGACGGGCATTTCCATTTTTGCGGAAGGCAGTATCAGACACACAGCCACGCTTCCGGTAGGCGGTGTTTTTCTCACCTCGGATATCGCCACGGGGCTGCGCACGCCATTTGCCGAGGCCGAAAGAATAAAATTAAAGTACGGCTGCGCACTGACTTCCATGATCCCGAAAGAGGAAACCATCGAAGTGCCCAGCGTCGGCGGGCGCGAAGCACGTATGGTATCGCGCCAGATTCTGGGACGGATTGTGGAAGCGCGCATGGATGAAATTCTCAATATGGCGCTCAAGGAGATTGTTCGTTCCGGTTACGAAGATCTGCTGGCGGCGGGTCTGGTGCTTACCGGCGGCGCCTCTCTGCTGCCGGGGATCAATGAAATGGCGGAACAAATTTTCGACATGCCTGTGCGCCGCGGCAGTCCGCTTGGCGTTGGCGGCTTGAGCGATGTAACCAACTCTCCGGTTTTTGCGGTTGCTGTAGGTCTGGTGATTTACGGAAGCCAAAACGGACCGGGTGATTCCATATACCGCAGGACCGGTAATGTATTTGGTGAGTTTTTCAAAACAATCAAAAAATGGTTTTTGGAGTTTTTCTAAAAGAAGGGGGTGCTCATGTTTGAACTGACGGAAGTATGTACGGAAAATTCGGCAAAGATTAAGGTGATCGGAGCGGGCGGAGGCGGAGGTAACGCGATCAATACGATGATCTCCTATTCGCTCAAAGGGGTTGACTTTATTGTCGCCAACACTGACGCGCAGGCGTTGGACATATCAAAAGCGCCGGTGAGAATTCAAATCGGCGCGGAAGTGACCAAAGGGTTGGGGGCTGGTTCCAATCCGGAAATCGGACGGCAGTCCGCGCTGGAATCGCGTGATGAAATCCGCCGGCACCTGGAAGGGGCGGACATGATTTTTATCACGGCGGGACTGGGCGGCGGCACAGGTACCGGTGCAGCACCTGTGATTGCGCAGGCGGCCAGGGAGTGCGGTGCGCTGACGGTGGCGATTGTGACTAAACCGTTTCAGTTTGAAGGCAAAAAGCGCAATTTGCAGGCGGAAGAAGGCGTTGCCCAACTGCGCGACGTGGTGGACACGCTGATTGTCGTTCCCAATCAGCGCCTGCTATCGCTGGGGGGGCGCGGACTTTCGCTTCTGGATGCTTTTAAAAAAGCGGACGACATTCTTTATCAGGCAGTGAAGGGCATCTCCGATCTGATCATTGTGCCGGGACTCATCAACCTTGATTTTGCCGATGTGAAAAACATCATGAGCAATATGGGCATGGCGCTGATGGGCACAGGCACGGCCAGCGGGGAAAACCGTGCGATCGAAGCGGCGCAACGGGCGATTTCGTCACCGCTTTTGGAGGACAACACCATTCAGGGTGCTCAGGGTGTTCTGCTGAGCATTACCGGCGGTCCGGATATGAGCCTGCATGAGATAAATGAGGCCTCGTCACTGATCCAGGAGGAGGCGCATGAAGACGCCAACATCATTTTCGGCACCGTCATTGACGAGAGTATGGGAGATGAAATCAGGATCACCGTGATTGCGACCGGCTTTGAAGATCAGGCCAGGCATCGCCAGGCGCAGGCAAATGTGACGCAACTTGGTGGATTCAGAAAAGAGGATTTGCAGACTCCGACTTATATCCGCCGACAGAAATCACGTGATCAGGGAAGAGTGGTGACGGTGGGTGTCAATGATGAAAACGAGCATGCGGACATCGACATCCCGACGTTTTTGAGACGCCAGGCGGACTAGACGGCGGTTCATGGTTTGCCGCCCCGGACACCGGCAGGTGGCAAGCCGTGAAAAAGACATGGACTGGAAAGATAAAAAAAAGCACGAAGCCCTTTTAAACAGTGAGCGTGGCTTTGTGAAAAAAGTCTGGGGAACCGGCTATGCCGTCTGTCTGGCCTATCCCAATGTTTACCGTGTCGGTATGGCCAACCTCGGTTTCCAGACGGTTTACAAAATATTCAACGAGCTTACCCCCTTTCTCTGTGAGAGAGTGTTTTTGCCTGTCCCCGGCGACGGCGCCGAATCCGGCGCCGGGGCGGGCAAAGTACTCAGCATCGAAAGCCAAAGGCCTATAAGCGATTTTGATATCGTGGCTTTTTCCGTTTCTTTTGAAAACGACTATCCTTCGATACTCAAGCTGCTCGACGCAGGCAGAATACCGCTTCAGGCAAAAGACCGCGACGAAAAATCTCCCCTGATTATCGGCGGAGGAATTGCGCTTACTCTCAACCCTGAACCTCTGGCGGATTTTTTTGACGTGTTTTTACCGGGTGAGGCGGAAACGATTCTGCCGGTGTTCGCCGGCGCCTACCGTCAGGCGCGGCAAAAACAACTCGGTCGCCGCGACTTGCTTTATAAACTGCAGATGCAGGTGCCTGGTCTTTACGTGCCTTCTCTGTACAAAGTAAACTATTTTGCCGATGGCAGGATTGAAAAAATAACAGCTCTGGCTGATGGCATCGAGAAAAAAATAAAAATCTCTCCCATAAAAAACATAGATGCGTTTAGCACTACCGAAACTGTTTCAGGCAGTGATTCAGAAATGTCACAGATGTATCTGCTCGAAGTCAACCGCGGCTGCCCGCATCTGTGCCGCTTCTGTGCGGCAGCTCATGTTTATGCTCCGCCGCGCTTTCGGAGCCGGAAGCGTCTTTTTGAAACGATAGATGCGGGACTTGAGCTGAAAAAGAAAGTAGGTCTGGTCGGCACGGCTGTTTCCGAGCATCCGCACTTACTGGATATTTGCCGCTATATTGCCGATCGTGGCGCTCAGGCGGGTATTGGATCGCTCAGACTGGATCGCATAGACGAAAAAATCGTGGACTTACTCAAGGCCGGCGGCATTGAAACGCTTGCCCTGGCCCCTGAGGCGGGCAGCCAAAGGCTAAGAGACCTTATACGCAAAGGCATTACCGAGCAGGACGTGATTGATGCCGTAAATATACTGATTGAAAAAGACATACTCAACCTGCGCCTGTATTTCATGGTCGGGCTGCCGACGGAAACAGCTGAGGACATTGATGCCATCATCGAGCTGGTTAAAAAAATCCAACACACGGCACTCAACCGCTCCGGAGGCCGGAAAAAATTCCGCCGCATCACCCTTAGCATCAACCAGTTCATTCCCAAGCCGCGCACGCCACTGCAGTGGTGCCCGCTTACGGACGTGCACGAAGCAGATCGCAGAATCAAAAAAATTACACAGGCTTTCCGGAAGGACAGGCAGATCCGCGTGTTGGCGGGGGTGCCGAAGTGGAATTATGTACAGGCGCTTTTATCGCTGGGCGACCGCCGCACAGGGGATATCCTGACGGCGGTTCACCGTCTGGGCGGGAACTGGCGGCGGGCGCTCAGAGAGGTGAACATAAATCCGGATTTTTATGTTTACCGTCCGAAAGCCCCGGGTGAGATTTTGCCCTGGGACATTCTGGAAGTCGGTATCGGAAAACAAGCCCTCATCAGGGAATATCGTAAGGCGACAGGTGTGGCGGTGGGGGAGAAGATTAGAAGATTAGAGGATTAGAGGGTTAGAGGATTAGAGGATAGCTGATGGTTGATAGCTCACAGCACGTTGTGCGAGGAAGTATTACAAAAAAACATATTGACATTCGTCGGCATTTTTCATAGCGTTACCCCCTGAAATCAACTTTCCAATGTTTTTATTTAGGACGCAGGCAAATCACTGCCAGCCGAAGAAAGCACCATTTTGGTAACTTTGTAAGCGTAATGGCAGTAAGGTTTTTTGCTGGAGTAATTGTTCATTTACCCAAGCCGGACACCTTTTTGAACAGCCTGCTCAAAAGTGTGCTGATTTATAAGTAACATGGAGGATACATGAGAAACACTTTAAGATTGCTGTTGATTACGATGCTGACGGGCCTGTTGCTTTGCAGTTACAGTTATGCAGCGATGAAGAAGACACAAAAACCAATGCCAACATCGAAAGGAGCTGAACATAAGATGAAGACCTACTACATGGGGAGATTCGCCATTGATCTGCCGGAAGATTTTAAACTGGAGATTCAGAGTCAAAAATTATGTTACGCTGAAGTGTCCGATTTTAAGTGGAAGGAGAAAGACCGCGACAAGGAAAGAAACGCGCTCTGGGCGCAGAAGATTGAGGAGATCAAAAAACTGAAACTGCCTAAAGGGAAAGATAAAATAATTATAGGAGAAAAGGAACTCAAAGGCATCGGCAATTGGGCGAGAACGGTTGAGTACTATGGTGACTATCGTATTGGCAGGTACATCTATTGGACGGTATTTGCGGACTATGGAGCAACAGGAATGTGGTTGACTCTTTATGGTCTAAATAATGATAAATCGATAAAAAACTTCACCAACATCCTCAAGCATTACCAATACGGATTTAGCGACCTGACGAAAGATTCCTTTTGTCTGAATTACGGCAGAATTGAGCTTCCCTATCTGGAGCAGGAAAGCACCTATGCTCGTTTTGCCGGGCCGATGGGGATGAAATTCAAAGTGGAAATGGAAGAAATCCATGAAGAACCTGAGCACGGTGGAATAATGACACGTACTATAGCTGCTTTAGCCACAAGTGTTGCTGCGGGATTGAACATTAAAAAGATTCGTTCGCATAAAAGAACCGTTGCTGCTTTGCGGGGTGAGGAAGAGATATTGAGCGGCGAGGAAGATGGCGATACAAATGTTAACTTTGTCTGGGAATATCTGGGTACTGTTGAATCAGGCGAACGCCCTGAGATTCAGATCATTATGGATACAATGGCGGACAACCTTGATGAAAAGATCAAGATCTGGGACGCGGCCCTCGATTCATTCCGTCCCGCTTATAAACGTTAATCGTAATATATGACCTTGGAGGAACTATCATGTCCAACGGACCCAATATAATCAAAATAAGAGCTTGGGATTTAAAAAACTCGATTGAAGGCCTGGAGACGGAAAGACAAAACCGCATTGTCATTGAGCGGGATGTTTTACCCATTATCTTCATCCCCGGCATCATGGGCAGCCGATTGAAAAACAAGGGCGAAAAGGTTTGGGATCCGGACAGCAAATGGTTCATGCTGACAAATTACTTCAGAATCAAAAGTGCTGCCAAGCATAAAAAGAATGTTCTTGTCGGCAAACAATTCAACCCCGATCACCTTCAAGTTCTCGACGATGACGCCATACAAACAAAGCGCATTGCCGACCCCGGCGGCATTGACAAAACCCGCAAGGAACGCGGCTGGGGCGGGGTATCGTGGAGCACCTACGGCGACATTCTCAAGGTTCTTCAGAAACGCCTGTGGGATGAGACCGTGAGCCTCTTTTATGAATTTCCCGTTCATGCCTTCGGCTATAACTGGACCGCCTCCAACGATCTGGCCGGGAAAAAACTCG
>JAGPFA010000005.1 GCA_018056765.1 Syntrophaceae bacterium
ACGGCTGGGATAGTTGTTCGGTTGCCGTAAATTCCATTACGCTCAGGGGTGGAGCCCCCGAAATGGAAAACAGAAATTGCGCCTCTGAACCTCTTCCAGAAGTATCCATAGCCTGTGCCTTTCGCGAAGGCCGCCTGATGGTGCTTACCTGAGAATTTTATTCGCGGCCCACTAAAATATATAATGATGTTACGGTGTTGAATTGCCTGTCCGCTTAACGTAGAATATGGGTAATGTCAAGAGTTATTTTATGCGCGGTGGATGGTTAAGATTTTGACAATATTACTAAGAAAAGACACTCGGCCTTCTTCCCTTTAAATCTTGGGGAATGGCACACGGTCACAGAGCCTGACTTATCCATAATTTTAAATTCACTTTCTGATGTTACCAATGTTTCACAGCGCAACACATCATGTGGTAAAGATTTGCTTTGGGCTGACTTGTTGATCACGTAATAATGGTGCACTTTGTCAGAAGCCCGGCTCTATTTGTTCGTTAACTCCAAACAAAAAAGGTACTCCGCCAGCTAAGCGAAATACCCTGATTATCTGTGCTAAAACTGTGCTATTTTTTAACACAAAAATAGCACAGTTTAACCGATTTTGACCTATTTTGAGAAGTTGGTCACTGCGACCAATATGATGATAAGCATGGGAAATGCTTGATATTTCAATGGTGCCCCTGGCGTGATTCGAACACGCGGCACACGGATTAGGAATCCGTTGCTCTATCCTGCTGAGCTACAGGGGCGTCGGGGCGTCTTTGCAGGCGCGCGAAATGTGGTCATTTAGCATTGTTTGCTTTTGCTGTCAATGTTGCGGCGCTTCAGCCGCGGGCAAGTTAATGTAGGTGGTTCTCCAGTATTTTGTCTTCGGCGAAGTTCACGAGCTTGAGGCTTTGCGGCGTGGTCCCCGAAAAAGCGCTCTGAGGCGCCAGGCCGATCAGCTCCGATTCCAGTATGCCGGTACCGAGCGACGCGGCCAACCGTTGCACCTCGTCGTAAACGGTTTTAATCGGTGTTTCACTTACATTGGTCAGGTTCATGGAAACCTGTGCGATGTTCCGGCTTGCCAGCCAAAGTCCGATGGCCCGGACATTTTTCAGCCCGCCGTTGGCTTCACGAATCTGTGCGGCAATTTGTTTTGCCACTGACAAATCTCCCGTATCGAGGTTGATGTTGTAGGCGACCAGCGGCACGCGCGCGCCGACAAGCGTGGCGCCGCTGCGCGGATCGAACGACGGCTCCCCCTCATCTGGTCTGCCTTCCGGATGCTTCATTTTCTGCGCCAGCCCCTCATAGCCGCCGCGTCGGACATCGGCCAGTTCCTGCGGCCTGCCTACATGAGCGGCCCAGCCGTAAAAATAAACAGGTATCCGGTATTGGCGGTTGAGTCTGTGGCCGAACTGGTGCGCGGCCTCGACAGCGTCGGTCTTTCCCGCCCCGGCAAGCGGTATGAAGGGAACAACATCCAGTGCTCCGACCCGCGGATGAACGCCTGACTGGTGGCGCATGTCGATCAGTTCAAGGGCTTTGCCTGCCGCCGCCAGCATGGCTTCGACAAGTTCCTGAGGTGTTCCCAGTATCGTGAAGACGCTGCGGTTATGGTCCGTATCTGCGCTGTAGTCCGCCAAAGTCACGCCCACAGCACCCTTAAGCACGCCCGCGATCGCGTCGAGTTTTTCGGGGTCCCGGCCTTCGCTGAAATTCGGTACGCACTCGAGAATTGTCATTCGCCCTACACCGAATAAAATTTGACGGCAGGCAACTCCACACAGGTGAGCTTGCCGCCGTAAACCGCGCCCGTATCGATACCGATTTTGTTTGGATGAATCAGAGGTTCCGGAAAATGTGTGTGGCCGAAAATAACCCGCTTTCCGAAATCATATCCTGAATCGATAAATTCATAGCGTATCCACTGCAGATCATCTATGTCCTGCTCGGCCAGCGGCACTCCGGGCATCAGGCCGGCGTGCACAAAGATGTAGTCCTCCGTTTCGTAGTACGGCAGAAGGGATTCAATAAAATGCCGGTGCGCGGCAGGAATTTTAGCCTTTCTGGTGCGGGGCCCGTCAAAACGGGAGATGCCGTAGGCCTTCAGCGTCATGCGGCCGCCATTGGCCAGGTACATTTCTTCGTCAACTCTTTCCAGATAGCGAAGCAACATTGATTCATGGTTGCCGCACAGACAGATAAGGTTGCGGTAGATATTTTTGAGGCTCAGGATAAAATCAATCACGTCTTTGCCGCCTGCAGAACGGTCGATATAGTCTCCAACAAAAACCAACGTGTCCTTTTCCGGATCCGCCGGGATATCGCTGATGAGCCTCTCCAGTTTGCCGAGGCAGCCGTGTATGTCTCCGATGGCGAATATTTTATCCATTATGCCCCAATATGCATCAGCGTCCGCGCTATCCGAGCACAGCAGCGGCAAAATCCCTGCTGTTGAATTGACGCAGGTCGTCAAGCCCTTCTCCGACGCCTATATAGCGAACAGGTAGACCCAGTTCACCAGCGATACGCACGACAACGCCGCCTTTTGATGTGCCGTCGAGCTTCGTGAGCACAATGCCGGTCACTCCGATCTCTTCCTTGAACATTTTAGCCTGCATGACGGCATTCTGGCCGGTGGTGGCGTCCAGGACAAGAAGAATCTCATGCGGAGCGCCCGGCAGTTCCCGACCGATAACTCTTTTTACTTTCTTGAGCTCTTCCATCAGGTTGGCGCGGGTGTGCAGTCGTCCTGCCGTATCCACCATGACAACGCCGTTAAAACCTGCCTTCACTTTGTTTACGGCGTCAAATGCGACCGCCGCCGGATCGGAGTTCATTTTCTGCCTGACAACCGGCGCACCGACCCGCTTGCCCCATTCCTGGAGTTGTTCAATGGCCGCCGCCCGGAAGGTGTCGGCCGCCACCAGCAGGATTTCGTGCCCCTGGTCTTTGAGCAAATGGGAGAGTTTGCCGATGGTAGTTGTTTTGCCGCTTCCGTTGACGCCTACGGCCATAATGACAAAAGGCTGCTGCGGGGGAATGACCAGGGGCTTGTCCATCTTCTGCAGAATTTCCGTCATCCGTTCCTCGAGGACGCTTTTTATCTGCGCCGCGTCGTCAAGTTCCTTGCGTTTCACACGCTCTTTGACGTCGTCAATCAAATCATAGGTGAATTGCGGCCCCATGTCCGCGGTAATCATCAGCTCCTCCAGTTCATCGAAGAGCGCCTGGTCCAACACTCTTTTCCCGAAGACAAGATGATCAAGGCTTTTGGTCAGGCCCTCACGTGTTTTGGCCAAACCTGCTTTCAGTTTGTCAAATAAACCCACTTGATAGGATTTTCCTTTCCTGAATATTTCACTGTTTTGGGGATTATGGTTTCATCCACGACGAAATAACCGCCCAATAATCATGTATTCATAGCTATTTTCGCGTCTAAAGTAAAGGGATATGCAAAATGGAAAACAGGGCGGGGCCTGTGCGCCCCGCACCCGGAAAGAATGTCTTAATTGAGGTTGACGGAAACCATGGAGGAGATGCCCTGCTTTTGCATGGTCACGCCAAAAAGGGTATCGGCCACTTCCATGGTGCTTTTGTTGTGCGTGATCATGATGACCTGTGAGTTGGCCGCGACATCCCGGATCAGGCGATTGAATAGATTGGTGTTGGCATCGTCAAGCGCCGCATCAACTTCGTCGAGAATCAGGAAGGGCGATGGGCGGTACAGCAAAATGGCGAAGATAAGCGCGATGGCCGCCAGGGACTTTTCACCTCCGGAAAGAAGGCTGACGCTTTGCGCCTTTTTGCCGGGAATCTGAATGTCGATATCCACACCCGTTTCCAGAAGGTCGTTTTCATCCGTCAACAACAGATTGCCGCGGCCGCCGGGGAAAATATAAGAGAAGGTTTTCTTGAAGCACTCATTCACCTCGGCAAAGGTTTTGGCAAATCTTTCTCTGGATATACGGTTGATGCGCGTGATCGTCCTTTGCAGTGAGCCGAGGGATTCGTTTAAATCGGCCAGTTGTGCGGTCAGGAACTGATTGCGCTGGTCAAGTTCTTCATATTCGTTCAGCGCCAGCAGATTGACCTCACCGAAGTTTTCGATTGTCTTTCTGTCTTTTTCCAAAGTGGCGGACAGCTCGGCGATTTTCTCCTCTTCCAGGGGTGGTAAATCATCCATCATGGCGGCCAGATCGGTGCCATGTTTTTCCAAGACAGACTTTTGCAGATTTTCCATTTTCAGCCCTGTCTCGCGAAGCTGTATTTCCACCTCGCCCGCCTGCCTGTGCAGATCATCAAGACTCTTTCTCAGCTCGCGGATTTCGCTCTCGAGGGCTCTGAGGCCTTCATCTTCAACGGCGCGTCTCTCCTTCATTTCGCTTAAGGAGGTCTCGCCTGAGGCGAGCTCAGTATACAAAAGACCGAGCGCTTCGTTTTCTTTCCCGATTGCTTCGGCCAGCTCGGCCTGCCTGCTCTCGGAAGCGGCAATCTCCTCTTTTTTGCGTGCCGTTTCGTCATCATGGGCAGTGATATCATACTGCAGGCGGGCAACTGTTCTCAGGTCCGCGTCTCTTTTTTCCACCCAAGAGGCGAGCTGGACTTTTTTCCCGGTGAGGATTTTTTCCTGCGCATCGATGGCCGCCCGCGATTCCTGCCTGCGCCGGTTGAATGTGGAAATTATTTCATTGAGCTCTTTTTCCGCCTCTTCCTTCCGGAGAATGTCATTTTTGATCTGCAGCAGTCTCTCCTGCGCTTCCTGTTGTTCTGATTTGATGTTCTGGCGGTTGTATTCCAGCACCGCTATTCTCTGGTTGAGGCGCCCCGTTTCATCTTCGAAGCGTTCTGTGTCTTTCTTCCGGCCGTTGATGCTTATCTCCAGCATATGGATTGATGTTTTCAGACCGGTCAGCTCCTCATCCAGATTGAAAATGGATTCGGTAAGGATCTTTTTTTCCTGTGTCTTGTCTTCGAGCTCAGACGTAAGGCGGGCGACTTCTTCCTCAAGCTCGGCTATTTCCCTTTTGGTCGCCAGGAGACTTTTTTCCACGGCTGATCCGCTGCCGCCGGTCAGCACGCCGTGCGGGCTGATGGTGTCCCCCTCCGGCGTGACAAATGTCCCCCGGAATCCGTTCTTCTTCCAGAGGTTGATCCCTGTTTCAATGGTCGGGGTTAAAAGAACGTCTCCCAGCAGACAATCGGCAATATGTCTGAATTCTTCACTGACTGCGACTTTGCGAAGCAGGGGCTCCGCCTCCTGGAGATGCTCTGCGCTGTAGGTTTCGGCGCTATGGCCGCGCAGCTCCACCGGTACGAAACTGCCCCGGCCCAGTTGATAATTTTTCAGATAATCAATGGCGCGGACACCCTCTTCCTGATTTTTGACGACGACATACTGCAACTTTTCGCCCAGCACCGCCTCAACCGCCGATTCATACTCACGCGGCACGCTGATGTGATCGGCGACCACGCCGTAAAATGCGTCCTTCTGCTCCTGCTTTTCAATGACTTTTTTCACGCCGTCACTCGACCATTTAAAGGCGTCCTGAAATTCAATGAGTGACTGCATGCGGGATGATTTGCCGCCCGCCTCTTCTTTGATCTGCATGATACGCTCTTCCACCGACTGCAGATCTTCCCTGGCCCTTTCCCGCTCACCGGCGGTCGTTTCTTTTTGTGTCACGAGGCGGGTCACTTCTTCCTGTTCCTCTGTCAGGGCTGTTTTCAAAGACTTGAGTTTTTCCGTAAGTTCCGCGAGTCTGTTTTTGTCCTCTTCGATTTCTCTGGTTTCTCTTTCTGCGCGCCGGTGAAAGTCTTCAATGCTTCTGGTCAGGCTTGCAATATCATTATTGAAGCGGGCCAGGTCCTGCATGATATCGATGTAGCGGATTTTATGCTCTTCGAGCAGACTATTGATTTGGGCATCCTGTGCCAAAAGTCCCTCGATTTGTCTTTGCCCCTCCTGGAGCTCCTCCTGCCACTGCTCAATAAGGCTGAAAGCCTCGGCCGCCGTCTGCTGGAGTTTTTCCATCTCGATAATCAGGCCGGATTTTCGCTGCTCCATGGCTTCGATTTCCTCCTGACTCTTTTGCGCACGCTGTGCCGCCTCCTCCATGCGGCGACGTGAAAACTCTATGTTCTTTTCCTTGATATTGATGGAGTTTTTCGTCTCATAAAGACCGGTCTGACCCCGGCCGATAAGCTCGTCACTTTCCAGAAGCCTCGCCTTCATTTCATCAAGCGCAGATTCCCTGGCCTGAAGTCTGGCTTCAACAGCCTGCTCTTTGGTGCTTACCTGCCGGCTCTCATCAGCGAGGGACGCCTGATGGCCGGTGAGAGCACCGTAGGCCTGCGCGGAGAGAGTGATTTCCGCATCTTTCATGCGCGTCTTGACGGCCTTGTACTGCTCGGCTTTCTTGGCCTGCCGGGTGATGGCGGCAAGCTGCGATTTGACTTCCTTGTGGATGTCGTTGAGGCGTATTATGTTTTGTTTGGTCGCCTCCATCTTGCGGACAGCCGCGTCCTTGCGGCTTTTGTATTTGGAAACACCGGCCGCATCCTCAATGAACAGGCGGCGGTCCTCCGGCTTGGCCTCGACCATCGAGGCGACGGAACCCTGTTCGACAAGCGAATAGGTGCGGGCCCCCACGCCCGTCCCCATAAAAAATTCCTTGATGTCCAAAAGACGGCAGGGCACACGGTTGATGCAGTATTCGCTCTCTCCATCGACAACGACCCTGCGGGAGATGGACACTTCCGTCATTTCACCGTAAACACCGGGAAAACTAGAGCCGTTGTTTTCCAGCGTCATGACTACCTCGGCCATGCTCACAGGGGCGGCATCTTCACTGCCGTTGAAAACGACATCGTCCATCTTCTTTCCGCGCAGCGCTTTCACCCGCTGCTCGCCCATCACCCAGCGGATCGCATCCACAATATTGGACTTCCCGCAACCGTTGGGACCGACAATCGCATTGACACCAGCGGAAAAATCGACAACGACCTTTTCGCGGAAAGATTTGAATCCTGATATTTCCAGACGTTTAAGTTTCATGCCTTTTCTTTAAAATATATAATTTGGGTAACCCTAACAAAAGATATTTTCTTTGTAAAGAGAAAATACAACAAAATGTGTGCAAAGAAAAAACCTACCACAATATGTAGTGGTTAAACGTTTATTGCAATCAAGGCACCCCCGGAAGGCGCTCAAGCTTTCCCAAAGGAATGATTATAAGGACTTCTCTTGATAAATCAATATGATAGGTACTTCAGAAAAGGCCGTCCAGCCTGCGGCCGCACGAAGGGCAGGCTCCGCCGGTGAGTTTATTTTCGATTATTTTATAACCATACCGATGGATTAAAAGTGCGGAGCAACCCGCGCAGTAGGTATTTTCGCCTTCGTCGCCGGGAATGTTTCCGCTGTATACGTAATATAGACCCGCCTCCTTGCCGATCTCACAGGCGCGATGGAGTGAAGAAACGGGCGTACCGGGGCGGTCGAGCATCCTGAATTGCGGATAAAAACGGCTGATGTGCCAGGGCGTTTCCGCCCCGAGTTTACGGATGAAGGCGGCAATTTCCTTCAATTCCCCGTCGGAGTCGTTAAGTCCCGGAATAAGCAGTGTGGTAATCTCCAGCCAGATTCCTTTTTCTTTCATTGTTTCCAGGCTTTGCAGTACCGGCTGCAATCTGGCTTTGCAACGCTTGCGATAAAATTCGTCGCGGAAGGATTTCAAGTCGACATTCGCTGCAGCCAGATAGGGGGCGAGAAGATCGATAGCCTCTTTGGTCATATATCCGTTGGTGACAAACAGGTTTTCCAGGCCCGTCCGGAATGCCTCTTTGGCTGTCTCCAGCGCCGTTTCGAAATAAACGGTCGGCTCTGTGTATGTATAAGCTATTGTACGACAGCCGCTGTTTTTGGCTTTTTTCGTTACCTCGGCGGGTGGCGTATCCACGCCGGGCATCTGTATGGTATGCGACGGAACTTGCGAGATATCGAAATTTTGACAAAACTCGCAGCGGAAGTTGCAGCCGACGGTAGCGATGGAATAGGAGGCAGAGGCAGGGTAGACGTGAAAAAAGGGTTTTTTCTCGATGGGGTCGATATTACCGGCAATGAGCGAGCCGAATACAAGAGAATACAAGACACCTTCTTTATTTTCTCTCACGCCGCACACACCACGATGACCGGGGTTGATTGTACAGCGGTGAGCACACAGAAAACATCTTACCCGAGCGTTTTCCAGTTTTTCGTAAAGCAGTGCCTCGCTAATCATCTATCGCCTCCCTAGGGAGCATCCCGCGCACCGCTTCCGGCGCGGCACGGTTTTTTCTCTTGAGTTCAAAGGAATCAAGAAGCGGGTTTTCCGCCGTACGGTACGTGTATTGGATCTTAACGAGCATCCCGGCAAAAGCGCCGACCGGATTTCTTTTTACGGGCAGCCGCTCGTCGCAGCCGGGGAAAAATGAATAAAACGGGCCGGGCAGGCAGACCACGGAGCCCCACGTGACTGATGAAGCCGCCAGGACACGGTATACGATCGATCTCATTTCGCCGATGGTGAAAAAGCGCACGGCAGAGGCGTCCGGAAGGCCAAAAAGATGCAGGGCAGACGAGCCGGTGCCGGCGAAAGAAAACTTATTGAGGAAACCGATAAAAATTCGGCTGCGGCTGACGCGCACCGCTTCGGCAATGATTTTATACGGATCGTCCTTTAAACCAAAAGCATTGATCAGCGTGACAATATCAAATTCATTTCCGGAAAAGGGAAAATCATAAATGTCGCCGCGAACCAGTTCGCAGCCTGCCCCAAGCTTCTTTCTGGCCACATCCAGCACTTCACTTGAGGCATCCATCCCCGTGAGGAGACATTTCCTGCGCTGAAACAGGCGCAGATGATTGCCGGCCCCGCAAGACACATCCAGGATTCTCTCGCCGGCGGCGGGATTTACCAGCTCCATAATCAGCTTTTCCTGGCGGGAAAAAATATATCGTCCTGTTTCGGTCTCCAGCCAGCTCTCCTGCGCCAGGGCGCGATGCTGACCTGTCAGCATAGTACCACCCCCGCAAGCCCTTGTACAAAGCCGTCGGCGACAACAACCAACGGCGCTTCCAATAAGATAGCATAACTCATGGCGGCATTATACTCAAGGAAACCGCCCGGGGCAATGCCTGTTGTTTCAACCGCCAATATCCGACATATCTCGCAGGCATTTTTTCAGGTTTCTGTCGGTGCAGTCCAGATCGTGCTTTTCCGGCTTAAGCATAATGGCACGGCCGATAAGCGCGGCCAGTTGCTCATCGGAGCAGTTTTGTGCCAGTGCTTCCTTGAGATCAACTTCAGATTCGTTTAGCAAACAGGCTCTGAGTTTACCGTCCGCCGTAAGACGCAGCCGGTTGCACGTCGAGCAGAAATGGTCGCTCACGGGATTGATAAACCCGATCTCGCCCGCACCGCCGGCCAGACGAAAGATACTGGCAGGCCCGTCCGACGAGTTTTTCTTAAGTGCCGACGCCTCAAGACGAAAATGCTTTTGAATTCGATTAAGCAGTTCCGCGTTGGGCATAAATTGACTCGGCTGATCGATGTTGACCAAACTTACCGGCATCAGCTCAATGAAGCGGATCTGGTAGGGCTTTTCCATTGCCAGCCGGACAAATTCAAGGGCTTCGTCATCGTTGAAGCCGCGGATCACAACCGTGTTGATTTTAATCGGAGAAAACCCTACTTCATCCGCTGTTTCAATACCGCGTAAAACATCATCGAGATTCCCTCCGCCCGTAATTTTCCAAAATTTTTCCGCAACCAGAGAATCAAGGCTAATGTTGATGCGGCGCACACCGGCGGCAAAAATATCGGCGGCGAATCTCTCTAAAAGGATTCCGTTGGTGGTAAGACTGATGCATTCCAGGCCGTTTATTTCTTTGAGTGAGCGGAGAAAATCCACAAAGCCTCTTCGCACAAGCGGCTCACCGCCGGTAACACGCACTTTGATAAAACCCATTTTCACCGCCTGCCCGATGACGCGCAGTATTTCTTCGTAGCGGAGAATATCCTCGTGACCTTTTAGGGAAATCCCCTCTTTCGGGCGACAGTAAGTGCAACGCAGATTGCAGCGGTCGGTAATGGAAACCCTCAGATAATTTATGTTTCTTCGATATTTGTCCAGCATCCGGTGTCAAAACTCCTTTTTACCTGTAAACGGTGTTTAATAACACAAACTTTGCGGCAACACAACGCCGCTGTTATTCGACCGCGAAAAATAAGCTGTTTCAGAAGCCGCCCGGTAAGATAGTTTGAGAAATGCTGCTTGACAGGATTTTTTTTCTCGTCTAGCGTCGAGAGAAAAAACAGCACCCGCCTGTTAAACAAGTCGGCGCCAAGTCGGAAAAAACAAGAGGAAAGCATGCCCAGGATACCTATTACCAAAGAAGGGTTCGAAAAACTCAAAAAAGATCTCGAAACATTAAAAAACGTCTCCATACCTGAAAATGTACGGGATATTGAAATAGCAAGGTCACACGGTGACATTTCTGAAAACGCCGAATATGCCGCCGCCAAAGAGCGGCAGGCGTTTTTGCACGGCAGGGTGCAGGAGCTGGAAAACAACCTCGCCTCATGTGACATCATCGCCGCAGGCGCCGCCACAGGCGATAAAGTGGTCTTCGGTTGTTTCGTGACGGTTGCCGACAGCAAAAGCGGAGAAGAAATCAAATATCAACTGGTCGGTCCGCTGGAATCGGATATCAGCCAAAATAAAATATCCGTCACTTCGCCGATCGGCAGGGCGATGATCGGCAAGAAAATCGACAGTGAAATTGTCGTCAATGCGCCCGGCGGCACAAGGCACTTTCAGATTGTGGATATTTCATCACAATGACCGTATTTGCTCCCGGATTCATCTCGTAGCGACAAATAAAAAAGGCGGCTCTTTTCTCAGTAAGCCGCCTTTTTTAGAATATATTGTGACCCATCAGCCTGGCGATAGTTTTTCCGCAACACTTATCCGGTTATTCGCCCGGGCGAGCGCCAGGCTCATTATTTCATATTCACTGTCCTCCTTGGAGAGCTGAGCCAATCTGGCCGTTGCGCTCTCTTTGGCTTTAACCGCCCTGTCTTTATCGATGGCGTCTGCTCTTTCGGCCGTTTCTATCAAAACGGTTACCCTGCTTCCGGTCACTTCCGCGTAGCCTGTATTGACGGCATAATACACTTTTTTGCCATTGGCTAAAAAATACAGCTCACCGATATCGACGGAGGTCAGAAAAGGCTCATGGCCGCGTAACACTCCGAATTCACCTTCTGTTCCGGGAAGAGTAACTTCCTCAACCTTTCCGGAAAAGACGATCCTCCCCGGTGTAACAACTTCCAGCATTAAATCATCCGACATGGAAATCCTCGCTAACTAGGAAAGCCTCTGGGCTTTCTCGATTGCTTCTTCAATGCCTCCGACCATATAAAAAGCCTGCTCGGGTAATTCATCGTGCTTGCCTTCCAGGATTTCCTTAAAGCCACGGACTGTGTCGGCCATGGACACGAACTTTCCTTCTGTGCCGGTAAACTGAGCGGCAACAAAGAAGGGCTGTGACAGGAATCTCTGGATTTTACGGGCACGGCTCACGGTCAGCTTGTCTTCTTCGGACAGTTCATCCATGCCCAGAATGGCGATGATGTCCTGGAGGTCTTTATACTTCTGCAGTGTAACCTGTACCTGGCGCGCAACCTGATAATGATCGTCACCCAGCACATTGGGGTCGAGAATACGTGATGTGGAATCAAGCGGGTCCACCGCCGGGTAAATACCCAGCTCGGCGATCGGACGGGACAAAACCAGCGTTCCATCAAGATGCGCGAAGGTTGTCGCGGGCGCCGGGTCGGTAAGGTCGTCGGCCGGCACGTAAACACACTGCACGGCGGTGATCGAACCTTTAGTGGTCGAGGTAATGCGCTCCTGCAGGGCGCCCAGGTCTGTGGCCAGTGTGGGCTGGTAACCGACGGCTGAAGGCATACGGCCCAGCAGAGCGGACACTTCGGAACCGGCCTGCGTGAAACGGAAGATGTTATCGACAAAGAAGAGCACGTCCTGGCCTTCCACATCGCGGAAATATTCAGCGGCCGCCAGACCTGTCAGGGCAACACGTGCGCGGGCTCCGGGAGGCTCGGTCATCTGACCGTAAATCAACGCTGCCTGTTTGATAACGCCGGATTCCAGCATTTCGCGGTAAAGGTCGTTTCCTTCACGGGTTCTTTCGCCCACGCCGCAGAACACGGAAATACCGCCGTGGTGCATGGCGATGTTGTTGATCATTTCCATCATCACGACTGTCTTGCCGACACCTGCACCGCCGAACAGCCCCATTTTGCCGCCGCGGGGAAACGGAACGAGCAGGTCAATGACCTTAACACCCGTTTCCAGCACGTGCACGGAGGTATCCTGCTCGAGGAAAGCCGGCGCGTCACGGTGAATCGGTGCAAGATTTTCGGCGTTGACCGGCCCCAAGCCGTCAACCGGGCGACCGACCACGTTCAATATTCTGCCGAGGCCTTCTTTGCCGACCGGCACCATAATCGGCGCGCCTGTGTCCTTGGCATTCATACCGCGCACAAGTCCGTCGGTAATATCCATGGCGATACAGCGTACGACGTTGTCACCGAGATGCTGCGCGACTTCAATAACCAGGTTGTCTTCCTGATCGTTGATGGCGGGGTTGGTGACCAAAATCGCATTCAATATGCTGGGGAGCTGGCCTTCTTCAAAAGCCACGTCAACAACAGGGCCAATAACCTGAACAATCTTTCCTATATTCATAAGTATCTCCTTGCCAATAGTCGTAATATATTTTTTTACGGGGTCTCCCGCCGCCGTCCAATCAACCTTTTGCCAGGGCTTCCGTGCCGCCCACGATATCCATCAGCTCTGCAGTAATGGCCGCCTGTCTGGCTTTATTCATTTTCAGCGTCAGTGAGCGGATCAGCTCCTCACAGTTGCTGGTCGCATTATCCATGGCCGCCATCCGGGCGCCGTTTTCACCGGCTGATGTCTCCAGGAGAGCTCGATAAACAAGAACATGAACATACATCGGCAATAATTTATGAAGCAATATTTCCGCTGACGGTTCATAGGAGTAATCGACACGCAAATCAGGCTCAACATCCATTTCCTGACCTATTGATGGCAGGGGGAAGAGGCGGACCACCGTCGGTTTCTGCACCGACACGTTAACAAACTGATTGTAGATCAGATACAGTTCGTCATACTCTTCCTTCATGAAGGCGGGAATCACCTCGTCGGCAATGGAAACGGCCAGCGTCATATCAAACTTACTCAGGAGGTCAACCTTCTGTGCCAGAATGGTCGCTTTTTTCCGGAAATAATCCCTGCCTTTGCGGCCAACGGTAATGAGGCCGACTTCTTTGTCTTCCATGACCTTTTGTTTTACAAAATTTTCCGTTGCCTTGATCAAATTTGCGTTAAACGCGCCGCAGAGCCCTCTGTCGGAGGTCATGCAAATCACACGGATACGCTTCGGGTCGCGAACGGCAAGAAGCGGATGGGAAATGCTCTCCACTCTCAGCGCCAGGCTGTTGAGAACGTCCATGAACTTGCCGGCATAAGGGCGGAAGTTTTCCATTTTTAGCTGCGCCGATTTAAATTTCGCAGCTGCCACCATGTTCATGGCGCGGGTAATTTGCTTTGTCTTTTGAACAGCTGATACTTTTCTTTTAATATCTTTTAGTGAGGGCACTGAACACTCCTCTCAATACTGGTTTTTTACGGCAAACTCGCTTCGATCCCGTTGGGATCGCCAGGAGTGCCTATTCAGGAACAAAAGCAGATTCGAAAGATGTCAGCATATCTTTCATTTTTTTCTCCAACTCGGGAGAAATAATCTTCTTTTCGTCAATTTCCTTCAATATGTCCGGGTGCTTGCTTCGCACGAAGCTCAAAAGTTGCTGTTCATAAACAAGAACCTTTTCCACGTCCACCTTGTCGATGAAGCCGCGGCTTCCGGCGAAAAGAACGGTTACCTGCTCGCCCAGCGACATGGGTTGAAACTGCGGCTGCTTGAGAAGTTCAACGAGGCGCACACCACGGTCAAGCTGTGCCTGAGTAGATTTATCAAGGTCGGAGCCGAACTGGGCAAAAGCCGCCAGTTCACGGTACTGGGCCAGGTCAAGTTTCAGCGTGCCGGCCACCTGCTTCATGGCCTTGGTCTGAGCGGCGCCGCCGACGCGGGACACGGACAGACCGACGTTGATAGCCGGGCGGATGCCGGCAAAGAACAGACTCGGCTCCAGATAAACCTGCCCGTCAGTAATTGAAATAACGTTGGTCGGAATGTAGGCGGAAACGTCACCGGCCTGCGTTTCGATAATCGGCAGGGCAGTGAGCGAACCACCGCCAAGTTCTTGGCTGACGCGTGCCGCTCTTTCGAGCAGACGGGAATGGTTGTAGAAAATATCGCCGGGATAGGCTTCGCGTCCGGGGGGACGGCGCAGCAGAAGGGAAATCTGGCGATACGCCACTGCCTGCTTGGACAAGTCGTCGTAAATAATCAGGGCGTCCTGGCCGTTGTCACGGAAGTATTCACCGATACTGCAGCCTGCATAGGCGGCGATGTATTGCAGGGTGGCCGGGTCGGAAGCACAACCGGCAACCACACATGTGTACGACATGGCATCGTTTTGCCTCAGTCTTTCCACAACCTGTGCGACTGTTGATTTTTTCTGACCGATGGCGACATAGATGCATTTCACTCCCGTATCTTTCTGGCGGATGATGGCATCGACGCAGATGGCGGTCTTACCGATCTGCCGGTCGCCGATGATCAGCTCACGCTGGCCACGTCCGATGGGGGTCATGGCGTCAATAGCCTTAAGGCCCGTGTACATCGGCTCATTGACCGGCTGACGCTCGATCACGCCGGGCGCAACCATTTCGATGCGGCGGAATTCTTTTGTCTCGATGGGACCTTTGCCGTCCAGCGGCTCGCCGGTGGCGTCTATGACACGACCGAGCAGGGCTTCGCCGACCGGGACCTGCGCGATTTTGCCGGTTCTTTTGACAATGTCTCCCTCTTTGATGTGGGTGACTTCACCCAGAACGGCAACACCCACGTTGTCCGTTTCCAGGTTGAGAACCATGCCGAGAATGCCGCCGGGAAACTCGAGAAGCTCCATGGCCATGGCATTTTGCACGCCGTAAATGCGCGCGATACCATCACCGACGGAGAGGACGGTTCCCGTTTCGCTTATATCCAGCTTTTTCTCATAGCTTTTAATCTGCTCAGAAATAATTTGACTGATTTCTTCCGCTTTAATTGTCTCCATGCCTTATCTTGCCTCCCCTAAGAGATTCCTCATATTGTTCAACTGGCTTCTGATGCTTCCGTCATACAGAGTATCACCAACGCCAATCATTATGCCGCCCAAAAGATTCTCGTCCGTTTCCACCGTCACTTCCACCTGTTTGCCCGTCATTTTCTCCAGACCGGATGTCACATGCTTGAGCATTTCAGCAGATAAAGGGAATGCGGTTTTTACAGTGGCGCGAAGTTTCTTCAGCGCTTCATCCATCTGTTGCCGGTAACAGCTTTCTATGTCGGGCAGCACATCGATTCTTTTTTTATCAATCAGCAATTTCAGAAAATTAACGGTCATGGGAGACAGGGAGAGCCTGCTGATAACCTGCCCCAGGACCTTTTTCTTGTCTTCCTGCTCAAAGATTGGATTAACCAGGAAACCTTTCAGATCCTTGTTTTTTTCGATGATTGAGGAAAACGCGGCCAGTTCTTCATAGTATTGCTCCAGCTTGTTCTCTTCCCCGGCAATCTCAAAAAACGCACGTGCGTATCGTTTGGCAATATTGCTGATCAATTTTTACTCACCACCTTATCGACGTATTCCCTGATCATGGTTTCATGATCCTGTGTTGTTATACTTTTTTTCAGGATTTCCTCGGCCATCTGTACCGACAGGACAACCGCTTCGTTGCGTAACTGAGTGGAGGCCTTTGACAGCTCCTGCTCGATGCGTGCCTGGGCATCTTCTTTCATTTTCGCCGCCACTTTTCGTGCATCCTCGACAATTTTCTCTTTTTCCGCAACACCCTGGGCCTTGATCATCTCAAAAATGCCGTCAATTTCCTGTGATGCCTTGTCTATCTTTTCCGAATACTCTCTGTACTGTTTTTCGGCCTCTGCCTTTTGCGCCGCGGCACTCTCCAGCGACTCTTTTATCTCCTGACGGCGTCCGGAAAAAAAACTTTTGATTTTGGGGGCCAAAAACCAGGTCAGGGCGCCTATGATGATGGAGGCGTTAAAAGTTTTGAAGGCCAGGCCTTTCCATTGAGAGGAATCGTGGCCACCCTCCCCGCCCGAAGCGAAAGCAAAGAACAAGGGAAGTGAAACAATCAGCAGGGAAAGAAGTAGAGAAAAATTAACATTGTTGCGTGACGGCCTCATTGCAATCTCCTTCCCAAAACCTTTTCCGCGATTTCCAGCGAAAGCTTACGGGATTGCCCTTCTAAAACCTGGCGGGCAACCTGCATCTCCGCATCTATTTTCTTCTGAAATTCCTGAGTCATCAGAGGTATCTCACTCCGGACCGCATCGACAATGCTTTTTGCCTGCTGGGCGCCTTCATTGATGATCTCTTTTTTCAGGTCCGAGGCGGTGGTTTTGGCCTTGTTGAGCTTCTCGTCATACTCCGACACTTTCTTATTCACGGAGTCCTGAAAAAGTTTTATTTCGTTTTCGGCTTCTTCGAGCTGTTTTTTGCGTCGTTCAATAATGGACAAAATCGGTTTGTACAGAAGGAAGTTTAGCAGAAAGATGAGAAGGATAAAAATGGACGCCTGAACAAAAAGGGTAAAATCAGGAATTACGGTAACCACAACTTACCTCGTCGTTTTTTGTGACCCGGCTGCGCTTCGGCACGGGGTAATTTCAGGTGTATCGCTTGTATCAAGCTTCATCTGCGGTGAGTCGCTGCAGGAGGCTTAAACTCGGAGCCAAGGACTGTAAACCTTGCCACACCACGAAGACGCAGACTTCTAATCACACCCTTATGGGGATGTCAAGCTTTTTTATGACTGACGGTCTATTCTTTGCGCATCAAAATATAACGCAATAACTTCATTGACTTACGTCGTTTTTGTCTTTTTTTACGCCCGAGGCGTCTTTTTGTGACTCCTCACTCATAAAAGATCTGCCTTCAAAAAAAGCCCCTTCTTCAACGATGAGGACGGGCGTGTGTACATCGCCGCACAATTTTCCCGTGGCCAGAATGCTGACTTTTTCTTTGGCCTTTATACCTCCTGTGACTTCTCCGCCGATGTAAACTCTGCGCACATCCATATTTGCTTTGACCACCGCCCCCTGGCCTATGTCCAGGGAACCCTGCCCAAATATCTCACCTGCAAAATACCCGTCGATCCTCACCATGCCGTCGAAAATCATTTTGCCTGTGAATTCGGCACCCTTACCCAATAAAGCCCTGAGCTCTTCCTTTGGTTTCTTTTTTTCCCACATGTCATACCCCTCCTTAAGTATGATACTCCGGATGTCAGCGTTGCAAAATAAAACGGCGCACGCTGATATTCATCAAAAGTCCCACCGCCATCAGCATGGAGACCATTGCCGAGCCGCCGTAGCTCAAAAATGGCAGCGGAATACCGACAACCGGCAATATGCCCAAAACCATCCCCATATTAATAATAATTTCCCAGGAGATGAGCGCGGTAATACCGAAAGCCAGCAGCGTGCCCAATAAATCTCTGGAATGCAGGGCGATTCTGAAACCCAGCACCAAAAGAGATAAAAACATAAACATCAGGGCCAGCCCTCCGACAAATCCCCATTCCTCTGCAAAAACGGAAAAAACAAAGTCGGTCTGCTGCTCGGGAAGATACTTCAGCTGCGTCTGGGAACCCTGCAAAAAGCCCTTGCCCAGAAACCCTCCGGAACCGATGGCAATCATGGATTGGATAATATGATAACCCGAGCCGAGCGGGTCGCTTTCCGGAGACAGAAAAATCAGCAGTCTTTCTTTTTGATAATCTTTGAGAAACATCCAGGCCAAAGGCAGCATCACCACAACGCTTGCCGCCGCAATCAGAATGGACTTCCAGTGAACGCCGATAAACAGGACCATCGAAACGGCGATGATAAATATCAGCATGGCCGTCCCCAGATCCGGCTGGCGGATAATGAGAACACAGGGAACCAAAACCAGTATCAAAGGTATAAACAGCTCCCGTAGCAGGTAAGGTTCGCGGGATTTATGGTCGTCAAAATATCTGGCCAGTACGATGATTATCGCGACCTTGATAAATTCGGACGGCTGCAGCAGGAAAAACCCGAAAGAAATCCATCTCTGCGCCCCGTTGGCCACATGGCCGAACAAAGCTACATAAATAAGGGATACAAGCGAAATACCGTAAATAACGTAAGCGGCCTGGGCGATCGTGCGATAATCTATCAAAAAAGAAGCCGCCATTAAAAGAAGTCCCAGAATGATCCACTGAATCTGTTTCAGATACAGATGCGCGGAGTTCTCGCCGAGGCTGAAATCCGTGGAGTAAATATTAACCACTCCTATGGCCGAGATACACATAACCAGCGCAAACAGTGTCCAGTCAAAGTTCTGGAATATCCGGCGATCATATTTTAAAAAAGCCATCTTTACCTCTGGCGGTCCGCCCCGCACTGAAGCACGAGGACGCCCCCGCGTTTATTCAGGAATCTGCCGGAGAATCTTTTCCGGCATGCCCCGCCGCCTGCTGCTTTTTTTTGCCCTCAAAGTAGGCATCGAGAATTTTGCGGGCGATCGGGGCGGCCACCGCCCCCCCGCCGCCTGCGTTTTCCGCGATAACCGCTACGGCTATTTCCGGATTTTTCATCGGCGCGTAACAGACAAAAAGTGCATGGTCCTTATGATAATCGGCCATTTTCATGGCCCGGCGAACTTTTTCATTTTGCGGCAGACCAATTACCTGTGAGGTGCCGGTCTTGCCGCACACGTCCGCACCAAAACGGCGCGCCGCCGCCCCCGTGCCGCCCGGTTCGTTCACCACCCCCCAGAGGGCCTGCTCCAGAAGCGCCATTGTCTTTTGGCTCAACAGGACCTCCCCCGTTTTTTCAGGCAGGAATTCCTTTAAAACCATCCCCTCCGGAGACAGCACCCGCTGCACCAGACGGGGACGCCACCTTGTGCCGCCATTGGCCAGTGCACTGTAGGCCTGTGCCAGTTGCAGCGGCGTGGTCAAATTAAACCCTTGCCCGATCGATATCGATATTGTTTCCCCCTGCTGCCACGGTTCCTTCATGCGCGCCAGTTTCCAATCCTTTGTCGGGACAAGCCCCCTTTTTTCATGCGGCAGTTCGATCCCGGTTGGGTCTCCGAGGCCGAACTTCGCCGCATATTGCGCTATCCTGTCCACACCCAGCATTCTGCCCACCGTGTAAAAATACACATCACACGATTCGACAAGCGCCCGGTGCAGATTGACCGGGCCGTGCCCGTGCTTTTTCCAGCAACGATATGCTCTGCCGCCCAGTTCATAACTCCCGTTGCAAATCACTTTGGTTTC
This sequence comes from Syntrophaceae bacterium, assembly GCA_018056765.1. Taxonomy (GTDB): domain Bacteria; phylum Desulfobacterota; class Syntrophia; order Syntrophales; family Smithellaceae; genus UBA8904. The sequence continues at coordinate 19,589 of JAGPFA010000005.1, forward strand.
GGGCGTGATGATTCCCTCTTCGAGAGCCGCGGCGGCAACGATCATTTTATAGGTGGACCCCGGCGGATATTGTCCGGAAACAGCCCGGTTGGACAGAGGATTGAGTGGATTGCTCTGCAGTTTGTTCCATTGGTCACGTGCAATTCCGCTGTTGAAAAGATTAGGGTCGAAAGAGGGGGCACTGACCATTGCCAGAATGGAACCGTCACGCGGGTCCATTGCGACGGCTGCGCCGGCACGGCCGGCAAAAGCTTCCCATGACGCTCTTTGCAGATTTGCGTCAATGGTCAAAACGACATCCGCTCCGGAAACCGGATCGATCCGCCCCAGATTTTTGATAACCCGGCCGAACGCGTTGACTTCAATGAGTTCATTGCCGCGCCGCCCGCGAAGATAGGGGTCAAGCATTTTCTCCAGGCCCGTCTTTCCCGTAATATCACCCGGCAGAAAATCGCCTTTGCCGAGGTCGAGTTCTTCCTTACTCACCTCTCCGGTATAGCCGATGATCGGGGCGATAACCTCTCCGTCCACATAAAGCCTGACCGGCGTGACGCCTATATAGACTCCCGGCAGATCAATAGAGTTGGTCTCGACCAGTGCAACTTTATCCAGACCCACATTTTTTTCCAGACGTACGGGAAGATGGGTTTTGATGGCTGCGGGCAACGGTTGGTCGGGGACAAATTCAGCGGATTTGGTCTTATAAATCTCCTGTATTTTTTGGACAAGCATCTGAGGCTGAATGTCTTTGGCGGGCATGGCCAGTACATCAAACGAGGCCCGGTTGTCCACCATGACCTCGCCGTGGCGGTCCATGATCAAGCCTCGCAGGGGGGGTATGGCGCGCAGACGCACGGCGTTGTTCTCCGAGCGGTGCTTGAGCTCTTCGCCCCGGATAACCTGCAGATACCAGAGTCTGACCATCAGGGCGAAGATGATCAGGCAGGCCAGCACGAGAATCAGCTTAAGCTTTTGCCGAAATTCTGCCGGTTGTGGTCCGTCTCGGAAACTGCCCTTTGCTTCCATTAAAAAACCTCTCCATCCTGTCCATCCAATAAAAAACGCCTACTGTAAGAAAACTGACCAAAAGCGCCTGCAATAAAAAAACGAAAAGCAGATCACTCAGGTTTTCAAATTTTAAAACAAAATAATATACAGTCATGACAAGCGCCGATTCAATGAGGGAACAGGCCAGGCCGAGGACGCCGATCAGCGCGGGCCTCTCTGCGGTAAACCGCATGGAAAGAAGAAACGAAAAAATAAAAATCAACAGATAGATAAGCGTGAAGAGCCCCGGAGGCGCCCCCGACACACAATCGAAAACAAAGCCAAGGATAAACACCGACACCGCCCCTTTGAGCGCATCAAAGCGAAAACCGGCATAAATCACCAGCGCCAGCGACACCTCAAGAGTCAGCCAGCCGGAGAAGAGAAGATCCGCCAGTGTATTCTGAAATACCACCAGAGCAATCGCCGCAAAAGGTATGAGCAGGTAATAAATCATTCCGACGCTTTCTTTCCCGCCCAAGCCTGCGGAGCGACGCCCGTCACAACCATCACCTCCTCGAGGGAAGCGAAATCAGCCAAAGGAACGATTTGAATCTGTAAAAACAAACCGAAGTTCGGGCGTTCCACATTACTGACCCTGCCGATGAGCAACCCCTTGGGGAAAATGTTGCTCAGGCCGGATGTCAAAACCAGATCTCCTTCCCGGACATCCTGGGTTTTTGAAACATAGCGCATCACGCAGTCGCGCACCCCCGCGCCACGCACGATTCCCTGCGCCCTCGTCCTCTGGATGAGGGCATCTACGTTGGAGCCCTGATCGATGAGCAGCATCACTTTCGCATTATGCCAGGAGGTATCGGTAATCCTTCCGATCAGCCCCTGTGAAACTATCACCGGCATGCCCGGCTGGAGTCCGTAAGCGCTTCCCTTGTTGATCCAGAGACACCTGGAGAAGGCCCCCTGTTCCTTGCCGATCACCCGGGCGGCCACAAAATTATATTGCCGCTCTTCCTGAAGCGAAAAGAGCTCCCTGAGTCGCTGCGCCTCGAGACATCCTTCCTCGTAACGGATCAGCCGCGCCTGAAGTTCGGCAACCGTCTGCTTGAGTTTTCGGTTATCTTCTTCAAGTCCGACCAGGTGAATGTAACGCGTCCAGGAGTTTTTTGTCCAATCAACAGGGAGATTAAAAAAAGCCTGGACCGACGCGGCCGCTTCCAGAACCAGCTTTTTTGCCACGTGCGTCCCGGAACCGTTTTTCAGGTTGTAGGATAAAAGAAGGAGAGCCGCAATGACGGCTGCACAGATAAAAATGACGGTTCGATAATTCTTGAAAAACATTGTCTCCCTGATATCCGCCGTCAGAGGCCGCCTGCTTCGCCTGAAGCCATCAAACCTGAATAGTTACTTCCTTGAGAACATCGAGCTGGTCCAGTGCCATGCCCGCGCCGCGGGCGACGGCGGAAAGAGGATCATCAGCAATGGTTATCGGCAGGCCTGTTTCCTCGCGGATCAGAACGTCGATGTTTTTCAACAGCGCACCGCCGCCGGTGAGTACGATGCCGCGGTCGACGATATCGCCCGCCAGTTCTGGAGGCGCATTCTCCAGCGCATCTTTTATCGCGTCCACCACCAGGGTTACGGGCTCCATGATCGCTTCGCGGATTTCCTCCGAGCTGGTTTCGATTGTTTTCGGAATACCGGAAATTAAATCCCTCCCCTTGACTTCCATTGTTCTGATTTCATTCAAGGGGTAGGCACAACCGATTTCGGTTTTGATGATTTCAGATGTCCTCTCGCCGATAAGAAGACTGTATTTTCTTTTCATATACTGAACAATCTCTTCGTCAATCCTGTCACCGGCCGCTCGCGCGGATTTCGCGTAAACGACACCGGCCAGCGAGATGACCGCTACTTCCGTGGTGCCGCCGCCGATATCCACCACCATCGAACTGGTCGGCTCGGCAATGGGCAACCCCGCACCGATGGCGGCCGCCATCGGTTCTTCAATAAGATAGACCTCGCGGGCGCCGGCCGATTCGACAGTCTCGCGCACGGCCCGTCTTTCCACCTGTGTAATGCCGGAAGGAACGGAAACAATGATCCGGGGACGCACCAGCGATTTACGGTTGTGCACGCTCAGAATAAAATGCTTGAGCATGGCTTCGGTGATGTCGAAGTCGGCAATCACCCCGTCACGCAGGGGGCGAATGGCGACGATATTGCCGGGTGTCCGCCCCAGCATGCTTTTGGCCTCGTTGCCCACCGCCAGCACTTTTTTCACCCCCCGGCTGTCTTTATGGACGGCGACAACCGAAGGTTCGTTCAATATGATCCCTTTCCCTCTCACATAAACCAGCGTATTGGCCGTTCCCAGATCTATGGCCAGATCGTTGGAAAACTTACCCAGAATATAATCGAACAGCATAATGCCTCCCGTGTTATTGGAATAAAAAATGAAATATTAATTTTTTGATGCATATCGTATTTCATCCGCCATAGCAATGCATTTTTAAAATGTATTTGCATTTTAAAGATGACTGTATTACGGATACCTCCAAATTTGCCCTTCCGGGCTGTCCAATATCCGTATTCGGGGTGACTGTATGCTGAAATTTTTCCGTAAGCACGCGCGCGGCTGGTTTATGCTGCTGTTTATGGCCATTATCATTCTGGTGTTCGTCTTCTATTTCGGCACCGACCGAAGCTCTCAAAGAGCCTCTGCGGTCGCCATCATCGACGGCCGGGTGATCAGCGAGAGCCAGTACTACAACGAATATTCCAAAATGATGGACGCCGCCAGAGAACGTTACGGAGGCGCGCTGACGGACGAGATGCTCAAGCAGATGGATCTGAAAAATATGGCCTATGACAGTCTATTGGGCCGCGAGATTATCATCTCCAAGGCCGGCGACTTCAAAATGCAGGTTTCCGATGATGAAGTCAGACAGGCGATCATGGCCATACCTGCCCTGCTTACGGAGGGAAAATTTGATAAAAATAAGTACAATCAACTCCTGCGCTTCAATAAAATGACGGCTGAAGATTTCGAGGCGGGCCAGAAAGTGAGCCTGGCGGCGGCAAAAATCAAAAACATCATCCTTGAAGGGATTAAAGTGTCCGATAAGGAAGCGTTCGATCTGTATTCGATGCAAAACCAGAAAATCAACCTTCAATTTGTGACGATAACCGCTGCGGCGGCCGGCCGCACCGGTCAGCCCTCCCCCGGCGAACTTGAGGAATACTTAAAGGAAAACAGCGGCGCTTTCCGCGTCCCCGAGCAGTTCAAGGTCAAATATCTCTATTTCCCGGCCCAGTCCTACGGACCGGCGGATATCAGCGCCGACGACATCAGGGAAGCATATAACCGCCATAAGGACAGCTTAAAGGGTAAAGACGGCCGGCAACTCAGCCTGGCACAAGCTACCCCCATTATCGTGACACAGATAAAGCAAAATCTGGGAATGCAAAAGGCACTGGCGGCCGCGAAAAAAGCACATGATACGATCTATCAGGAGCAGAATTTTGACGCTTACGCCCAGGAACATCAACTTCAACCCCAAACAGCGGGCTTTTTCCCCGTCAACGCTCCTCCACCGCCTCTGGCCGGCCTGGCGGAGCTGACTGCTCAATTGATGGGGCTGGAAAAGAATGAAACGACAAGAGTTCTCGGCTCGGAGAGCGGCTACTATATTGTCCGCCTCGAGGACAAAAAGGCCGCCTACACGCCCGCACTGAAAGAAGTGGAGAATGACGTACGGCGGCAATATCTGCAGGATCAGCAAAACAAAAAAACCGCCGCCTTTGCAGATGAGTTTCTGGAGAAGCTGCAAGGCGGTGAGAGTCTGGAAAAGCTCGCGGGGCAAAAAGGTCTGACCATCCAGGAAACAGGTTATTTCCTGCCGGGTTACGTTATCCCCAAAATCGGCGAGCAGCCGGAAGCGATGGAAGAACTGCTTGCTCTTTCTTTGACCCATCCTTATCCGGAAAAGCCACTGACTACCCAGGACGGCTATGTCATTTTTAAACTCAAGGATATTACCGCACCGGACCTGGAAGATTTTGAGCAAAAAAAAGAAGCCTACCGCAGAGCCGCCCTCAATTTCAAACGAGATGAAGCGGTGAAATCATGGCTTGAAAAAAATAAAGAGCAGATGATCACAGACAAGCGCCTCAAAATCAATAAAGAGGCAAAAGACTTATAACGGGGTGATGCCAAGGCGCACCACGGGATTCGGCACCAAAAGAAAAAGGGAAGGCTCGCGCTGCCTTCCCTTTTATATTTGGTGGAGCTGAGGAGGATCGAACTCCTGACCTCTTGAATGCCATTCAAGCGCTCTCCCAGCTGAGCTACAGCCCCGGTCGGTCCATCCAAATCGAGCAGCCCACTTAACATGTGTCATAAGGGCTGTCAACCGTTTTTAGCTTGACTTTTTCACTGCCTCCGATAATAATCCCGCCCGTGCCGGAGTGGTGAAACTGGTAGACGCAGGGGACTCAAAATCCCCCTTTCCTCGCGAAAGTGTCGGTTCGACTCCGACCTCCGGCACCATGTAAATCAGACAAACCCCCATGAGCCGCCGCCAGACGGACTTTTTGCCGGTCGCCTGAATTCATGCCATGATCATTTTGAAAGAACCATCTTTGGGCGCTTTCCATTCGTGTCCCTACTTGGCCGGCCGGCAGGCACGCTATGAGTATTTTTTGGCCACGGATGTCAACGGCACAGAGTTGGAGCGGCTTTTGGAAACAGGATGGAGAAAATTCGGCATTTATTTTTTCAGACCGGCCTGCCCGGACTGTGGCAGCTGTGTGCCGCTGCGGGTTGGTGTCACGAATTTCGCGCCTTCCAGGAGTCAGCGCCGCGTTTGGCGCAAGGCAGGAGAAGCAGGCGTTACAGTACAGTTGCGTCCATTGCATTACACTGAGAGAATTTTTCAGATCTATGCGGATCATTCACTGAAGCGTTTCGGCCAATGCGCCGATAAAAATGATTTCCTGGAGAGCTTCTATAATCCGTCATGTCCGGCGGTGCAGTCCGAATATTACATCGGCGACGAACTTGTCGGTATCGGCTTTCTCGATCGCGGCAATTCGTCCCTGAGCAGTGTATATTTTGTTTACGATACTAATTACAGTCATCTGCGCCTGGGGACATTAAGTGTGCTCAAGGAAATTGCCTTTGCCGGCGAGGTCGGATTGCAACATTACTACCTCGGCTATTGCGTCGGCGAAAATCCGAGCATGTCCTATAAGCGGCACTTCCGTCCCCACGAGCAATACGACTGGAACGGACAGGAGTGGATGTCCAACAAAAACCTAAAAGGAGGATGATATGAGGCTGGATGAAATGTTTTCTTTAAAGGGAAAAGTCGCGCTGGTAACCGGCGGCGGGCGCGGCATCGGCAAATTCATTGCCACGGGCCTTGCTGAGGCGGGCGCAGACATTGTTTTGACGTCGCGGAAAATCAAGAACCTGGAAGCGGCGGCGGCCGAGATCGCCGGCGCCTACGGGGTAAAGACCACGGCCATTGCCAGCGATATGGCCAAGGATGATTCGGTAGATGCCATGCTGGCAGAGGCACTCAAGCAGTTCGGCCGCATTGACATTCTGGTGAACAATGCAGGAGCCACCTGGGGAGCGCCCACGCTGGATTTTCCCCTGGAAAAGTGGGATATGCTGTTTAACGTCAATGTCCGCGGCGTCTGGGTGCTGACTCAGAAAGTCGCAAGACACATGAAGGAACAGGGGGGAGGCAACATCATCAATATTTCGTCTATTTTATCCTTCCGCGGCACCGTGGAAGAGGCACATCCGGCAGTGCCTTACAACTCCACCAAGGCGGCGATTAATCTGCTGACGATGAATCTTGCTGTAAAACTCGCGCCCTTTAATATTCGTGTCAATGCCATCGCTCCGGGATTTTTCAGCACGGATATGATGGCGTATGTCGAAAAACCGGAATTCAAGGAAATACGCCAGATACTCTTAAATGAAATCCCTTTGAGAAAATTCGGAGGAATTGATGACATGAAAGGAGTGGCGGTTTTTCTGGCGTCACCCGCCTCGCAGTTTATGACCGGACATGTTTTAGTCGTGGACGGCGGGCAGATCGCCAAGTAAACTCTTGCATAAGACCCCGGTGCGGACAAAACCGGGGTCTTTCTTTCAAAACCAAAAAATATAATTCGCCCCCGGACAAGCCCTGTGCCATGTGGGGTATTTACCCCGCTGATTGCGGACTTCCTTCAAAAATCAGCCCATGAACCCAAGAGTAATTTTAATTCACCCGCCGGTGGTCAAACCATCGGAGCCGCCTGCCGGCATCGCCCGTCTGTCATCGCGCCTGTCCCTGGGCGGGATTGAGCATCAGTTGATTGATGCCAACATCGAAGGCCTGCTTTATTTGATGCGCCGCACAGCGGCGCCTCCCCGTAATTCGGGACGCTGGGACGTTCGTGCCGTTAAAAATCTGGAAACAAATCTAAAATCACTGTCGCGGGCGGCCACCTATCAGAACAAAAGCTTTTACTCACGCGCTGTGAGCGACATTAACCATGTTTTGAGCCTGGCCGGGAAATCCTGCGGCGTCAGTTTGTCTTTATCAGACTACATCAACCCGGGCCTGTCACCCGTGAAAAGCGGCGATCTTTTTGCCGCAGCCGAAACCCCGGAGGCCAACCCTTTTTATCCTTATTTTTGGGACTGCATCAGACCGGCTGTGGAAAAATCACCGGAATTCATCGGGTTTTCACTAAATTTTCTAAGTCAGGCGCTTTGCACCATGGCCATGATCGGAATGATCAAAAAAATCAATCCTCGCCAGAAAATTATTCTGGGAGGGAGCTTGACCACTTCCTGGATACGAACCACAGGCAGGACCGACCTTTTCCCCGGTCTGGTGGAAAAAGTCATCGCCGGCCCCGGTGAAGAACAACTGGCCGCCTTGCTGGGGATGGAAAATGTCAAAATGCACACATCTGCCGTTTATGCACAACTGGAGAAAAACCCTTATCTGTCACCGGGCTTTATCCTGCCTTACAGCGCCGCCGCCGGCTGCTGGTGGCGCAAATGCCTGTTTTGCCCGGAAAACGCCGAATCCAGCCCCTATCTGCCCCTGCCGGCGGAACATGTCACTAAAGAACTTAAGGAACTTGCCGCCCGTACCAAACCATCCCTGATTCATCTTCTGGACAGTTCCATTTCGCCAGCCCTGCTTGCCGCACTTGCCGATCGGCCGCCCGGCGCCCCCTGGTACGGATTCGCACGTGTCACTGAAGATCTGACGGATGAAGATTTCTGCCGTGCGCTCAAGGAAAGCGGCTGCACAATGCTCAAACTGGGCATTGAATCAGGGGATCAGGAAGTTTTAGACAGGATGAATAAAGGCATAAATCTCAAACAGGCAGCGGAGGCACTAACGGCTCTCCAAAAGGCGGGGATCGCCGTCTATTGCTATTTTCTGTTTGGCACTCCTCCGGAAAACGAAGAAAAAGCCATGAAAACACTTGATTTTGTCATCCGGAATGCCGCGAACATCTCTTTTATGAATCTGGCTGTTTTCAACCTGCCGGCCGCCTCGCCGGAGGCACAACATCTGGCCGCTCATGATTTTTATGAAGGGGATTTATCTTTATATAAAAATTTTGCCCATCCCGCAGGCTGGCAGCGGGGCTCCGTGCGCCTCTTTTTAGAAAACATCTTCAAAAAACATCCGGTTGTCGCTCCGATCGTGCGTCGTACACCGGCATTTTTCACCTCCAATCACGCACCTTTTTTCAGTTTTTAAGAAAAATTATTTCCTTCTATTGACAAGAACTAGATGTTGTGGTTAATAACAATCATCACACTACATATAGTGTTTTGTTGTTTGACTAATCTTTTTCAAAGCAATCTTAAAGGAGTTAACCGTCATGGATAAAATGACCGGCACCGCCATCATTCCGGAATTGACAAAAAACGCTCTTACTGTTTTGGCCAGGCGTTACCTGAAGCGCGACAAAGAGGGGAGTGTTCTGGAAACTCCCCCGCAGATGTTTCGGCGTGTCGCCAAAACGATCGCCGAGGCGGAAAGAAAATTCGACTGCGAAGCTGACGTCGCCGGCCTTGCCGATGACTTCTACCAGATGATGGCGCGACTGGAGTTTCTGCCGAATTCCCCCACCTTGATGAATGCGGGGCGCGAGCTGGGACAATTGTCTGCCTGCTTTGTCCTGCCGGTGGGCGATTCCATGGACGAGATCTTCGACGCGGTTAAATTTACCGCACTGATTCATAAATCCGGTGGAGGAACAGGATTTTCCTTTTCCCGGCTCCGTCCGGCCAACGACGTTGTTTTAACCACCACCGGCATCTCCAGCGGTCCGATTTCCTTCATGCGCGTCTTCGATGTGGCGACGGAAACCATCAAACAGGGAGGAACCAGAAGAGGCGCCAACATGGGCATTTTGCGTGTCGATCACCCGGACATCATGGACTTCATCATGTGCAAGGCCGATCACAAACAACTCAATAATTTCAACATTTCCGTAGGGTTGACCGAGGCCTTCATGAAGGCGGTGGAAAAAGACGAAAACTACGATCTGGTCAACCCCCGTAACGGCCAGGTCACGGGCCAGCTCAACGCCCGCAAGGTTTTTAACCGCATCGTCACACAGGCCTGGGAAAACGGCGAGCCGGGCATAGTCTTTCTGGATCGCCTCAACCGCGACAACCCGACGCCGCATGTCGGCGCGATAGAATCCACCAACCCCTGCGGCGAGCAGCCCCTTCTGCCCTACGAATCCTGCAACCTCGGCTCCATCAATCTGGCCAAAATGGTCTCCGGAGGCAAAATCCTGTGGGACAAGCTCAAGGAAACGGTTTTTCTGGCCGTTCACTTTCTGGACAATGTGGTGGAAGTCAATAAATACCCTCTGCCGCAAATAGCCGAAATGACGATGGCCAACCGGAAAATAGGCCTCGGTGTGATGGGCTGGGCGGATATGCTCATAGCGCTGGGAATTCCCTATAATGCCGATGAAGCAGTGGAACTGGGCGAAAAAGTCATGAAATTTATCAGCGACCATGGACGTGAAGCATCGCAGGCGCTGGCCGCCGCACGCGGCGCCTTCCCGAATTTTGCCGCATCCGTCTATGGGAAAAAAGGCGATACGCCCCTGCGCAATGCGACGGTCACCACGATCGCGCCGACCGGCACGATCTCGATCATTGCCAATGTTTCTTCCGGCGTAGAGCCTCTTTTTGCCGTTTCCTATATCCGCCAGGTCATGGACAACGACATCCTCGTGGAAGTGCATCCCTATTTTGAAAAACTGGCCAGAGAAAGAGGGTTTTATTCTCCGGAACTGATGCAGCGCATCGCCGAGCACGGCAGTGTGCAGGGCATCGAAGACATCCCCGATGATATAAAAAAATTGTTCGTGACCGCCCATGACATCACCCCGGATGTCCATATCCGCATGCAGGCGGCTTTCCAGAAATACACAGACAACGCCGTTAGTAAAACCGTCAACTTTCGTCAAAGTGCCACCATTCAGGACGTGGCGCGCGTTTATGAACTTGCCTACCAGCTTGACTGCAAGGGCGTGACCATCTACCGTGACGGCTCCCGCGACCAGCAGGTATTGAGTGTGGGGAAAAAACCGGAGGTAAACGGAGAAGGGCGCCCTGTGGAAAAAGCGACCAGCAAGAGGGAACGTCCCAAGATCCTTCAGGGCTGGACCTACCAGATGCAGACCGGCTGCGGCCCACTTTATGTAACCATCAATGAGGATGAAACAGGTTTGTTTGAACTCTTCACAACTATGGGCAAGGCCGGCGGCTGTGCCGCCTCTCAAAACGAAGCCATCGGCCGCATGGTATCACTTGCCTGGCGCAGTGGACTGCAGGCACGGCAGGTGATCAAACAGCTCCAGGGGATTTCTTGTCATTCTCCCTCCGGGTTCGGTGAGAACAAAATCATGTCCTGCGCGGACGCAGTGGCCCGGGCGATCCAAACCCATGTGACAGCCAACGGCGGCAAAATCCAGCACGAAAAACGTGTCTTTCTCAAAGGTGCCTGCCCCGACTGCGGCGGCATTGTCGAGCATGAAGGAGGATGTGTGGTCTGCCGCGCCTGCGGCTTCAGCGAGTGTGCCTAGACCTGTTGCCCTGGTTAGCCAGCAGGTCGGCCGGGCAACTTTTTCATAAAATGGAAATGAGGCCCGAAGCGCTCAAACGCCGCCCGGTCCAGCGCCTCGCGGTGCTCCGGATGTGCGATGCTCGTAAGCAGCTTCGCCCTTTCCTGCAGCGAGCGCCCGTAGAGATTTACGGCGCCGTATTCCGTCACCACCCAGTGCGCGTGGGCGCGCGTCGTCACCACACCTGCACCGGGCAGCAATATGGGTGCTATCTTGCTGATTCCTTCGGAAGTCACAGAAGGCATGGCCAGAATCGCCTTCCCCCCCGGCGAACGTGACGCGCCGTAAAAAAAATCGACCTGTCCCCCCACTCCGGAGTATGGGCTGGTGCCGATGGAATCGGCACAGATCTGCCCGGTCAGATCCACCTGCAAGGCGGAATTGATCGCCGTCGCTTTCGGATTGCGGGAAATGAGGAAGGGATCGTTGGTGTAGCCCACATCCTTCATCAGCACCAGCCGGTTTTCGTGCGTATAGTCATACAGCCGCCGGGAACCAAGTAGAAAAGTCGCAACCATTTTGTGCGGGTCGATAGCTTTTTTCGCGCCGTTGATCACTCCTTTTTTCACCAGGCCGATTACCCCGTCGGCAAACATCTCCGTATGAATCCCCAAATCCTTATGAGTGCCCAGTTGGCTGAGTACCGCGTTGGGGATTGCACCGATCCCCAGCTGGAGCGTCGCCCCGTCTTCAATGAGAGCGGCGCAGTTTTTTCCGATTGCCGTCTCCACTGCATCCGGCTCGGCAAAATGAAGTGTTTCCAGCGGTGTGTCGTCTTCGACAAAAACATCAATCCGGTCAGTGGAAATGAGCGCATCGCCGAAGGTGCGCGGCACATGAGGATTGACCACCGCAATGACCGTACGGGCCACCTCTATGGCGGCCAGTGTCGCATCAACGGATGTGCCCAGAGAGACCATCCCTTTGTCGTCCGGCGGACATACCTGGATCATCGCCACGTCGCAGGGCAGATAGCCCTGACGGTAGAGCTTCTGCGTCTCTCCCAGAAAAACGGGAATGTAATCGGCAAATCCCTGCCGGGTTTCCGTGCGCACATTCGGGCCGACAAAAAAAGAGTCCAGCTGGAAAATTCCTTCAAACTCCGGCGCGGCATAGGGCGCGGGCCCTTCCGTATGAAGATGATGAATATGCACCCCGGATAGACCACCGGCACGGCCGCGGTGACACAAGGCCTGCACCAGACATTGAGGTGCGGTGGCCACGCTGCTCAGATGGACATGATCCCCGCTCCGAACGGTTTTTACCGCCTCATCGGGGGTGACTGTTCTGATGGGCATTCTAGTCATGTGAAATATATTGCATGGCAGCTTCAGGCACCACCCGCTGAGTCGTCAGCGCGATACCGCATTTCTCATCGGATCTGCCGCCCCGTCCTGCGCTTATCGACGGCGATTCGTTGCGCGGGGTGGCGCGTTGCGCCGCCCCGCGTCTTTTTCTAAACAGCCTCGACTGCAATGGCCATGCCCTGACCGCCTCCGATGCAAAGTGAGGCCAGTCCGCGTCTGACGTTGCGCCTTTTCATTTCGTTCACCAACGCCAGCACAATGCGGGCCCCCGAGCAGCCGACCGGGTGGCCGATGGAAATGGCCGAACCGTTGACATTGGTAATCTCCCAGGGGATATTCAATTCGCGCAGACAGGCAATCGCCTGAGCGGCAAAAGCTTCATTCAACTCAAACAGATCGTAGTCCTTTATCGATGTCCCCGTGATGCGCAACAACTTGCGCACCGCCGGAACCGGTCCCAGCCCCATATAGGCCGGATCAACACCGCCTGAGGCGTAGCCGGTGATGCGCGCCAGCGGCTGCAGGCCGGCCTCACGGGCCCTGGTTTCGCTCATAATCAGAAGCGCGGCCGCCGCGTCGTTGATCCCCGAGGCGTTGCCGGCGGTCACCGTGCCGTCTTTTTTGAAAGCTGTCCCCAGGCGGGCGAGTTTTTCCATACTGGTTTCCATGGGGCGTTCGTCAGTATCGAACACAACCGGATCCCCTTTTCTTTGCGGAATCGTCACGGGCGCAATCTCGCCCTTGAGTAAACCGTTTTTAATCGCATTCAGCGCCCTGGTGTGGCTCTCGAGGCTTAACTGGTCCTGCTCCTTGCGAGATATGTTATAGCGTGCCGCGATGTTTTCCGCCGTAATCCCCATGTGATAACCGTAGAAGATTTCGTACAGAGCGTCAAAAACCATCAGATCCACCGTTTTACCGAAAGGCATATCCATCCGATGCCCCCAGCGCGCTTTGGGCAGCCCCACGGGAACATCACTCATATTTTCCATACCGCCGGCAATGACCACTTCATTGTCGCCCGCCTTGATGGTGGCGGCAGCCAGTGCGATGGCCTTCATCCCGGAGGCACAAACTTTATTGACCGTTATCGCGGTTGTTTCCTTAGGCAAGCCGGCGCGGATCATAGACTGCCTGCCGACATTCTGCCCCTGTCCCGCCCCGATGACATTGCCCATGATCACCTCATCCACGGCGATTTCCTTCAAGCCGTCGGGCCAGGCTGCATATTGCTCTTCCACCGGACACAGGCCTTCATTTTTGGCCGTATCCGGCGCGTCTTCCTTGGCGTGGGCCGGCACCACCGGCTTGAGCCCCGCCCGGACAAGCGCTTCGCGAATAACCAGAGCCCCCAGATCCTTGGCGGGTACATCTTTTAAAGAGCCGCCGAAAGAACCGACTGCGGTGCGCACACCGCTGACAATGACTGCGTTTGACATAATTCTGCTACCTCCTTGGTCTCGGTATATTGTATTTTCATGCCAGATTCGCGGCAATACATTCAAGCCTGGCTGAAAATGGAAAGACCGCAAAATTTGCCGAGCGAGTATTCCATAACCGTGGCGAATAGGCAAGAATTATCCTTTTGGCTGGTTTTATTGGCATAAGTGGTCATTAGAATATACACAAAGCCCGTGCCGGAACCGGGAAGAGATGAATTAGACAACCGCACTGCAAACACAAATACGGTGAAGCAGATTAAACCGGGAGCACGGGAACCAGTCAACAAACGCGCCCGCAACCGCCAGATCGTCGCAATTTACTGCACCCGCCCCTCAGTCGTCGTTTAAAAGGTATAAAGTTCTTTTTTGCAAAAAAATCCGCCGGCGTGCCGGATGGTCGGTTTTAAATTGTCAAACATTAAAGCGAAAATTGATGATGTCTCCGTCCATGACCAGATATTCCTTACCTTCCAGGCGCAGACGTCCGGAGGCTTTGACCCCAGCGGCGGAACCGCCGCAGGCGATGAATTCATCATAATGCATCACCTCCGCCTTGATAAAGCCTCGTTCAAAATCGTTATGAATCGTGCCCGCTGCTTTGGGGGCTTTGGTTCCCTCAGGGATTACCCAGGCCTTGACTTCATCATCGCCTACGGTAAAAAAACAAATACGCCCCAGAAGCGAAAAGGCAGCACGGATAATCCGCCCGAATGCCGGCTCGGCAATACCCATTGCGGTTAGAAATTCCTTTTGTTCCCCGGGTGCCAGTCCGGCCAGCTCCGCCTCGATCTTGCAGCAGATGCCCAGTACCGGCTCTGCAAGCTGCGCACCGGCGGCGAACTCATCGGCAAATGAAAGGTTGTCTTCAGCAACGTTGATCACCACCAGTTCCGGTTTAATGGTCCAGAAAGAAAAACTTCTCAGCGTGAAGACGTCCTGCGGCGTCAGGCCGGCCGCACGCAATGGCCTGCCCTCCTCAAGGCATTCCTTCAGACGGGGAAGGAGATCATTTTGCGCTGTTTCCTGGGGTGATATTGATTTTTTCGGTGTTTTAGCGAGGCGTTCGAGCTTTTTTTCTATGATGATAAGATCAGACAAAATCAGTTCGTCTTCAAGTTTGCGGTAGCCGTCCAATACAAGTGAAAGATCCGGCAGGGAAAATCCGTCCACAACGTGTAAAAGGCCGTCGGTACCGCTCATGCTCTGGCGGATGGCGTCCCAGGGACGCTCTCCCACGGCATGTACATCAATAAACGGAACTTTTGCCGGGGACACTTTGGCCGGCTTGTAAATTTCTACAAGCCTGTCGAAACGCTCGTCAGGCACGGACGCCTGCCCGTGTAAAACAGTTTCCTGGCGGCCGGGGTCCGCCTTAACACCGGTCATGATTTCAAACAGGGTGCTCTTCCCGCTTTGGGGGAGCCCCAAAATACCTATTTCCATATTTTACTGCCTTATCTGCGAGAGGCTGATGATGCAGCTAAACGCCACCTGAAAGTGGGAGCCCGCATACAAGCCTTTTCGTGTAACTTTAGAATAGCTTTCGCAGCCGAAGGAGAACGCGGCCGCCTTCGGCCCGTAAATCAAATAACGTCGCAAAAGGCCTGGAGGCCAGGCGCACAAGTCAGCAGGAGTGAGGCGTATCTCTGTTCATACGCCGCAACGACTGATGATGCAGCGCAACGCCGCATACAAGCCTTTGGCGACGTTATTTACCGAAATTCTTTTTCGATACGCTGCATCGCCTCTTCCAGCCTCTCGTCCGGAACGGTAAGAGAAATACGGACGAAGCCTTCACCATACTGGCCGTAAGCCGTGCCTGCGGCGACCACTACGGCGGTTTTATCAAACAGGCGGTTGGTGAACTCAAGTGAGGTCATTGACGAAGGCACCGGCACCCACAGATAAAACGTGCCGCGCGGAGGATCAAAGCTGATGCCGATCTTCCGGAGGGTCTCCAGGACAAGCTTACGCCTTTTGCCGTAAATGGAAAGCATCTCGTCAATAAATCCCGCCTCATGGCGCAGTGCCTGTATTCCTGCAAGCTGCACCGCATTGAAAATGCCGGAATCTGTGTTTTCCTTCACCTTGCTGATGCCGGCGATCAGCTCGGGATTGCCCGAGGCCATGCCGATCCGCCAGCCGCACATATTGAAGGGTTTGGAAAGGGAGTTGAGCTCGATACCCACATCTTTGGCGCCCGGAGCCTGCAGGAAACTGATCCGCTCCTGCCCGCCGAAAACGACCTCTGCATACGGGTTATCGTAGCAGACGGCAATATCATAGTCGCGCGCAAAGGCGACCAGTTTGTTCAGGAACTCCGCCGTAGCACACGCGCCGGTCGGATTGTTCGGATAATTCAAAAACATGGCGCTGGCTTTTTTGGCCACGTCCGTGGGGATGTCCTCAAGCACCGGAAGATAATTGTTGGCCGGCAGAATGGGCACGTTATAGGGGATGCCTTCACCCATCAAAATACTGGATCGGTATGCAGGGTAGCCGGGATCGGTCATCAGCACGATATCCCCGGGATTTACCCGCGCCAGCACAAAGTGATGGCAGCCCTCTTTGGAACCGATTAGGCCGATTATTTCGTTTTCGGGATTCAATTGGACGCCGTATCTTTGGGCATACCATGCCGCAACTTCCCTGCGGAACGCGAGCATGCCTTTTTCTTCGTCCGTGGGATAGCGATGGTTTTGCGGGTCGCGGGCTCCGTTACATAGCTCGTCAATGATGGAGGGAGGGGTTGCTTCCACCGGATCACCGATGGCCAGCGATATTACGTCTATTCCCTCTGCTTTGGCCTGGTTGATTTTTTTACGCAGCTCCATGAACAGGTATGGCGGTATCTTTTTCAGTCGGTCAGCAGTCTGCAATCTCCATTTTCCTCCCCGGCAGGTTATTTATATGCCTCTTCAAAAAGCAGTCCTTGATAAACCATTTTCGTGTTCCCCTCAAGGTAAATCTCTTCAAAGCCGTCCGACGACCTGCTGAAGTAAACACGCAGCGTTTCGCCGCTTCGAACAGCAACATCCACCGGCGAATCAACCAGGTCATGCCCGGCGGCGGCCAGCACGGCTGCCACTACTCCTGTGCCGCAGGCCAGCGTCTCGTCCTCCACGCCTCGCTCGTAAGTCCTCACCGTCATGCGCCGGCGGTCAGAGACGCAGGCAAAATCAGCGTTCGTCCCGCGGGGCGCAAATGAGTCGTGAAAGCGGATCCGGCGCCCCTGTTCGAAAACGGCGCAGGTTTCCGGGTCGTCCACGAAGCAGACGGCGTGAGGAACACCGGTATCGATACAGTCCAAAACAATCTCCCTCCCATCGAGGATGATTTTACGCGCTGTTTCCAGCGGCGAGGGATCTGTGAGCCTGACCTTGACATGATCGTCGATGACTTCGGCGGTGACAAGGCCTGCCAGCGTTTCAAAGGTCATTTTCCGCCCGGCAATACCGTTGAGATACGCGAAGCGCGCCACACACCGGGCGCCGTTGCCGCACATTTCCGCAACACTTCCGTCTGAATTGAAAAACCGCCATTTGAAGTCCGCCATCCCGGAATTCTCTATCAGAAATAACCCGTCGGCTCCGACCGATATTTTCCTCAGGCAAACACGTCTGACAAATTCCGGCAGATCGACAATTTGCAAATCCAGAGTGCGGTTGTCGATAATGATGAAATCATTGCCGCTGCCGCTCATTTTCCAGAAATTGATCAGTCGCAATTCTTCCACGCTCATCGTTACACCTCTTTGCCGGCCACGGCACAGGCCGCGACCGGTTATTGTCCGGAATCTGACAAAGAAATCACAGCCGGGGCATGTTTGTGGACAGGCGGTTGGAATACTTCCGTTCAGGCATCCTGAACAATATCATCATTACGGGGAAGCGACCTGGTAACGCGCAGCACTTCTTCCGCGGTCGTCAGCCCGGCCAGCACTTTTTTGATCCCGTCCTGCTGAAGGGTGATCATGCCCTGTTTTATCGCCATTTCGCTTATCTGATTGGAATCAGATGTTTTCAGGATCAGCTTTTTCAGGTTGTCCTCCACAATCAGAATCTCGAATATCGCCGTCCGGCCGCGGAATCCGGTCTGCATGCACAGGTTGCAGCCCTTTCTGCGGTAAAATGTATTGCCGTTGATGATGGATTGTTTCAAGCCCAGGTTCGCCAGCGTTTCCGCGTCGGGGATGTAAACCTCCTTGCAGTGCGGGCAAAGCAGTCTGACCAGGCGCTGCGCAATGATTGCCACCAGTGACGAGGTCACCAAAAACGGTTCGACACCCATGTCGATCAGGCGTGTAACGGCGCTGGCGGCATCGTTGGTGTGCAACGTCGAGAAAACCAGATGGCCGGTCAGTGACGATTGGATGGCAATTTCAGCGGTTTCACGGTCGCGTATTTCACCCACCAGGATGACATCCGGGTCCTGGCGGACAATGGATCTGAGCCCCGCAGCGAAGGTCAGGTCGATTTTCGGGTTGACCTGTATCTGTCCCACCCCGTCGATCTGGTATTCAATCGGATCTTCAATTGTGATGATGTTGATCTCCGGGCGGTTAATTGTGGAAAGTGCCGCATACAGGGTGGTGGTTTTGCCGCTGCCGGTGGGGCCGGTCACCAAAATTATCCCGTAGGGGGATTTGATCAGCCGGGCCAGTGTTTTAATCCGCTCGTCATGCATTCCCAAATCAGACAGTTTCAGAATATGGGAAGATTTATCCAAAAGTCGTAAAACGACACGCTCACCGAAAGCAGTGGGCAAAATGGAAACGCGCACGTCAACGAGACGGTCGGCAATTTTCAGCTCTATCCGTCCGTCCTGAGGGAGACGTTTTTCCGCGATATTCAGCTTGGCCATAATTTTTATACGGGAAACAAGCGGTGATTGAATTCTTCGCGGCAAATTGAGAATATCATACAAAATGCCGTCGATGCGGTAGCGGATTTTCACGTTAGCGGAATAAGGCTCGACGTGAATGTCGCTTGCCCGGTCTTTGATGGCGCCGGAAACAAGCAGGTTCACCAATTTGATAATCGGCGCATCGCTTGTTTCGTCAAGCAGATCATCACTTTCATTGATTTCGGAAATCAGTTCGTCGGCCGACTCTTCATTGATCTCTTCAAAATAATCTTTGGCCGACGTGCGGCTCATGTCATAGGATAAATTGATGGCCGCCATAATCTGGTCCTGAGGGGCCAGGATGATCGACAAATCCTGCCTCTGCAACAGCAGGCGAAGATCGTCCGCCGGCTGAAAATTAATCGGGTCGTTAACGGCAATCGCCTGTAATTCATCCGTAATGACCGGAACCATTTTGTGCTTTTTTAAATAATGTATGGGTACACACTGCGTGAAGCTGATATTGATTTTATCCACCGGCAGTTCCCGCCGCAGGGGCATACTGAAATGGCCCGACAAAATGGATAAAAGACTGAGTTCATCAATTACTTTTTTTTGAATCAAATACTCGAAAAAGCCGGTGCCGCCCTTGCGTTTGTTGCCTGCTTCAGCCTCGGCCAGTATTTCGGGAGGCACGCCGGCGGCGATGAGCCTTTCTTCCAGGGAGACAGCCGTCTTATGCTGCGCTCCCGCAGCGTTTTTATTCACGCCGGCAAAGGTATTCAACGCTTTGAGTATGGTGGACATAAAAAACTGCTCTCAGCTTTATGGGGTTGCCTGCGATTTTCTTTCGGCAGACTGTTCAGAGGGTCGCGGATACAGCTCCTGCTTGCGTTCATTGAGTTTAATAACCCCTTCAACAACCTCACCCATGGAGTCTCTTTTTTCATAATACAACTGCGCCGCTTCCTTCTGGGTACGGACAATGTGCGGGGTCAGGAAAACATACAGGTTGGTTTTTTCCCGCTTTACCGTCTGCGCCTTGAAGAGCCAGCCGATAATGGGGACCTCGCCCAGGAAAGGCACCTTGTTAGTTCCGTCGTCCGTGCTGTCTCCCACCAGACCGCCGATCACAATTGTTTCCCCATCCTTGACGACCACCGTCGTTTTCGCGGTTCTTTTCAGCGTGGTCGGTGTTGCCTTTTCCGCACCGGAGGTCACTTTGGTCACTTCCTGGGAAATTTTCAGTCTGACAAAATTTTCTTCATTGATATTGGGCGTAATATTCAGAGTGACGCCTACGTCTTTATACTCGTAGGTATTGTAGTTGACCAAAGTGGAAGTGGAAGAGTCCTGCTGCCTGGTAAGGTACGGCACATTAGAACCGACATTTATTTCCGCCTCTTCGTTGTCCAGCGTCAGAAGCTGCGGCGTGGACAAAATTGAGACATCCGCATCCGTTTTATATGCCTGAACCATCGCGCCGATAGTGGGGAAAATCACATCTCCGATTTTTATGCCCGCGCCGACAATGCCCATGGAGAACCCGGGCGGCAATCCCAGCAATGTGCCGGCTGCGGTCGCCGTGGTGGTGAGGGTGGAGAGCACACCTGTTCCGGAACTGGCGAAAGCCGCTGATTTGCTCCCTTCCAGACCGGAAAAATGTCCAGTATCTTTCACCCCGCTCCATTCAACTCCCAGTTTAAAATCTTTGGTGGCGTTCACTTCCATAATCAACGCTTCAATGTAAACCATGGCACGCGGCACGTCGAGCTGCTTGATGATATTTTCCAGGATTTTATAGTCTTCGCGCTCGGCCATAATCACCAGAGTGTTGGTCGCCTTGTCCGGAACAATCTGGACGTTTTTGGAAACAACGGGAGCCCCCGCTCTCTGTGGCGGCGCTCCGCCCGGCGCAGATGAGGCTGCCGACGCGGATGAGGTTAATGAGGTCTCCTGAATGATGCTGGTGAGCACTTTTGCCAGATCCTCGGCAATGCTGTTCTGCAGACGGTACACCTGAATATTGGACTCTCCCCGCGGTACATCCGCATCCATCATGGCTACCAATTTACGTACGTTTTCCGTATCGGCAACGCTGCCGAAAATGATGATGGAATTCGTACGTGGGTCGGCTACGACACGCAGAGGCGTCAGATTCGGCCGCCGCTGCTGAAAAATGGAGGTCAGTGACTTGGCCACCTCCGAGGCGGACGCATTTTGCAGCGGCAGATAAGTAATCTGTTCACCCGCCCCCTCCACGTCCAAAGCCTTGACGATGCCCAGCAGTCTGCGCACATTGGACAGATAATCGGTAATGATCAAAATGCCGGCGGGTGCGTAAGACAAAACAGAACTGGTCTTGGAAACAATCGGGTCGAGTACCCGCTTTACTTCATCAGGGTTTGCTCTTTCCAGGGCGACAATCTGCGTCACCATCCGGTCGTCGGAGTCACGGGCTTCCCTGGCAAAGCGGGTCTCCACACTTTTTTCCCGCGCCTGTACGGACGGAACTATTTTTACCATATCGCCGACCGGTACCGTGGCGTAACCGTTGATTTCCAGAACCGACAAAAAGACTTTATAGACATCTCGCAGCGGAATTTTTTTGGGCGAAAAAATCGTCACCTTGCCTTTTACTTTTTCATCGATGATGAAATTTTTACCCGTCAATTCGCTGATGAATTTCACGAACACTTCAATATTGACATTATCAAAATCAAGGGTGACATACTTCTCCTCCTGTGCTTCACGCACCGGCGCACCTGATTTTTTCGCGGCCGTATCATCTGCTGAACGGGACGCGTCCGTTTCCGGAAGTCCGCTTGTGTGTGCGTCCGCCGCCACCGGTGCGGCCGCGGTTTTCCCCGGTCCGGAGGCAACCGGCGGTCGGGGGGTGGCTTTGCCTGACCGGGCATCATCAATGCGTGCGGCGCCGGCCTGCATCGCGTAACCTGCCGCGAGCACCACAAGCGCCGTTATCCAAAAAAGTGTTTTACAATATTGACGAAAAATTTTCATTTCAGTTGTCCCCTGCCTCAACCAACTTCGAAAATTCCGGCAGACCGGCAAGATTATCAAAATCATGGTCCTGCTGTGCCCATTGCCTTGCTTCCGGATTCGCGGCAATCGCGTTTTTCAAATAATACAGCCCTTGTTTTTTATCACCTTTTCGCGCATAAAGACAAGCAAGATTATAGTGAGCAGAGGCATAGTCGCTTTTAATTTTCAGTGCCTCCTGAAAATTCCCCGCCGCCATCCCGTATTTTTTCTGGCTCATGCGCACAACACCCAGGTTGTTCCATGCCGAAGCGTGCAACGGGTCTGCCTTTATGACTATGCGGTAGAGCCTTGCCGCCTCGGCAAGCTTCCCTTCCCGGTGAGCCTGGAGAGCTTGTTCATAGGTGACCTTGAGATGAGCCGGCGCTAACTGCGGCTGTTGATCATTTTTCGTCTCCGGTGCAGAGGCTTCCGCTTTTTCAACTTGCACATCCGCCAGAGTCAAAGCTTCGCCGGCAGCCGGTAATACCGGCTTCATCTCCGGTTCTGCATCGGCCGGCAGTTCGTGCGGCGCGGCCGCCTCTTGATTAACGGCCCGCGCCTCTTCATGTACGACGGCCGACGGCTGCGCAGGCGCAACAGGCGGAACCTGTACCACCTGCACATTATCTGGTGGGCGCCCTTTTCTGACTTCCGGCCACCACCAGGCGGCACTGACCACGGCAACAAGGAAAATAATTACCGCCACCGCAATGAGGGGGCTCAGCGGCGGTCTACCCGCCGGTTTTTGCGCCTCGTCAAAAATGGTATCGCTGCAAAACTCGTATTCAGAACCTTTTTCTTTTTTCACTTTGCGTAACGCGTCGTTTATGTAGCTCATAAGTTACCCCTGGTCAAGCCATTACCGTTTTGTTCAGCCGGTCATCCTTTGCCAGAATCGTTTGATGCCGGAGGAGCTTTTTTGAAAATAATCTTTTCCGATATCGTTTGCCGCCTCGCGGACAAGGCGGTGATTGATGACGGCAGCTCCTTTCGTGTAGGCGATCAGAAGCGCCCGGTCGCACAACGCGTTGATGCGCCGGGGAATGCCTTCTGAAAAATAATAAATATAGTCATAGGCCTTTTGCGTGATACGTATTTTACCCGGCCCACCCGCAACTCGCAACCTGTGACCTATGTATCCTGTAACGTCGTCCTGATCGAGAGGACTCAGATGACAGCGGACGGTGATTCTTTCATTCAGCTGACGCAGGGCGGGCAGGGTCAGTATTGAACGGAGCTCAGGTTGACCGATCAGAACCGTCTGGAGAAGCTTTTCTCCGTCGGTTTCCAGATTGGAGAGCATACGAATCTGTTCCAGCACGGCGTGTGTAAGATTCTGCGCCTCATCAATAAGCAAAACGGCGTATTTTCCATGGACATAGGCCTGAAGCAGAAAGTTGTTCAAAGCATCGACATATGTTTTCCGGGAAGCGGCGGCCGGATCGACGCTGATGCCGAATTCAGAAACAATGGTCTGCAAAAGTTCCATTTCGGAAACAGCCGTGTTGAAAATCAGAGCCGTCTCCACCGCGTCATCAAGCAGATGATTCATCAGCGTGCGGCAGATTGTTGTTTTACCCATACCGATTTCACCGGAAATCAGGACAAAACCTTTTTTTTCCTGTATGCCGTATATCAGGTAGTTGAGGGCGTCGCGATGCTGACGGCTTAAATAAAGGTAAGCCGGCTCCGGCGACAGTTTAAACGGGTTTTCCTTCAATCCAAAATACGCGGCATACATAACTTTAATCCCCCGCATGCTCCCTAGCGGAACGAATAGTTCAGCGTCTCGTTTGTTCCGTTACGCACAAGACTGACGGATATATTTCCACCGGACTGCATGGTATTGACCAATTGCATAACGTCATCGACACCCGTCAATTCTCTGCCGTTGACGCTGGTGACGATATCCCCGTTTTGTAGCCCCATCCGTTCGTAGAGGCTGCCGGGGACGATATTGGAAATAATGAAACCCTGCTGGGCGCCATCGGCGACATAAGGCCGGACGACCGCCTGGCTCATGACGTTTTTCAGATCACCCATCGTTTCGGCCACTTCTTGTTTCCCTACGGTAATGGCGCCCCGCCTGCTGCTTGCCGCGCCGGGCGAACCACCGCTTTCGGCTTCCCTGATTTTCATCACCAGATCGCGCCCGTCACTGTTTAAAACGGCCGCGTTCCGCGTCACTCGGACAAGCCGCGCCGAACCGATCATCTGGCCGATGCGGTACAGCTTCTGGCTGCCTTTGCCCCTTTCTTCCACAATCGCGTAGCCGATGTTTTCATCCACGGCAATTGTTCCCTTCAGGTCAAAGGCGGTGTATTCCTCTGTCGGAAGCAAAAACTCCGTATCTTTGTCGGCAATCGCATCCATTGTTGTGTGAAAAATATTGCGATCGGCGATGATACCGTATCCGGCCAGCGGCTCCGGCTGGTATGTCTTGAGAGCCGGGGCGGCAAGGTGCTCTTTGGGTTTCTTTCCTCCGGCGGTCAGCTTGAGAGCGGCAAGGTTATAAAAGATGTCCACCGTCAGATACGAGGCAATGGTGATCATGATAAGTCCCAGGAGAATCTGCACCGTGCTTACGGAGATGGAAACCCCCGCGGTAAAGCCTGACAGCTTGCCGGTCATCTCTGTTATTGCCTGTTGGATTCTTTCCTGCATATCCTGTTTCCGTAAACCGCCGTTGGTCGGGTTTCTAAATGTAGTGGAATGACGGATTGGCCAGAGTTCCGCCAATCGTAATGTTCATTTTGACTTTACTTTTGCCGGGAAGTTCCAACTTGCCCTTCAGATTCAGCCGGCTCGCAGACAGCGGTTCATTGAGCTGGATCTCGCCGTGCAGAAAACAGTTCACCTGTTTGCCGTAGGCCTCGAACTTATCCACCATAATGTTTCCGTTTTGCATCTGGGCCCGCAGCTCGCCACGGTCAAACTCCAGATTGGTCATTCCAAGAAACGGCTCCGCGAGAGGGTAGGTGCCGCCGGTCAGATAAAGGTAAATACTACCGGACGGCCGGCGTCCCTCAAGGCCGCCCGCTTCATACGAAAGGTTCCCCTTCAGTTTTCCCCGGGCTCCGTGCAGCAGGGGGATGGACTCATTGCCATATGATGCCAGGTCAATCCCCTGAAAGACGATTCGTCCTCCCGACAGCCAATAGCGGCCTCCTCTGGCCAGCAGACCGGCATTGCCGCTGAATCTGCCTCCGTAGGCCTCACCCTTGAAACGCAGCTGCCTGATTTTCCCCAAAACGCTCCAGGGAAGCAGTTGCGCGTCGAGCCATTTACCGTGAAAAACCGCATTGGGCGACGAAGGAGGAGCGTAAACAGA
Organism: Syntrophaceae bacterium; assembly: GCA_018056765.1. GTDB lineage: Bacteria > Desulfobacterota > Syntrophia > Syntrophales > Smithellaceae > UBA8904. The sequence continues at coordinate 44,743 of JAGPFA010000005.1, forward strand.
CGCCTCTCCCAGCTTAACGCCCAGAGGCAGCGACAGCCGCAGCGTTTTTGTTCGGAAAGCATAGTCGGCAGATGAAACGGCAGCTTCCAGATCAGGTTTCACCAGCTCCGAAGGAAAGAGAAAATATAGAAAGAAGCAGGTGATGAAAACACCGTAAACGATGAACCAGAAAATCCGGTTTTTAAAAAAACGCGCCATCAGCTACATGCCCCCCGCGCTTGATTCAACCGGCGTGTAAGACGCCACCAGGATCTGGACGCTTATGTATTCCGGGTTTTCTTTCATTTTGTCAATCGTGATCCGCTTGATTCTGATCATTTCATCCGGTGATTCAACCTGGTACAAAAATTCAACAAGCTGCCTGATCGTCAGGCGATCAAGCTTCAGGTCAATAAGAGATTCTTCAAAGGAAGACGATTTCGTTCCCTGCATGGAATTCATTTGCCTGATACTGCCTTTCACCCGCGCCGCCACCGCCTTTTTTTCGAGATAGGAAAAAAGGGTGAAATCCCTGCGCGAAGCCAAAACTGTTTTGATCCTGGAAATCTGAGCTTCCTGGTCGGCAAACGCCTCGTCCATGCTGATCATCTCGGCGAGTTTCCCGGAGTTGGACGAAATGGATTTTTTCATTTTGGCCTTCGCTTCCCACAGGGGGGACAAAACAAACGCCCAAATCAGGACCGCAACGACAAATACGATCCCCAAGCCGGCAACGTAGCGCTGGCGCCTGTCCAGTGAATTCCAGTATGATTTTATCATTGCACTTCCATTCTTAAATCAAAATTGACCCGGGAGCCCTCCCGCGCCAAAGATGTCGAGCCGATGGAAACATTTTTAAAATGTTTTGACTTTTCCAGTTCATTTTTCACGGCAGTGACATCGTCCATCCTTCCTGCATCGCCCTTGATGATCATCACCGCCTTTTCGTAATATAGGTGATTGATCACAATGTCCATATCCGGTGCGATCAGACCCGAGATGTCTTTGAGCAATGCCAGCACAGTCGTGCCGGATCCGCCCTCGGCCAGCCCGTATGTTTTTTTGTCTTCTTCGAGCTTGCTGCGCAGTTGGGCGACCGGATCGACAATCGTCTGTGCCGTGGGATGGTGCTTTTTGAAAATTGCGTTGATTTGCGCTTTATAATCCGCAGCCCTGGCGCTTTGCAGGCGGTAGTCAATCAGCTGATGCGCTCCGGCAAGCATCAGAAGCACGCCGCCGGCGATCACCCAGCGCTTCGTCTGCTCAAGTAAGCTTCCGAACCCGTGCCGGTATTCGAATTCTCCCTGTCTGAAGTTGAAGGACTTCGCTGCGCCGAAAGCCCTCTTCGCCGCGGCCAGTGCCGTGTTCATGATCGGCGGCTGATAGGTCATGCGAATTTTCCGGTCGATCTCCAGAGCGCCCGGGTGCTGATAGTCAACGATTTCCGCAATAAAGATTTTTGTCAATTCGTCACGTAACGGCTGAAAAAGCGACCCGCCTCCCGTCACGGTGATCCGGCCCGGCGCACTGTGCAGCGTTTTGTTGAGCAGCATGAACTCCACCGTGCTTTTCAGGGAGATGCAAAACTGCCGGCAGAAGGTTTTCGCCTGGGTGGAGTGCTTCTCCCAGCTTTTTTCGCCGAAAATGGAGTTGATTTTTATTCGTTCCGCTTCGATATTTTCACATGAAAGATCCTGAGCCAGCGCGGAAGTGATGGTGTTGCCGCCGAAAACAAAGGATCGTATCTGAACTATCGCGTTTTGCTCATAGAAAACGGCAAACGTGGAAGCGGCGCCGATATCCAGCAGGATACCGGTTCCCACGCTGTTCCTGCTTTGCAAAAGAGGCAAGGCCAGGGCGGCGGCAGCGATGTCGATCAGGAGCACCTTGCCCAAATACTTTTCAACCATACCGATGATGCCGCGGATTTTTTCCTTACCGATAGCCGCTACCAGTAGACCGCTTTCAGGAAGATGAACATAACTTATCACTACCTCGCCGACCGGCAGAGGCAACAGAGGCTCCAGCTCAAAAGGCAGGGCTTTTTTAATTTTGCTTTCATCGCGGAAGGGAAGCTGTACCTGCCGGTACATTACATCCGACGGGGGGATACACACAACACATTGCATGCCGGACGGCGCTGCCGGCCGCAAAGCCGCGGCCATTTTTTTCACGGCCGCCTCCAGGTCAACACCTTCGGTCAGGGTGATGGTCTCGGCTGCGAGCACGCGCACATCGCTACGACCCTTGCGCAGCGCAAGCACCCCCTTTATGCTTTCCGACCCAATGTCGAGGCCCAAAACCGGTTGCGGCATTATTCAAGCCTCCAGCTCATCACTTTAAAAGGCGACCTCTGCACCACACCGTTTATGGACTGCTGCATCCCTTCGGTCACCCCCGTTGAGCGAATTGTAAAATAGTTGCTTTTCACCATCTCAACCAATTCAGGTTTTATCGTGATGCCTCCCATACCCGGCACGTTCTTATACCAGGTAACGTATGACAAATCGTTAGCCGGGTTCAGGCGGTAATCGTCCATTCTATCGGCCAGCTCCTCGGTCAATTCCGCACAAAGGGCACGCAACACCGGTTTGGGCGCGGTATTGATGTTGATGGCTCCCGTACCGTAGATGGTCACACATTGTATCAGGCCGGGTTTCTTACTGGTTCCGGCAAATACTTCCTTTGAAATACCTTTTATCATAAGCAATTCTTCAATGCAATCCAAAGGCCCGTTTTTTGCTTTGTAGGGCAGGGGCAGCGACGCATAGTAGGAGCTTTCCGCTCCCATACCCGATATATCATCGTTCTCATCCATCCAGTCAATAATCGAGTCCACGATTTCCATCCCCTCCTGCGGGCCGAGCTCAAACTCAGGCAACGCCAGGAGTCTCAAAAGCATCTCTTTGATCTCCGGGTTGACCGCGCCGCCGTCCACCAGTTTGTTCAGAGGTATCTTTCCCTTTTCGTCCTCGATGCGTAAAATAAAGTGGCCGTTCGGAAAGAAAGAAGCGGACTGGGCGGAAAACGTTTCCGCCCGCGCCCAGTCATCGCGCAGCGTCTCATAGTCGGCACTGGATTTTGCCAGCAGGGCGGCCGCGCCGTAAAAACCGGACTTGGCAATATAAGTCAGACGGATGCCGTCGCTTAAATTGGCCGCATCGTATATGTCATGGCGGGTCGAGCGGTTGAGTTCCAGGGCGGCCGCCGCCAGTATACTGACAATCAGGATGACGGTAATGAGCGCGATTCCGGATTGGTCTTTCAGGATGTTTTTCCTGTTTTTCATTTCCTCACCGGAAAAAATATTTTCGTTGTAAATTTGTAGGGCATTTCCGGATCTCTGTCGTTGGCCATAACAAGCTCTATCTCCATCATGGTCGGCGGCTTATCCTTCTGCGGCGGGGCCGACCTTGTATCCCAATGGTCAAACTGCCCGCCCGCTTCATTGAAAAACCGCAAAGCGAATCCCTTGATATTTTGACAAATAACCACACCGCGATCCGTTGCGGACTCCGTGGCAGGCCGCGAACTCAAAACGTCGGAACGCCACAGGGAAAACCGCCCTTCCTTGTCACGTTTCACGAAATAGGTGATCATAGCAGGCGCACCGTCCAGTTCGCCGGGCTCAAACACAAGATGAGATGACGACCAGAAGGTCAGATACCCGAATTCGTCGACGCCGATTCCTTTTCGTTCCGAGCGCAAAAAGAATTTGCCGTCAAATCGCCCAAGTGCGGTCAGGTCCCTGGCCATCCGGTCAAGCGTGACGCGCGCCATTTTATAGATGACCGACTCGTCTTCGATGTTTCTGATGACGCCCAGCGTTGACGTGTAGGCGGCATAAATCGTCGTGAGCACCACTCCCAGAATAAAGACGGCGATCATGATTTCCAGGAGTGTAAAGCCGCGCGATGGGGAACGGCGAAAACTGCAGATGCTCGGCATAGGTCACATCCCACTTGTTTTGTACAGCACCAATTGATATGTCCCGCCCTTTTCAAACCATCTGTTGAACACTGTCACTTCCACCCTCTTGAGTCTGGCGATCTGCGTGTCGGTCACAACCAGTGTCCATCCGTAGTCGGGATGAGCCGGAGAAAAATCTCCCTTTTCCGTCCGGTTATCCAGCACACTGGCCGCTTCGACGTCGGCCATTTTGCTCTGGGCCAGAAGCGATGCGGTAGTCTGAAAGCGCGCTTCCGTGGACATGGAAATGCTCTGCGACTGCATCTGGAAAACCGCCACCAGGCCGATGGCCATTATGGACATGGCCACCATCACCTCTAAAAGCGTGAAGCCGCGGTTATGTCTGTTCATCATTCCTCCCGGCTATTTTGCAGTATCGCTGCCCAGACCGTCGTCCACGGAAATATCTGCATAACGGTCGTACAGGGCGGTCACACCCAAAAACGGGTTCATCACCAGCGTCATGACTTCCTCCTCGTGTGCCAGATGAATAATCAATGGCGGACTGGTATTGTTTCTGGCGAATTTTACTTCAACTTTGCCCTGAGAGATTTTCTTGTTTTTTTGCTTGACGACATCCCGGATGACAACGCCGCCGGGCAGTTTCCGCGCCTTTTTTTCCACCTCCTGCAACTTTTCCGGCGTCATGTCCTGGGTCATTACATAATAGCTGTTGTCGGAAATATTCAGCACAAGAATGTAATCCATCTGGTCACGAACAGCTTCGGAGCGCAGTTGGCGCTCCAGGCCGACCAGCAGCCTGGTCGTTTTCTTGAGGCTGTTTACGGTGAGCGCTTCCCTCGTGGTGGGAATGGCAAAAACCAGGGTCACCCCGATCAGGGCGATGACGATTATCAGCTCCATCAGGGTAAAACCCTTATTTTTTGACGGCCGGCCGCAAAGCCGGCAAATGGCGCACCGGCCGGCAGCTTCGTTATATTTTTGTGGTAAGCAGGCGGCGGAATCTGTTTGCGGCATGCTCATCCGGCTTGAATTAATCAACATCCCAGTTATTGATGTCCATATCTGCGTCTTCACCGCCCGGTTCGCCATCCGCCCCTAAAGATATTATATCAAAATCGCCGTGACTGCCGGGACAGACATACACATAATCGTTCTTCCATGGATCCTTGGGAACTTTTCCTTTATCCAGATAGCCTCCCTTTCGCCAGTTCTTCGGCAGATTACCCACCGTGGGCGCCTCAACAAGCGCCTTGAGGCCCTGCTCGGTTGACGGGTAAGTACCGTTGTCGAGCTTATACATCTTCAGCGCGCTTTCCAGAAGGGCCATCTGCGTGCGCGCCGCCTGCTGTTTGGCCGTGTCGGATTGTCCGAGAAAGCGCGGCATAATCAACCCCGCAAGCAGAGCAAGAATAACAACAACTACCATCAGCTCAATCAGCGTAAAACCCGCCTGTCTGTTTTCATGTTCTTTTTCGATTCTCATGCCCAACTCCTTTATCATAGCGTTGACGTCTTTGTAAAAGCGTCAGAGACAAGGCGCGCAAGTGTCCAAGAGTAAAACTTACTCTTTGCACGTCGCAACGACGAGAAACGAAGCGCAACGCCGTATATGGCATTTTTACAAAGCCGTCACTTCACCATCTGATTCATCTCAAAAATCGGCAACAATATCGAAAAAACGATGAAACCGACGATCAAACCCATCACGAGAATCATCACCGGCTCCAAAAGCGATGTCATGACCATGATATCCGATTGCACTTCCGTTTCGTAGGACGTGGCGATCCTGTTGAGCATCGTTTCGAGCGTCCCGGTCTGCTCACCTACGGCGATCATTTCCGTAACCATCGGCGGAAACATGCCGCTGGCGGCCAGCGGGGCGGCCAGCGACTTTCCTTCTTCCACTTCCCTGGCGACAATGGTGAGGGCCTCTCCGATATACACGTTATTGACCACATTGCGGACAATGTCCATCGCCGCCAGAAGCGGCACACCGCTTTGTAAAAGGGTTGCCAGCGTGCGGGCGAAGCGTGCGATGGCGATTTTAAGATTAACCGCTCCCCAAACCGGTGCCCTTAGCCGAAAGGAATCCCAGTAACGCCGCCCCGCCTGCGTACCTGCCGTCGCATACTTGAAGACAAACAACCCGACGATGACGACAAGTATCATCAGCCACCAGAAAGATTTCAGAAAACTGCTGATCCTGATCAGGATAATGGTCGCAAGCGGTAGAGTCTGCCTCATGTCCGAAAAAATCTCGGTGATTTTCGGCACAAGAAACGTCATCAGCAGGAAAATGACCAAAGAACCGACCAGCAGCATAATCATGGGGTAGGCCAGCGCGGAACGTATTTTGTTTCTCAGCTCCTGCTGGTTTTCGCTGAAATCCGCCAGTCTCTCCAGTACCAGGTCCATCGTTCCCGAAGCCTCACCGGCCCTGACCATGTTGATGTAAAACGGCGGGAAGACGTTGGGATAAATTTCCATGCTGGCCGTCAAACTTTTTCCTTCCGTAAGGTCGGCACGGATCTGCGCCAGGATTTTCTGCAAAGGCTGGTTTTTGGTCTGCGCCAGTAAAATGGAAAAAGAAGACACCAGGGGGATACCCGCCCCCAGAAGAGTGGACAGCTGTCGGGTGAAAAGGGAAATATCTTTGGGGGAAATCCTCTGAAACAAACTGATTTCCATCGCGCCGGAAAAAGCTGATTGTTTCTTTTCGCGCGCCGGATAGATTTCTACCGGATAGATTCCGCTGTCGCGGAGCTGCTGGCGAGCCGTGGACACTCCTGTGGCGTCCACAAATCCTTTGCGTTCCCGCCCTTTCTTGTCCAGTGCCACGTACTCGTAGACACTCATATATCACCCCCGCGACAAGACTGATCATACAGATTATGCGGACATCTAACACACTTTTTGTCCGGATTCAAACGATTAGGACGGTGACATCGGTAAAAAATGATGTGGTCACGACTGGCCGGGAATGAGGCAATACCCCCTGGAGCATTTTGGCCAAATTCATCTGCCTGCCACTTGCTTGGCCGGCGCCTCATTTCATCTTCCGGATGCGGATTTCAATATCTTTCTCGTCTTTGAGTAAAGCACTTAGTCTTGCCGTGTCCGTCTCTCCGTAGTGATACGGATAAAGAATTTTCGGTCTGAACATCAATGCGGCATCGGCTGTCATTTCCGGCGTCATCGTGTAGGGAAGATTCATCGGCAAAAAAGCGATATCTATATCCAGCAGCTGTTTCATTTCCGGTACATTTTCCGTATCGCCGGCAAAATAAACGCGCTTGTCGCCGAAAGTCACCACATAACCGTTGCCGATCCCCCGTGGATGAAAAGGCACACCCGGAGACATCTCATGCCTGATGTTATAGGCCGGCACCGCTTCAATCTTGAATCCGTCCACTGTCTGAGACTCTCCGTTTTTCAGGACAATTGCTCCGGGGATCTGCCTGCCTGCATCGGGATTGCCGACAATTTTTGTTCCCGGTTTTCTGATTAGTTTAACCGCTTCCAGATCAAGGTGATCATGGTGGTCGTGGCTTATCAAAATTAAGTCCGCGGCGGGAAGTCTGGTGTAGTCCGCCTCAGCGCTGACCGGATCAACATGCACGGTCTTGCCGCCAAAAGTAACCATCAGAGTCGCATGTCCCAGAAAAGTAATCGCCAGGTCGCCCTGTGCCGTCTTTATGGTGTCTGTCTCCATTTGTCCCTCCTCAAACGGTAAATGCCCTACCCGCCGCCGGAACGTGCCAACCTCTCCAGGTAACGTCCGCTTATTTCTTCCACCGGCTCCAGGCAAAGGCACTTGAGGTAGGATTTCAAAAAGCCTTTGAGAAAAACGGGCGCCGGCAAAGATGCCGCAGCATCTGCTTCAATGTGCCTCAAATAATCAACGCGTATTTTGGTCAGCTTGGCGATATGTTCCAGCTCAATACCCAGCTCCTGGCGTATTTGTTTCAGGTCGGCTCCGCCGATATTCTTCTTTTGTAAAATTGCATTGATGGTCTCACTTTCGGCAATTTTTTCTTTCAGCGCATCATGCCTGGCCACGATCACCCCGCCGCGGTGGCCGCTGCTGAAAGCAAAGACATCGATCGGTTTTTTCTGGGTCACCGCTATGTCTTCTTCGGCAAGCTCTCCCCGACCCACCAGTTCCGCATGGTATTGTTTCCTTGTTTGTTCGTTGATCAGTGTCTGGTAGGCCTCTTCAATGAGCAATAGAATTTCTTCCCTTTCCTTTTGCGAAAAAAATGAGTAACTCACGAGCGAACCGCTGGTGTACATCTGGCAGGCGGCGTTGTAGGCATGCCTTATTTCGAACGCCGCCGCTGTCGGTCCGATATCGAGCCTTTCGTAGAAATTCATTTTTTTGAAGTTCTTGGGCATCACTACACTCCGGTAGACTTCGGATCAGCTTTTGTGCAGCTTACTACATATTACGCAAGGACAGCTGCTGGCCGGTGTGTTCAACAATCTGGCGGCTGAGCTCTTTGAGGTCCATGGCCGTTTTCGTGTAAGGATAGCGATCAACGAAAAACACCTGCTGACAGATCGCATCATGAACATGGTCATCATAGGCCACGTTGCCGGCAAACTCCAGATGCAGGCCAAGATGCTTTTCCACCATTTTGCTTATTTGCGTCCCCAGGGAGGCATTGTCGTAACGACGCAGTTGATTAACGATCAGTTTGAAGCGAAACGAACGCAGTTCGTCCTGCAGTTTTTCATACCGCTGTGGATGCATAGCCTCCAGGGCGTTCATCATTGTATCGGGCCGGTTGGTTGCCCCCTGGCCGAATTTGTTTTCCATTTCTTCGCCCAGCGCCTTGTACTCCGGCGCGGTAAAACAGTAACGGATCAGGCGGAAGTAAATCGAACGGATCAGGCGGTAAACATTTTCAATCGAAGTCGGCTCCGGCGTCGTAACGAAAATGCCATTTTGTGAGATTAAAAAAAAATCGAGAGTATTAAATGACGTACCGGCACCCAGATCCAGCAGGATACGGTCATAGTCAAGCCTGGCGATGGCACGCAACGTTTTCATTTTCTGCGCGTAAGGAAGATTGGCAATGTCAAAATTGTCGCGGGCGCCGCTGATGAGAAAGAGATTTTCATAAGAGGTCTTAATGACCGTGTCCTCCAGCAGGGGAATTCTTTTCTGGAGAAAATCGGAAAATCCTTTTTCCGGATAAGGCACACCGACCAGTGTATGCAGATTCGCGGCACCCAGATCCAGGTCAATGATCAGGGTTTTTTTACCCGCCTGTGCAGAAAGCCTCCCCAGGGAACTGGTGAGAAAACTTTTTCCCGAACCGCCTTTTCCTCCGCCGATTGGCCAGACAAACGCCATACTCCAGCCGCCGCTTTTTTTATTTACATATATGATAAATGAATCATATTCAAGTGATAAGTTGACAGCAAGCATTTGTCATACAAATTGCCCGCAACGAGCCGGAAAAGGCAGACCTGACGACATTTGGCGTGGGCAAAAATAACCTTCTTGACATGTGCATGTATTGCCTCTAGAAAAAAGCATCTTCACTTGCGGACGGTTACATGATCACAAGCGAACCGGTAATTAAAGTCGCCCTTCTTCAGAATTCGCGCCAGGCGAAGGTTTTACTTAACGGAACATACCCGCCTTTTTCCGGACAAGAAGCAAAAACTCAAATTAACGCCTCCGCGGGCGAAAACGGCACGGTCACCATCAGGGACCGGGATGAACGGATCGTGATGCAAAAAAATGAAATTGAACTTATTCCCGCCGATCGCGCGAATGATTTCTTCAGCTTAAGCGACATCCGCATCGGCATCCGCTTCCACTGGGAACGCCTGCAGACTCTCTCCTTCCGCGGCGGCATATTATTTTCACCAAATCAGGACGGCACAATCTCGGCTTTCAACCTGATCGGCCTGGAAGATTATCTGTCCTCGGTCATTTCATCGGAAATGTCCGCCGGTGCTCCCCCGGAGTTTCTCAAAGTCCAGGCCGTCACCGCACGAAGCTGGCTGGTCGCCATGCTGGAAAAGAAAAAGACGCCTCGCGCCGTGCAGGACGGGGGGGAAAATGAAATCCTTGTCTGGCAGGATGTAAACGACCATGAGGGGTTTGATGTGTGCGCGGATGATCATTGCCAGCGCTACCAGGGGATTACACGCATAATTTCCGAAAATGTCGCCCGGGCGATAAACGACACGCGCGGGTTGTTTTTGACCCACGAGGGCCGTATCTGCGACGCACGCTACAGCAAATGCTGTGGTGGAAGGACGGAAGTGTTTGCCACCGCCTGGGAAAATGCCCATTTTCCATATCTGGCCGGCATCAACGACAGCGACCGCGAAAGCTCACCCCTTGCCACGGAGGCACACGTAAAATCGTGGCTGCTTTCCAATCCGGAGGCTTACTGCAACACAACCGATGAATCTCTCCTCGGGCAGATCCTCCCCTCCTTCGACCTGGAAACAAAAAATTTCTACCGCTGGCGGGTCGTTTACACGGCACAGGAGCTAACGGCCATTTTGCGGGAAAAGTCAGGGATTGACTTCGGCGCGCTCAAACGCATTGAAGCGCTGGAGCGCGGAGCTTCAGGCAGGATCAGCCGCCTCAAAATAGAAGGCACCCGGCGAACTGTGACCGTCGGCAAGGAACTGGAAATCCGCCGCTGGCTTTCACCGACACACCTGCTTTCGAGCGCTTTTGTGGTTTCGGCACAGCATGACGCGGCAGGCGATATTTCGCACCTTACATTAGACGGAGGCGGCTGGGGACATGGCGTGGGGCTTTGCCAGATTGGAGCGGCCGTTATGGCGGCCCGTGGTTTCAAGTCGGAAGATATTTTAGCCCACTATTTCCGCGGCGCGGTTTTGAAAAAGCTCTACTGACCGCGGGGGATTACCAAACGAGACACAAATTAAGCAAACGGCAGATAAATGGAAGCTACTGAAGGCGTAAAAACCGGCTCCGGCAATGAAAAGCGCAATCCCTGGCTGTGGGTGCCGTCGGTCTATATTGCCGAGGGGATCCCCTATATGGTCGTCATGGCCGTCAGTGTCGTGATGTATAAAAACCTGGGCCTGTCCAACACAGACATCGCCCTGTACACAAGCTGGCTTTATCTTCCCTGGGTAATCAAGCCTCTTTGGAGCCCTTTTGTAGATCTTTTCCTCACCAAACGCTTTTGGATTCTGCTTACACAGCTTGTTACCGGCGGGGCCTTCGCCTGCGTGGCACTGACTCTTCCGGCGGCGGATTTTGTACGCTATACGCTGGCGATTCTCTGGATCATGGCTTTTTCGTCCGCCACGCACGACACCGCCACAGATGGCTTTTACATGCTGGGGCTCGACACGCCGGGGCAGGCGGCTTTCGTCGGCGTACGCACCGCCTTTTACCGCGTGTCCACTATCGCCGCCAAGGGAGGGCTCGTCGTCCTGGCGGGGCTTTTGCAAAAAAACGGCTACCCGGTTGCTTCCGCCTGGTCGCTGACTTTCTTTGTTCTGGCAGCCGTTTTTCTCAGTTTGTGTCTTTACCATTTTTTCATACTTCCTTACCCTCCGGCGGATCGCTCAGCCCCCACAACCAAAGGCAAAAACCTGCTTGATGAATACCTCCGCATCATCACACTTTTTTTCCGGCGCAAAGATATTGTCGTCATCATCTGCTTCTTCTTATTTTACCGCTTCGCCGAGGCCCAGCTGGTTAAAATGGTCGCCCCCTTTCTCTTGGATGCCAGGGAAAAAGGCGGACTGGGTCTTTCGACCGCCGAAGTCGGCTGGATTTACGGAACAGCAGGCGTGGTCGCGCTGATGCTGGGCGGAATCCTGGGGGGTTATGCCATTTACCGCAGGGGCCTCAAATTCTGGCTGTGGCCCATGGTAATTATCATGCATCTGCCTGATCTCATTTTCGTGTATCTGTCGCATGTGCAACCGGAAAGCATTTGGTTTATCGGCTGGGCCGTGGCCGTCGAACAGTTCGGCTACGGCTTTGGTTTTACAGCCTATACAATGTATATGATTATGGTTTCGCAAGGCCGGTACAAAACGGTTTTTTACGCCATTGCCACCGGTATAATGGCGCTGGGCATGATGCTTCCTTCCATGATGAGCGGCTGGATTCAGGAAAGGCTTGGCTATATCGATTTCTATTACTGGATATTGATAACGACGATTCCAGGTTTCATTGTAGCAGCGCTGGTAAAAATTGACGGCGATTATGGAAAAAAAGAAACGGTGGACAAATAAATGGAAAAGGGACTGATCAAAACAGCTTTCATCCTGGGCGCGGGACTGGGTACGAGACTCATGCCGCTCACCCGGGATACGCCCAAGCCGCTTCTTATAGTGGGGGATCGTCCGATTATCACCTACGCGATGGAGCACCTGCAGGGTATCGGCGTGCAGAGGTTCATTATCAATACACATCACTGTCCGGAAAAATACGTGGAGGCCTTCCCCCAATCCCGCTGGCGGGACATCCCGATCATCCTGCGCCACGAACCTGTCCTTCTGGATACGGCGGGCGGCATCAAGAATATCGAGGATCTGGTGGAAAGCGAAGAGCGTATTATCGTCTATAACGGTGATATCATTACCAGCCTGCCGCTGGAAGAGCTGATCCGGAGGCATTTGGAGCTCCAAGGCGAGGTCTCCCTCGCTTTGCGCAGCAGCGGGCCGCTGCTCAATGTCAATATTGACTCGAGCGGCTTTATCTGCGATATGAGAAACATTCTCGGCCGGCCGGGAGTACGCAGCTGCCTGTTTGCCGGCATTTACATACTTGAACGATCCTTTCTGAGGCGTTTGGAAGAAGGAAAAACAGAATCGATTGTCGCACCGCTCATCGCGAGCATCAAAAATGACCCGCGCTCCGTAGGAGGCGCGGTTATTGACGGCGGCATCTGGCACGATGCCGGCTCACCTGAAGAATATCACAGGCTGAGAAAAGGCCTGTAAAGACAAACATCTGAAAGAGCTCAAAGCGGATGGACACAAATAAAGAAAAATTTTTAAGCGATCACCTGGGCCTGGTCGAGTTCAGACTAAGACCGATCGAAAAGGGAGGATCCGACCGGACATATTGGCGTGTGCTGCTCAAAGACGGCAGAAATTTCATCTTTATGGCCTACGGAGTCGAAACACAGGAAAACGCTTACTGGGTAGAGATAAACCGCTTCTTAAACGAACTGCGCGTTCCCGTGCCGCGGATCATCGCTTTTGACCAGAACCTGCGTTTTCTGCTACTCGAAGACGCAGGTGAGCTTGATTTTTATATGCTCAGAACGCTGCCGTGGCACAAGCGTCGACGTTTCTATCTGGCCGCCCTTTCGGAAATTCACCGCCTGCACCGCTTTTCGCTGGCCGAACTTCCCACCGATCTGAAAATATCTCCCGCTTACGACGAAAAGCTCTATCGCTGGGAGCATCAGTATTTTCTCGATAACTTTGTCGATGCTCTTTGCGGTTTTGAGTTACCCCAATCCCTGGCGCGGCAGTGGGAGGAAGAGTCGTCACAGCTTATCGAACGCCTGCAAACAGTGCCCCTGTGTCTGATCCATCGCGACTTTCAATCACAGAACATTATGCTGGGCGATGAGCGGCCCGTCTTCATCGATTTTCAAGGGATGAGACCGGGCAATGTGTTTTATGACCTTGCTTCGCTTATCTGTGATCCTTATGTGACATTTTTGCCTGAGGAAAGAAATGAGCTGATTTCCTTTTACTACAGAATTATGGAACCGGATTACAGCCTGGAGAGATTCACCGACTATTTCTGGGAAGGGGCGGCACAAAGGCTTATGCAGGCCCTTGGCGCTTACGGGTTTCTTGGACTCAAAAAAAACAAACAACATTTTCTCAAGCACGCGGCAGGCGGCATCAAAAATCTGGTGACCGCCACCGCTCAGGCCGCAACGCTGCCTGCCTTGAATGAACTGGCCCGCGAGTGCATGCGCAAACTTGCCGTCCGGCGGGATCTCTCCACGAATCCGCCAAAGATCCAATGACCGGGAAAAAACCACAATGGAAATAATAAGAAACCACAAAAGCGCGGGCCGTAACCTGTTGCTGTCCTGTTTAATCCCGCTGTTACTGCTTGCCGGCGGCTGCAGTAATTTTCTGGCTAAATCAGCCCTCGAAGAAGCAAATAATCTTTTTCGCCAAGGTAAATTTTCCGACTCGCTGGCCAGATACGGGGAAATTATGAAACAACACCCGGGGGCAGCCGACCGGGCCCTGTTTGAAATGGGATTTATCTATGCCCATCCCGGAAACGAGCACAAAGACTATTTCAAAGCGCTGGAATGCTTCGAAACCATCATCCGGGACTATCCGGAAAGTCGTTACCGCCACGACAGTGAAATGATGGTCTTTCACCTGCATAACATAACCGACAAGGATGTCAGGATTTTCACACAAAACAGACAGGCAGCCGAGCAGCAAACCCGTATCTCAGCCCTCGAGCGGGAACTCCAGGCAAAGGAAGAAGAAATAGCCGAGCTGCAAAAGAAACTGCAGCAGTACGGGCTGACAACACCGCTTATCCTCCCGGATGGCCCCGCCGATAAAATCCTGGTGGAAAAAAGCCTGAGGCGGATGACGCTTTGGGCCAACGGACAAGTAATCAGGACCTACCGCGTCGCCCTGGGGGAAAATCCGGTTGGCCCCAAGGAAAAACAGGGAGATAAAAAAACTCCTGAGGGCATCTACTTTATCAAAGGCCGCAACAAAAGCAGCAGGTTTTTTCTTTCACTGCATATCTCATATCCGAATGAAGAAGACACGAAACGCGCAAAAAAGCTGGGCGTTGCCCCCGGCGGGAGTATTATGATCCACGGCCTGAAAAAGGATTTTGCATGGATGGGCGAGTCGCACACTGATAAAGACTGGACGGAAGGCTGCATCGCCGTGACCAACGAGGAAATAGAAGAAATCGATAAACTGGTACCCAACGGCACCCTTGTGGAAATACGGCCGTAAGACAGCGCCCGCCCCTGCCGCCACACTGTATTTTCCTGAAAGCGTGACACAGGTCACCAAAAGCCATCCTTGCAGCGGACTTGCCTAAATTACACCTTGCATGCCCCCGGTCGTCCATGCTTAAAACCGCCTCATTGAACTGGAGAATATATTTGCCTGATGTTGCCAAGCGCCAAACCTAATGCCGCGGCATACACCACCCATCCTGTAATTGCATTGATAGTGGCATCTTTACTGGCTTTTCACGGGTGTGCCCGAATCAAAAAAGTTCAGGTGCAGTATGGGTCGTTTCCTGCACACCCGGAGGAAAAGCTCGAGCGGCATAATTTTTCCGCGGCCGCGGGAGAGGATCTCGTCGGCCGGCTGGCCGTCATCCAGCTGGAAAAGGGTGATACCATCCCGGATGTCGCCAGACATTTCGGTCTCGGTACAAACGCCGTGAGCGCGGCCAATCCGTACATCGATATCTGGGCGCCCCAGGAGGGTGAGCGTCTTTTGCTTCCCATGAAATTTATCCTGCCGGACGGACCCAGAAACGGCATCGTCATCAACCTTCCGGCCATGCGGCTGTTTTATTTTAAAAACAGAGGCAAACAGGTGTCGACCTACCCGCTGGGCATCGGCACTGAGGAGCGCCCCACACCGATGGGCAATATGGAGGTGGTAAAAAAGGTTATAAAACCGACCTGGTATGTGCCGGCCAGTATCGCGGAAGATCACCGGAAAAAAGGGGACATTCTGCCGCCACAGGTTTTACCCGGACCGGATAACCCTCTTGGCGACTACGCTCTTTATTTGAGCAGGCCGTCGTACCTTATTCACGGCACGAACAAACCGGCCAGCGTCGGCCTTCGCGCCACCAACGGGTGTATGAGATTGTATCCGGAAAACATCAAAAAACTCTTTGACCAGACACAGGTCGGCACGCCGGTGCGTATCGTCAATCAGCCCTACCTTGCCGGTCGGTCAAATGGCGTCATCTATCTGGAGGCGCACGCACCACTGGATGATCTGACAGGAAATCATCTTGAAGAGGTTTACGAAAAACTGGCCTTACTGGAGAAAAAATCGTCCTCCGCAGTTGACTGGAGAAAGGTCAGAAATACTCTTGCCGAGGAGGCCGGCTACCCGGTGCCCGTCTCCAAAAGCACAAACGATGCTGACCAACTGTTCACGGATGTTGTCGAAGTGAATCACCCGCGGCGGCTCCTGGGCGCGCCGGTTGTACCGGAACTGAGGGTCGGTGCCTGGTATGTCTGGGTAGCTGACAAAAATAATGAACTCGACGCAGTCAGGCTCGCCGCCATGGTCAACCATCAGGGGCCGCCCATTCCCGCCCGGGTTCTGCCCAGACAAAACGGCTACCGTGTTCTGGCCGGCCCCTTTAACAGTAAGAGCGAAGCGGCAAAAGTCATAAGACAACTAAGATTCGATCTGGAAATTGAAGGGCAGTTGATTGCGCCGGGCCGCAATAAATAGCTTCACCGTAATTTACCGGGCTTGTCCCGGCCAACAGCATGACAAAAATGAACAAAGTGATGGTGGCCAAGCTTAATATTCGTCGCCCTGATCTTCACTATAGCCATCACCAGGCAACTGAAAAATAAAAAGAAAGGAGGTGATTGCACAATGAAAAAGAGTCTTTTAATGATCGCCATGATGTTTGCTCTGACGATTGCCCTGGTCGGTTGCGCGACCACCGGCGATCTGGAAAAAGTGCAGGCGCAGGGGCAGCAGACCAGCGCGAAAGCCGAACAGGCACTCAAGGAGGCACAGGAAGCCAAAGCGGCGGCTGACGAGGCTACAATAAAGGCGGCTGACGCGGCTGAGCGCGCGGAAAACGCGGCCAGGCTGGCTGAAGAGAGAGCCAAATTGGCCGAAGAAAGAGCCAGGCTGGCTGAGGAAAAAGTTAAAAGAGCGGAAGGCAAAGCCAAGCAGGACAACGCCGCTTTCGAGAAATCAATGAAAAAGTAATTCTTTTTTAAGCGAAAATGAGCGGCGGGCAGCAACGTACGCCGCTCATTTTTCCTGTCTGCCCGCACCCACCCGATGAGCGCAGTTATTGTCCCTTGCAGATCCTTTTTCTCCCCCCTCCACCTGTCCACTGTAGATGGAGCACCCGGGCATGTGCAAAATCGTCGTTTACCGCCATCTTCACTTGCGCTCACCTGCCCAATATGCTAGACAACCCGCGATTATTTAATTCTTTTTGGAGCATACCACTGTTATGAAATACGATCCGGCGGCCATCGAAGAGAAATGGCAGAAAAAATGGGAAGAGGAAAAAACCTTCAAGGTAACTGAAGACCCGGCGAAAAAGAAATACTACCTGCTGGAGATGTTTCCCTACCCGTCGGGAAAAATCCACATGGGGCATGTGCGCAACTACACCATCGGCGATGTCGTGGCGCGCTATAAACGTATGAAGGGCCTGAACGTCCTGCATCCGATCGGCTGGGATGCGTTCGGCATGCCTGCGGAAAACGCGGCCATCGAAAACAGGATCCACCCTTCAAAATGGACTTACGAAAACATCGACCAGATGAAAAAGCAACTCAAGCGGATGGGCTTCAGCTATGACTGGGATCGCGAGCTGGCCACCTGTGATCCGGAATACTACCGCTGGGAGCAGCTTTTCTTTATCTGGATGTATGAAAAGGGCCTGGCCTACAAAAAGCGCTCCACCGTCAATTTCTGTGTCAAGTGCGACACAGTGCTGGCCAATGAACAGGTGGAGGGCGGCCTGTGCTGGCGCTGCGGCACGGAAGTGACAGAGAAGGTGCTTGATCAGTGGTTTTTCAAAATTACCGCCTATACCGAGGAACTTCTGGAATACTGCGACCGCCTGCCCGGCTGGCCGGAGCGTGTCCTGACCATGCAGAAAAACTGGATCGGCAAAAGCTACGGCTGCCTGGTCGATTTCCCGCTTGCGGAAGGTCCGGGTGTGATCCAGGTATTCACCACCCGCCAGGACACACTCTACGGCGCAACCTTCATGCTGGTGGCGGCCGAGCATCCGCTGGTGACTCAGCTGGCCAAAGGCAAGCCATGTGAAAAGGACGTTGAGGCCTTTGTGGAGAAAGTTAAAAAGCAGGACAAGCTGATGCGCACCTCCGAGTACTACGAAAAAGAAGGCCTCTTTCTCGATTCCTACTGCATCAACCCTCTCACCGGAGGGAAAATGCCCATCTTTGCCGCCAATTTCGTTTTGGCCGATTACGGTACAGGCTGCGTCATGGCCGTGCCCACGCACGATCAGCGCGATTTCGAGTTTGCCAAAAAATTCAATTTGCCCCTTATCGTCGTCATCCAGCCCAAAGATAAAGAACTCGATGCCGACACCATGACCGAGGCCTACGTCGAGGAGGGCTATCTGGTCAATTCGGGACAGTTCAACGGTCTGGCCAACACACAGGTGCTCGAGGCCATCGCCGATTATCTGGAAAAGGAAGGCATCGGAAAACGCACTGTGCAGTACCGGCTGCGTGACTGGGGCATTTCCCGCCAGCGCTACTGGGGCGCGCCCATCCCCATGATCAACTGCGAAAAATGCGGCATTGTCCCGGTGCCGGAAAAAGACCTGCCGGTGGTGCTGCCCGGGAATGTAACCTTCAGCCCGGAAGGCGGGTCGTCACTGGCAACCCTTGCCGAATTTGTCAATACTACTTGTCCCGCCTGCGGTGGAGCTGCCACACGCGAAACCGACACGATGGATACCTTTGTGGAATCGTCCTGGTATTTTGCGCGCTACTGCTCACCCGGATATGATGTGGCGCCGGGGCTTGACCGCCGGGCAGTGGACTACTGGATGCCGGTGGACCAGTATATCGGCGGCATCGAACATGCAATTTTACATTTGCTCTATGCACGCTTCTATACCAAGGTCCTGCGCGACCTGGGCGTTGTCGGCGTAACGGAACCTTTCACCAACCTCCTTACACAGGGCATGGTCTGCAAAAAAACTATTGAGTGTCCAGAGCACGGCTATCTTTTCCCCGAGCAGGTGGCCGATAACAAGTGTGTCCTGTGCGGCCGGACAGTCCTCATCAGCAAAACGCCGGTAAAAATGTCCAAGTCGCTCAAAAATGTCGTCGACCCCAACCATCTGGTGAAAACATACGGAGCGGACACGGCTCGTATTTTTTGCCTGTTTGCCGCACCTCCGGAAAATGATCTGGACTGGAGTGAACAGGGAGTGGAAGGAGCTTTCCGTTTCCTGGGTCGCCTGTGGCGCATAGTTGACGATTATCTCGATGACATCAAATCCGTTGCGACTGCCTCGGGCAGCCCGGAACTCGCCGACGACCTCAAAAGCCTGCGCAGAAAAACACACCAGACTATACGTAAAGTATCCGCCGATATAGAGGACCGTTTCCATTTCAACACGGCCATCAGCGCGGTGATGGAGCTGATCAATGCACTGTATGCACTAAAGCGTCCGGGCAAAACCGACCTCGCCTCTCTTAGCGTGATTCGCGAGGCGCTGGAAGCGGCCGTTCTGCTTCTTTCCCCCATCGTCCCGCACATTACCGAAGAGCTCTGGCAGGCACTCGGGCACGACACCCCGGCTTGCGACACACCCTGGCCCGGCTTTGACCCGGCCATCGCCAGTGAAGAAGAAATGACCATCGTCATTCAGATAAACGGTAAGCTGCGCAGCCGGATCGTCGTGCCGGTGGATTACGATGCGGAGAAAATCAAAGCGGATGCTCAAAGTGAGGAAAGAATAGCGTCGCTACTGGCGGGTGCGAAAATACTGAAAGTGATTTACGTTCCCAAAAAACTGGTCAATATCGTGGTTGCCTCATGAAAAAGACTGCATTTTTGAAAACATACAACCGCACCCTGCCGGCGCTTCACGCCGTCGTGCTGGTTTTTGTCCTCGTTGTCACGGGCTGTGGTTATTCCTTCTCCCCCCGCGGAGAAACAATTGACCCGGCCATCCGTGCTATTTATGTCGAACCTTTCGGCAACAGAACCGCGCACGCCGAGATCGAAAACTTTATGCGCACGGCCTTTATCGACGAAATCCTCCAAAACAGCCGCTTCCGGGCGGTGGAAAACAGCGCCAAAGCGGATGCTCTCATCAGCGGGAATGTTGTGGGCCTCAATACCGTGACACTTTCCTACCGGCAGGACATCCTGGCGGCGGAAGAGAGAATGACGGCGCTGCTGGAAGTGGTTTTTCGGGAGAAAGAAACAGGCAAGATCATCTGGGCCGCTCCCCGGCTTGCCGGAACTGTTGACTACAAGGTCACTGATGCGGCCAATCCTCTCCCCTTCCGAAGGCAGGCAATGCGCAAACTGTGCGCGGACATGGCGGAAAAATCCTTCAACATGATGATGTCCAATTTTTAACCATAACCCGCATGAAACCTTCTGTTTTTCAATGGGGAAACCACCTGTTTTATCGCGCAACAGGCGATAACGCGCCCGAGTTCCTGCGGCCGAACGATCGCCCAACGCCTGTCAAAGCCGGCTCCGCCAGGGATTTGCTGGCACGGGCGGACACAAGCCATTTGTGGGTCATAAAAAATGAGACGGCCATTGCCTGCGACCAGCAGGCCATAAATCGCCTGCTGAATATCGCCCGTGACACAGGCGCGGGACTTGTCTATGCTGACTTCACTGAAGTCAGAGGCAGAGCCCTCCATCCCCATCCGCTAAACGACTATCAGGAAGGATCGCTCCGCGATGATTTTGACTTCGGCCCCATGTTTGTCCTCTCCACCCGGGCAGCCGAAAACGCTATTAGTAAATACGGCCCACTGCCCAGGGATGCCGGGCTTGCCCTTTATGACCTGCGGCTGAAAATCTCCACCGATACTCAGATTTTGCACATTCCGGAATTCCTCTACAGGGCATCTGCGGCGTACCCTGCGCCCGTCAAACAAACCACGTCCAAAACCGAGGCACATTTTTCCTATACTGCCAGGGAAAACGCAGTGCGTCAGAAAAAATTTGAAAAAATCGCCGCCTCCCATCTGAAACGCATCGGCGCCTTCCTGCCGCCACGAACAAAAAAAGCCGGCAAAACGGCCGGGGCTCAATGGAAGGCCAGTGTCATCATTCCCGTCAGAAACAGAAAAAAAACCATTGCCGAGGCGCTGGCGAGCGCTCTTGCACAAAAGACAGACTTTCCGTTCAACATCATTGTCGTGGACAATCACTCTACGGACGGCACCACGGGCATCATAAAAAAAATCGCATCACGCCACCCCCATGTACATCACATCATCCCGCCGGTGCGTGGTCTGGGGATCGGAGGCTGCTGGAACGAAGCCATCTTCTCTCCGCAGTGCGGCCGCTACGCCGTGCAGCTCGACTCGGACGATCTTTACAGCTCACCCGAAACATTGCAAAAAATAGTGGACACACTAATCAGGGGATCTTATGCGATGGTGGTCGGCTCCTACACACTGGTCGATGAGAAGTTGAACCCCATCGAACCGGGACTGATCGACCACCGTGAGTGGACTAAGGCCAACGGCCACAACAACCTTTTGCGTGTAAACGGCATGGGTGCGCCGCGTGCCTTCGACACGGAAGTGCTCCGTAAAACCTGCTTTCCCGATGTGAGCTACGGGGAGGACTACGCGGTGGCCCTCAGCCTGACACGTGAATATAAAATCGGGCGCATCTTCGAGAGCCTCTATCTTTGCCGCCGCTGGTCCGATAACACAGACGCAGAGCTGTCCCTTGAGAAACAAAATCGTCACAACCATTACAAAGATCGTTTGCGCACATTGGAGATAAAGGCCAGACAGAAGCTCAACCGCGGCCACGATGTAGCGCGCCCGGATGACAGGGATGCCTCACAGGAACAAACCTCTGATGAAACGTCTGAAAGCATCTATGCGGTTTTTTCCGGCCGGGACAATGAGAAACTGGGCCCGCTGTGCAATGATTTTTTCAAATCGGAAAAAGAACACTGGCCCGAACTGGGCGCGGCCTGCCGTGTATTGGCAAAAACAAAAAGGCGAAAGCTCGAAAGCGCCGGATATGTGACCGCACTACAGTACAATCCAGCCCGGCAAAAAAGCGGGTCTGCGGCGGTCGATCCCGTCTCGATCAGCAGGCGGCCCTGTTTTTTGTGCCACACCAACAGGCCGCCAAAGCAACGCGCCATCGCCTACCGCGACACTTATGAAATTTTGTGCAACCCCGCGCCGATCTTCGGCAACCATTTCACCGTCGTATCTAACAGGCATACGCCGCAGGAAATTTCCTCCTCCGTCACAGGGCTACTGCAAATTGCACGCGATGCCTCACCTGAGTATCTGGTTTTTTACAACGGTCCTGCCTGCGGCGCTTCCGCCCCCGACCATCTGCATTTTCAAATGATCCCGGCAGGTGAACTTCCTTTTCTCGGCCAAGCGGGAGGCCTGCCCCTGCTCAAACAAACTAAAGGGGTGCGTATCGCCGGCGGTTTTGCCTTTGACCGTGCACTTGTCATAATCGAGTCCCGAACAAAGACCAGAATGCTCGAGCAGTTCAACAACTTTCTGAAAGCCGCCCGCAAGACTGGGCGCAAAGACGTCGAACCGCCTGTGAACATAATTTGCTCTTACGGTGATAAAGGCTGGCGGCTGACCATCTTTTTGCGCGCCAAACACAGGCCGGATGCCTACTATGCTACCGGGCGAAAAAGGATTTTGGTATCGCCCGGTGCAATCGATATGGCCGGAACCCTTGTCGTGCCGCTGGAACATGATTTCCAGCGCCTGAACGCACAGACCATAAGTGCCATTTACCGCGAAGTGTCACTTGATGAAAAATCCATGAAAAGAATAGCCGGCCTTCTCCGGCAGGAGCTGGTTTTTGTGTAAAGGAGTATTGACGCCATGAACGACCATGACCAGGTGATTATCGACAGCGATATGAGTTTTGCCCAGGCAATTGAGGGCAGCACGGCGCCGCTGGAAATCATCGACACGCTGGTGTGCGTCGATGTCATTTATTATTCATTCGACAACAGACGTCACCAGGGACAGCTTGTCGTGGACGCGAGCCTCGAGGATGATGTCTGCGAGATATTCTCTCTTATTGAACAACTTCAGTTTCCCATCGGCAAAGTCATCCCCGTTTGTGCCTATCAGTGGGAAGATGGAGATTCGATGGCGGACAACAATTCACATTCCTTCAACTTCCGTGTCATTGCCGGCACCAGCAAGCTCTCACTCCATTCCTTCGGCCGCGCCCTGGACATCAACCCCGTGCAAAACCCGGTAATCTATCCCAACGGCATCATCGCACCAGCAGGCTCTTTGTACCGGCCGGGCGAAAGAGGCACACTCACCGCCGGGCATCCGATAGTGCAAGAGTTTATCCGGCGCGGCTGGCACTGGGGGGGGAATTTCGAACAGCCCAAAGACTACCACCACTTTGAAAAACCGTGACGCGACAGCCGTCATTTTTAGTGTGGGCTACAGATGATCCGGTCAATGGCGTGACTTTTCAGAAGCCCCAGGTGCTTTTTACCCGCGGAAAGATGCGTCCGGCCGGGAGAAAAAGGCGGGAATGCCCAGGCCTGCACCTATGCACCGCAGTGACACACGGGCGGCGTGCAGTGCCTCTTCAATGGCCTTATCCATATCAAGGTAGCGGTAGGATCCTAATCTGCCGACGAAGCTTACCCTGGTTTGCCCATTCGCCAGCGTCTCGTATTTTTTGCAAAGACTTTGCGCCTCATCGAGATTTACCGGATAAAACTGCCTGTCACCGGGGCCGCATTCTCGCGGAAATTCATAGGTAATAATTGTTTTGGAGTTTTGGGGCTCCCAGGGCCAGAAATGCTTATGTTCAAAAATACGCGTAAAAGGAACTGACTCGTCACAGTAATTTACTGTACCGCATTGCTGAAAAGTGCCGTCCATGGTTTCAAATTTAAAATCCAGTGTCCGGTACGGCAGACGGCCGAAACACCAGCCGAAATATTCATCGAGTGGCCCGGAGAAAAAAAGATGCTGCATCTCCGGAGTAAACATCTCATGCGAAAATTCGCAATCAAGGCGGACCTCGATCTTTTCATGGTCCAGCATTTTTTCCACCATATCGGTATAACCGTTTACCGGCTGTCCCTGCTTTTCATGATGGAACACGTCACGCTTATCATCAAAGTGTACGGGAATACGCTTAAAGAAAAAAGTGGGCAGCGTCGCCGGATCGCGCCCCCATTGTTTTTTTGTATAACCGCGGTAAAATCCACGATAGATTTCAGGCCCCACGGCAGCCAGCGCCGCTTCTTCAAAATTACGAGGTCGGCGCGTGGCGTAAGGACGGGCTTTCCCGGCCAACAGCTCCGCCGCCCGTGCCTCATCCAGCTGTTTGCCGAAAAACATTTTCAGCGCGGTCAGGTTGACGGGGAACGGATACAGCACATTATTGACCCAGGCCTGCTTTCTGTGGACATACGGCCTTATTTCGGCAAAACGGGATACGAAATCCCACACCTCATTGTTATCCGAATGCAACGTGTGTGGACCGTAGCAGTGCATCAATATTCCTGTCGCCAGGTCGCGCATTGTGTGGCAGTTACCCGCAACGTGGTCTGATTTTTCAATGACTACACAGCGGTAGCCGCCGTCAGCCAGGCTTCTGGCAATCACAGCTCCGGTAAGGCCCGCCCCGACAACCATGAATATGGAGTTTTTTTCTTTCATATCACTTCCTTTTGCTGCTAATGCATACAATATTCAGCAAGATGTCCGGAACAATTCTTTTTTACTCGTCTTCTCGATCCGGCACACGTGATCATCAGATTATATGCCTCATAATCAGCCGGCCGAAACCCGGCTCATGCCGTGGGCGACCGGTCTTGATATTGCCGGATGCCGGCCAAAGCCTGCATGAAAAATGTAAATACAATTATGAGACCGTTAATATCATACGGGCTTTTTACCCACGGAGGCCAGATAAACGGTAAACTCGTCAACCGAGTCAACCTGCAAAAGCCGGTCAAGCGCCTCCTGGTCATAGGCCGCCATTGCACAGGCGCCGGCCCCGATGGCCTCGCAGGCGAGATAGAGGTTTTGGCAGACATGCCCCGCGTCAATGGCAATCACCTTGTGCGCGGCGATGCCGTAGCGCCACTCCATCCGATAGGGAACAGCCGCCCAGATAAAAGTTACCGCCGCCTGCGCGGGATAGTTCTGGCCGAAAACGGCGCGAACCATTTTCCCGGCCAGGTTCTCCGGCGCGTGTTCAAAAACCAACTGATGCTCCAGCGGCAAATAGCGGTAAATACCCTGGTCAATGCCTTCCACATTCAAAATACACAGATAAGTTTCCAGAGCATGACGGCAGCCGGCGGAAGGAACTGTCCGCAGAGCATGCCCTCTGTCCAGAACCTCCCTTACTCCCTGTGTCGCCCACAGCAGAAAAGACAATTCTTCCACTGTCAACGGCCGCGCGCTGTAGGATCTTCTGCTTTCACGATTGCCGATGGCTGCCTTGAGCTCGAGTGGGCCGATCCCGCCGCACCGGTCGTGAGGAATCAAACCCACACGCCGTGCAGCCTCCGCGGCTGGCTTTTCCACCGGCGGCGGAGGAAGGCCTCTGTTTTGATCGACTTGTGAGAAATCAATTGTCTTGCGGACAGTGTCTTTAAGAAATTGTCTGTATATTGCAATGAGGTCTTTGTCTTTCATGTACTTTGCCTCCTTCCCCGGCCGGCATTTCCAGCAAAATCATCAGTCATGGCGGCTGCTGAGCGCCTGGAAAAGGTTGAAGGCAAAAGAGAAGAAAGCCGGCTGCGCCGGTCCTTCAGCCAGTCCAATCTTCCGCCCTTTTACTCATCGTCCATATCTTTCTTATTTACGCGCCATCCGGCCAGCCACGTCCACCGCCCGCCTCATAAGCAGTCTCGCCGATTGCAGACCAGCCTCGTCGTTTTCGATACCCAGCCTCACCCGCCGGTCAAACGCGCCTGACCCGTCCGTGCTGGCCAGTGCCGAAGCCCCCAGCGGACTCACGCCCTTATGGACGCTTACCGGAATCATCTCAAGCGTAAGAAAAGTGGTGATATTGTTTAGATGCGTCAGCTCAACCCCTCCGTGCCTAAGCCATGAAACAGCCATGCTCACGCCGATTTTATTGCGGAGCCGGCCGGCTGTAAGGTTGCCGAAAACAAAAACGCGCAGCCGGTCCACAAGTGCCGCCATTCGCGCTGAGGCTCGCATAAAGTAAACGGGGGTGGCCAGCACGATGATATCCGCCTGTTCGGCCTTTTCAAAAACCGACTGCGCATCATCTTTTATGCTGCAGTATTTTCTCTGAGTTTGTTTGGTCAGGCAGAAATTACAATGAAGGCAATCCTTAATTTTCAGACCGGACAGATGGATGATTTCCCTGTTAATGTCGCGGCCGGGTAATCCTTCCACGGCACGGGTCAAAAATGTTTCGACGTTTCCTTGTTTCACGGGACTGCCGGAAATACCCAAAATATTACAGGCCATGTTTTTCTCCACATTCTATATAAGCTGCCTCAAAAACGATTCTCGATGGTTGGACCGGCAAAGGAAACGCCGTTTTCACCGGCACTTGCCGGCCGGTAAGCACCGACCAGGACAATGATTTTCAGTTGACACTTACGTCTGTTGTTTTTATACTCCAAACACCGGGCGAAATTCAAGCCTCACGCCTCCCGGCGTCAAGGACAGTTCTCGAATGAAATTTTTGGCATCCATTATCGCGTCGTTATCGGCCAGCAGGATCGTTCAGGCCAATATCCGTCTGCTCGTGAAGTATCTCGTCGCGATACTTTTGCTCATCACTCTCTACAGTATTGTATTCCACTACCTGATGGTCATGGAGGGGCAGAAACATTCCTGGATAACCGGTTTTTACTGGACAATGGTGGTCATGTCCACACTGGGCTTCGGTGATATTACCTTTGCCAGCGACATCGGCCGCATTTTTTCCGTTTTTGTGCTTTTGTCCGGTGTAATTCTTCTTTTGATCCTCCTGCCTTTCATTTTCATCAAATTTTTCTTCGGCCCCTGGATGGAGGCGCAATCCCGCAGCCGCGCGCCGCGTGAACTGCCGGAAGACACAAAAAATCATGTGATTATCACTCACTATGATCCGGTCACTGCCGCACTTATCGACAAGCTGGTCAATTACAAAAAAGACTATGTCGTAGTGCTCGATGAGTTGCCGCGGGCGCTGGAGCTTTACGATAAAAACATCCGCGTCGCTCTGGGCAATATCGATGATCCCAGAACATACCACAAGCTGCGCGCCGGCCGTGCCGCACTGGTCGTGGCCACCAACAACGACCAGATGAACACAAATATCACACTCACCTTGCGTGAAGATCATGAGCATCTGCCGATCATCACCACAGCGGAATCACCACATTCGGTGGAAATTCTCAAACTGGCGGGCAGCTCGCGCGTCTTGCAGCTTCACGAGGTGCTGGGGCGGTCGCTTGCGGCCTGGACAATCGCCGGAGACTGCAAAGCTAATATCATCGGTCGCTATGAGGATCTGGTTCTGGCGCAGGCTCCGGCCATCGGCACACCGCTGGTCGGCCAGACGCTGGCGCAAAGCGGCATCCGGGAAACTTTCGGCCTGGCCGTGGTCGGCATCTGGGAAAGGGGAAAGTTTATCCTCCCGGGACCGGACACACTCATTGGACGCACCAGCGTGCTGGTCCTTGCCGGCGCCGAGGAGGCGCTCAACCGCTACGACGAGGTTTACTCCTTTTATCAGATATGTAAAGTGGCGGGCGACCCGATCATCATCGTCGGCGGCGGACGCGTCGGTAACGCGGTAGCCTCCCGTTTCAAGCAGTCGGACATCCCCTATCTGATTATCGAACGCTCCAAGAGGCGCGGTGAAGAAGACACACATATAGTACACGGTGACGCGGCGGATATACACACGCTGGAAAAGGCCTGGTTTGAAAAAGCTCCCGCCGCCCTGCTCACCTCACATGACGATGCCACCAACATCTACCTCACCAAGTACCTGCGCAGCCTGAGGCCGGATATGCAGATCTTGAGCCGCTCCAGCGAGGACCGCAATGTCTCTACACTGCACCGCGCAGGCGCGGATTTTGTCATGTCCTACGCCTCGCTGGGAGCAGAGGCCATTTTCAATTTCCTCATGAACGAAGAAACGCTCCTTCTCGCAGAGGGACTTAATTTCTTCCACCTGCCGTCACCCAGAGCCCTGATCGGTCAGACACTGGCCCGGTCCGGCATCCGGGAAAAAACAGGCTGTACGCTGATCGCCATACGCCGCGGGGACGAAACTTTCATCAACCCGGAACCGGCGATAACCATTGAAAAAGACGACGAGTTGATTCTCATCGGCACCTACGAAGGGGAAAGATCTTTTCTGGGAGAATTTTCATTGACATGACATGCTGTTGCTTTTAGAATTACCTGCAATTCCAAACGAGAGGCGCAGATCCTGTTATCCTGATACGCGATGGTGAAAAATCATGATTCTTGAGCGTCCCCGTAAACCTTCCGCATTCAAATTTGTTATTCCCGGCATAATAATCGGTATTATCGTCACAGCCGCCGTCGTCGGGGCATATCATTACTCCGGTGATGCGCGGTTTTGCAGTTCCTGCCACAGCATGAAGTTCGTGCACGGAAAATGGGGGAAATCCAACCACCACCAGTTTACCTGCACTGAGTGCCATCTGCCGGACACGCACCTGCCGGGAAAAATCGTCTACAAGATCCGCGCCGGTCTCAATGACCTGTTTCATGAGACGCTGCGGGATTATCCGCCCGGCATCTGCTTAAGCGGCGAGGCACGCGCCATCGCCGGCGGCAATTGCGCGCGCTGCCATACTTCAACCATTTCAGAAACAAAGATGACATCTAAAAAAACCGACTGCCTTGCCTGCCATCGCTACCTGGTACACGGCAGAGGCCTGGACAATGGAGGTATCAAAGTTGAAAAGTAGAAACATTTTATTGAAATTACTGCTGGCCGCCGTTCTTATCATAATTATTGTCATCCTGGCGCGCGTTTTCCTGATACCTCCTTCCGAGACGGTGCAGCAGGCGCAGATTGCCGAAACGGAATATGACCCGGCCGTATGGGGCAGGTACTATCCGCTTCAGTATAAAAGCTACCTCAAAAATAAAGAGGAGGCCGCTTCACCAAGCGGTTTCGGAGGCTCGGTAAAATATCAAAAATCGGAAAAAGAGCCGGAGATTCTCACCAACTTTAAAGGCATGGCTTTCGGCATAGATTATACCGAAGACCGCGGCCATCCCTATGCAATGGAGGATCTGAAGGAAACCAAACGGATCGGCCCCACTACGGCCGGCTCCTGCATGACCTGCAAGACGGCAAATCTCCGTGACATCTACAAAAAAATGGGCTGGGGCTATGCAAAAACACCTCTGCCGGAACTCATGCCGCTCATCACTCATCCCATTGTGTGCGCCAACTGCCATGACCCGAAAACGATGCAACTGCGTGTCATCAACCCCGCGTTCATCGAGGCGATGACCGGCAGAGGCATTGATGTAACCAAAGCACCGCGCGAGCAGATGCGCAGCTATGTCTGCGCCCAGTGTCACTCCGAATACTATTTCGAACCGGAAGCGAAACGTGTGATCTTTCCCTGGGCAAAAGGCCTGCACCCTCAACAGATGTATGAATACTACACGGAAATACCTAACGGTTTTACCATGGACTGGCAGCACCCGGATTCACGGGCAAAGATGTTAAAGGCGCAGCACCCCGATTATGAGCTTTTCAGCCGGGGCATACATGCCGCCTCGGGTGTGTCCTGTGCGGACTGTCATATGCCCTATATGCGCGAAGCAGGACGTAAGTACTCGTCACACTGGGTCACCTCGCCGATGAAGCATATTCAGGCCTCCTGCCGCACCTGTCACGCGCAGGAGGAAAAGTTGCTTCTGGAGCGTGTCAAAACTGTGCAAAACAATGTTTTCCAGCTCCAGCGGATCGCAGGAATGACCATCGCCCGTGCCCATGAGGCCATCGGCAAGGCAGGCACGGCGGCGAAAGTAAACAATGAAGGGCTGGAAAAGGCGCGCGAACTGGTGCGTCATGCCCAGTGGTTCTGGGATTTTATCGCCGCAGAAAACTCAATGGGATTTCACAATCCGGATCAGGCACTAAACGTGCTGGGACGCTCCATTGATCTGGCACATCAGGCGATTGATGCTGCCAACCGGGCGGCCGGCACTCATCATTAATTAAATGACCCGAGACAAAAAAGCGGGGCAAGCCCCGCTTTTTTTGTTTTGCAGTAAAATCAAAAATCCTGAAAACCTTCCTTGTCAAAAGGGATAACGTCTTCGGGCCTGTCAGTTTTTTTCTCCTGAGCACGGGCGGCCGTCGGCGGCAGGAGTTTTTGTACACTTTTTTGCGCCTTCGGAGCAGGTGAGTGTGTAACTGGGGCAGAAGATCCTGCATCTGCATCTCCGGCAATGATTTCCACCATCTGTCGGACACTTCTCTTCATCTGCTCGGCCTGCGCATTCAGCTCTTCGGCGGCACTTGCTGATTCCTCGGCACTGGCGGCGGTGCTCTGGACCACCTTGTCCATTTCCGAAACGGCCTTGCCAATCTGGCTGATCCCCTGCGCCTGCTCATGAGACGCAGCAGCAATCTCATCAACCAGTTGACCGACCTTAATGGCGATATCGACATTATCCTGAAAAGCTTCCTGGGTTATCTTAGTCAGCTCACCGCTTTTTTTAACCGTCTCTATCGTGCCTTCGATGAGAGAGGATGTGTTTTTGGCCGCCTCGGCCGCCCGCACCGCCAGGTTACGGACCTCATCGGCCACCACGGCAAAACCGGCGCCCGCTTCGCCGGCACGAGCCGCTTCTACGGCAGCGTTGAGCGCTAAGAGGTTTGTCTGAAAAGCAATTTCATCAATGGTTTTGATAATTTTCCCCGTCTCTTCGCTGGACCGGGCAACCTCCTGAATAGAATCCACCATACTTTTCATATGCTCATCAACTTTGGCCACCATTTGCTGCGCCTCACCCATCCGGGCCTTGGCCTGGGCCGCGTTGTCGGCATTTTGTTTGGTCATCGAGGCTATTTCTTCCAGCGAAGAAGAAGTTTCTTCCAGCGCCGAGGCCTGCTCCGAGGCTCCCTCGGCCAGTGACTGGCTGGCCGAGGCCACCTGCGCCGAGGCTGCCGCCACCTGCGCCGAAGCGTCATCGAGTTCGCTGGAGATGCGGCCGATCGGCAGTGCGATACCCTGCGTAATGAAAAATACTCCCACTGCGCCCAGCACCAGTAAGACCAACGCGATCACGACAGTAAAGACGATCAGCCCGTAGATAGGGGCCATAAACTCACTATAGTCCTGGGTAAAGCAGACACTCCAGCCGGCTGCCGGCACAGGTGCATACCCGGCTATCTTTTTTACGCCCTGAAAAACATATTCGTCAACGCCGATGTCGCCGGCAATCATCCGGGCGGCAAAAGTCTTCATTCCTTCCGTTTGAGCGATATTTGTTTTAAGAATGTGTTCTTTTTTCGGGTGAGCGATGCACAGCCCTGTTTGGTCTATGATAAAACCGAAAGTGGTAGCACCCAGCCTGGCGGTATATACTTTCTCGGAGATAGAATCCATATTCAATGTGGACACGACCGCTCCCACTACCTTTCCTGAGCTTGAATATACAGGCGCGGCAAAAACCATGACCGTGTTGCCGGTGGCTTTGGATTTGATAACCGCACCGGCCGTCATTTGCCCGTCTTTCGCTTTTTGAAAATAGTCCCGGTCTGAAAGATCAAGCTGCCCATCGTCCGAGGAAATCACTTTCCCATCCACTCCGACAACGAAGATGCTTTCATAGTCAGCGCCGCTTTTTTGGATCAGTCCATCCATTTCTGCAATCATTTCTCTAATTTCCGGGGCATTCGCCATTCCCTCGCTGTATTTTTCGGCACCTTTGATCACAGCGGCACGCTGTGCCGTTTGAATAACAATTTTTAACTCTGCCGCGACGGCGGCATTTGCCATGTTGGCCATCCCTTTGGCTACAGCCAGGGCTTCGGACTTCGCCGAACTCTCCAGTGCCCCCATTGATCTGTAAATAGAAATGCCTCCCACGACAAGCACTGGAATCAAAACGAAAAGTAAGCCGGCCACCATCATTTTAAAACGCAACGATCTCTTGTTCACGGTAACACCTCCATAAAAAAACAATATTTGTTAGTCATGATTTATCAGCAAAAAGGCCTGATCATGCATATCTTCCCAAGAAACCGCAAAAACAGGTTGGACTCACCTGTAAGTCGGTACAGCTTTTAATCTAAGCTCACCCTGCAGAAGGAAGGGGGACCTGACGGGCAGGCACTCCGATCAGGTCTCGCACAGATACCCAAATATCGGCCATAGGAATAAAAAACTTTAACACATAACTGCAGGCTCTGCGTTATTAGTCCGGCAATTATAAAGGTAAAATATTCCGCTTTTGTGAATATTTCCATTTGGCGGGGAAAGACTTAAACAATCCCCGATCAGACTTTGGGGGCAAAGTCGCTTGGGCGCGAACGATAAAATTAAAAGTGTAACGATTCCAACGATATCACGGGACTATGGATTTTACTGAGAAAAACCGGTGTGCGGCGTCTACTTCATTTTTTTTTCGCTTCGTCGAAGACAGGTTCGTATTTTCCATATCCCACCGGTAACGAGGCATGGCGGTCGAAGCGCAAGGCGTTCTGAAAACAGACAATTCCTTTGAGGCGAAGCTGGCGGGCCTGACTTACATTGGCCGGGTTAATCAGTGCCAGGTTGCAGATTCCCATATATATGTACGACTGGGCAATGTGCCGGAAACCACGGATCCTGGTCGTTTTTTCAAAAATATCTGCCGCGTCCTGAAAACGGCCCTGGGCGAAGATTTCCTGGGCCATTTTGTACTCATCCTCTCCGGGTGACACTTCCGGCTCCTGCGGTTTTTTGCCTGCTGCCGGCTTTTTCGGCTCCGCCGGTTTTTGCTGCTTCATCTGCTGCTGAAGGATGGACATCACCTGCCCGCCCCTGACGGCAAGAGCAGCCAAGGACGTGTCTCCGGGGTTTTCCCGCTGGGCACGGGCAACGGCGGTTGTAAAGGTATCCATCCAGACGGGAATCAGTCTGGCGTTATTTCTGCGATAGGTTTCATTCCGTCCGGCCATTTCCAGTTGCTTGAGCTGTGCTTCAATATTGCGCCGTGCCGCCTCGGTTTCTTTGTCCAGCACCTTCCAGGCAAAGGCGATAAGCCTTCTTGTCTGTTCCTGGTCAAAGTCGGGGGTCATTAAACCGGAGACAATGGTGCCGAACCTGTCATCATCTGCCGCCCTGAGCGCCTGCATGGCCTCTTCCACCCGGCTTCTTGTTGTTTCACTGTTGTTGGCGGCCGCCGGCCCGCAAACGGCGGAAATTCCCCCGTAGTCAGGATCAAGTTCCTGTAAACTGCGGCAAGAACGCAGCACAAGCGGGTTATTGGTGTCTGTTGCCGATTCAATAAACATGCGCCGCACACGGATGTAGTGGAGAAGTGACTCATCGGCAAACCGCATAAGATCTTCCGAACCACTTTTCGTCTGCCAGCCGGCATTGTCGTTTCGCAGCCCGGACAGTTGTACGCGGGCGGCAAATGAAGACCCCGCACATTGTTCGAACCATTGGGCCGCGCGGCCCAAATCCAGAGGAGCGACTTTACCCTCCATATAGATTTTCCCCAGAGCCATTTGCGCCTTGGCATACCCCTGGCTGGCCGAGCTGTGATACCAGCTCATTGCTTCCCGGGGATTGATTTTCAGCCCCACTCCTTCCCGGAAAACCCACCCCATGGCGTACTGCGCAGCCGCCTCTCCCCGTCTGGCTCGTTGTTGGTAGTTTTCAATCCTCCTGACAATTTCACGTCTGAGTCCCTTGTCTTTAAAAAAAAGTAGTGCCAGGCCGACCTGCGCTCTCTCATCACCGAGTTCTGCCGATTGGAAAAGCCTGTTCAATGCCGGTACTGATTCAGTCACCTGCTGTACTCGGCTCCCGCGCATCATCCCCAGATAAAGCAGTCCCTCCGGATCGTTCTGATTTGCCGCCGTTTCGTACCACCTGGCGGCTATTAGCCCATCGGCAGGAACGTCCACGCCGAACTCATAGAGCTCCCCGACAAGAAGCTGCGCCTTGGCATCTCCCCGCCTGGCCGCCTGCTCCAGTTTTGGGAAATCCTCCTTCGTCCATTTAGCGGGCGTGCATGAACTCAGAACGCCTGTTGTCACAGTGAGCAAACAAAGAAACACGAAATTTTTGAGCATGTTTTTTAATGACATAACTCAAGATTACCTCCGTTGTGCCGAAAAATCAAGAAAGAGGATTCATGGTTGTCGTCGGGCCGAAAAATGGATTGAATAATTACACAGGTTATGTTTAAATTTCCCTAACCGTATCAAGCTATTAGCACTTTGGGCAAAATGAGCGATAACGACAAGACAATACAGAGCATCACACGAATTCATGGATTTGAAATTATCGGCCTTATTTCCAATCAGGGCGGGATGTCTGATGTTTATGAGGCGTATCAGCTCTCCATCGGACGGCGGGTAGCGGTAAAAAAACTCAAATCGACTTTTGTGAACGATGAAAACATTAAAAGCAGATTTGAAAAAGAAGCCAAACTGCTGGGAAAGCTGAATCATGCCAATATTATCCAGCTCATTGATTTCAGCAACGAGCACCTGACGTTGATTATGGAATACGTTGAGGGAAAACCCCTGGATGAGCTTCTTTCGGAAAAGGAAAATCTCTCTATCGAAGAGTCGCTGCGGATTATTTCAGAAGTGCTCGCCGGTCTTCATTATGCCCACCAACACCGCATCATTCACCGTGATATCAAGCCAGGCAACATTTTCATGACCTATGACGGGCGTGTAAAAATATCAGACTTCGGCATTGCCAGCATTATCGAAGGTGACGAGATATCGAACAAGACGGAAAAAGGAAACTGGATCGGTACTCCCTCTTATATCGCACCCGAACAGATCATCGGCGGCCAGACCGGCCCCTGGACGGATATCTATTCGACAGGAATTACACTTTACCGGCTGACCACCGGAAAGCTGCCTTTCTTCCATGAAAACCCCATCCAGACAGCTATTATGCACGTCAAGGAACAGCCGGTTCCCCCTCATGAAGTAGCGCCGTTGATTTCAAAGGAATTAAGCCGTATCATCCTCAAGGCCATTGCCAAGGATCCGCAGGATCGCTTCAGCACTGCGCAGGCATTCAAAGAGGCGGTGGACCGGCTTTTACGCCCCCGCAAAGATAAGGCCTATCTGCAGGAAGCTAAAGCGGAGTGGGAAAAAGCCTGCCAGCAGCGCACAACACAGAAAAAGCGTTGTCTTTTGAGTTCCATCAAGCTCTCCCAGATGGCCCTTGACGAAAACCCCGACCTGCCGGAAGCCAGACAGGTTCTTGAAGGAGCCAGCCGTGACCTGAAGAGAATCAGACGGAAAGAATATGCGCTATACGGAGGAGCGGCATTGCTGGTCATCGCTGTCATCATCGCGCTTGCCACTAAACTATCCACAGGGGTCGGCAATCTCGACATCTATACAAGCGAAGCGGCCGATGTTTATCTTGACGGTGTCAAAATCGGCACGGCACCTTTTGTTTTTCAGGGCGTTCGCGCCGGAGAACATAAACTGGCAGTTGAACAGCCAGGCTTTTACCGATCGCCGGACAGAACGATCATCATTGAAAAAAACAGGCTCCTGATCGTCAACGAAGCCATCCCCGGCGGTGGCACCGTCACGATTACCTCTTCCAATCCGGGAACTAAAGTGTATATCAACGGATTGGAAAGCGGAGAAACACCTCTTTCCAGGAAGCTCGTCATCGGGCGTCATACAATCAGCGTAGGGGGCGTGGCGCGTAGCGTTGTGGTTCAGGAGGGCGACAGCCTGACAGAAAATTTCTAGATCAAACCGGCGCGCGGCGCGTAGCGGCTGCCTCAATACTTGCGGCAGGCTGATACCGCTTGAACGTCTGTCGTATTTTTTCACAATGGGAGGCATTCTTGATACTGACAGCGAATGGGAAAACCGATCTTGGCCGCATGCGCGACAGGAATGAAGACTTCATCCATGTAGATGAAAAGCTTGGTCTGCTTGTCGTGGCCGACGGGATCGGCGGGCGCTCCCGTGGAGAGGTGGCCAGTGAGCTCGCCGTCAGAGCAGTGCGCGAATATTTTCGTACCGATCATCAGGCGATTGCCGATTATGACCCGGCCTACTCCGTGACCACCAACCAGCTGAACACCGCCGTCATGCAGGCCAATCGCGCCGTGTATGAGGCGGCGCAGACCTCCCCGGATCTTGAGGGGATGGGTACCACCATCGCGGCCTGCCTGCTTGCCAATGACCAACTGAGCTTCGCCCATGTCGGCGACAGTCGAATTTATCTGATCAGATCCGGCAATATGGAGCTATTGACCGCAGATCACTCCTTCGCCGGGGACCATTTTCCCAGGCAGCGGCTTACCGGAGAGAGAACATCGTTGCTTTTTAAAAATATTCTCACCCGGGCGGTGGGCGTGGGTGACGAAGTTGTCGCAGATCTGGGCGAGCTCAACGTACTGGCGGGTGACTTGCTCCTTTTATGCAGTGACGGTCTGTACAACATGATTCCCGATAGTGAAATGCTCCAAATTATTTTGCGCGCGGGTAATGTGCGTGCCGCAAGTGAAATACTCACTGATATTGCCAACGATAACGGCGGCAGCGATAATATTTCGGCAATCGTCGGCTACATTCACAAAAAAAAATGGCGCCCGTCATGGGCGGCCATAACCGGACAGCTCCGGAGGTGATGGATGGCAAAAATCTTATTGAGATTCAAAGGAGAAATAGTCGATGAGATCGCTTTGGATAAAGACATTATCTCCATCGGCAGAAAAGCAGATAATCATGTCGTCATCGATAATCAGGCCGTATCATCCCATCATGCCATCATTGAAAGACAGGGGGATCAGCTGTTCGTCGAGGACTTGAAAAGCCTCAACGGCACCTTTCTGAACGGCCGCACCGTGAAGCGTTCTGAAATATTCAATGGAGATGTCATCGTTGTCGGCATCCATGCGCTCGAAATACAGCTTGACAAAGACCGCTTTGACAAGGCAAAAAATGCTCCCGGGCGCGGACGCTCCATGTTTGAAACGATCGTGATCACCCCGGAGCAGCGCAGGAGAATTCTTCTGGCCGCCAGCACGACGGCTCCGGATGTTCTGGGCGGCTTTGTCGTCATCAGGGGAGCAGGCGGGCAAAAGGACTACCTTATCCGCGACAAAGTTTCCAACATAGGCAGTGAAAAAGGCTCTGTCATCAGGCTCAGAGGGTTATTTGCGCCCAGACGCGCCGCTTTGGTCAACCGCCGCAAGGAAGGGTATTTCATCACCCCCACCAGCAGGAAATCCATAAAGGTAAACGGTAATGTCATCGAACAGCGCCATGACCTTAAAGACGGAGACATTGTGGACATCGGCAGACTGAAACTGCAATTTTATATCAAAGAACCGGGCTCTGGTACGGACAAATAAGTTTGCAGCGCTGTGATACAGGCGATGCAAAAATTTTGAGGTATTATGTCAAAAAAGAAAACGGCCGCAGAAAAGCCAAAATCAAAAATAAGAGATTTTTTCGAGTCGGTCCTGATTGCCTTTGTAATTGCCGCATTTATTATTTCCTTTGTCGTGCAGGCCTTTAAAATACCTTCCGGCTCCATGATTCCAACGCTATTGATCGGCGATCATCTTTTCGTCAACAAATTCATCTACGGCGTAAAAATTCCTTTTTTCCGCAAGACAATCATCCCCGTCACCGATCCCGGACGTGGTGATGTCATCGTCTTCATTTTCCCACAGGACAGGTCAAAGGACTTCATCAAACGCGTCATCGGATTGCCCGGTGATACGATAGAAATGAAAAACAAAAAGTTGTACATCAATCATGAGGCGTATGAGGACCCCTACGGCGTTTATACCGACCCGGTCATCCTGCCTGCCGAAGCCGGCCCACGCGATAATTTCGGTCCACTGACAGTGCCGGAAAATTCACTTTTCGTCATGGGGGACAATCGCGACCACAGTCTTGACAGCCGCTTCTGGGGCTTTGTAGAACTCAAAGACGTTTTGGGTAAGGCATTTATCATCTACTGGTCGTGGAACTCTGAGGAGAAAAGCGTGCGTCTGGAGCGACTGGCGGGATTGATTAAATAAACTGCGACAATCCCTGCAAATACACCACGGGAATATCTTTGACATTACCCCCTTTAAAAAAATGAGCGGTTATTTCATGACAACGTAAAGAACCACTTCAATGGCACGAAACACCAAAAATATCTACCCCGACAAATCAGTCGAACGTATTTTAGTTATTGCAGGCAGGATCCCTTTTGTCCTGACAATTATGGCATTCTTGCTTATCATAGCAGGTGCGCTTTCCTACTATATTCATTTCATGAAAGGCATAAAACAAGGCGGGTGGATATACAGGCTATTTTTCCTGGGGGGTGAATGGAATATCCCCACTTATTTTTCCGTAATTTTGCTGTTGGGAGCCTTTGCCCTGCTTTTGTTTATCAGCACGGCTGAAAAGAAAAGAAAGTCTGCCTATCTACTGCACTGGCGAGTGCTTACAGGCGGTTTTTTACTGATGGCCGCCGATGAGTTGCTTTATTTCCATGAAAAATTGGGACTCTTCTTACATGAACTTATAAAGTGTGAATCTTACGGCTTGTTTTACTACATCTGGGTTATCGTCGCGATTCCAATCGTTATTTTGCTCGCGGTTTTTTTTACCCGGTTCATCTGGAATCTTCCAGGAAGAACCAGGATCATTTTCGTGGTTTCCGGTATTGTATATCTGACAGGGGCTGTCGGTTTT
>JAGPFA010000058.1 GCA_018056765.1 Syntrophaceae bacterium
TTAGTATTAGAGCGCATTTATCAGAAATTGTCTGCCGATGGGACGCTGCTTATTCGTGCAACCGTGCCTTCTGATAAAAAGATGCCCTGGAAACGCCGGATAGAATCGATTCGCGCGAAGTTAACTAAAACGCCGGTGTGCTTTCGCAAGGAAGCGGAAATCGTGAATTATATGACAAGCGCCGGTTTTGCGGTTAGCGTGAATGCTTCCGCGCAAGCTTCAGTAGAAGAAAAATGGCTTGTAGGAAAAAACTAAATATTTAAATTTATTATAAGAATATTATATACAAACGTAACAGGTTACAAAATATGTTCTAATTGAGGTTGGCATATGAAAAAATCAATAAAAAAAATAGATAGGGAATTTAGACAATATTGGAGGCACTATGTCATGCAGAGCCTCCTCGCCACTTTGTCTGTTTTCATCGTTCTTTATTTTTTAAGTATGCAACATGCAGTAATAATAGCATCAATCGGTTCTACCGCTTTTATTGTATTTGCAATGCCTGATAGTATAACCGCCCAACCCAGAAATGTCATAGGAGGTCAATTGGTTGGTCTTCTCTGCGGATTTTTGTTTTCCTTAATTCCACAACCAGCTTTAATATATTCCACTGTTGTATATTCTTTTGCTGTGGGGGCTGCCATATTCACAATGGTAGTAATAGATATGGAACATCCGCCTGCGGCCGGCACTGCTCTTGGGGTTGCAATGACAGGTATCTCTTTAGATGTATTTGCTGCAGTTAGCATAAGCATAATCCTACTTTCTTTGATTCATAAATTTATGAAACCATATATTAGAGATTTAACCTGATTTTTGCTCAACATGTTCATCATTGACATAAAGAAAGGCTTTCCCTATACTTCTTACACGCGAGAGCATGTTCCAACCATGGATATGCAGGGTTTGGGAGTCCGAAAGATGTCGTGGCTCTGATCTATCTGACATACACTTTGTTTCCTAATAATAAGAGACGGGCTAATCCGGCAATCGCTTTGGGTTAAAACTATTCTTATCGCCCGTCATTTTAGCCATCAGTTTTGGGTACTATGATTTTTTGGAGGGCTGGATGCAGGGCAGAGATCTGGTGCTGGGTATCGATATCGGCGGAACGAAAACATCCTTTGGCTTTGTGGATCGCGAAGGCTCCATCTTTAACGTCACGGCTATGCCAACTCAGGCAGATGAGTCTGCGCAAACCTTTGTGTCCCGGCTTCATCAGCGAATCGAAGAGATCAGGGTTAGTCTTCCTTCCCCGTATTGTTTGAGTGGAATCGGGATTGGCGCACCCAACGCCCATCACGATCGGGGCACTATCGAAAAATCCGTCAATCTGAACTGGGGTGAGTCGGTTGATTTCGTCGGGCTGATCGGGAAATATTACGATCTGCCCGTTTCCATCACCAATGATGCCAATGCCGCAGCCCTGGGAGAGATGCTTTTCGGCAACGCCCGCGGCATGAAGAACTTCATTGTTGTCACTCTGGGCACCGGCCTGGGAAGCTGCATCGTAGCCGGCGGCCGCCTGATTTATGGCGCAAGCGGTTTTGCCGGCGAGTTGGGCCATACCGTTGTGGACCCGGACGGACGTGCGTGCAAATGCGGGAAAAAAGGATGTCTGGAAACGTATGTGTCGGCCACCGGTCTGAGAAGGACGGCTCTGGAACTGCTGGCCTTGCGGTGCGATGCAAGTCCGCTGAGAGAAATAAGCTATCAGAATATGTCGTCGAAAGTTATCGCCGATCTGGCTTGGCAAGGAGATGTCATTGCCCTGGCCGCTTTTGACCGCACTGCGCGGATTCTGGGGATGAAGCTGGCGGACGCCGTGGCTCACGTAAGCCCCGAGGCCATTTTTCTGGCGGGGGGATTAGCCGCCGCGGGTGATCTGCTGCTGAAACCCACAGAACAATACATGAATGATTTTCTGTTTCGTGTTTATCAGGGTACAGTGAAACTGATGCCTTCCGGATTGGAAACGGGCGCAAGCGCCATTCTGGGAGCGGCAGCACTGATCTGGAGCGAACTTAAATTATAAAAACAGCCGGACCACCAACACGGAAGGAACCCCTATGAAAAATTCTCTTGAACTCGGCCTGATTGGCAATTGCCGCATCGGAGCGCTCATCGATGAGCGGGGCGAAATTGTCTGGAGCTGCCTGCCCCGCTTTGACGGCGACCCGGTTTTCTGCTCACTCCTGAATGAACATCCCGACGGTGAGGGTGCAGGCTTCTGTGTTGTCGAGCTTCTGGATCAAGTGGAGGCCCGGCAGTCTTACCTGCCCAATACGGCAGTCCTGGTGACGCGTCTGACAGACAGCCGCGGAGCCGTCATTGAAATCACGGACTTTTCACCCCGCTTCCATCAGTATGGCCGAACGTTCATGCCGATGATGATCATCCGGCAAATCCGCCGCATCAGCGGCAATCCCCGCATCTGCGTGCGCGTTCGTCCCTTATGTGAATATGGCGGTCAAAATTGCACGATGACCCACGGCAGTCATCATATCCGTTATGTTGCGCCATCCTGGATTCTGCGGTTGACTACGGATATCTCCGTGACCGCCGTGCTCCAGGAGCTTCCCTTTTTCCTCGAAACCACCGCCACGCTTATCCTGGGGCCGGACGAAACCATCACGGACGCCATCGATGATCTCTCCCGCCGTTTTCTGAACGAAACCATCAACAGTTGGCATACCTGGGTCAGAGACTTGTCCATCCCGTTTGAATGGCAGGAAGAGGTTATCCGTGCAGCCATTACCCTGAAGCTGAACACCTTCCAGGACACGGGCGCTATCATCGCGGCCATGACCACCTCCATTCCGGAGGCGCCCGGCTCCGGACGCAACTGGGATTACCGCTACTGCTGGCTTCGGGATTCTTATTTTGTCGTGAATGCTTTAAACCGTCTTAGCACGACGAATACCATGGAACGTTATTTAAACTATCTCATCAACGTGGTGGCGGGAACACCCAATGGCCGTATTCAGCCGGTTTATGGTATTGACGGCAAGGCCAGACTGGATGAATGCGAAGTCGCCAGTCTGCCCGGCTACCGGGGTATGGGGCCTGTCCGGATTGGCAACCAGGCTTGCGAGCAGATTCAGCATGACGTTTATGGTTCTGCCATCCTGGCGGTGGCCCATGTCTTTTTTGACCGCAGGTTGGCACACCGGGGCGGCGTTGCCCTCTTCACGCGACTGGAGCCGCTGGGTGAAATGGCCATTGTCGTACATGACCAGCCGGATTCGGGGCCCTGGGAAACACGCAATACTTTGCGTGTTCATACCTTTTCCAGCATCATGTGCTGGGCAGCCTGCGACCGCCTGGCCAGAATTGCCGTTTATATCGGGATTACGGATCGCGCCGATTATTGGCAGAATCAGGCGGATAAAATCCACGCCACGATTTGCCGGCGCGCCTGGAGCGAAAAAAAGCAGGCTTTTACCGCCGCATTTGATGGCGAGTCGCTGGATGCTAGTCTTCTCCTGCTCCACGACATCGGATTCCTGTCTGCCGATGACCCGCGCTTTGCCCAAACCGTGGCCGCCATTGAACGGGAGCTCAAACACGGCAGTTATATTTACCGGTATGTCGAAACCGATGATTTTGGTGTTCCGGAAAACGCCTTTATCGTATGCACCTTCTGGTACATTTATGCCCTGGCCGCCCTAATAAATTACTAGTTCCCTAAAGGGAACATAGTAATAGTAAGTAATTTTTGAATAGTGATTGCTAGTAATTTTCTAGTAATTTCCTAGTAATGAAATAGTAATTTTTAAAAAGGACAAAAAAATGAAACGACCAAAATTAACAGAAGTCAGCATGAGCCGGATAAAAGAAAGTCGGTTGGTAATTACCATGTCACCCGGCCAATGGGATGCACTTCTTGACGAAGGCTATAACCGGGGCGCTTTGCTGCTGGAGATAGATCAGAACGAACAGCCGGTAAAAGCATATCAACGGCGGGTAGAAGCATGAGCCGGAAGAACATACCAAACACCGGCGCGGGACGCACCACGCTGCAACGCAAGCGGATTTGTGGAGTTTAAGGGCAATGAACATTTCGGATGATGGCAAAGGAGATGAAAAATGGTTATTTCGTCAGTTTCTGCTGAGCTTCCTCTGCCGCTTCAATAATCTTTGGTTAACCAATATTTACCTTGACAAATAGAACGGACGTTCTACATTATGGAGGCATGATATTCTCGAAGGAGAGAGATCGTGCTCCCTACTGCTGCCGTCTATCGCCCTCGGAATCCCAAGTTATCCGATTATTACCGATGCGTCGAAGACTATTTTGAAACATTTGTCAGAATCTATGATGAACATTTCTCCAGGCAATACGGATTCTGGCGGCCCTATATCGAGCAAGTGATTTACCGCTATCTCGACTGCGGCGATCTGCACAACGGCTTCGCCCGTGTGAAGTGTAAAGATTGCGGCCACGAATACCTGCTGGCATTTTCCTGTAAGCGCCGCCACTTCTGCCCCTC
Source organism: Syntrophaceae bacterium (assembly GCA_018056765.1). Lineage (GTDB taxonomy): Bacteria > Desulfobacterota > Syntrophia > Syntrophales > Smithellaceae > UBA8904. The sequence goes on from JAGPFA010000058.1 coordinate 4,497, forward strand.
ATGCCATCAGAAGCGCGTGGTGGAATTCGGGGAGTGGCTATGCATGAATGTCCTCAAGAAGATTCCCCACCGGCATTTTGTCTTCGGCATTCCGAAAATTCTCCGTCGCTACTTTCTTTACGACAGAAGCCTTCTTGCCGATCTCAGCCGCTGTGCCTGGGAATCCCTGAAGCTCTTTCTCCAGGAGGCGGTTCCGCAAAACGATCCCATCCCCGGCGCCGTCATCGCTATCCAGACTTTTGGTGATTTCCTCGGATTCAATCCGCATTGCCATATCCTCGTGACGGACGGTTGCTTCTACGGCAAAAGAGGCATGTTCCGCGTCGCCCCGCCCCTTGAACTGAAAAAGCTGGAGGCGATCTTCCGGCACAAGGTATTCAAAATGCTTCTTGCCAAGGGGAAGATCACAAAAGAGATGGTCGCCATGCTCTCGACATGGCGGCACTCCGGATTCAACGTCTTCTGCGGCAAGAGGATTTCTCCAAAAGACGATACGGCTATGGAAAATCTGGCCCGCTACATCATCCGGGCGTCACTCTCCCAGGAGCGGATGACCTATCTCGATCAGGAAGGCAAGGTCGTCTATCGGGCCAAGGATGGTAAATCAAGCAAGAGCTTCCCCGCCCTGGAATGGCTGGCCGCCATGTGTTCGCACATCCCCAATAGGGGCGAACAGATGGTAAGATATTACGGGCGCTATAGTAACGTTTCTCGGGGGAAAAGACAGAAGGAAGGCGGCGATGATATGATACCCTGCATTCTCGAACCGGAGGGGGATATTAAAACCCTACGCCGGAATTGGGCGCGGCTTATCCAAAAAATATATGAAGTGGACCCTTTGGTGTGTCCGAAGTGCAATGGCCCCATGCGGGTCATCGGCAATATCGAGGATCCGACAGTGATCCGGGCTATCCTCGAACATCTGGGTCTGTGGCTTGTGAGGTCAAGACCGCCGCCGAAAATACATGACCCGCCTGTCTGCATACACAACACGGGCCGGTTTTCCACAACATACATTATGGATGAACACTCTCAACTGCCTCCCAACTACGATTATCTCTATCACGACCCCGAATACTCCTGGGATGACTATATCCGATCATAACGCTTTGGACATGCAATCTGAGGCATGCAGGATAGGTCTGTCTAAAAAACGATCAAGATGGCCTGTTTGGTGAGGATATCAGCAAAAAGATGGATCGATTTATCGAAAAGAATTCGTCGTGCTCCATTACTTGATCAATAGTCTGTAAAATACACCGTATTTTGCTCTAAAAATCCCTTGACACAAAAATTTTCTCTTCATATACTTCCCCTACAAAAAAGGAAGTTCTTATCAAT
>JAGPFA010000006.1 GCA_018056765.1 Syntrophaceae bacterium
CAGATACAAGGGCCTATGATGGGACGCTTTATGCATGCAACAGGGTTTGCAACTTTATGGATTTTCCAATTGCAACTTTATGGATTTTTGTTTTGCAACTTTCTCCATTTTTTGCTTGCAACAAATATCTGTAAATCCAATCTCAAAATCCATCTTCTCTCCCGTAAGTAAATCTTATCTGGATTTCAACACAGGGCGATCTTACGAATGTCTCTAATTTGCTTACGCTTTTCTATTAAATTCTCTATTGCTACGCAATAGAATTTTTATCCTATTGCGGATTCTGGGTGAAAATACTGGATTCCCCCGTGTCAAGCACGGGGCAGGCTCAAAGTCGCGCTTCGCTTGCATTAAATGACAAAAAAGTAATTACGACACAGTCTCAAGGGCCGGATGGAGAACCAGATGTTTCAGTGAAGATGAATAATTACGGCGTACCCGGCAGGCCAAATATTCGTCAATCGTTTAACGTTGTGTCGGTGTCCCGCCGGAGCTGGGCGGATAATCCGGAGGGAGTGCGGCCTCGCTTCCGTCGCGCAGTGCCATAACCGCCGGAGACATGATTTCCACGCCTGCTCTATGAAAGGTGTCCTGAATATTCGTGTGCAGGTCAGAATATATCGTTCCCATGCCTGACGGAGACTCTATATAGGCATTTATTTCATAGGCGACGGCAAGGTCGTTGAGGGCTTTTTGCTGCACGAATGGGGAAGGCCGGGACAAAATTCCTTTTGTTTTGCCGGCGGCCGCCAGAAGCAGCTCGTGCACCAGCTGCCAGGGAACATTGTATCCGATCGATACACTGGTGTGAATAATAAGGCTGTGCGATGAACTGTAATTGGTGATATGGCTGGCCATGACCACGGAATTCGGGATGGTGATGTCCACATTTTTGGTCGTGCGCACACGCGTCACGAGCAGATTTTTCTCAATTACTTCTCCTTCTGTATCGGCAATCCGGATATAATCACCTACACTGAAGCCCCGCATATAAGTAATGATTGTCCCGGCCACCACATTGGCGACGGCCGAAGTCGAGCCCAGCGACAGAAGAACCCCCAGAAAAACGGACACGCCTTTAAAAGCAGGTGAATCCGAGCCGGGCAGGTAAGGAAAGACCATCACCACGGCAAAGGCGATAATCAGAAAACGGATGATCTTGTAAGTGGGCATGGCCCAGTCAGGGTAAAAACCGCGCAAAGTGACATTTCGGCGCTCGACTTCGACAAAGAAAAAGCGGGTGAATTTGATGAGATAATAGGTGCAAATGGTGATGACCAGAACGAAAAATATATTGGGGAGATAAGAGCTTACCGCCTGCCAGATGATGATGACCGGTGTTGCGATATACCCGAACAGACGCTCCGAGACTCCCTGCGTCCAGGAAAAGAAACCGAGGACCAGTGATATATACACATATAAAAGTATCAGAACCAGGATATTGCGCAATAAACGGGCTACGGTGATCAGGAGGCCGGCCAGTCGTTCCTTGGTTAAAATCTCAATGGATTGAAAGCGCACCGTGCGTATGACGCTTCCCTTTAAAGACGCCACCTTTTTTTCCAGGCGGGGGAAAAACCGCACAAGCAGGAGGAGCAAAATAACCATTATGAGTGTCGCGCCCGACGCCTTGAAAGCACCGATAAGTGCGGAACGCAAGCTGTGACGCTCCCGGTAATCAATGATCGCCTTGATGATCTTTTCTTTGTTTTTCTCGGCGAGTTCCTCGCGCGGCATTTTTGCCGCCGCTGCATCATCGTCCGTCACAGTCATTAAAAGAAGATCGTCCAGCGTGATGGAGCTTTGTGTTTCGCCGTGATGTACAGAAATGCGCTCGGCAGGCAGATTAGAGGTTCGTGCCACGGAGGCGATCCGCGCGGAGATGACTTTGGCTCTTTCCGGGACAGAAAAGGAAAAAGCTCCCGCGTGAATAGTCAATACCGGCTCATTGTCCAGGACTACCTGGGCGCCGGGTACATTGTCCGCGAGCGCAATGTTTGCCCCCGGCGTTACGGAAAGCGCCAAAGTCATGAGTACAACCGCAGGGATCATTTTCAGGAGTTTCCGCATCGGCAGTCCGTTTCTTTTAATCCCGGATGTTTTTAAAACTGCACCCATCAAAATGACGAGATGACACACACAAACCTGCACCATGGCGGTATCCTTTTTGCCCCTGCTTGTAAAAAAACTGCCGGGAACACTTGTTTCCGACGGGAATATAGGGAAGGGCACCGGACGTGTCAAGATGATTTTGACTTTGTCACAGGCCGGGTCATGACCGGCAAATAATTCCGGATATGCCCGATATTATGATGAGAGTGTTTTTTCCCCCCGTGCCGGCTGTGTGGACAATCACCCCGCAACGGGGAGGTCATGGATTTTACGGCATGTATCATTTGATTTCCGGTGCTGGAATGTCCAGCAAGCACACCAGTGGGGGTTATTCGTTCGGTTAAAATGAAATGAGTGGTAGAGGTACATCTAGTATCTGCCTAATATTCGATTCCCGCGCGGTCTTTGATGCCGGCCGCATAGTGATGTTTGATTTCTTTCACCTCACTCACCGTGTCGGCCAGTTTGACAAGTGCCCTGGGGGCATAGCGCCCGGTGAGGACCAGGTCGAGCGCCGGCGGCTTATTTTTGATAAATGAAATCAGTTCTTCCAGAGGAATTAGTTTGAAATCAACTGCGACGTTGATTTCATCGAGGATGAGCATATCGTATTTGCCCGAAGCCGCCGCCTTTTTTACCGCCGCAAAGCCGCGGCGGGCAAGTTCGATGTCGACCGGCGCAGGATTGTCACGCATCACGAAGCTGTCGAGCCCTGAGCGGCGGATGGTGATTTGCGGCAGATATTTGCGGACGGCTTTATACTCTCCGTAGTCGCGCCCTTTCATAAACTGCATGATGAATACATTAAGGCCCTGTCCCGCGGCACGCAGTGCCTGGCCGAAAGCAGAGGTGGTTTTCCCCTTGCCGTTGCCGGTAATAACGATGACAAGACCGCGCGGTGATAATGCCTCGGATCGGGCGGTTTTCTCCGGGTGTTGTTTTTTCCCTTGCGGTTTTTTTGTAAGTGTTTTTTTCGTGGTCGCTTTTGTCATGTTGTTCCCTCCACCTTCAGAAAGCGGGCGGCGACTGCCTCAGCCTCCGAGTAGGGATCGGTTTCGCGGTTGGCTACGCGGCCGGTCATTACCTTCAATTCGCCGGTGCTCATCAGCCGGGACAGAACCGGCTCAAGGATACTGGATCTGAGCGCTTCGGTAATTTCCATCATGGCTTTTCTCTCCAGGCGTCCCGACAGACGGCCGCTGACGATGAGGTGATTGTAATGCTCCATTACTTTTTGCGCCAGCTCGGATGCTTGTTGGGCAAAGCCCGCCGGTTCATATAGATTACCGAGGCTCACGACGGGCGGTATCCAGCCTCCTTCAGGGATGGCCGTAGTACCCAGCAGAGTTGCCAGTTCTGTCTGCAGTTGCCCGGCGCCGGGGCGGTCGGCCTTATTTACAGCAAAAACATCGGCGATTTCCATCACGCCCGCTTTCATGGCCTGAATGTCATCGCCCATTCCGGGCACCAGAACGACGATGACGCTGTGAGCGTGATTGACGATATCGAGCTCCTGTTGTCCGATGCCGACGGTTTCCACGATAATGACATCTTTGCCCATTGCCTCCATGACATGGATGGCGTCGCCCGCAACCTGCGAAAGGCCGCCCAGGGCGCCGCGGGTGGCCAGTGACCGCACGAACACTCCTTCATCTTCGGCATGGCGCAGCATGCGGATGCGGTCGCCCAGGATGGCGCCGCCGGTAAACGGGCTGGTCGGATCGACCGCCAGTACGCCTACTGTTTTAGAGCGGCGCCGAAACTCGTGCACCAGAGCGTCGGCCAGCGTGCTCTTACCTGCACCGGGTGAGCCGGTGATGCCGATGATGAATGATTTGCCGGTATGAACAAAAAGGTCCTTCAGTTTCCGGCGCGCCCCCGGTATTCTGTCTTCCAGATCACGGATGAGGCGTGACGCAGTGCGGACGTCGCCTGCGCGTATTTTATTTGTGGTTTCCATAAAGAACTTACCCGGCCTTCCGGTTCAGCGACGGCTTTTGATGTGCCGGCGGATCCACTCCACGACGGAATCCAGTGAAGCGCCGGGGGTGAAGATGGCTTTGATGCCCGCGTCGTAGAGCATCTGAAAGTCCTGTTCAGGGATGATACCTCCTCCGATGACGGTTATATCGTCTGCATTTTTTTCGCGCAGCAGTTCCACAACACGCGGGAATAAAACACGGTGTGCACCGGAGAGGCAGCTCAAACCGACAAGATCCACGTCCTCCTGAATGGCCGCGGCCGCGACCTGTTCCGGGGTCTGGTGGCATCCCGTGTAGATGACTTCAAAGCCGGCATCACGAAAACAGCGCGCCAGTACCCTGGCCCCCCGGTCATGGCCGTCCAGGCCCGGCTTGGCCACCATAACTCTGATTTTTCTTTCTGTCATATTTTTCCCCTTAAATACCTTTGCCTAACGGTCGGGTCATATCGAGCACAGTACCAGATGTGCGCTTTTTAGTACAGACGCATGAGAATCGCCCGGTTTTTCAAAACAATCCCGGATCCCTGTATTCCCCGTAAACATCACGATAAACGTCGCAGATTTCCTGCACGGTGGCCAGGCTCTTGACCGCCCCGATGCAATAAGGCATCACATTGTCTCCACTTTTGCATGCCGCGCGTAGGTCGGCAAGCGCCTGAGATACGACACGGTTGTCACGGCGGCGGCGAATATCCCTGAGGCGTCGTATCTGTTCCTCGCCGACACTTTCGTCTATTTCCACAAGCGGCACAGCCTGCTCAGCACTTGTCACATACTTATTGACGCCGACCATGATTTTTTGCTTGTTTTCCAGTTGTCGCTGGAATTTGTAGGCGGCGTCCGCGATTTCCATCTGGGGAAAACCCTTCTCGATGGCCGCTATCATCCCGCCCATCGCATCAATCTTATCAATGTATTCTGTAGCCTTTTGCTCTATTTCATTGGTGAGCGATTCCACATAGTAGGAGCCGGCCAGCGGGTCGATGGTGTTGACGATGCCTGTTTCCTCGGCCAGAATCTGCTGAGTGCGTAGTGCCACTTCCACCGCCAGATCCGACGGCAGACAAAGCACTTCATCTAGTGAATTGGTGTGCAATGACTGTGTTCCGCCTAAAACCGCGGCCAGTGCCTCGACGGCGGTGCGTACAATATTGTTATAAGGCTGCTGTGCGGTGAGTGAGCAGCCGGCCGTTTGCGTGTGGAAGCGCATCCACAGCGAGCGCGGATTTTTTGCGCCAAAACGATCGCGCATTATTTTTGCCCACATGCGCCGGGCGGCCCGCAGTTTACAGATCTCTTCAAAAAAGTCTATATGTGCGTTGAAGAAGAATGACAGACGCGGCGCGAAATCATCCACATCCATTTTTTTGCGGCGTATGACATCCTCGACATATTCAATACCATCGCGGATGGTAAACGCCAGCTCCTGGACGGCCGTGGCGCCCGCCTCGCGTATATGATAGCCGCTGATGCTGATCGTATTCCAGCGCGGGACATATCTGGCGCCGAACTCGACGGTGTCGCTGATTAATTTTACCGACGGTTCCGGCGGACACATGAAGGTTTTCTGTGCGATGAATTCCTTGAGCATATCATTCTGGATTGTACCGCCGATTTTGGCAAGAGGCACGCCTTTGATGTCGGCCGCCGCGCAATACATTGCCCACATTACGGTGGCGGGCGGGTTTATGGTCATAGATGTGGTGACCTGATCGAGGGGTATGGCGTCGATCAGCGCCAGGAAATCTTCCAGGGTGTCGATGGCTACGCCGCACTTACCTACTTCTCCCAGTGCTTTTGTCGAGTCGCTGTCGTAACCCATGAGCGTAGGGAAATCGAAGGCGGTGGAAAGGCCGGTCTGGCCTTCACGCAGCAGCATGCGCCAGCGAGCATTAGTGTCCTGGGCCGTGCCCATGCCGGAAAACATGCGGAAAGTCCAGTGGCGGCCGCGGTATCCTGTGGGCTGGTTGCCGCGCAGGTAGGGAAACTCGCCGGGAACGCCGATATCACGGGCAAAATCCATGTTGTTTATATCTTCTGGTGTGTAGAGCCGTTTGATTTCCAGGTCGGAAACAGTGGAAAAGCGCTCTTTCTGGTCGGGGTTGTCCGCGAGCGTTTTTTCTGCGTTGTTCTCCCATTTACCGGTTAGATAAGAAGATGCTTTTATTGTTTTATCCGAAAAATGCAATGTATTTTCTCCTCACTCATGCGGCGGTAAACCCGCCGGTAAATATTGCCGGTGGGGAAGTTAATCCGCCCCCTTTTTGTGGATAAGCGATATTTTCAATGGAGATGCCCTACGCAGGGTTTCCGGCAAAAGTCAATCTTCAGGTAATCCCAACACAATATTTTTGTCAAGAAAATTGAATGTTCTCACGAAATTAACAGAAAACGCCCCGCGGTATTTTCCACGGGGCGTTATTGGTGTACAGTGTCCAATCTCAGATGACTCTAACATTTTCCGCTTCCGGGCCTTTTTTGCCCTGGACAACGTCGAAGCTTACCTGCTGCCCTTCGGCCAGCGTCTTGAAGCCGGTGGCCTGAATCGCGCTGAAGTGCACAAAAATGTCACGGCCGCCTTCTTGCTCGATGAAACCGAAGCCTTTGCGTTCATTGAACCATTTCACTCTACCTTCCGACATGGGTCCAATCCTCCTTTCTCGAATTTCTTAAGTCGAATTATCACCATGGCAGATATTAAAAAGGCCGCCCATTTATAAAGTACCAGGCGGCCTGCCTTGCGCTTTGTCATGACACGATTCAACTTAGTCCTTCGCTTTAAAATAGTGACAAGCGAAGTTGGCGCTTTTTAAATGATTGGCTTCCAATAGTCAAGCGTTATTTTGCATATTTGTAGGGCTACATTTTTAGCGCAATTCATGTTATGGGTACATGTTTTAAGGAAAAGACCTCCCGCGACTGCCGACGGCGGCCGGCGGGAGCAAAAACATTATAAGGAGTAAATGAATGAATGCGTCTCAAAATCCCCCTGCGAAATTTGCCGGGGCCACCCGTTATGTTCTGGATGATGAACTGGCCAAAATCGTCAATATCTCCATGGCGCTGGAAATGCCGCTTTTACTCAAGGGAGAGCCGGGCACCGGCAAAACAATGCTGGCGCACGCTATTGCGGAGTCACTGCGCATGCCGCTTATTATCCTGAACGTGAAATCAAGCATGAAACTTATCGACGCCCTGTACCAGTATGATACTCTCACGCGCTTAAATGACAGCCGCTTTGCCGATTCGGGGCGCGATGTGAGCAATATTGAGGAATACATCAAGATGGGCAAGATCGGTCAGGCCTTTGCGGCCGACAGCCGTGTTGTCTTGCTCATCGACGAAATTGACAAGGCGGATACGGATTTTCAGGATGATATGCTCGATATCCTTGATCAGATGCAGTTCGATATAATGGAGATAGACCGGACGGTGCGCGCCAAGCACCGCCCTGTCATCATTATTACATCAAACGCCAAAAAGGACCTGTCCGATCCTTTTCTGGGGCGTTGCAACTTCCATCATATCGCTTTTCCCGACCGCGACATGATGCGCAAGATAATCAGTGTGCATTTCCCCAACCTCAACAAAGACCTGGCGACAGCCTGCCTCGAGGCGTTTTACCAGCTACGGGAGGTCCGCGGGGTTGAGAAAAAACCGGCTACACGCGAGCTCATCAACTGGATGCGGGCGCTGCAGGCTGATGCGGACTTCAATATCAAAAGCCTCAAATCCTCCAATATTCCCTATCTGGGCGTGTTGTTTAAAAAGAGTACGGACCTGTTTCTGGCGGCTCACAGATAGAAAGACAAAACTATGTTTGTGGATTTTTTCTACACACTGCGCGACCGCGGCATTCCCGTGACCCCCACCTCGTTTCTGCGGCTGCAGAAGGCGCTGGGGATGGGGCTCATTACATCGCTGGATGATTTCTACAGTGTGACACGCTCGCTTCTGGTAAAGAGTGAGAGGTATTTCGACATCTATGACCAGGTGTTCGGTGTGGTGTTTCACGGCATGCCCGATACGGACGTCGGCGACGCCGAGCTCTCCGAGATGGTGAAAGCCATGTTATCCGAGTGGCTCAGTGACCCGGGCGACGTGGCGCGGGCGCTGGGCGTTTCCGAAGAAGAAGTGAAGCAGATGACACCCGATGAGCTGGTCGAGCATTTTCTCAAGCGCCTCAAGGAACAGACGGAGGCACATCACGGCGGCAATAAATGGATTGGAACGCGCGGCACTTCACCAACCGGACACTCCGGTTATCGCCCTGGAGGGATGCGTGTGGGTGGCGAGTCACGAAATAAGTCAGCCATCAAAGTCGCCCTGGAGCGTCGCTACCGCGATTATTCGCAGTCCGGCCCGATTACCGCCTCACAGATGGGCGAGGCGCTCAAAAGGCTCAAGCATCTTCAGCCGGCCGGCCCCAGAGACGTCGTCAATGTAGATAAAACAATCCGTGAGACAATGCGTAACGCCGGTGAGATTGAGATTGTTTTTGACCGGCGCCTGGCCGACCGTCTTAAAGTCAAATTGTTCATCGATAACGGAGGCTGGTCGATGGACCCGTACGTCGATGTCGTGCAGACGCTTTTCCATTATGCGCAGTACCAGTTCAAGGAATTGGAAATATATTATTTTCACAACACGATTTATTCCAGGGTCTGGTCTGACCCGCATCGCTACAAAAAGCCGGTTCTTGTGGATGACCTGTTGCGCTCCGATCCGGAAACCAGACTGGTCATGGTCGGCGATGCCTCGATGGCGCCATATGAACTCAACAATCCGCGAGGCGCAATTTATGTGGGGCAAAATGAGTCCAGCTCTTCGATCGGATATCTGAAATTTCTTGCCAAAACATTTCGTCATGCGGTGTGGCTCAACCCCGTCCCGCGCGACGAGTGGAACTATACGTGGACGATAAAAATCATCGCGGGTGTTTTCCCCATGTTCGAACTGTCTCTCGATGGTCTGGAAAAAGCGGTACATCACTTAATTTCTCGTAATTAGTTACGCTACACGGTACGAAAACAGATGAATACTGATGATGCGTGGCGACAAAAAAGGCGGTAATTTTTGTTGACATGACCATTCAATTGCGCTACGGAATATGACCGGAAGTCATTATGCGGTGGTTGTTCCATAAACGATCTGTCGTTACAATGCCTGCTCGCTCCTGCCCCTCGGAACAAATATTCCGAATGCATTATGACGTGATGTAAGATGACAGTTGTTTTCATGACGCTTGACCTTGTTAAAACAGGTGGAAGCGTTTTTTTAAGAGGGCTTTCCGGGACTAAACAAAGGAGGAATTGCCTTGAGTCCAGATGAAAGAAGAAAAAAAGACAAGGAAAACCGTAAAAACACGATTCTCAAGGCGGCACGCAAACTCTTTTTTGAACGCGGTTTTAAATCCGTAACCGTCGACCTCATCGCGGCCAAGGCGGAGGTCAGTAAAGGATCGATTTACCTCTATTTTGACAGCAAGGAAGAAATCTACACGCAAATATTGATTTCTGCCAATATTGAGCGCCATAAGGAAATTGAATATTTTACCAAAGCCGAGGGGTCGGCCTCGGAGCTGCTGCATGCCTTCGCCGAAGATTATGTAAACTTCTTTTTGGAAAACAACGAATTATTCCGTATTCTGATGACTTTTATGCTGCATGCGGACAACATGAACCTCACCGAAGAGCAAAATACACAACTTATTCATACCACAAATGAAAACATCCGGGCTTTTTCTGAAATTCTGAAAAAAGGCGTGGAATCAGGCGAGTTTATCGCCGATACAGACATTCTCCAGCTGCAATACGCCATCTGGGGGTTGCTCAACGGTATAATTTCCCTCTATATTTACACGGGGGCACCGGAAAAAAGGGCCGAAAGGATTCATTCGATTGTGCGTGACGGCATCAATATGCTGATCAAGGGGATTAAAAATTAGAATTTTTTTCCGCCCTGCCGCTCTCAACGGATTAACTTCTGAAAGTCTCTGTTGGCCTCATCGAGGAGCCTTTCAACATCTTTTTCCAGTTTCTCGAAGCGATCGATAATTGCCCTGGCCTGCGCCGTCAGTTTCATCGTTTTTTCCTTTGCATCAACATCGACCAGTTTCATGCCCATTCGTTCTTCAGAGGCCTTCAATCTTCCCCAGGCCGCCCGGTAGGACATTTCCAGCTTTTTAGCCGCCGCGTTAAGGCTGTGGTGCTCGGTCACGGCGTTGAGGATATTGTCCCTGCCTCTGCCGAAAACGACTTTCCCGTTTTTCTCAATCCATATTTTGTACTTGATTTCCATGGCGAACGAGTCTCCTCACCCAAAAAAAACGATTACCTTTGCCTTTTTATAGAGGGAATATGCTTGAAATGTCAACAGGTTTGACGGGTTTCAAGTCTTTTTTATGTTTTATAAAACATATTGACATTCGTTTGACTTTCAGTCAATGTACTTAACCTGTAACATAGACCAAAAAAGATACAAGGTACTGGGAGGATTTTATGCAAATTACAAGGAGAGGTTTTTTGACTTTGTCCGGTGCCGTCGGAGGCGGGGTTGCCCTGTCGAGTCTGGGGCTCAACCTTAATCCGACACGGGCATACGCGGATGAGCTTGGCAAAATGAACAGGATTAAATCTGCCAGGCAGGTAACAACTATCTGTTGTTATTGCTCCGTCGGTTGCGGTTTGGTCTGCAGCGTCGATAAGGCAACAGGCAAGATTTTCAATATTGAGGGTGACGCCGATCATCCGATCAACGAAGGCTCCTTGTGCGCCAAAGGCGCAGGATTTTTCGACCTGACGGAAGCCAACAAGCACCGCCTGACAAAAGTTCTCTATCGCAAACCTTACGGGACCGAATGGGAAGAAATGAGCTGGGATGAAGCCCTTCCCCGTATGGCCCGTCTCATTAAGGATACACGCGATAAAGACTTTGTGAAAAGAAACAGCAAGGGTGAACTGGTCAATCGCTGTGAATCGATCGGTCATTACGGCAGCTCCAACGTAGATAATGAGGAATGCTGGCTCATCACCGTCAAGTCCCGCGCACTGGGTCTGGTTTATATGGACCATCAGGCCAGGGTCTGACACAGCCCCTCCGTGACGGCTCTGGGAGAGTCGTTTGGCCGCGGTTCCATGACGAACCATTACTGCGATCTGAAAAACGCAGACGTCATCCTGATTATGGGCAGCAATGCCGCCGAGCATCACCCGATCGCTTTCAAGTGGATATTGAGGGCCAAAGAAAAAGGCGCCACGCTTATCCACGTCGATCCCCGCTTCACCAGAACATCCGCCCGCTGTGATTTCCATGTGCCGCTGCGTTCGGGCACGGATATCGCTTTCCTGGGCGGCATGATCAACTACATACTGGAAAAGAACAAATACTTTAAAGACTATGTCGTAAACTACACCAATGCGTCGTTCATTGTGAACAGCGGCTTTAATTTTAAAGACGGCCTGTTCTCCGGCTACGATGCCAAAAATAGAAAATACGACAAATCCACCTGGGTATTTGATACAGATGGCAGCGGTATTCCGCAACGGGATATGAGTCTGACTCACCCCCGCAGCGTCTTCCAGCTTTTGAAAAAACACTACTCACGCTACACGCTCGATAAGGTATCGAGCATCACCGGTGTTTCTGAAGAGAATCTGCTCAAGGTGTATGAAATTTATGCCTCGACCGGCGTGCCGGACAAGGCGGGAACGGAATGTTACGCTCTGGGCTGGACGCACCATACGGTCGGCAGCCAGAACATCCGCACCATGTCGATCATTCAGCTTCTCCTGGGCAATATGGGCATTGCGGGCGGCGGTATCAATGCGCTGCGCGGCGAGCCCAACGTTCAGGGTTCCACCGACCATGCGATCCTGTACAATGTCCTGCCCGGCTACCTGAAAACTCCGTCCGGGTCGCTCGGGACACTCGATGGGTATCTGAAAAAATATACGCCCGTGTCGAAGGATCCGCAATCCGCCAACTACTATTCGAATTATCCGAAATTCTTTGTGAGCTTCCTGAAGTCTCTCTGGGACAGCAAGGCCACGAAGGACAATGAATTCGGATATCAGTGGCTTCCCAAAATTGATGACGGGAAACATTACTCGACCATGCACATGTTCGACAAAATGTATGAGGGTAAAATCAAGGGATTGTTTGTCATCGGTGCGAACACGGCGGTGAGCACCCCTAACTCCAACAAAGTGCGCAAAGCGCTTGAGAATCTTGACTGGCTGGTTGGTGAGAATATTTTCAACAACGAAACCTACGAGTTCTGGAGAGCCCCCGGTGTGGACCCGACCAAGATCAAAACCGAGTGCTTCCTCCTGCCCGCTGCTGCTTCGATGGAAAAGGAAGGATCGCAGAGCAACTCCGGCCGCTGGGTGCAGTGGAAATACAAAGCCGCCGAAGCGCCCGGTGACGCGATTCCTGTCGGTGAAATTGAAATCAAAATCATGAAGGCCGTCAAAGAACTTTATGAAAAGGAAGGCGGCCCCAACGCCGAGGCCATTGTCAACCTCAAGTGGGACTATCTCGATGAAAAGGGAAGCTTTGACGTAATGAAAGTGGCCAAGCAGATTAACGGAGTCTTCCTGGAAGATACGGTTATCGAGGACAAGGCCAAAGGAACTTCGACGCTGTTCAAAAAGGGCCAGCTGGTGCCGGGATTCGGCAACCTCCAGGTGGATGGAAAAACAGCCTGCGGCAACTGGGTTATTTCAGGAAGTTACACGGCCGACGGCGTCAACAAGATGCAGTCCCGCGGCAAAGAAGACCCCACCGGGCTGGGACTTTTCCCCAACTGGTCTTATGCCTGGCCGGTCAACCGCCGCATTCTGTATAACCGCGCCTCCTGCGACATCAACGGCAGACCCTACAACCCCAAACGAAACATTCTGGAATGGAAGGGCGACAAGTGGGTAGGCGACGTTCCGGACGGCCCCTGGCCGCCCATGGCAAATAAGGCGCAGGGTAAATATCCTTTTATCATGCAGAAAGACGGCCTGGGCGCGCTTTTTGGGCCCGGTATGGCGGAAGGTCCTTTCCCCGAGCATTACGAGCCGCTGGAGAGCCCGCTGGAGAACAACCCCATGTCCTCGCAGCGAATCAACCCGGCTGCCGAAATCTTCAGTGGCGAAATGGACAAGGTCGCCAGTGCAAGCAGCGACTTCCCCTATGTCTGCACGACTTACTCCTGTACGGAGCATTGGTGTTCCGGCGCCCTGACGCGCTGGCAGGCCTGGCTCCTGGAGGCCATGCCGGAACTCTATGTAGAGATAGGTGAGCAACTGGCCAAGGAAAAAGGCATCAAAAACGGTCAGCGGGTGAAGGTAGTTTCCGCCCGTGGAGAAGCTCCCTGTGTGGCGATGGTGACCAAGCGTTTCAAGCCTTTCCAGGTGGAAGGTAAAACAGTTCATCAGGTCGGCATGCCCTTCAATTACGGCTGGCTATATCCGAAAGACGGAGGCGACAGCACGAACGTATTAACCCCAACCGTTGGCGATGCGAACACCTTCTGCCCCGAGTACAAGGCGTTCATGGTCAACGTAGTAAAGTTGTAGGAGGGACACGACGATGAGTAAACCTGAACTGGTTAAATTGATTGATACGACCCTGTGCACCGCCTGCCGCGGTTGCCAGGTCGCCTGTAAGCAGTGGAATGAAATGCCCGGGCTGAGGACAAAGCAGTTCGGCAGTTACCAGAACCCGCCGGATCTCCAGTGGAACACCTGGACGCTGATCCGCTTCCAGGAATATGAAGATGCCCAGGGGAATTTCGACTGGATCTTCCGCAAAGACGGCTGCATGCACTGTACAGATGCGGCCTGCGTGAAAGTCTGTCCCAGCGGTTCTTTGTATTATACACCGATGAAGACCGTCGGCCTGGATCATGATAAATGTATCGGCTGTAAGGAATGTGTTGCCGCCTGTCCGTTCCATGTCCCCCGGTATGACGAAAAGACGGACAAAGTGTATAAATGCGATCTTTGCTACACACGTATTCGTGAAAGCCTGGCTCCGGCATGTGTCAAGTCCTGCCCGACGGGTGCACTCACGATCGGTAACAAAGACGATATGATCAAAAAGGCTTATGCTAGGGTTGCAGAGCTCGGCGGTGATGCCAATGTTTACGGTGACAAGTTTGTCGGAGGCACTCACGTCATATACGTTCTGAAGCACAAGCCGGAAGTTTATGAGGCGCTGCCGAAAAGCCCGAAAGTGCCGCTGTCTGTCATCGTCTGGAAAGACCTGCTCAAACCCCTCAGCCTGGTTGCGGCCGGCGCGGCAGCTGCAGGTGTCTTCCTGCACTATATAACCCATGGGCCGAAGACACCCGGTCCGGAAGGACAAGATAAGAAGGGAGAGGAATAGCCATGAAAAAAGGATTTGTACAGGTAACAGACAGCTATGAGCGGATCATTCACTGGTCCCTGGCGATCTCCTGTCTGCTTTTGTGTTTAACCGGCCTGGGGATGATGTTTCACACCTTTAACTTTGTCAGCTACTTGTTCGGCGGACTGCACAATATGAAGTTTGTGCATAACTTTACGGGCATTGTGTTTTTCATTGCCCTGCTTTTGGCGATCCGCATGTGGTGGAAGGAGGCGGGTGTTTTTGTCTTCCCTGAAGATCTGGATTGGATAAAAGCCGCGGGGGGCTACTTGTGGCACGTGGATAATGTTCCCGAGACGGGGAAATATAACCCCGGCCAGAAGGCGTTTTACCTTGCCGTGGTGATTTTCGGCGTGGTCATGGTGATTACCGGTTTCATCATGTGGTTCCCTGCCAAATTTCCGGTCGGTCTGGTGCGCTGGATGTATCCCCTGCACGCTCTGGGCTTTCTGGTAATTTTCGCCTTTTTCTTCGTCCACCTCTATCTTGGTACGATAGGCAACCCGGGCACCGTTCAGGCAATGTTCTCCGGCTGGATGGACAAGAAGGTGCTGACGATGCTGCACCCGAAGTGGGTCAAAGAGATGGAGCACGAAGGCAAGCTCATTGCGTGGGGTGAAGAGAAGAAAGACGACGCACACGGGCATCACGCATAAACCTGCCCGAATCGTCCGTTTTTGATTTAAAGCTTAAGGCGGTGTTCATCAGATTGGTGAATGCCGCCTTTTTGTTGCCAAGTAAAAACGTGCTTTTCCGGTAAAACTCTGCTATCTAGTCCCGGATTTGACTTGCCGGCATTTTCTGACCGTGCATGTCTTTCTCAAGTAAAAGAAAGAAGGTGTGAAATTATGACATTGAACGGACCGGACTCAACCGGCATTTCCCAGATAATCGATTACGCGATGGAACAAAGCCCGCATGCGGCACAACTGCTTCAGGCCTTCAAACCGGTGATTACAAGACAAAGACAGTTGGCGGATATGGCCATCCTGGCACCTGCCGACTATTCCAGGGTGGATAAGGAAAAGTTGAAAGCAGGAATTCCGGTTATCCGTCAGGCGGACTTGATGTGTGAAAATGATGATCTGCAGCAAATCACCCTGTCTCTTGCAGAGGCGGTAAAAGAAGGTCTGCCCGCCCTGGCCGAGGGACTTGATCGGTTTTGTGCTCTTGCCCGGGAAGGAAAAATCCGTCTGACGGACTATTTTAAAACACCGGCAAAAGGCGAGGCCGCCGCCATTGACAGATGGGGTGCCGATTTGAAAGTATCTCCATCGAACGCGTCTTTTCTAATGAGCCTGGCAGGTCGCGTGATTCTGGAGCAGCGCAGAAATGAAGCGACGGCAGCGCTCGGTGCGTTTGAATGGGAGAAGGGCTACTGTCCGGTTTGCGGCGATTTCCCCTCCATCGCGCTGATAGAGGAAGAGGGTGGAAAGCGCTTTTTGCATTGCAGTTCATGCGGGCAGGACTGGCGTTTCACACGGGTGGCCTGCCCCTACTGTGAAAAAGACAGCCGTCAGGGGATGGATTATTTTTATGTTGAGGGACGGACGCAGGAATCAGCTTTCATCTGTGATGGTTGCAAAAAGTATTTAGTGACCCTGTACCGGGTCGGGCATGTTTTGCCGCGTGACATGGATGTGTCTGCCATTACGTTGGTGCACCTGGATATGATCATGCAGGATAAAGGCTATGAACCGATGGTCGTTTGTGCCTGGAACGTTCTGAGTTGAGTGCATTCTGCATTTTTCGATTTCCCCGTCAGGGAAGGGCAGGACTGTTCTTGGCAAGCCTGCTTTTCAGGCGGTGCATGTCTGTCGGATCAACGTTGCACCGGATTCACTGCGCTGGCGAGGCTTCAATCTGTCACTTACTTGTGCCCTCCGGAGTGTTCATTTACCTTTTTTGGCTTTTGTTTTCCGTGCTGATGCCGGAAAGATAACAGTCTTTTACCCCGATGACGGCTGTTTTGCATAATATATTGAATATATTGGATTTACTTTTCACAGAAGACACTCGGGGAGGGAGAATGTTTGCAGCCTTGCACCTCCGGAATTTCCCTTTTGCGGCCCAATAATTTCATTCGTTTTAACCTGATACCCCCAAAAAACCCGCCAAGGTCTTCTCTGGAAATTTTAGATAACAATATTAAATAGTTATGCCTTAAAAGAACTTTTAATTTCCTGTTGACAGACTCATGGTCATTATTGTATGACTGTCAGGACATGTGACACAAGTGCCACATGCCATCTATGACTTTCAAGGCGGTGAAATTATGAGTGAAACCTTTGTCTTAAACGGTAAAGAGACTCCTTACCAACCAGGTCAGACGATTCTGGAGGCGGCAAAAAACGGCGGTGTTGTGATTCCTTCACTTTGCTATTTAAAAGGCTCTACGCCGACAGGGGCCTGCCGGATCTGTTGCGTGGAGGTTAAAGGCGCCCGATCTCTGATGGCTGCCTGTTCCACGCCCGTAACGCCGGGGATGGAGGTAATGACCGACACTGAACTGGTGCATAAGGCCAGGAAAATGAACGTTGAATTTCTCCTGGCAAGCGGTCGCCACAACTGCCTGACTTGTGAGGCCAACGGCAACTGCCGTCTGCAGGATCTTGCCTATTTCTATAAGATTACCGAGCTTCAGTTTCCGGAAAAGCCGGATGAGGATATTTATCCCACCGAGGATATCAATCCGTTCATCGTGCGTGACTTCAGCCGCTGCATACTGTGCGGCCGATGTGTCCAGGCATGTAATGAAGTGGTGGTGAACAGAGCGATTTCACAGGGCTATCGTGGGGCGTCCAGCAAAATCGTCACCGGTGGCGACCTGCCCTATCATGAAAGCGAATGCGTTTTCTGTGGTCAGTGCGTGGAGGTTTGTCCGACCGGAGCGCTTACTGAAAAGAAAGCCCAGGGTCTGGGGCGCTTCTGGGAAACTGAAAAAATTCGTACGACCTGCCCTTACTGCGGTGTGGGTTGTCAGCAGTGGCTCCATGTCAAGGATGGAAAAATCGTCAAAGTGACGGCAGTGGAAGATGCACAGCCCAATCAGGGGCGGCTTTGCGTGAAAGGCCGCTTTGCCTATGAATTTATTTACTCCGAGGACAGGCTCAAAACGCCGCTCATCCGCGAGAAAGACGGCTTCCGTGAGGCCTCCTGGGATGAGGCGCTGGATCTGGTTGCCTCAAAGTTCAAAGAAATTATTAAAAAAGACGGGCCGGACGCCATTGCCGGTGTCAGCTGTGCCCGTAGCATCAATGAAGATTCATACCAGATGCAGAAACTGTTCCGCGCAGTGATCGGTACCAACAATATCGATCATTGCGCGCGTACGTGACACGCCCCCACGGTCGCGGGTCTCGCGACCTCCTTCGGTTCGGGCGCAATGACCAACTCTTTTGCCGATTTCAAGAAGGCGAAGATGATCATGATGGTCGGCACCAATATGAGCGAGGCTCATCCGGTGGCCGCCACCTTTGTTAAAGATGCGGTGTTGGCCGGTGCACAACTCATAATTGTTGATCCGCGTCGCACGGAAATGGTGGATTTTGCCCATCTGCATGTGCAACTCAAGGTCGGTTCCGACGTGGCGCTGATCAACGGTATCATGAACGTGCTGATCAATGAAAACCTCTACGACAAGGAATATGTCGAGACATGCACGATGGGTTTTGAAGAGCTCAAGGCTAAGGTCATGGAATATCCGCCTGAACGGGCGGCTGAAATTTCCGGAGTTCCGGCCGACACGATCCGGGATCTGGCCAGAAGGCTGGCTTCAACAAAGCCGGCAATGCTCATGTATACTCTTGGTATCACCGAGCACGTTTGTGGTGTCAACAACGTGATGAGTTGTGCCAACCTCCAGATGCTTTTGGGGAATGTCGGGTTCGAATGTGGTGGTGTGAATCCACTGCGCGGCCAGAACAACGTTCAGGGAGCGTGCGACATGGGCGCTCTTCCCAATGTGTTTCCGGGCTATCAGCGTGTCGACAATGCCGATGCGCGGGCGAAATTTGCCAAGGCCTGGAATGTAGAGAATCTGCCCGACAAGCCCGGGATGATGATGCCGACGATGCTGGAAAACCTTCCCACCGGCAAAGTGAAAGCACTGTACGTTTTCGGTGAGAATCTGGCCAATACCGAGCCGGATATCCGCCATGTCGAGCATTGTCTGGAGTCGGCGGAATTTCTTGTGTGTCAGGACATTTTCCCGACCGAAACGACGCGTTTTGCCGATGTTATTCTTCCGTCGGCGGCCTGGAGCGAAAATGACGGAACCTTCACCAATTCCGAACGCCGTGTAAACCGTGTCCGTACGGCAAGCCGGGCGCCGGGAGAGGCCAAGCCGAACTGGTGGATCTTCAAGGAAATTGCCAGAAGAATGGGGCACGAGTGGACCTCCAACAGTGCCCGGGAGATTTGGGATAATGAAGTCTCGGTGCTGGCGCCGGCACTCGCCGGCATCAAATACCGGCGGTTGGAAAATGACGGTATTCAGTGGCCGGCACCTACTGAAGATCATTGCGGAACGCCGACATTGCATAAAGACGGCAAGTTCACCTGTGGTTTGGGAGTGCTCAAGGCCATCGACTGGATACCACCTGCGGAAGTACCGGACAAAGAATACCCGATGGTGCTCTCCACCGGACGGCGCCTGTATCACTACCACACCAGGACGCAAACCGGCCGGTGTGAAGGTATCGATGTGCTCCTTGGCGAAGAGACGGCCGATATTTCCTGGGCTGATGCTCAGAAAAAAGGAATTCTCGACGGCGAATTCATCAAAGTGAAGTCACGTCGCGGCGAAGTCACGGTCAGAGCCCGTGTGACCCAAGAGGTTCCCGAAGGTCTGGTATGGATGGCTTTCCATTTCCGTGAGGGGAATGCCAACTGGCTGACAAATCCGGCATACGACCCGGTAACGCAGACGGCGGAATACAAGGCCTGCGCGGTGGCGATTGAAAAAGTATCATAAAGTATCATAAACGAAAAACATCCCGCACTGAACGCGGGATGTTTTTTACCGGATTGTATGCTATTTATAACACACAGAGGATGCTGCCGGAGAGTGATGTTGACCATGAAAAGAACTGTGCCGGTTCTTGTGCTTTTATTTTGTGTTGTGTTGCTTTGGAGACCCGCTTGGGGCGGCGATAAAATAACTGTTGCGGTCGCGGCCAATTTCATTTCCGCTTTCCAGGAGATTGCTCAGGATTTTGAATCCAGGACAGGGGTAAAGGTAGAGGCGACTTTTTCTTCATCAGGCCGCCTTTACGCGCAGATTAAAAACGGCGCTCCCTATGATGTTTTTCTTTCCGCCGATGAAGAACGTCCTGATCTTTTGCACAAGGAAGGGTGGACGGAAGGGATCTTCATATACGCACGGGGCAGAACCGTACTTTGGTCGGCAGACAAGAGTTTTTGTAAAGGCGGGGCCTGGCCGGACGTTTTAAAAAATGAACAGATAAGGAAGATCGCTCTGCCCAACCCTCAGATTGCTCCCTATGGGGCCTCGGCGAAAGCAGCTCTTGAGGCGGCCGGCCTCTGGGCGCAGCTGCAGGAAAAGCTGGTCTTTGCCGAAACTATCGCCCAGTCCTTCCAGTATGCAAGCACCGGAGCGGTTGACGCCGGCTTTTGCGCTCTTTCAGCGACGGTTCATCCCCGGGCGGCTGAAGGCTGCTTTTATCATCTGCCGGAAGCACCGGATATCGTGCAGGCCGGATGCGTGAACAAAAACGCGAAAAATAAAAAGTGTGCCGAGTTGTTTGCGGCATTTATGCTCAGTGATCACGCGGCGCAGATCAAAAGGAAATACGGATACCGATAAGTGGATTACCTCGCTTTTTATGTAACACTCAAGCTTGCGTTGGTCACGACCGTCCTTTTGATGGTTCTGGCCGCGCCGGTTGCCTACTTTCTGGCCTTTTACCGTTTCCCGGGCAAATCGCTTGCCGAGGCGCTCATCTATCTGCCGCTGGCACTGCCGCCGACGGTCATCGGTTTTTATCTGATCATTCTCATGGGCCCCAGAGGATGGGTGGGCGGTTTGTGGGCGAAGCTCACCGGAGGGTCGCTTCTGTTCACTTTTCTGGGGATCGTCATCGCATCGGTAATTTATTCCGTTCCTTTTGCCGTACAGCCGATGAAAGCGGCTTTCGCCAAAATCGACCGGCGTCTCCTGGAAAACGCTTATATCCTCGGTCTGTCCAGGCGTGCTGCCTTTTTGCGTGTGGTGATACCCAATTCTCTGGCAGGTATAACCGCTGCCGCCGTGCTTGTTTTTCTTCATTCGATCGGCGCATTCGGTGTCTTGCTGATGGTTGGGGGCAGCATTCCCGGGGAAACCAAAGTGGCATCGATTGCCATTTACGAGGCGGTGGAAATGATGGATTACCGCCAGGCGGGTCTTATCGCCCTTAGTTTTATCCCTGTCAGTTACGCTTTTCTGCTTTTGATTAACAAGCTCAATAGGGAGGTGGATTCGTGATTCTTTCTGCCTTTTTTAAAAAGAGATTGAAGTATTATGACCTGGAACTGTCATTTTCCTGTCCATCCGGTAAGACGATGGTGATGATTGGTCCCTCAGGCGGCGGTAAGACAACCGTTATCCGCATGCTGGCCGGGCTGGAAACTCCCGACGATGGTCTGCTGCGCTTCGGTGAAGAAATCTGGTTTGATTCTGAACGGCGGGTGAATCTCAAACCGCAGAAGCGCCGCCTGGGCTATGTGTTTCAGGACTACAATCTTTTCCCGCATCTGAACTTGTACGACAATGCGGCTTTTGCCGCCGTGGATAAAAAGGAAGTCGATTCCCTGTTTGAGCTGTTCGGCATCAGTCATCTTAAAAAGCGAAAGCCGCATATGGTTTCCGGGGGAGAACGCCAGCGCTGCGCCATATGTCAGGCACTCGCCCGCCACCCGCGCGTACTTTTGCTCGATGAGCCTTTTTCTGCGCTGGATGTAGTGACGCGACGGGGGTTACGCGAAGAAATCAAAAAATTAAAGGGCAGATTGTCCTGCCCCATGATTTATGTGACTCACGATATCAATGAGGCTCTGTTTCTGGCTGATGAGATTGTGCCGCTGGTGGAGGGAAAGATTGACGAAGGCTGGATGCAGCGGACCATTTCGCGTGAACCCGGTCAGGGGGTTGCCGCCCGCGGAGCGCGTGAACCGCGCTTGTCACTGGTTTATTAAATAATCCCCGGCGGTTGTTTACCGCAGTTCGGGGCGCAACAAAGGAGTAATAAATTTATGAACATCTGTACCTACTCTTATGAAGAATATGTTCACCTGGTTCAGTCTTTTCACGGTACACTGGCGCCTGGGCTTTTGATCGGCGGATTCATGGTTGATCTGGCCATGAAAAACCTGCCGGCCGGCGAGTTTTTTGATGCGATATGTGAAACGCCGGCCTGCCTGCCGGATGCCGTGCAGATTCTGACGCCCTGTACAGTCGGCAATGGCTGGCTTTCTGTGGTTCCTTTCGGAAAATTTGCCGTCACTCTTTATGAAAAATACAACGGCAGCGGCGTGCGTGTCTATCTTGATACCAAAAAACTCGATTCATGGCCGGAAATCAGGGACTGGTATCTGAAGAAGAAGAAAAAGCAGGACCAGGATTCCGAAAAGCTTTTTTCACAAATAAAAGAAGCGGGACACAATCTTTTTGGACTTCAGCGTGTACAGGTCACCCCGGAAAAAGTAAGGCGAAAAAAAATGGGGCCGGTGGCTGTCTGTCCGGACTGCGGCGAGGCATATCCGCTACGGGACGGTGACAGATGCCTGGCTTGCCAGGGACAGTCGCCTTTCACGGACGTTTCGCCCGTCGGGTCTATGCATCACGACTGAGTATCCCTTGAGTGATAAGACAGGTCTGATATAAAAACAGGGGTCGTTCCAGGGCGATTGAACGACCCTTTTGAAGACGGCGGCACTCCCGCCCTCCGGCCGTATCTGAAATTTGTCAATGTAGTGTTCGATAAATACTGAGATGCCCTTCAGGCCGGGGATGGCGAGATCTGCCTGTTTAACCTTCGGGGCAGCAAACCGGTCAGCGATGAATTATGGTCCTGTATGGCGGATGCTCGTCAGCTTGTTAATATAGGACAGGCACTCGTCCGCCGCTTTGGTATGAAGAATCCATATCGCCCGCTCTTGTTCGACTTTGATATTCTGCACGGGGAGAAAGTAAAAAGGGTAGATCATCAAAGGTATGGTCCCTTGATCGTATAAAACGGCGAGATTATTTACTGCAGCGGCAAACATCGCCCACGACAGGATGTCCGGCTCAATGATGATGGCGGTGATCCCGTTTAGCAGTTCATCGAGTTTTGTACTGATGTCCGATCGGTTTACAATGAAAAAAGCAAGTTGTTTATTTTGACAGCAAAGGCAGTAGGTGCGATATTCTCTTCTAAAACCGGCAGCGGCAAATGATTTTTTCAGAGCTTCTGCCGGCGCATTCACGCCCATAGCTTCAATCAGCAGTCCGCCCGCGGTAGCCTCATAAAACTCTTTCAGTTTGAACAGGTCGTCAAGTGTACATTCCCTGAGTACCCAGCCTTCGGGGAGTTTTTGGGCAATTTTTTTTCTGAAGTGCATTGCGGCGAATGAATCCACGGAGCACATTTTGCCGTTATTGGCATGTCGTGCAAAATAGTTGAAAAATTTCGCTGCTCCGTCCCTCTCGGGTGTATAATACGCCATGAAGTAATCAGCCACGGCCGTTTGCTGCCGATGAAAAGGGGCCAGGTAATTAATAACGTCTTTCAAAAATGATAAAAACGGAGATCCTTCATTTCGCCTATCCGCCGCATAGTGATGGATCAGCCAGGCAGGCTCATAGGCGCGCAGCATGGCGATGTGGCCGTTAATCTTTCCGTTGGTCTTATAGATTATCTGCCGGGCGATATTCTGATGGGATCCGTATAGTCTGAGGTATGATTCTTTGAAAAAATCCGGCTTTACCCCGTTATTGCCGTATTGCTCCTGATCGAAGTAGCCTGCCTCAATCATGAACTCCCATAGGGTATCCATTTCCGCCTCTGAAGCGATGCCGATGCGGGCACCCGACGAAGCCCAGATGATGCGGCTCAGAAGAGTATAGGTCTCAAGGTCCATCCCGCTCATAGCCAGACCATATTTCACTTTGCCCGTCTCTTCGTCTGCCAGGCGATAGATGACCTTTGCCTTACACTTCATTTTCACATAGCCGGCATAAACAATCGCCAACTCAGGTATCCACATGCCCGGTAGCAGGAGGTCTTCCTCCGGCTCATTGCAGATGGAAAAGCCGGTCAGAGAGATATCGCAAATATCTCTTTCCACATATGTGTTGGAAAAAGGATGATGAAAACAGGCACAAAAAGCATTTCCGGCCTGCTGCCTGGCATGCGGGAGTTCTTTGCTCGGGTACAGTGCGCCTTGCTGGATAAGGGGGGTAAACACCAGCCTGCGGTCGAAATTATTCAAGCGGTTCCGGAGACAGCGCCCCATGCCCGAGTATAATTCCATACCTTCGCGCTCCAGAATAAGAAAGGCGGGTTTATCGTTATTGAAGTCGGCGGTATCGGTGTTTGGGGTGATATTGATTCCCAAAGCCTGGGTGGTGAAGTCGATTATCGTTCCGGAAAGGACAAAATCCCCCTGAATAATTTTGCAGTGGGTGCTTTTACACAGGTGCCGCTTCGCCTTTCGCCTGGTCTGGACTTTGCTGTCCGCGGGCAGCGTAAGCCTGAGAAAAAAACCGTCGAGACTGACAGGACTAACGTTTGAAATAATGACGGAAAGCCCGTCATCGATCATCAGGTGTCTGAGCTCATAGTTTTTAAGATCGATGGCTGCATCTGCCGGTTCCAGTCTGCAAAGAAGCTCTGCCTGAGAACAGATTTGCGGATAGGCTTTGATCAGAAACTGTGTTGATGTGGTTCGCTGCCCGAGATGAAGGAAAACAAACTCTTTTTTTAAAATCGCCTGATTTATTTTTTTAACCAGTTCATCAGCCGGAATCAATTCACTCGGGTCATTGCCGGTCAATATTTTGTGATTTTGGAAAAGCCATGGGCTGGAATAATGCGGTGTCGTGTGCAATCGGGAGGATCTGCTGCCATCGGAGATAGCTTGAAGGCTCATTTTTAAACTCGCAAGGCCGGTTTAGGATTTATTTGCTGTCAGTATGATTGCCGATAGAAAACACCACGATTAACTTAAACGGAAACTGGATAAAATGACCATCATTGGTTAGGTTAATAATATCAGATGCCTGCGGCATCCTTCTTGCGTCGGGAACGAAAAACGCACTCAATCATTTGATAGACTAAAGCAAAATCAGTGCCATTGCCCCAAGTGTTATATATTACACGGATTTTCTATAATTCATTTTTTAACTAAACGCCATTTGTAAAGTAATTGTAAAAAAACCTGACATGTTTGCTTTTATTTTGTTAAAAAATAGAAATTCGGGCGGTGAAATGTTATCAAAATAAACGTATTACAATGTATTAGCCGTTTTGTAAAAATTGCCGACGGTATCGAAGAACACCTCGGATTGGAGGTTTGCTTGGGGGCTGACTTGCTGATCCAGGGGTGATATGGAAGTTGGTCGGAAGAGTATTCTAATAGGAAATGATTTTCATAATCTCGTTACAATACGTTTTCGTGGCGCCTTTTGCGTGGTCAAGGGCGTCTCTGGCCATTTCCGCCTTTGGACGGTAGAGCTCCGGGTGAGAAATGACGGATACTGCCTCACGGGCGAGCTCGGATTCGTCTCTGACCGTGATGGTGAATTCCCCCACAACCTCCATCGCCCAGAGAAAATTATCCATATGCGGACCATGCAGTGTCGGCACACTCCAGGCGATCGGTTCGAGAGGATTTTGTCCGCCTGACTTGACAAGGCTTCCTCCGACAAACGCAACTGTCGCAAGGCCGTAGAAATCAAAAAGCTCACCTGTGGTGTCCAGAATCAAAATGTCCGCGTCGGCTGCCCCTTCGCTTCTTAAAGACCAGGTCATACCCCGGTCGGTTGCCGCGCCGGTGATGAATGATATCCGGTCATGGTGGCGGGGTGCCACAATGCAGAAAACGTCGGGGATGTTTTTTCGTATTTCTTCGATAGCTGTCACGACGAGAGCCTCTTCACCGGAGCGGATGCTTCCAGCGATGAAAACCGGTCTGTTGCCGATAGCCAGTTCTTTTTTGAGGGTGTCGGCACGTTCGCCTTTCAATGTTGTGACGGCGTCGAACTTGATATTGTCCGCCTGGGACACATTGTCCGCCCCCAGTGCCTTGAAGCGGAGGTAATCTCTGCTTCCCATGGCCAGTATACGGGTGTCTGCCAGGAGGCGACGCATGAGGGGCTTCACATACAAATAGCGTTTGAAAGCTTTAGTTGAAAGACGTGCGTTGATAATAATTACGGGCACATGGTTTGCCCCGGCTGCCATAATCATATTGGGCCATATTTCGGTCTCGGCAATGACCAGTGCTTTGGGGGCCAGATGGCGCATATATCGTTTCATAATCCGGCGAACATCAAATGGCTGGGGTATGACGATGTCCACTCCTTTTATCTCCTTGGCCGCCTGCCTGCCGGTTGCGGTCATGGTGCTCAGACAGATTACAGTTTGAGGCTTCTGTTGTTTAAGGGTTTCAATCAGGCCGGCCAGTGCTTTTATCTCTCCCAGCGAAGCGCCATGAAACCAGATCAGATCACCCGCGGGCCGGGGCGGCATCGTGAGGGCCAGCCTTTGACTGATTGTGTTTTTGAAATTGGGATGGTTGCGCACCGCCAGGCTCAGCGGCCAGACGATGAGGGAAGTTAAAAGACGGTAGATGAGAATAATGAGCTCAGACATGACAAACTGCCTTTCACTGAGGCCGCCCGAAGTTTCCAGACGGGTATAGGCCGAATCGACAAGACTATAGGGAGACGAAAATCAGGTGTCAAGGAAAGATTGGTGCATGAAACAGGCGAAGGCTTAAAAACCGGCCATGAAAATGTTTGACAAAATCCTCTGTTGATAATAAAGTTTCTCAGTTTTCATTAAATACAGCGCGCGTTGCGCTTTTTTTGTGGTTTGCCGATGCCGCAGAGGGTGTGTGATAAATGACGGGGAAACACTCCAGACATAAAGAGTTGGCGATTATCGCCGATTTTGCGAACTCCGGAGTGCTGGTTGTCGGAGATGTTATGATGGACCACTTTATCTGGGGACGAGTCTCGCGAATTTCCCCGGAGGCTCCGGTGCCCGTTGTCGACATTCAGAAGGACTCCATGATGCTCGGCGGCTGTGCCAACGTCCTCAATACGATTTATACGATGGGCGGCAGGGTTTATATGGCGGGGGTAATCGGCGCCGACGATGTGGGCCGTGAGCTGCTCAGGCAGTTGAAGATTCGCCAGATCGATAAGTCGGGTATCATCATTGAAAAGGAAAGGCCGACAACGCTGAAAACAAGAATCGTCGCTCACGGTCAGCAGGTTGTCCGGTTTGACAGGGAAAGCCGGCGGGCGATTGCCAAAAAGAGCACAGAGAAAATACTTCGTTATGTGAAGTCACTGGCAGGCTGTGTCGGAGCCATTGTCGTTTCCGACTATAACAAGGGAGTTGTCACGGGAAAGCTGATGGAGGGGATCAGAAACATTGCGGCGGATGCCGGCATTTTTTTGTGCGTCGACCCCAAGCAAAGCGATTTTTCCATTTATGCCGGCGCGGATATGATCACTCCCAATCATCTGGAAGCGCAACGGGCCGCCGGCATGGAAGCACAAGGGGCGGAGGAACTGATTGCTTTGGGGGAGACACTGCTGAACAAGTATCGGTTCCGGGCATTACTCATTACCAGGGGAGAAGAAGGGATGAGTCTGTTTGAAAACGGCCCTCCCGTAACCCATACTCATTTTCTTGCCCGCGCCAAAGAAGTATACGATGTCACCGGAGCAGGTGACACGGTTGTCGGGGTCCTGGCGCTGGCTCTGGCGGCACGGGCAAATTTAAAGGAGGCGACCTCTCTGGCCAATCATGCCGCGGGGATTGTGGTGGGCAAAGTGGGTACGTCTACCGTATCCAGGGAAGAACTCATCGGCGCGCTATGAGTAAACCAACCGACGCTGAGCCGGTCAAACTCATTTTCAGTGTTTTTGCCCCGGCTTTGGAAAACATCAACGATGTCGTCGAGAAATTGTCGGCCCTGTACGGCCGGCCTGATTTCATAAGTGCCTGGATGCCGTTTGATTACACCGATTATTACCAGGCGGAAATGGGGCGTGGACTCGGCAGGCGCTTCTTGTCAATGGAGGAGCTGATCAGGCCGGAGACGCTCCCGGACATCAAACTGGCGGCAAATAACCTGGAAAATGAAGCGTCAAAAGAAGGACGACGGTCGGTTAACATTGATCCCGGCTATTTGTCGGCAGCCCACCTGATCCTGGCGACAGGCAAAGGTTACACTCACAGGCCTTACCTGCGCGACGGGATTTATGCCGATCTGACATTGATATATCAGGAGAAAAAATTTTTATCTTTACCCTGGACTTATCCTGATTACGCCGACGCCGGACAACTGACCATGTTCGGAGTGATCCGTGCCAGGTATTTATTGCAGTTGAAGATGCTCAAGGCAGCAGAAAAGACAGGCAAATAATCAGAGGATGCAAATATGATAAAAAGTATGACGGGTTACGGACGGGTGGAGACAATGTACGGCGGCCGCAATGTTGTTGTCGAGGCGAAGTCCGTAAACCACAGGTTTCTGGAGATTTCTCTGAAAATGCCCTCCGTACTTTTTCCACTGGAGCCGGAGTATAAAAAGAAGATAGCAGAAAGATTCAAGCGCGGCCGGATTGATGTTTCGATACGTCTGGAGGGCGAGGATGCCGAATTGTCCGGTATCAATCTTAATATCGATACAGCGCGCGGCTATTTCAATGCCCTGATGCGCCTCAAAGAAGAATTTGGCATTCAAGAGCCGGTTACCATCAGGGATATGATTTCCTTCAGGGATATTTTTGCGCCTTCTGCCGACAAAGAACTCGACGCGCCTTTTTTGGGGCAGGTGGAAAAAACACTTCAGGAAGCCCTGTCGATACTGGTTGGCATGAGGCAGGATGAAGGTATTTCGCTGTTTTCCGATATGCAGATGAGGTTACAGGGCATCCGGGAAATGGTAGAGACGATGCGAGTCCGGTCACCGCAGGTGGTAATGGATTATCAGAAACGTCTATCCGTCAGGATTAAAGACCTGGCCGCCGGATTCGAGCTGGACGATGCACGCCTGGCCCAGGAAGTGGCCATCATGGCGGAGCGCTGCGATATTACCGAAGAGCTCGTCCGTATGGGGAGCCATATTTCTCAGTTTGAAGGGCTGCTCAAAAGCGATGAGGCCGAGGGCAGAAAAATCGATTTTCTCCTGCAGGAAATGAATCGGGAAATTAACACCATCGGTTCAAAATGCAATGATCTGGAGATCGCCCGTCAGGTCATTGAGGCAAAAAGTGAACTGGGCAAGTTGCGCGAGCAGGCGCAGAATATTGAGTAGCATGGATAAAGGTTTGATCATCGTGCTTTCCGCCCCCTCCGGGACCGGGAAAAGCAGTATTTGCCGGCATCTGTTGAAGGCGCACCCGGAAATCGGGTTTTCGGTTTCTTATACTTCGCGAAAACCCCGCCCCGACGAAACAGAAGGGAAAGACTATCACTTTATTTCCCGTCAGGATTTCCATGAGCGCATTGGGCGGGGGGAGTTTGTCGAGTGGGTGGAAAATTACGGTAACTTCTACGGAACATCCGCCAACGCCATTGAATGTGCCCTAAAAGATGGCAAAGACCTGCTTTTGGACATCGAGCCCCGCGGTGCGCAGGCCATCAAAAAGAGATTTCCGGACGCGGTATTTGTTTTTGTCCTGCCTCCCTCGCTGGAGGAGCTTCTCCGGCGCCTGGAAAAGCGGGGACATGAGACCCAGGAGGCGATTAAAAAAAGATTCGCACAGGCAGAAAGTGAATTAAGGGAAGTTTTGTGGTATGATTATGTAATTTTTAACGAAGATCTGGAAACAGCCATTGATCAGATGATGGCCATTTACACAGCGGAGAAATGCAAAACCAGTCGTCTGCGCGGCAGGATAGACTGTTTATTGAATTCAGCCGGAAAAGTTTAGGGAGGTTTTAGTTGTATGGCAAGAATCACAGTTGAAGATTCATTGAGAATGGCCAAGACCAGGTTTGGTCTTGTGTCTCTGGCTTCATTGCGGGCACGTCAGCTGCTCAAAGGGGCAAAGCCGATTTTGGAGAGTAAAAACAGGGAGATTGTACTGGCACTCAGAGAGATCGCCGCAGGAAAGGTTAGCTACGCTCATCCGGAGTACCTGAAGGGCTCTAAAGAAGATTTCAAACCGATTCCGGACAGCACGGAATTCATCGGCGATGAAGAATATCTCGAATAGCGACGCGGCCGGAAAGCTGATTTTTGCTCTGGATGCAGCCGGCCTCAGGGAGGCTATGCCTTGGATTACCCTTCTTTCCGGGCATGTCGGTATGTTTAAAGTTGGTAAAGAGCTCTTTACCGCAGCCGGTCCGGGAATAATCGAGCGCATCAAGCGAAACGGCGGTCGTGTTTTTCTGGATCTGAAGTTTCATGATATTCCCAATACGGTTGCCCGGGCCGCCGAAGCGGCAGTAA
Organism: Syntrophaceae bacterium; assembly: GCA_018056765.1. GTDB lineage: Bacteria > Desulfobacterota > Syntrophia > Syntrophales > Smithellaceae > UBA8904. The sequence goes on from JAGPFA010000006.1 coordinate 30,176, forward strand.
AAATGAACGTGGATATGTTCAATATCCATGCGGCGGGGGGCGGCAAAATGATGAGAGAAGCGATTCATGCTGCAGTGGCCACTGCCGAAAAACAGGGCACAACACCTCCGGTCGTTCTGGCTGTGACCGTTTTGACCAGCCTCAACGACGCGGATCTGGCCGAAATCGGCTATGACAGGACAACAGATGACCTGGTGTTGCATTTGGCCCGGTTGGCCAAAAAGTCGGGAGCGTCAGGCGTTGTAGCGTCTCCACAGGATATCGCGGCATTGCGCAGTGAACTGGGCTCAGACTTTGTTATCGTTACCCCCGGCATTCGGGATACGTCCCAGCCGCCGGCAGACGACCAGAAAAGAACGCTTGGCGCCTTTGACGCGATAGCGGCGGGGGCCGATTATATTGTTGTCGGCAGACCCATCAGACAGGCGGCGGATCCGCTGGAGGCATGTCGCCGCATTACGGAAGAAATTGCCCGCGGACTAGCTGACGGGAAGCACCTGTAATGCTTTTTACCCGTGCACGGAAGGTGACCAGATGGAGGCGGTTTACGGCATCAATGCGGTCAGGATTTTGCTTGCCGGGGTCCATACTCCCCTGAAAAAAATCATTATTGCCAACGGACGCGGCGGCGTATCCGTCAGAGAAATTATCGATGCGGCCAGAAGCAAGAATATTCCCCTCGAATGGAAGGAACGAGCTTATCTGGACAGGCTTGCCGGCGGGACGGATCATCAGGGGGTGGCGGCCCTCCGTGAGCCGTTCAGGTACGCCGGTCTCGACGATGTGCTGAAAAACCGCAGCCCCGGTTTTTCAACCGACTTTATTGTTATTCTTGACAGTATCCTCGACCCGCATAATCTTGGTTCAATCATCCGCACCTCTCACTGCCTGGGGGCAAACGGGATTATCCTGCCTGCCGACCGTGCGGCACAGGTTACCTCTGCGGTCATCAAGGTTTCGGCGGGCAGTGCCGCTCAGTTGCCGATCGCCTGTGTGACGAATCTGGCGCGTGTGATTGATGAACTTAAAGAAAAAGGTTTTTGGGTTTTCGGGGCTGATGCCCATGAAGGCGGCAGTATAAGACAGCATGATTTCCGCACTTCCACAGCCCTGATTCTGGGCGGAGAAGCAAAGGGAATGAGGCGGCTCATCAGAAAAAAATGTGATTTTCTGGTTACCATTCCCATGACGCGAGGATTCGACTCTCTCAATGTAGCGGTTGCCGCCGGTATCATTCAATATGAGATTCTTCTACAGAGAATTGCCAAAAACGACGATAATTAATATAAACATATAGGATTTAATTATTTAAATTTAACTTGTTGAAATTACATAGAAGGTGTTTTAATATACAAAGACGTGTCAGAACACTATCATCCACAAAGAAAGGATTTTAACTATGCCGATTTTCCTTTGGGAAGGGACGACAAAAAGAGATGAAGTGAAAAAAGGCGAAATAGAGGCAGCCGACGAAGCGGCGGCACGAATGATTTTAAGGCGGCAGGGATTTAAAACACTCGATGTGCGCCAAAAGCCGAAAGACCTTCTGGAATACCTTCCTTTCCTGGCCGGAAGAGTAAAGGAAAAGGAAGTGGTAGTTTTCTGTCGTGTCTTTTCCACCATGATCAATGCCGGCCTCCCCCTGATCCAATGCCTTGATCTTCTGGCTGAGCAGGAAGAAAATAAGGCTTTCGCCAAGGTCATCCGCACCGTGAAGGAAGATATCGAGGGGGGCAGCAGCCTGACGGACGCGCTGAAAAAACACCCGAAGGTTTTTGATGAACTGTTTGTGAACCTGATTGCCGCCGGTGAGGCGGGCGGTATTCTAGATGTTGTTTTGGGACGGCTTTCCAATTATCTGGAAAAGGCGCTGAAACTCAAAAGAAAAGTCAAAAGCGCGATGACTTATCCGGCGGCCGTACTGGTTATTTCATTTCTGGTCGTCGCGTTGCTTTTGATTAAAGTCATACCCGTCTTTCAGAAAATGTTTGAAGGTTCGGGCAGTGAACTTCCCGGGCCGACGGCCATGGTTATCGCCATGAGTGATTTCGCGCAAAGCTACTGGTGGATCATTCTCGGAATTATTTTTGTTTGCATCTTCGCTTTTCGACAGTTCTACAAGACGGAAAGGGGACGCTTGATGATTGATTCCGCCCTTTTGCGTGTGCCGGTTTTCGGTCCCGTGCTCAGGAAGGTTGCCGTGGCCAAATTTTCGCGTACCATGGCCACCATGATGAGTTCCGGCGTGCCGATTCTGGAAGGTTTGGTCATTGTCAGCAAAACGGCGGGAAACGTCATTGTCGAGAACGCGCTTTTGAAAACACGCATGGCGATCAGCGAGGGGCAGCCGATTGCCGAGCCTTTGGCCGCTTCGGGTATTTTCCCGCCAATGGTTGTTCAGATGATCGCCGTGGGCGAGGCCACCGGCGCCCTGGATGTCATGCTCAACAAAATCGCTGACTTTTATGATGATGAAGTGGACGCGGCAGTGGAAGCGATGACATCGCTTCTTGAACCGGTGATGATGGTTTTCCTGGGAGGCATTGTCGGCAGCATGATCGTGGCCATGTATCTGCCGATCTTCAAGCTGGCATCCGTTGTCGGATAAAAAATGGTCGGGATGGCGCGATTTGAACGCGCGACTCCTGCGTCCCGAACGCAGTGCCCTACCAGGCTGGGCCACATCCCGACACGGCCGGGACGTTATAAAATTTATTGTGAAATGTCCATATGTTTTTTGAAGACTTTATTTAAAATTTATAACTGAAAGAGCAGTATCCGTGATTATTTATGATATCAAATGTGAAAACGGTCATAAGTTCGAGGGCTGGTTTAAAGACCGCGAGGCCTGGCTGGAGCAAAGCGCGCAAAAACTTGTCTGCTGCCCGGTCTGTCACAGTGCTAACGTCGAAATAGCACCGTCATCGATTGCCATTATGGGCAAAGGGGGAAAAAAGAAGGATGAAAGCAATAGAACACAGACCGGCTTTGTCCCCTCTTTGCAGTCCCTGCATCAGTATATCGCCGAGAATTTCGAGGATGTCGGCAGTAAATTTTCCGAAGTGGCGCTGAAAATTCACTTTGGCGAAGAAGAAAAACGAAACATCAGAGGCACAACAACCCCTGAGGAAGAAGTAACCCTCAAAGAAGAAGGTGTTTCGTTTATAAAAATCCCACTGCCGAAAATGGACAGCTGATCAAATTTTAATTCAGGATGACTTCTTAAAGCTGCCGGAAAGACACTGACGCGAAAGAATGTCTCATATAGAACAAAGGCCGCATTGTATGTTGAGTTCTTATAAAAGTATTATAAATCAGATCGGCAACACCCCGCTGGTGGAGATCACCAGGCTCAATCCCAACAAAAATGTTCGGATTTTGGCCAAGCTCGAGTCGGCAAATCCCGGCGGTTCTATAAAGGATCGTACAGCACTGTTTATGATTGAGAACGCCGAAAAAAGGGGTGAACTTGATCGCAGCAAGACAATCCTTGAGGCGACCAGCGGCAATACGGGCATTGGTCTGGCCATGATTGCCGCGGCCAAAGGTTACAGACTGTGTCTGACTATGTCTGAGGCGGCCAGTGAAGAGCGGAAAAAAATCCTGCGGGCCTTCGGCGCGGAGCTACATTTTACCCCGGCAGCGCTCGGCACGGACGGTGCCATCGAAGTGGCCTACCGGATGCTGCGTGAAAACCCGGACAAGTATTTCGGCACGGATCAGTTCAATAATGAAGACAATATTGCCGCTCATTACTACGGCACGGCCCGTGAAATATGGGAGCAGACCGCCGGCCAGGTCAACATGGTTGTCGCTACGCTCGGGACCACCGGGACGGCCATGGGTATCTCCAAAAGACTCAAGGAACTAAGCGGGCAGATCCGCATCATCGGTGTTGAGCCTTATCTGCAGCACAGGATTCAGGGGCTGAAAAATATGCGTGAATCCTACCGTCCGGGGATCTTTGACAAAAACTGTCTCGATGAAAAGGTGAATATCCTCGACGAGGACGCTTTCGAGACGGCCCGCCGGCTGGCACGCGAAGAAGGCATTCTGGCGGGGATGAGTTCCGGCGCGGCCATGTTTGTTGCCGCGGCAAAAGCCCGTGAGATGGAAGAAGGGCTGATCGTGGTTATTTTCCCGGACAGCGGCGAGCGATACTTGAGTACTCCCCTGTTTGCTGTAAAAGAGGACCTTGCGGCGCTTGCTGTCTATAATGTTCTCAAACGTAAGAAAGTACCGTTCAAGCCGCTGCAGGCGACGCAAGTGTCCCTGCGCACATGCGGGCCGACCGTGCACGATGCGCCGCACCTGGGTAATTACCGGCGGTTGGTCGTATCGGATATTTTAAGCCGCTACCTGTCGGCGAAAGGCTACCAGGTCAAGCATGTAATTGACGTTGTAGATTTTTCCGACAAGTCTGTGCGCGGTTCGGAAAAGGCGGGAATGGACCTGGCCGATTATACCGACAAATACCTGCGTGTTTTTTTGGACGATGTCCTGTTTTTGAGTATTCGTGAGGATAATATTTATGTTAAGGCCTCTGAAAATATCGACTTCATGCTCAAGATCGTCGAAAAGCTCGTTGACCGTGGTTATGCATACGAAAAGCTTCGTTCTGTGTATTTTGATATTTCCAAGCTGGCCGACTATGGCGCGGTCTCCAATGTAGATTTGAAAAAGACGCGGCGGGGGAAATCCGTCGATCTGGACGATTACGAAAAAGACAGTCCGGCTGATTTCGCTCTGTTGAAAAGGATCGGTTTGGGCGAGCTCAAAAGGGGCATATATTATAAAACAAAATGGGGCAATGTCAGGCCGGGCTGGCATCTGGAATGTGCGGCGATTTCTCAAAAGCATCTGGGGACGGCCTATGATATTCACATCAGCGGGGCGGATGAAATCTTCCCCCATTGCGAGAACATGGTCGCGATGAACAGGGCATCTTTCGGCCACAGCGGCGCCTCATACTGGATGAGCGCGGAACTGATTATGGTGGAAGGGCGCAAAATGTCCCGTTCTCTCAATAATGCGGTGACGATCGAAGATCTGAAAAAAAACGGTTACAGCGGCCGGGATATCCGCTTTTTCCTGCTTGGGGTTAATTACCGTAAACCGATAACCTATTCACCGGAAGCACTTAAGGCGGCAAAAAACACTTTGAGAAAAATTGACACGTTTATCTGTCGGCTTGGAGCGTTGACCGACGGAGGGCAGGGTTTTCCCGATACGGACCAGCTCATTTATAATCTCCATCACGATTTTGAAAACGCACTGGATGACGACCTGAACATGTCCGGTGCCCTGGCTGCCCTGTTTGAGTTTATCGGCCACCTCAATGTGCCTTTGACGGAAAACAAAATCAGCCGGACGGATGCCGTAAAGATTACCAAAGCGCTGGAGAAAATAAACAATATCCTTGCTGTAATGAGCTTTGAAACCAAAAGCCTCCATCAGGAGATTGCCGAGCTGGTTGAAAGAAGACAACAGGCAAGAGCGGCACGCCTCTGGGACGAGGCCGACAGAATCAGGCATAAGCTGTCTTTGTCGGGAGTGGAAGTGTTCGATAGTCCGCAGGGGACAATATGGCGTTTTAAATAGGAATGGCCAAATGAGAAAAATAAGAAAGTCAGTTATCGCCGGATCCTGGTATCCGGGGAATCCTTCCGTTCTGAGAGACGACATCGGCCTGTATCTGCAAAGAGTTCCGGATAGACAAATCCCCGGTGAGGTCATCGGCCTGATTGTGCCTCATGCCGGGTACATGTATTCCGGGCAGGTGGCGGCGTATGCCTATAAACTTGTGCATGACAACAAATACGATGTTGTAATACTTATCGGGCCGAGTCACAGGGTTGCTTTTCGCGGTGTTTCCGTATATAGTCAGGGAGGATACGAAACCCCATTGGGCGTCGTTCCTGTTGATGAGCTTCTGGCCGCTGAAATGATGAATGCAACCGATATTATTGTGGATTATCCCCCTGCACATCAACGGGAGCATTCTTTGGAAATTCAGCTTCCCTTCCTGCAAGTGGTGTTGGGCGAGTTCAGTTTCATCCCGCTGGTGATGGGAGAGCAAAGCAGGGCAGTCTGTCGCAAACTTGCCTCGGCAATACATCAGGTGTCCCGGAACAGACGTGTACTGCTTGTGGCCAGCACAGATCTGTCGCATTTCTACGAAGATAAACGAGCCAGACTGATCGATGCCGTAGTACTCGACAGTATTCGAAAAAATGACGCAGACGGACTGATGAAGAGCCTTGACGAGGAAAAAGCCGAAGCCTGCGGAGGAGGGCCGATGGTTGCGATGATGCTGGCCGCCAATTTATTGGGCGCCGGCCATTCCGAGCTTCTCCAATATGCCAATTCCGGTGATATTACAGGAGATAAGAGTTCGGTTGTCGGTTATGCATCTGCAGTAATATACAGGGTATAAAAATTTAAAACAAAGAGGGAAAATGGAACTTACACAATCGGATAAGAAAGCACTTTTGGAAATTGCCAAAAAAGCAATTATGGCCAAGGCGGGCATCAGGGAGATTGCCAAACCGGCAATGGATCTACCTGTTTTCAAAGAAAAGAGAGGCGTTTTTGTCACGCTGAAAAAACGGGGACATTTACGCGGATGCATCGGTTACATCAAGGCCGTCAAACCTCTGGCAGATACGGTTCAGGAAATGGCTGTCGCCGCCGCTTTTCACGACCCCCGGTTCCCCTCGCTCAAAAATGAAGAAATTAAAGATTTGAGTCTTGAAATATCCGTCCTGAGTCCACTTACCAGAGTTTCTGATGTCAGCGAAATTGAGATTGGCCGGCACGGCCTGTTTATTGTGCGCGGGCATAATTCAGGTCTGCTTTTGCCTCAGGTGGCTATCGAATACGGTTGGGACAAAGAAACATTTCTGAAAGAAACATGCCACAAAGCGGGGCTTCCTTCACGGGCGTGGAAAGAAAAGGGAACGGAGATATATGTTTTTTCTGCGGATTATTTCAGTGATAAAGAGTAGTCTTCATTTTTGTGCCATCGTTTAATATTTTTTGAAGTAAATATAAAAATTTACTTGACAAAAGCGCCTTTAAAATTTAAAGACTGCAATTCGCACGAATCAGTGCCGCAGCTTTTTTGCGCTTAAATTAAAACTGATGAGCTGCGATTTTGTTGAAAATAAGAGTTTTGCTGGCGTAGCTCAATCGGCAGAGCAGCTGATTTGTAATCAGCAGGTTGCGGGTTCAAGTCCCATCGCCAGCTCCAGATGAGTATGACAACGGAGGGGTTCCCGAGCGGCCAAAGGGAGCAGACTGTAAATCTGCCGGCGGAGCCTACGGAGGTTCGAATCCTCCCCCCTCCACCATATGCTTTTTATAGACGGATAAGCGGGAGTAGCTCAGGGGCTAGAGCGTCAGCCTTCCAAGCTGAGGGTCGCGGGTTCGAATCCCGTTTCCCGCTCCAGTTTATTACTTTCGGGCCCGGACCTGCATTTTTTTGTTTTGTGCCCACGTAGCTCAGTCGGTAGAGCACATCCTTGGTAAGGATGAGGTCACCAGTTCAATCCTGGTCGTGGGCTCCAGTTAAGGAGAATTATGAGAAACAATATTATTTTAGCCTGTACGGAATGTAAACAGCGCAATTACACAACGACCAAAAACAAGCGCACGATGCAAAACCGCCTGGAAATAAAGAAATATTGCAAGTTTTGCCGCGGGCACAAGCTGCACAGGGAGACAAAGTAGCCAAAAGTGATGTAAAGGCCAGTAGCTCTAATGGATAGAGCGCCGGACTCCAAATCCGGATGCTGGGGGTTCGAGTCCCTCCTGGCCTGCCATCTTATCAGTAAAAAGAGCCGATGATATGGAAAAAATAAAGCAAATTGTAAACAGAGCCCTGCAGTTTCTTACACAGGCCAGGGCAGAGCTGAAAAAGGTGACCTGGCCGACGCGCAAGCAAACACTGGCCTCGACGGCGGTGGTGATGGTGGTTGTTTTAATTGTCGCTGTCTATCTGGGAGTTGTTGATTTTATACTGGCGAAAGCAGTCAAGGCAATTCTGGGTTAAATCATGGCTTTTAAATGGTACGTCGTACATACTTATTCCGGGTTTGAAAACAGGGTCAAAGCAAGCCTGCTGGAGAGAATCGAGCTGGCCGGGGCGCAGCAGTATTTCTCCGATATTCTCATTCCGGAGGAAGACGTAGTAGAGCTGGTGTCCGGAGAAAAGAAAACATCCAAGCGCAAGTTTTTTCCCGGATACATTCTTGTGCGGATGGAAATGAATGACGACAACTGGCATATAGTTAAAAACACTCCGAAAGTTACCGGCTTCATCGGCAGCAAGGAAAAACCGTCGCCGATTCCGGACAAAGATGTTGAAAACCTCAAAATCAGGATCGATGAAGGGACGCTCAAGCCCAAACCCAAATTTAAATTCGACGTCGGTGATCACGTGAAAATTATCGACGGCCCCTTCACTAATTTCGACGGCGTAATTGATGAAGTGCGGCCGGAAAAAAGTAAACTTCGGGTTATTGTGAGTATTTTCGGTCGGCCGACACCTGTGGAGCTGGATTTTATTCAGGTTACCCAGGGGTAGTAAAGATTAATGTTTTCAAGGCGTGCGATTCGGCCTAAAAAATTTTTAGAGCAGGTGATTTCATATGGCAAAGAAAGTTATCGCGAATATTAAATTACAAATCAAGGCGGGCAAGGCGACTCCTTCGCCTCCGATCGGGCCGGCACTCGGCCAGCACGGAGTCAATATCATGGAGTTTTGCAAAGCGTATAACGCGATGACGCAAAATCAGGAAGGCATGGTCGTGCCGGTGGTGATTACAGTCTATGCCGATCGTTCCTTCACGTTTATTACCAAAACGCCGCCCGCGTCCGTATTACTCAAACAAGCGGCCAAGATTGCCAAAGGTGCTGCAGACCCGAAGAGGGATAAGGTGGGTTCAGTCACAGCCAGGCAGATTAAGGACATTGCGCAATTGAAATTCAACGATCTCAATGCCGTCGACATTGAAGGCGCCATCCGGATTGTTGCCGGTACGGCAAAGTCCATGGGGATAGAAATAACAGGTTAATAAAACGAGGTCTTATCATGTTAAGAAGAGGTAAACGCATTAGGGCGGCAAGGGCAAAAGTAGAGCCGACGAAACGCTACACGCTCAAGGAAGCTACAGAAATGGTTGTGGCAATGCCGGGAGCCAAGTTCGACGAGACGGTGGATGCTGCTGTGCGTCTGGGCGTTAATCCGGCTCATGCCGATCAGATGGTCCGCGGCAGTGTGGTGCTCCCGAACGGTTTAGGCAAGGCGGTGCGCGTGCTTGTTTTTGCCAAGGGCGAAAAAGAAAAAGAGGCGCTGGATGCCGGGGCGGATTTAGTCGGCAACGATGACGTCATTGAAAAAATTAAAGAGGGTTGGCTGGAATTCGATCGGGTAATCGCCACTCCGGACATGATGGGAGCGGTCGGCAAGATCGCGAAAATTCTCGGCCCCCGCGGACTGATGCCCAATCCCAAAGTGGGAACAGTGACCTTTGATGTTGCCGGGGCCGTAAAGGAACTTAAAGCAGGTAAAGTGGAATTCCGGGTGGAAAAAACCGGCATCGTGCATTCGCCGGTGGGGAAAGTTTCTTTCGGGCCGGAAAAATTGAGAGAAAACATTCATGCTCTTCTGGATGTGATTGTCAAGCTTAAACCCGCCTCCAGTAAGGGAACCTATATCAGGAGCATATCCATTTCCAGCACGATGGGTGCCGGGGTCAAGGTAGACCCCCTGGACATCAAGAGTGCCGGGTGACGATAGAGGATAATGGCGCGGGGAAAGGCCGGATGGACCTCCATGGCGCCCAAAAGGTAATTACATAGGTCGGAGACAGCAGGTACGGAAGTTTAAACGCCACATGGCCTGCCGAGACTCGTTAAGTAAAACAGTTACTTAAACCAGGTAATTTTTTTCCGGAAACGGGTAGCGGTATCAGGCGGATTAACCGTTTTCTTTTCCGTATGCGGCTGGATTTCAGGCCTCAGGTAAAATAACTAGGAAAGGAGGCTGACAGTTTGGATCGAAAAACAAAAGAACAGATTGTGTCCGGGCTTCAGGAGAAGCTCAAACAGGCAAATCTGGGCGTTTTGACCAGCTTCAACGCGATGAAAGTTGAAAAAATGGAAGCCCTCAGAAATGCTCTGCGTAAAAACGACGCCGAATTGAAAGTGGTGAAAAATACACTTTTGAATATTGCCGCCAAAGAAACGGATTTTCAGATTCTTGCCGAGCATTTTAAATGGCCTGTTGCCGTTGTTTTAAGCTACAAAGATCCGGTGGCACCGACCAAGGCACTAATTGACTTTGCCAAAAAAAATCCGGAACTGGAGATCAAAGTCGGTATTATTGACGGCAAGGTGCTTTCGAAGGCCGATATTGAGGCCCTGGCGGAATTGCCCAGCCGCGAAGTGCTCCTGGGTAAACTTGTTTCCGTCATGGCGGCTGTACCCACTTCATTTGTTTCAGTGCTCAGCGGCGTTCAGAGAAGCTTTGTTCAGGTGCTTGGTGCATACTGTGACAAGAAAAACACATTAAACTAAATCAAATCACACCAAAGAGGAATGGAAAAATGGCAGAAATAACAAAAGATGATGTTGTGAAATTTATTGAGAATATGACAGTGCTGGAGCTTTCCGCTCTGGTGAAGGAACTTGAAGAAAAATTCGGTGTTTCCGCCGCCGCTCCCGTTGTGGCAGCTGTCGCGGCACCGGGTGCGGCCGCGGGCGCTGCAGCCGCCGCTGAAGAAAAGACCGAGTTTGACGTCATTCTGACCGGTTTCGGGGCGGAAAAGATTCAGGTGATCAAAGTAGTGCGCGCCATCACCGGGCTGGGCCTGAAGGAGGCCAAGGATCTGGTGGAAGGAGTGCCCAAACCCATCAAAGAAGCGGCTTCCAAGGATGAAGCGGCCGATATCAAAAAGAAAATTGAGGAAGTGGGCGGCACCGTCGAGATTAAGTAAAGTAATCTCTTATTTTTTGAGCATGATAAGGAAAATATGGGCGAATTTAGAAAAAATTTTGGCAGCGTCAGGCAGATACAGGATATCCCCAACTTAATAGAAATACAGACCAGCTCCTATGGGAAATTCCTGCAGGCCGATGTGCCTGTGGCAGGCAGGCGCAACTACGGCCTGCAGGGGGCTTTTAACAGTGTATTTCCGATCTCTGATTTCAGCGGTAAATGTTCTCTGGAGTTTGTCAGCTACAAGATCGGTGATGTCCGGTACGATGTTAGAGAGTGTATACAAAAAGGAATGACCTATGCCGCTCCGCTGAAGATTGTCGCCCGGCTGGTGGTTTTCGATACGGAAAGATCAGCCGACGGTAAAATTATCCGGGAGCCTTCCGAAACCAAGCCGATTCGCGACATCAAGGAGCAGGAAATTTATTTCGGCGAAATTCCGCTTATGACCGAAAACGGCACGTTTATCATCAACGGGTCGGAGCGGGTCATTGTCAGCCAGCTGCACCGTTCGCCCGGCATATTTTTCGACCATGACAAGGGGAAGACCGTCGCCTCCGGCAAGCTGATCTACTCGGCCCGTATAATCCCCATCAGGGGATCCTGGCTGGATCTGGAATTCGATTCCAAAGATCTGCTTTATGTCCGGATTGACCGTCGCAGGAAAATGCCCGTTACGACCCTGCTCAAAGCGATGGGGAATTCGACGGAATTTATCCTGAACTATTTTTACAATATTGACAAAATTTCGCTGGAAGGGGATAAAACCTTCTTTTCGGTTGATGATTCTCTTTCCGGCCAGAAAGCTCCCGAAGATATCAAGGATCCCAAAACAGACGAGGTGATCGTAAAGCGTGGTCGCAAGTTCACCAAACCTCTGCTCAGGAAAGTCATGGAAGCGGGGATAGAACGAGTGGCCCTCAAGGAGGCGGAGATTGCCGGAAGAGTCCTTGCTCATAACGTCATTGATCCGGCCACCGGGGAAGTTCTTTTCCACTGCAATGAAGAGTTGCCCCCAGACGGGCTGGAGACAGCCCGCCAGAAGGGAGTGAAAGAATTGCATTTCATCCAGATTGATGAAGATCTGGACAACGCCTCTATCCGCGACACACTACTGACGGATCGCCTCGAGAGCACCGAAGACGCCATCATGGAGATCTACCGGCGGCTGCGGCCGAGCAACCCGCCGACGCCGGAGACAGCGGCAAAGTTTTTCAAAAGCCTGTTTTTTGAGGCGGAAACATACGACTTGTCGGATGTCGGCCGGGCAAAAATGAACTATAAGCTCGGATTGGACGTGCCGACTGACCTGACCGTGCTCAGAAACGAAGACATTCTGGCCTCCGTCAAATATTTGATTGACCTGAAAAACGGCGTGACCGATTGCAGTGTCGACGATATTGACCACTTGGGGAACCGCCGCGTCCGTGCCGTGGGCGAGCTCATTGAGAATCAGTACCGGATCGGGCTTGTACGTATGGAGCGGGCGATCAAGGAAAAGATGAGTCTGCAGGACATTGAAACAATGATGCCGCACGACCTGATCAATGCCAAGCCCGTTTCGGCGGTGGTCAACGAGTTTTTTGGGTCAAGTCAGTTGTCCCAGTTCATGGATCAGACGAATCCGCTGTCCGAAATAACGCACAAGCGTCGCCTTTCCGCCCTGGGGCCGGGCGGCCTGACGCGTGAACGGGCCGGCTTCGAAGTACGTGACGTTCATCCTACGCATTACGGGCGCATCTGTCCGGTGGAAACGCCGGAAGGTCCGAATATCGGACTGATTGTGTCTCTTTCCACCTACGCGCGAGTCAACGAATTCGGCTTCATCGAAACTCCCTATCGCCTTGTCGAAAAAGGCCATGTGCTCGATGATGTAAAATTCATGACGGCCATCGAGGAGGAGAATCGGATTATTGCTCCGGCGGACGTGCCGCTTGATAAAAAAGGTAGATTCGAAGAAGGGCTGATTTCCGCCAGAAAGGGAGAAGATTTTCTGGCGGTGCTGCCCGAAGAAATTCAAATGATGGACGTGGCTCCCAACCAGCTCGTTTCCGTGGCGGCGGCTCTGATTCCGTTTCTGGAACACGACGACGCCAACCGTGCGCTGATGGGGTCGAACATGCAACGCCAGGCGGTGCCGCTTTTGTCTCCTGAAGTGCCGGTAGTGGGTACCGGGATGGAGTCTGTCGTTGCCCGGGACTCAGGGGCCGTTGTTGTGGCCAGGCGCGCCGGCGTGGTCGAAAGCGTGGATGCCTCACGCATTGTGGTGCGCGCCGGAAAACCGGAAGAAGACGGTCTGGACACAGGGGTGGATATTTACACTCTGTCCAAGTATCAGCGCTCCAACCAGGACACTTGTTTCAATCAGAAACCAATTGTTGCGGTCGGTGACCGTGTCCAGAAAAGAGATATTCTGGCCGACGGCCCCGCAACGGATAACGGCGAGCTGGCGCTGGGACGTAACGTCACGGTCGCTTTCATGTCCTGGGGAGGCTATAACTATGAAGATTCCATTTTGGTCAGTGAAAGGATCGTCAAGGAAGACATCTACACCTCCATCCACATCGAAGAATTTGAAACCATGGCCCGTGACACCAAGCTGGGCAAGGAAGAAATAACCCGTGACATTCCGAACGTCGGCGAAGAAGCTCTGCGTAACCTCGATGAGAGCGGGATTGTCCGCATCGGCGTGTTTGTCAACCAGGGCGATATCCTGGTGGGAAAAATAACGCCCAAGGGGGAAACTCAGCTGTCGGCTGAAGAAAAATTGCTGCGTGCCATTTTCGGAGAGAAAGCAAGCGATGTGCGCGATACCTCGCTCAGGGTGCCGCCCGGCGTGGAAGGCACGGTCATCGATGCGAAAATTTTCACGCGCAAGGGAGCCGATAAGGATCTGCGTTCGCAGGCAATCGAAGAGGATGCCATCGCGCAACTGGAAAAAGACCGCGATGACGAAATACGCATTCTGGCGGAGACGGTCAAGAAAGATATCACCAAATTGGTGATAGGAAAAACTGCCGCCGGCAGAGTCACAGACGGGAAAAAGAAAACCATCATTAAAAAAGGCGACAAAATCACCAAAGAGCTCTGGGCGGAGGTGCCTTTCCACAGCTGGCGGGAGATAACGATTGCCGAAAATGACGGTTCAGAAGAAAAACTGGCCAATTTGCTGTCCGTGATGGAAAGAAAAATTGACTTTGTCAAAGCTCATTTCGAAGAAAAGCTCGAAAAAGTCAAAGCAAGCGACGAGCTGCCGCCCGGTGTGATCAAGATGGTTAAAGTCTATGTCGCCATAAAAAGAAAGCTGTCCGTTGGTGATAAAATGGCCGGCCGTCACGGAAACAAGGGCGTGCTCTCCAGAATACTGCCGGAAGAGGACATGCCGTATTTTGCCGACGGCACGGCGGTGGACATCATTCTTAACCCCCTGGGTGTCCCTTCACGTATGAACGTCGGACAGATACTGGAAACCCATCTGGGATGGGCGGCCAAATCCATCGGCGAAGGTCTCAATCAGCTTTTGGAGAAAAATAATAATCTTGACGCCGTGAAAAGCGAGCTGAAAAAAACATATTCCACACCCGACTTTGACGAATTTCTGGAAAAGGCGTCGGCGGGGGAGATCAGACGGTTTGTCGCCAGATTGAAAAAAGGCATGCTGGTTACCAGTCCCGTGTTTGACGGCTGTACCGAGCCGCAGATCCGCAAGCTTCTGGACGTGGCCGGCTTGCCCCAGACCGGTCAGTCGATTTTATTTGACGGACGTACCGGGGAGCCTTTCGAGCAGGAAGTGACGGTCGGCGTGATTTATATGCTCAAGCTGCACCACCTGGTCGACAATAAAATCCATGCCCGTTCCATCGGTCCCTATTCTCTGGTCACCCAGCAGCCGCTGGGCGGCAAGGCCCAGTTTGGTGGTCAGCGCCTGGGCGAGATGGAAGTCTGGGCTATGGAAGCCTACGGTGCCTCCTACACGCTGCAGGAATTTTTAACCGTGAAGTCCGACGACGTGGCGGGAAGAACGAGAATTTACGAATCCATCGTCAAAGGTGAGCATACATTTGAGCCGGGGCTTCCGGAATCTTTCAATGTTTTGGTTAAAGAACTCCAGAGCCTCGGATTGGACGTGGAATTGATGGAAGAGGAATAATCCCTTCCCATATTGACAACAGCATTTTGTAAAAAGCAGGAGAAAATCTGTGGAAGACGTTTTCAGTTACTTTGAAAAGCCAAAAAATCCGATCAGATTCAGCGCAATTAAAATTTCGATCGCCTCACCGGAAAAAATCCTTTCCTGGTCAAACGGGGAAGTAAAAAAACCAGAGACGATCAACTACCGTACCTTCAAGCCGGAGCGTGACGGTTTGTTTTGTGCAAAAATATTCGGGCCGGTGAAGGATTATGAATGTCTTTGCGGACGCTACAAGCGAATGAAGCATCGTGGCGTGACATGCGAGAAATGCGGCGTGGAAGTCATCCAGTCCAAGGTACGCCGTGAAAGAATGGGGCACATCACTCTGGCCACGCCGGTTGCGCATATCTGGTTTTTAAAGAGCCTGCCCAGCCGCATCGGCAATGTGATGGACCTGACACTCAAAGAACTGGAAAAAGTCCTCTACTTCGAGTCCTGGATTGTGCTCGACCCCAAGGAGACGCCTCTGAAGAAAAAAGAGCTCCTTACTGACGAAGAATATATTGAGGCGATGGAGCTCTATGGCGAAAAGGGGTTTGTCGCCGGGATTGGCGCGGAGGCGGTACGTCAGCTTCTTGAGGAAATTGATCTGGAAAAACTATACGACGAACTGCGCTCTGAAATGGAAACATCACTTTCCGAAACGAAGAAGAAAAAAATCGTTAAAAGATTAAAAGTTGTCGAAGCGCTTCGCAAGTCCGGTAACAAGCCGGAGTGGATGATCCTGACGGTTTTGCCGGTGATTCCCCCGGACCTGCGCCCCCTGGTTCCGTTGGACGGAGGGCGCTTTGCCACCTCCGATCTTAACGATCTTTATCGCCGTGTGATCAACAGAAACAACCGTTTGAAGAGGCTTCAGGAGCTCAACGCGCCGGAGATCATCATCCGCAATGAAAAACGCATGTTGCAGGAAGCGGTGGACGTTTTGTTTGATAACGGACGCCGCGGTCGTGCAATTACGGGCACCAACAAGCGACCGCTCAGGTCTCTGTCCGACATGCTCAAAGGCAAGCAGGGACGATTCCGGCAGAACCTACTGGGCAAGCGCGTCGATTATTCGGGACGCTCCGTTATTACTGTGGGGCCGGATTTAAGGCTCCATCAATGCGGTCTGCCCAAGAAGATGGCACTGGAGCTGTTCAAACCATTTGTTTACAATCGACTGCTCGAAAAAGGTTTTGTGACCACCGTCAAGAGCGCAAAAAAGATGGTCGAACAGGAAAAATCGGAAGTTTGGGATGCACTGGATGAAGTGGTGCGTGAATATCCGGTTATTCTCAATCGTGCCCCGACACTGCACCGGCTGGGCATGCAGGCATTTGAACCTGTTTTGATCGAGGGCAAGGCGATTCGCCTTCATCCGCTGGTCTGCACGGCGTTTAACGCTGACTTTGACGGAGACCAGATGGCCGTGCACGTTCCCCTGTCTGTAGAGGCGCAAACGGAAGCCAGGGTTCTGATGATGTCCACCAACAATATCCTGTCACCGGCGAATGGCAAGCCGATTATCATCCCCAGTCAGGACATCGTGTTGGGTATTTACTATCTGACCAGGGCTAAAAAGGACGTCAAGGGCGAGGGCATGATCTTTTCAGGACCGGAAGAGGTTCGTTACGCTATTGACGCGGGAGCTATCGAGCTTCACGCCCGTATCAAAGTACGCATCGACGGCGAATTGAAAGAAACGACCGCGGGGCGGATTGTTCTTTACGAGATTATTCCCGAAGAAATCAACTTCGATGTCATCAATAAGTTAATGAACAAAAAGGAACTGGCCAACCTCATTGACCATTGTTATCGTTTGTGCGGCGACAAAGCCACGGTTATTCTGGCCGACCGCCTCAAGGATTTGGGCTTCAAATACGCCACCCATTCAGGCCTGTCTTTTGCCGTGGACAACATGATTATTCCGGAAAATAAAAAGAATATCGTCGGCCAGGCCGATAAAGACGTGCTGAAAATTCAAAAGCAGTACATGGACGGTTTGATTACCGATGGTGAACGCTACAATAAAGTTATAGATATCTGGGCTCACGCCACAGAGCGCATTGCCTCTGAAATGCTGGCCGGGATCAGCATGGAAGAAGTAACCGGCGCCGACGGAAAAAAACGCACCGTGGAGAGTTTCAACCCCATCTACATGATGGCCGATTCCGGAGCGCGCGGCTCAGGCCAGCAGCTCAGGCAGCTTGCCGGCATGCGCGGACTCATGGCCAAGCCGTCAGGTGAAATCATTGAAACACCGATTACGGCGAACTTCCGCGAGGGGTTGACTGTACTGCAGTACTTTATTTCCACGCACGGCGCCCGCAAGGGACTGGCGGATACTGCCCTCAAGACGGCCAATTCTGGTTATCTGACGCGTCGCCTGGTGGATGTGGCCCAGGACTGCATCATCACAGAGCGTGATTGTGAAACAATGGACGGCCTTTACGTGTCGGCGCTTATGGAGGGCGGCGAAATAATTGAAACCGCCGGTGAGCGTGTGCTGGGACGCGTGGCCCTTGAAGATATCCGCGACCCTTTCACGGACGAGGTGATTGTCAAAGCCAACGAAGAGATTGATGAGACATTGGCGGAAAAGATTGACCGCGCCGGGATCGAGAGGGTGAATATCCGTTCCGTTCTGACCTGCCGTGCCAAACACGGAGTGTGTTCCATGTGTTACGGCCGCGATCTGGCTCATGGCCATCTGGTCAATATCGGTGAAGCGGTCGGCATTGTCGCTGCCCAATCCATCGGCGAACCTGGCACTCAGTTGACCATGAGGACTTTCCATATCGGCGGGACAGCGAAATTCGACGAGCACTCCACACTGGAGGCACGTCACGATGGCGTGGTTAAATTTGTCAATCTCAATACAGTAAAAACCAGAGAAAATGATCTGGTCGTCATGAACCGCCACGGCGAGGTTCATGTTTTAGATGAGCAAAACCGCAGCCGCGGTAAATACACTGTTCCCTACGGTGCGCACCTGAAGGTCAGCGACCAAAGTCAGGTAAAGCACGGTCAATTGATTGCCGAGTGGGATCCCTTCTCGATTCCCATTCTTGCCGAAGTTGACGGTACCATCAAGTACGGCGACATCATCGAAGGCAAAACAATGAAAGAAGAAGTTGATGAGGTCACCGGGTTGTCACGTAAAGTAATTACAGAATTCAAAGGCGGCGACCTCAGGCCGCGGGTTTCCATCAAAGACAGCAAGGGCAGGACGGCAAAGATCCCCGGCACCAATTCTGTAGCCCGTCACCTCCTTTCCGTCGGAGTGAATATTGTGGTTTCAGAAGGTGAAGAAGTACGCTCCGGCGATATTCTGGCGAAAATACCCCGTGAAACGACAAAAACAAAGGATATTACAGGCGGCTTGCCACGGGTTGCCGAGCTGTTCGAGGCACGTAAACCGAAGGATTTTGCCGTTATCAGCGAAATTGACGGCACGGTTACTTTCGGCAAAGACGCCAAGGGCAAACGAAAAATTATCGTTACCCCGGAAATAGGCGAAGAAAAAGAGTATCTGATCGCTAAGGGGAAGCATATCAGTGTTCAGGAAGGCGACCGGGTTACCCCAGGTGATGCGCTGATGGACGGAGTCAACAATCCCCATGATCTTCTGGCGATCAAAGGGGAAAAAGAACTGGCCAGGTATCTGGTTGATGAGGTGCAGGAAGTCTACCGGTTGCAGGGCGTCAAAATTAATGATAAACACATGGAGGTTATTGTCCGCCAGATGTTGCGCCGTGTGCGGGTAACCGACCCCGGTGATACTTCTTTTATTTCTGATGAACAGGTCGAACGTTACCGTTTCCAGGAAGAAAATGACCGTATCATTGCTCAGGGCGGACAGCCTGCGACGGGCGATCCACTGCTTTTGGGGATAACCAAAGCTTCGCTTTCCACGCAGAGTTTTATTTCCGCAGCCTCTTTCCAGGAGACCACCCGTGTCCTGACGGAAGCCTCTCTGTCGGGTAAGACGGATTACCTGCGCGGTCTCAAGGAAAACGTCATTATGGGCCGTCTTATTCCCGCAGGGACGGGGCTGGTGATGTATCGCAAGCTGGGTATTAAAACTGAAAACGATGAACTGGAAGAGATTACAGAAACAACATAAAAAAGTAACAATTTGCTTGACAGAAACCGCATGAATTGCTAGTTACCGTCGATTTGTTGCTGTTTGCAAAATTACAGCAGATAGTTCGGGAGGAGATATGCCGACAATCAGTCAGCTGGTTCGCAATGGAAGAACCAAAATTAAAAGAAAAACGGACGCTCCGGCCCTGGCCGGCTCGCCTCAGCGCCGCGGGGTTTGCGTAAGGGTTTATACCACAACGCCTAAAAAGCCCAACTCCGCCCTGCGGAAGGTTGCCCGTGTACGCCTGACCAGCGGATACGAAGTATCCTCCTATATTCCGGGGGTAGGTCATAATTTACAGGAGCACTCGGTGGTGCTGGTACGTGGCGGCCGTGTAAAGGATTTGCCAGGTGTGAGATATCATATTGTCAGAGGCACATTAGATGCCGTGGGTGTGGCCGACCGTAAACAGGGACGCTCCAAATACGGTTCGAAGAAGCCAAGTTAAACGAAGGACAGAAAAATGCCGAGAAGACGAGAGATCGAAAAAAGGGAAATTCTGCCTGATCCCAAATATAACAGCAAGCTGGTGGCAAAATTTGTGAACTCATTGCTCAAGGAAGGCAAGAAGAGTGTTGCGGAGAGTATTTTATACGGGGCTTTTGATATTATCGAAAAAAGAGTAAAGGAACAGCCGCTGGAGTTTTTTGAAAAGGCGGTGAACAACGTCAAGCCGCTCATCGAGGTTAAGTCCAGACGTGTCGGCGGTTCGACCTACCAGGTGCCGACGGAAGTGGTACCCGCCCGGCGTACGGCGCTGGCTATCCGCTGGCTTATTTCCAACGCTCAGGAGAGGACAGAAAAGACAATGCGGGAAAAACTGGCGGCGGAACTGATCGATGCCGCCAATAACCGCGGTGGAGCCGTCAAGAAGCGCGAAGCAGTCCATAAAATGGCCGAGGCCAATAAGGCGTTCGCTCATTACAGATTTTAAGTAATTATTTTAACGACAAGGAAATCAACCATTCAAAGTTAAGGAGGAAAGGTGACATGGCAAAGAAAAAATTTGAAAGGACCAAGCCGCATTTAAATATAGGAACTGTCGGACACGTCGACCACGGCAAGACAACATTGACTGCCGCTATCACCAAATACCTTGCCAAAAAAGGACAGGCCGAATTCCGTGCCTTTGATTCGATTGACAATGCTCCGGAAGAAAAAGAACGTGGCGTGACCATCAATATCTCCCATGTGGAGTACGAGACGGATAAAAGGCATTACGCTCATGTGGATTGCCCCGGGCACGCCGACTATATCAAAAACATGATTTCCGGCGCCGCCCACATGGACGGAGCAATCCTCGTTGTCGCCGCCTCCGACGGTCCGATGCCGCAGACACGTGAACATATCCTCCTTGCCCGCCAGGTGCAGGTTCCCTATATTGTAGTTTTTCTGAATAAAGTCGATCTGGTTGATGATCCCGAACTTCTGGATCTGGTCGAACTGGAGCTGCGCGAGCTTTTGACCCAATACGAATTCCCCGGGGACAAAATTCCCATCATCCGCGGCTCGGCGCTCAAAGCCCTGGAGTCCGAAGATGTGAATTCGCCGGAATCCAAGTGTATCGGCGAGCTGATGGATGCGGTTGACAGCTACATTCCTGAGCCGAAACGTGAAACAGACAAACCTTTCCTGATGCCGGTCGGTGACGTCTTCACCATTTCCGGCCGCGGCACCGTCGTGACGGGGAGAGTTGATCGCGGTATCATCAAGGTCGGTGAGGAAGTTGAAATCATCGGCATCCGCCCGACGATCAAAACTGTCGTGACGGGTGTGGAAATGTTCCGTAAAACCCTTGATGAGGGGCGTGCCGGTGATGACGTCGGTTTGTTGATCCGCGGTATCAAGCGTGAAGAAGTGGAAAGAGGCCAGGTTGTCGCCAAGCCCGGTTCCATCACCCCCCATACCAAATTCGAGGCAGCCGTCTACATTCTGACCAAGGAAGAAGGCGGCCGTCACACACCGTTTTTCTCCGGCTACCGTCCCCAGTTTTATTTCCGGACGACCGACGTGACGGGTGTGGCTACCTTGCCCGAAGGCGTCGAGATGGTGATGCCCGGTGACAACGTGAAGATGACGGTCGAGCTCATTATGCCGATCGCCATGGAAGAACAGCTGCGCTTCGCCATTCGTGAAGGTGGCAGGACAGTGGGTGCCGGTGTCGTAAGCAGAGTTATCGCATAAAGAACAGTAGGTTACTTGACCAATGAAAGAACAGAAGATAAGAATTCGCCTCAAAGCTTACGATTACAAACTGCTGGATCGTTCTGTAGAGGAAATAGTGGACACGGCAAAGAGGACCGGCGCGCGTGTCGCCGGTCCCATTCCCCTTCCCACGGAAATCAACAAATATTGTGTCAACCGATCCCCGCACGTGGATAAAAAATCACGTGAGCAGTTCGAGATTCGCACACACAAAAGACTGATTGATATTGTAGAGCCGACGCAGGCCACGGTGGATGCGCTGATGAAGCTGGATCTCTCCGCGGGCGTGGACGTGGAAATAAAAGCGTAGGTGTCGAATATTTAAGGTGAAAGATGGCTTATGGCCGGCCATCTTTTATACATTAGCCGGCCTTATTTGTCAGAAAAGTTGAGTGACAATGAGTAAGGGAATTATAGGAAAAAAATTGGGTATGACCCGTGTGTTTTCCCAGGACGGAGAAGCCGTCGGTGTAACGGCCGTCGAGG
This sequence comes from Syntrophaceae bacterium, assembly GCA_018056765.1. Classification (GTDB taxonomy): domain Bacteria; phylum Desulfobacterota; class Syntrophia; order Syntrophales; family Smithellaceae; genus UBA8904. The sequence continues at coordinate 52,190 of JAGPFA010000006.1, forward strand.
TTGAACCATCGGTCGTCGTGCAGGTAAAGACCAGGGAAAAAGACGGCTACGACGCCATCCAGATCGGCTATGGCCGCGTCAAACAAAAAAATGTCACCAAGCCTCGCCAGGGTCATTTCAGTAAGGCGGGAAAAGGTTTCTTTCGTGTATTGAAGGAGCTTCCTGCCGAAGCGGGGGCTTACCAGCCGGGACAGGAAATTACCCCTGATATTTTTAAGAGCGGTGATTTTGTCGACGTTGTAGGTACCTCCAAGGGCAAGGGGTTCCAGGGCGTGATGAAAAGGCATGGTTTCGGCGGCGGTCGGGGGTCACACGGCTCGATGTTTCATCGCGCACCCGGTTCCATCGGTGCGAGTGCCAATCCGGCCCGGGTCTTCAAGGGGGCCAAAATGCCCGGCCAGATGGGCAATGTTCGTAAAACCGTGCAGAATCTGCAGGTCTGGCAGGTACGGCCGGAGCTGAACCTGATGTTACTCAAAGGCTCGATACCCGGCTCGAAAAACGGCTATGTTCTGATCAGGCAAGCCAGGAAAAAAAGCGTATAAAGCGGCGGAGTAATTTAACATGGCACGTGCGGATGTTTTTGATATCGAAAAGAATAAGGTCTCTGAAATTGAACTCAGCGACGATGTGTTCGGTGCGGAAGTAAATGAAGCGACGATCTATGATGTGGTGAAGATGCAGTTGGCCTCACGTCGTTCCGGGACTGCTCAGACAAAAGAGCGTGGTGATGTTCAGGGCGGCGGAAAAAAACCCTGGCGACAAAAGGGTACAGGACGCGCCCGCGCCGGCACCTCCCGGTCACCGGTCTGGCGGGGCGGAGGCACCGTTTTTGGTCCGCATCCGCGCGACTACGGCTACAGCCTGCCGAAAAAAGTACGCCGCAGAGCGTTGATTTCCGCTTTAAGCATGAAGTTCAAGGATGAAAAGATGATGATTCTGCGCGATTTTCCCATGGAGCAGATAAGCACGAAAATCTTTCAGAACACTGTAGACCGCCTTGGACTGAAAAAGGCGCTTTTTGTGATTGATGAAGAAAACACCATTTTGCTCAAATCGTCCAGAAATATCAGGAATATTAAAATGATCCGGTCGGAAGGCATCAATGTTTACGATATCTTGAAGTATGAACATTTGATCCTCCTTGAACCCTCCGTGAAAAAAATCGAGGGAGCACTGTTGACGTAATGGAACTGCATCTGATTATTAAAAAAATATTAATTACGGAAAAGAGCAACCTCGATCGCGAGGTTGCCAACAAGTATCACTTTCAGGTTGATCCGCGAGCCAACAAAGTTCAGATCACTCAGGCCGTGGAAAAACTCTTCAAAGTAAAAGTAACCGACGTCCGTGTAGCGACTGTTCCGGGTAAAAAGAAGAGACTTGGAAGAATTGTCGGTCAGAAGAGTGACTGGAAAAAAGCAATTGTAACATTAGCGGAAGGCAATCATATTGACGTTGCCGAAGGCGTATAAACTGTTTAAGGATTGAGCAGATGGGAATTATCAAATACAAACCGACATCACCTGGACGCAGATTTCAGAGCGTTTCCGATTTTGCCGAGATTACATCCGACAAGCCGTTGAAAAGTCTGCTTGGTCCGATCAAGAAAACCGGCGGGCGTAACGTGCACGGGCGGATTACGGCTCGTTTTATCGGCGGCGGACATAAAAGAAAATACCGTATCATCGATTTTCGCCGCAACAAGGAAGATATTCCGGCCAAAGTTGCTTCCATAGAATATGACCCGAACCGCTCGGCGCGCATTGCGTTACTCAACTACCGTGACGGCGAAAAGAGATATATGGTTGCCCCCCAGCAAATCAAGGTAGGCGACGTTGTAGTCAGCGGCGAAAAAGTAGATATAAAGCCGGGTAATGCCCTGCCCCTGAAAAACATACCGTTGGGTTCGTTGATACACAATGTTGAATTGAAAGTCGGTCGCGGCGGCCAACTGATCCGGTCCGCAGGCGCGTTTGGGCAGCTCATGGCCAAGGAAGGTAACTATGCCCAGGTCAGACTGCCGTCCGGCGAGGTGCGCAAGATCTTCAGCGAATGCATGGCCACTATCGGTCAGGTTGGAAACATCGAACATGAGAATGTCAGCATCGGAAAAGCAGGCCGCACCCGCTGGCTGGGGAAACGTCCCCACAACCGCGGCGTGGTCATGAATCCGGTTGACCATCCGATGGGTGGCGGCGAAGGCAAGTCCTCGGGCGGACGTCATCCGTGTACACCGTGGGGAGTGCCGACAAAAGGACATAAAACCAGAAAGAATAAAAGAACAGATAAATATATTCTAAAGAGAAGAGGAAAATAAAACGTGGCTCGTTCGATCAAAAAAGGCCCTTATATTGACGAAAGCCTGCTGGCCAAGGTCAGAAAGATGGAGGCCGAAAGCAGCAAAAATGTCATAAAAACCTGGTCGCGCCGTTCGACCATTACGCCGGAGCTGATCGGTTTGACATTTGCCGTGCACAACGGGAAAAAATTCATTCCGGTTTATGTAACGGAAAATATGGTGGGGCATAAGCTAGGTGAGTTTGCGCCCACGAGAACTTTTTACTCGCACGCGGGAGACCGTAAAACAAAGGTTAAAAAATAAATTTGGCCCAGTAGTATTGTCGGGAGTTGTAAGGTATGGAAGCGAAAGCAGTTGCAAAATATATCAGGATGTCGCCTCAGAAAGTGCGGCTGGTTGTCGATCTGGTGCGCGGCAAAAAGGTCCAGGATGCCCGCAATACACTGATGTTTACCAGAAAGTATGCGGCCGGTGTTGTGGCCAAGGTGCTCAAATCGGCTGTCGCCAACGCGGCGCAGAATCCAAATATCGACGAGAATACGCTCTACGTTAAAGAAATATTTGTTGACCAGGGGCCGTCCCTGAAAAGATGGAGACCCAGAGCTCAAGGCAGGGCGGCGAGCATTAAGAAGAGAACATCTCATATCACCGTTGTTGTGGCTGAAAGGTAAGGAGGAACGGTATTGGGCCAGAAGGTTAACCCGGTAGGATTACGCTTAGGCTATATTAAAAAATGGCAGTCCGTATGGTTTGCCGAGAAAAACTATAGCAGCATGTTGCTTGAGGATCTTAAAATCCGTAATCACCTCAAGAAAAAGCTCTACAGTGCAGGGATTTCGCACATTGAGATAGAAAGGGCGGCCAACAAGGCAAAGGTTAATATTTATGCGGCACGTCCGGGTGTGATTATCGGCAAAAAAGGTTCTGAAATAGAGAAGCTCAAAACGGAGATTGAAAAATTTTCCAGCTCCGAGATTATCATCAATATTTTAGAAGTGCGCAAGCCGGAAACGGATGCGCAGCTGGTTGCCGAGAATGTTGCCCAACAGTTGGAAAGACGAGTGGCATTCCGTCGTGCGATGAAAAAATGTGTCGGTTACGCCCTTAAGTTTGGAGCAAAAGGTATCAAAATAACCTGTTCCGGAAGGCTGGGGGGCGCGGAAATTGCCCGCTCCGAATGGTATCGCGAAGGTCGTGTCCCGCTGCACACTTTGCGGGCCGATATCGATTACGGATTTATCGAAGCCAATACCGCCTACGGACTTGTCGGCGTAAAAGTTTTGATTTTTCACGGAGAGGTTCTTCCGGGTAAAGGTGAAAAACAGCCATGATGGCGTCGGGATTATGCCCAAAGACCAGTCCGCGGATCAGGGAAACTTGGAGTTATAAGTTATGTTAATGCCAAAACGTGTTAAATTCAGAAAATTACAGAAGGGTCGTATGGGTGGTAAGGCGACCAGGGGATCCTCCGTTGCCTTTGGCGATTACGGTCTGCAGGCAGCCGAGTGCGGGTGGGTGACCGCCCGTCAGATTGAAGCCGCCCGTGTTGCCATGACCCGCTACGTGAAGCGCGGCGGCAAAATCTGGATTCGTGTATTTCCGCATAAATCCATTACGAAGAAACCCGCTGAAACGCGTATGGGTAAGGGAAAAGGAGCTCCGGAAGCATGGGTGGCCGTAGTAAGGCCAGGCTCGGTATTATACGAGATGGAAGGTGTGACCAGGGAAACAGCAAAAGAGGCGTTTCGTTTGGCATCCCATAAACTGTCGATAGCCACCAAGTTTATCTCAAGGGAGATGTCTGATGAAAATTAGCGAGATCAGAGAACTCGGCATAAGCGAGCTTCACCATAAAAGTAATGAGCTCAAAGAAGAGCTGTTTCGGTTAAAAATCCGCCATTCTTCAGGGCAGCTGGAATCAACCGCGAACCTGGGCAAAATCAGAAGGGACATCGCCCGCATCGCAACTGTGCTCAAAGAAAAGGAGGCCGCAGGTTAATATGGCTGAAAAAAGTAACAAACGCACGTTAAAGGGTGTCGTTGTCAGCAATAAGATGGACAAGACCATTGTGGTCAGAACCCAAAGACTGGTCAAGCATCCGGTTTTCCATAAATATGTAAGAAGGCACGACAAATATAAGGCTCACGATGAGCGTAACGAATGCGCCGTAGGCGACACGGTAGTGATCATGGAGGCGCGTCCCATCAGCCGAGACAAACGCTGGCGGATGCTCCAAATTTTGGAGAAGGCGAAGTAAAGACCGGCCCGGAGCGGCAGGTATCCTGGTATAATGGGGTTTAATTTATGATTCAGATGCAGACAGTTCTAAATGTGGCCGACAATTCCGGCGCCAAGCGGGTCGCCTGCATTAAAGTACTCGGCGGTTCAAAGCGGCGCTTTGCCAGCCTGGGAGATGTGATCGTGGTCTCGGTAAAAGAGGCGATCCCGAATTCCAAGGTCAAAAAAGGCGATGTGATGAGGGCGGTCATTGTACGTACAGCCAAAGAGGTGAGCAGACCGGACGGCTCTTATCTTAAATTCGACGATAATTCGGCTGTGCTGATTAATAATCAGATGGAGCCGATCGGAACCAGAATCTTCGGGCCCGTGGCGCGCGAACTCCGGGCAAAGCAGTTCATGAAAATTATATCTCTGGCTCCGGAAGTTTTATAGACGGTTGGATGAGGATGGAAATGAGTTTAGGCAGACTGAAAAAGGGAGACATGGTAAAGGTTATTTCCGGTAAAGATAAGGGGAAAACCGGGAAAATTATAAAGACCATTCCTGAAAAGAATAAAGTGGTCGTCGAGAAGATAAACATCATCAAAAAACACAAACGGCCTGACCAGAGAAGCAAAGGCGGGATTGTGGAGATGGAATCGGCGATTGACGCGTCGAAAGTTAGCGTCCTTTGCGGCAAGTGTAAGCAGGCCGCCAGAATCAGGAACCGTATCCTTGATGACGGTAAAAAAGTCCGAATATGCAGCAAGTGCAATGATGCAATCGATGTGGGTTAAAATAAAATGGCAAGATTAAAAGACTATTATAAAGAGAAAGTGGTGCCGGCGCTTGTCAGGGAATTTTCTTACGAAAACCCCATGCAGGTGCCGAAAATTGTGAAGATCGTCGTGAATATGGGGCTGGGCGAGGCGATTTCGAACGTAAAAATGCTCGACACCGCTGCCGCGGAAATAGCGATGATCACAGGCCAGAAGCCGGTCATTACCAGGGCGAAGAAATCAATAGCGACCTTTAAACTGCGCCAGGGGATGCCCATCGGCTGTTCGGTAACCTTAAGAAAAGAGATCATGTATGAATTTTTCGACCGGCTGGTCAATGTTGCCCTGCCGAAAGTCAGGGATTTTCGGGGCATCTCGTCCACCGCTTTTGACGGCAGGGGAAATTATTCCCTGGGTCTTCATGAACAGATTATTTTCCCCGAAATTGATTATGATAAAGTTGAAAAAGTCAAAGGAATGAATATCACCATCGTAACAACAGCCCGGACGGACAAGGAGGCCCGGAAGCTGCTTGAACTGATGGGTGTTCCTTTCAAGAATTAACGAGAAATCTCCGGAGGAATCTCGCGTGGCAAAAAAGTCATTAGTTGCAAAGGCAAAAAGAAAACCGAAGTTCGCGGTCAGGGAATATAACCGTTGTCAGATTTGCGGCAGACCGCGCGCTTATTATAGAAAATTTGAGATGTGCAGAATTTGCCTGAGGAAGCTTTCCCTGCAGGGAGAGCTTCCCGGCGTGATAAAGTCAAGCTGGTAATTTTAGTTGCAGGAGGAAAAGCATGGGGATGTCCGATCCTATCGCCGATATGCTCACCAGAATTCGTAACGGAAACAAGGCGCGTTTTAAGAGCGTCAATGTTCGTATGTCGCAGATGAACTTAAATATCGCCAAGGTTTTGAAATCGTCCGGTTATATAAGTAATTATGACGTGGTCAAAGATGAAAAGGGGCACTCGTTGCTCAAAATCTCCCTCAAATACCCGGATACGAAAAAGACGGTTATCAACGAAATTAAACGGGTAAGCAAGCCGGGGCGCAGGGTTTATGTGCCGGCGGACGGTATTCCGAAGGTGCTCAACGGTTTGGGCATTGCAATTCTTTCGACCTCCCGCGGTGTCATTACCGACGCGGAAGCCAGGGAATTGAACGTCGGGGGCGAGGTTCTCTGTAATATTTGGTAATAAACAGAAGTCGTTAAACGGGAGTTGTAGCTCATGTCGCGAATAGGTAAAAAGCCGGTCACTGTGCCAAAAGGTGTGAAAATCACCCAAAGTGAGGGCGTGGTCAAAGTTGAAGGTCCCAAAGGCACGCTGTCTTCGAAAATGCCGGAAGGAGTTGTGCTCAAGCTTGCCGAGGGCCAGATGAGCATAGAGAGAGTCTCTGATGATCGTCTTGCCCGGTCGTCTCACGGGCTGGCGAGAACTCTGATCAGCAATATGGTCACAGGCGTCGATGCCGGTTTTCAGAAGGCGCTGGAGATTTCCGGTGTGGGATATCGTGCCGAACTTGCCGGATCGACTCTTAAGCTTGCTTTGGGCTTTTCCGCTCCGGTGGAGTACAGTATCCCCAAAGGGGTCACTGTGGCGGTCGATAAGCAGGTTAACCTGGTTGTGTCCGGAATCAACAAGGAATTGGTCGGAAGGGTGGCCGCGGAAATCAGAGCGCTGAAAAAACCGGAGCCCTATAAGGGCAAAGGTATCAAATATGTCGGCGAGCGCGTCCGCCGCAAGGCCGGCAAGGCCGCAGGAGCGAAATAGAAAATTTAAACACTAGGTTCAAGAGGTGGAACATTGGCTTCCAAAAAGACACTGAAAGTCAGAGCAAAAAGAGAAAAACGGGTTAGAGGAAAAATTACGGGAACATCTGTGAGGCCTCGCCTTTCGATTTTCCGATCTGATAAGCACATCTATGCCCAGGTAATCAATGACGCCCAGGGAACAACTTTGGCGGCGGCATCTACACTGAGTAAGGAACTGGCGGGCAAATTAAAAGGGATCAAAAAAGTCGATGTTGCCCGTGAAGTAGGCAAGCTTATCGCCACGCGTTTACAGGCGCAGGGCATCGATAAAGTTGTTTTTGATAGAGGCAGATTCCTCTATCATGGCCGCGTGAAAGCACTGGCGGAGGCTGCGCGGGAAAGTGGTATTAAATTTTAAATATCAGATTGAACGGGACTCATGATCAGAGAAGAAACTATTGAAACCAGAGAACTGAAGGAAGTGGAGCTCCTCGACAGGGTGATTGCCATTAATCGGACGGCAAAAGTCGTTAAGGGAGGAAGGCGGTTTCGTTTCAGCGCGATTGTTGTAGTGGGAGACGGCCAGGGTATGGTCGGTGCGGGATTGGGCAAGGCTCATGAAGTTCCCGAAGCCATACGCAAGGGAATGGAAATGGCCAAAAAAAATATGACCAGGGTCGCGGTAACGGACAGAACAATTCCCCACGAAGTAATCGGCAGATTCGGCTCAGGCAAAGTATTGCTCAAACCGGCGTCTGAAGGAACCGGTTTGATTGCCGGTGGAGCGGTCAGGGCGGTTCTTGAAGTTGCCGGCGTACATAATGTTTTAACCAAGTGCCTCGGATCGCATAATCCGCACAATCTGGTCAAGGCCACGGTCGAGGGGCTTTGTCAGCTCAAAGAACCGGCGGAAATTGCCGCACGCAGAGGCAGGTAGGAAAAACAGCGAGGGTGTAAATACTGTGGGCAAGATGCTAAAAGTTAAAATGGTAAGAAGCGTTATCGGACGGCCGGAGAAACAAAAAAAAATTGTACGCGGCCTGGGCTTGAAAAAACTCAACAGCACGGTGGAGTTGCTGGATACCCCGGAGATTCGCGGTATGATCAATAAGGTAAGCCACCTGGTTTGCGTGGAAGAGACGAAGGAGTAGATTTATGGATTTGAGTTCCCTTAAGGCGCCTGCCGGTGCGTCCAGAAAAAGAAAGAGATTAGGTCGGGGCAATGCCTCGGGCCACGGTGGCACTTCCGGCAAGGGACACAAAGGGCAAAAATCACGGTCGGGCGGCGGAGTGCGTGACGGCTTTGAGGGCGGGCAGATGCCCATGGCGCGCAGGCTCCCCAAAAGAGGATTCAGAAATCCGTTTCGTCAAAGCTATGTGGCAGTTAATCTCTCCGATCTGTCGCGTGTTTTTACAAAAGACGCTGTTATTGATGAAGCTGCTATTGTGGCCAGCGGCCTGGTGAAGAAAAAAGGTGATGGAATCAAAATCCTTGCCAAAGGTGAAATCAACTTTCCCGTAACCGTGAAAATGGCAAAGATCAGCATGGCGGCCAAAACAAAAATAACCGCCGCGGGCGGAACTGTGGAAGAGGTAATCTGAATTGTTAGAAGGACTCGGTGGCGTTTCCAAAATACCTGAACTGCAAAGAAGAATCCTTTTTACTCTTCTTCTTCTTGCCGTTTACCGCGTAGGTGTATTTATACCCACGCCTGGAATTGATAACACGGCTCTTTTGGCCTTTTTTGAACACGCACGCGGATCCATGATGGGCCTTATGGATCTCTTTACGGGCGGAGCTCTGAGCTCTTTTTCTATTTTTGCCCTGGGGATCATGCCGTATATCACTTCGTCGATTATTTTGAGTCTGCTGACGGTGGCCATCCCCCACCTGGAAAAACTATCCAAGGAAGGTGAAAGCGGCCGTCGCAAGATTACTCAATATACCCGTTACGGCACGGTGGGTCTGAGCATCATTCAGGGCTTCGGCATTGCCTGGGGACTCCAGCAGATGGCCAGCCCCACGGGCGCCCCTATTGTTTTACATGCCGGCTGGGGTTTCATCATCATGACCATTATCACCCTGACTTCCGGAACGGCGTTTTTGATGTGGCTGGGTGAGACGATGACGGAAAAGGGAATAGGCAACGGGATATCCCTGATTATCTTTGCCGGAATTGTGTGCAGACTGCCTGCAGGAATCAGCAGGACCTGGAGTCTCTACTCCTCTGGTGAAATTCATTTTCTTATGGTTGTCATTTTAGGGATCTTCATGGTGGCGGTAATCGGTGCGATAGTCTATGTCGAGGCTGCCCAGAGACGGATTCCCGTCCAGTATGCAAAGAGGATTGTCGGACGAAAAATGTATGGCGGACAGTCAACTCATCTGCCGCTTAAAATCAATTCCTCCGGTGTTATCCCGCCGATTTTCGCCTCATCGGTGATCATGTTCCCCGCGACGATTGCCAATTTTGCACCTGCGGGATTGATGAAGACCATTTCCGGCTATTTAATGCCGGGAAGGATAGGTTATGAAGTTTTATTTGTCGCCTTGATTTTCTTTTTCTGTTTTTTCTATACGGCTGTAACAATTAAGCCGGATGACATGGCGGACAATATGAAGAAATTCGGCGGCTATGTCCCCGGCATCAGGCCAGGTAAAAAAACCGCAGAGTATATTGAAGAAATACTGGAAAGGCTTACCTTCAGCGGCGCAATCTATGTTTCCATTATCTGTGTTTTGCCCAGCGTGCTGATATCTAAATTCAATACGCCTTTCTATTTTGGCGGCACGTCACTGCTCATTGTTGTAGGCGTAGCCATGGATACGGCCAGCCAGATTGAATCACATTTGCTGACCCGCCAGTACGAGGGGTTTATGAAAAAGGGACACATGGCACGGCGCCGGTAGGAGTTCTGTAACGGCAAAGGTTGACGCTCATGGTCATTTTGAAACAACCGGATGAAATAGCAAAAGCCAGGGCGAGTAACCGGATTGTCGCGGAAGTATTGAGTGTTCTGCGGGAAAAAGTTAAGCCGGGCGTGACAACGCTGGAGCTTGACCAAATCGCGGAAAGAACGGCCGAAAAGAGAGGAGCCAGGCCGGCTTTTAAAGGGTATCGCGGTTATCCGTATGCTCTTTGCGCTTCGGTAAATGAAGAAGTGGTTCACGGTATGCCCTCGAAGCGGGTTTTGCTGGAGGGCGATATCATCGGGCTCGATTTCGGTGTTTACTATCAGGGGTTCTATGGCGATTCCGCCATAACGCTTCCCGTCGGGAGGGTGAACGCGGGGGCTGCCAGGCTCATGGAAGTGACAGAGAAGAGCCTTCATGACGCCATCAGGCAGACCTGTGCCGGCAACCGTCTCGGAGACATCTCGGCGGCGGTGCAGACGACAGTGGAGGCGGCCGGGTTTTCGGTTGTCAGGGATTTTGTGGGGCATGGGATTGGCAGACAGATGCACGAAGATCCGCAGATTCCCAATTTCGGCAAAAAGGGCCGCGGGATTGAGTTGAAGGCAGGAATGATTTTCGCAATTGAACCGATGGTGAATGAAGGCGATTACAGGGTGAAAATTTTAGCGGATGGTTGGACCGTAGTTACGGAAGATGGAAGCTTGTCGGCTCATTTCGAGCACTCGGTTGCCATTACGGACAACGGTCCGGAGATTCTCAGCAGATTGAGCTGACTAGCCTGGAGCATGGTATAAAATCTGATGGCCAAAGAAGACGCAATTGAAGTTGAAGGCCGGGTGCTGGAGCCGCTCCCGAACGCGATGTTTCGCGTCGAGCTGGAAAACGGGCATCGAGTTCTGGCTCATATTTCCGGGAAAATGCGTATGCATTTCATAAAAATATTGCCGGGTGATAAAGTTACCGTCGAACTTTCCCCGTACGACCTGACCCGGGGCCGGATTACTTACAGAACGAAGTGAGGAGTTGGAAGTGAAAGTAAGATCGTCAGTGAAAAAAATATGCGAGAAATGTAAAATTGTGAAACGCAAGGGCGTTTTGCGCGTCATCTGCGAAAACCCGAAACACAAGCAGCGCCAGGGATAGTTTTATAATTCAGGAGGTTACACGTGGCACGAATTTCAGGTGTTGATTTACCCAAGAATAAAAGAATGGAAGTTGCTTTGACCTACATCTATGGCATTGGAAAAACCAGGGCAAAGCAAATCCTCAAGGAGTCGGGAGTCAGCCCGGATACAAAAACCGACGAACTGGCGGATTCCGAAATATCGGCCATCAGAAGCATTCTCGACCGTGACGGTAAGGTCGAAGGAGATATGCGCCGTGAAGTATCCATGTCTATAAAGCGCCTGATGGACATCGGCGCGTACCGCGGTCTGCGCCATCGCAAGGGCCTGCCGGTACGGGGGCAAAGAACCCACACCAACGGCAGGACGAGAAAAGGCCCCAGAAGAGCTATTGCGGGCAAGAAAAAGTAGCCTAAAGATTATTTTCGACCGGAGGGAAAATGGCCAAAGCAGTAAGAAAGACTGGAAAGAAAAAAGAAAAGAAAAATATTACTGATGGGGTAGCCCATATTCAGTCCACATTCAATAATACCATTATCACGATTACGGACATGGCCGGTAACGTGATTTCCTGGTCATCCTCAGGACTGCAGGGATTTAAAGGGTCGCGAAAAAGCACGCCGTTTGCCGCGCAAATGGCCGCAGAGGATGCGGTGCGCAAGGCAAAGGAGCATGGTATGAGAAGGGTGCAGGTCTATATTAAGGGGCCGGGTGCTGGAAGAGAATCAGCGCTCAGGTCACTGCAGGTGGCCGGGTTGACGATAACCATGATCCGCGATGTGACACCTGTCCCGCACAACGGCTGCAGACCGCCGAAGCGGCGCAGAGTATAAAAAGCATTTTAAATGATTTGAAACTAAAGGGAGGCGTTTTTTGGCAAGGTATACTGATTCTTCATGCAGATTGTGTCGCCGGGAAGGCTTGAAGCTTTTCCTGAAAGGCGATCGTTGTTATTCGGAAAAATGTTCCTTCGAGAGAAGGGGCTATGCTCCCGGTGATCATGGGCAATCCCACAGGAAGCAAAACTCGGATTACGGAATCCAGTTGCGGGAAAAACAGAAGCTCAAAAGAATGTATGGTCTTTTGGAAAAGCAGTTCCACGGCTACTATGTGCGTGCTGACCGCCACAAGGGGATTACCGGAACAAATCTCCTTGTGCTTCTGGAGAGAAGGCTCGACAACATGGTGTTTCGCCTGGGGTTTACCAACTCGAGGGTAGAGGCCAGACAACTGGTGAGCCACAGACACTTTCTGGTGAACGGCAAAACCGTCAATATACCATCCTACCTTGTTAAGGCAGGCGATGAGATAGCCGTCAGGGAAGGTTCCCGGAAGATGAACCTGATACTGGAGGCAATGGAAACCGTGGCAAGGCGCGGTATTCCTCATTGGCTGGAACTGGATAAAGACAACTTCAAGGCAACCGTTAAAGCCCTTCCGGCACGCGAAGATTTAACCATACCGGTCCAGGAGCAGCTTGTTGTTGAGCTTTATTCGAAATAAATATTAATTACAGTATCCATTAAACCAGCTTGAAAATGGGGTAAATTATGCAAAGAAACTGGTCGAGTTTGATTCGTCCCAAGCGCGTTGATGTTGATGAAGCGACTCATACACGATTTTACGGAGAATTTACAATTCAGCCTCTGGAAAGGGGTTTTGGGATAACCCTGGGCAACGCACTCAGAAGAGTTCTTTTGTCATCTATCCAGGGGGCTGCGATTACGTCGGTAAAAATCGACGGTGTGCTGCACGAGTTTTCGACGATTCCCGGAATCAAGGAAGATGTCACCGACATCATTTTAAATCTCAAAGGTATCCGCTTCAAGATTGGTTCGGCAAATACGAAATTTGTAACACTGGACGTCACGAGAACCGGCACGGTAACGGCGGCGGATATCATCACTGATGGGACGGTGGAGGTACTCAATCCCGATCATTACATTGCTACGATATCGGGCGGCGACGGACTGAAGGCGGAAATGGCCGTCAAAACCGGCAAGGGCTACTTACCGGCCAAAAAAGAACTTGATCCTGACCAGCCTGCCGGCACCATCAATACCGACGCGATTTTTTCGCCTATTAAAAAAGTGAATTATGTCGTTTCCCATGCCCGCGTCGGGCAGATCACGGATTATGACAAGCTGGTCATGGAGATCTGGACCGACGGCAGCATTGCCCCGGCCGACGCCATGGCTTATGCGGCAAAAATACTCAAGCAGCAGCTTGATGTTTTCATCAACTTTGAAGAAGATGATGAAGAAGAGGTTTTGCCGGTGCAGGAAGATGAACCAGGAAATCTCGCAGAAATTCTGATGCGTTCTGTGGAGGACCTTGAACTGTCCGTGCGTTCCGCCAATTGCCTTAAAAATGCGGGGATCAATACCATAGGAGAACTGGTTCAGCGCACGGAAGCCGACATGCTCAAGACGAAGAATTTCGGTCGTAAGTCTCTGTCTGAGCTCAAAGACATTCTCAGCGAATACGGGCTGGTTTTCGGTATGAAACTGGAAGAAGAATCCTGAACAGCGGTGCAACAATATTAAAATTATTATTGATCATAAGATTTGACAGCCAGGAAAGGAAAGTTTCAAAATGCATCACGGTAAGGCGGGAAGAAAACTGGGACGTACGTCCAGTCACCGGGAAGCCATGTTCCGGAATATGGTAACATCCATAATAAAGCACGAAAGCATCCGCACTACGGATACCATCGCCAAGGAGCTGCGAAAGCTGGCGGATAATATGATCACTCTCGGCAAGAGAGGAGATCTGCACGCCAGGCGCCAGGCGGCGGCGATTGTGCGCGACAGAAAAGCGCTGGAAAAACTTTTTGGTGAGCTTGCCGGGCGCTTTCGCGACCGCGCCGGCGGATATACACGCATTGTGAAAATCGGTTACCGTTTTGGCGATAACGCACCTGTTTCCATTATTGAGTATCTGCCGGGGGATGAGAAAAAAGAGAAGGCTAAACCGAAAAAAAAGGAAAAGAAAGAACAGTAGAGACGCTTTCTTCAGACAATTCATAAAGGCAGGATGATCATCCTGCCTTTTTTAATGGTTGTTTTTTCTAATTAAAAAATGTAATGATTTCGCCGTCAGGTGCGGCGGACTGGTTTCCGCCACGAAGGTATCAGCAGCTGAAAACCCCTTAGCGTATCGAACTGTTTGAAGTGGAGGGATTGATCATGGCCGAAAAAAAAATAGGTGAAGTGGTCAAATTTTTCGCCAAACCGTCCGTTGCCGCCGTGCACATCACCGACGGCGATTTACAGGTTGGCGACACTGTGAAGTTTTCCGGTCATACGACGGAATTTACCGAGGTGATCCAGTCGATGGAGGTTGATAACAAGCAGGTGCAAAAAGCGGTCGCCGGTCAGTCCATCGGCATGAAGGTTTCCGACCGTGTGCGTCCGGGCGACGAGGTGTTTAAAGTCACAACCGATTGATATCAGGGCTGGCCTCACAGAAAACGCTGCCCGCAGCTACGTTTAAACTTGTTTTTATGCCATTTGGGGAGTTCTTTTGTTAATTTGCCCGGCATTGGTGAAGATGTATACCCTGCCGCCGGCAAAGCTGCGGTGCCATCGGTCAAAATAATCATGTCAGAAAAGGAAGCATAAATGGAGAGCCAGATTGCCCGGGCGCTTTGTCTGAAGTACGAGCCAGTCGCCCTTTTGTGGGCCGACGAGAAGCCCGAAGGGGCTGTTCAGTTTGCCGAAGGAAAATGGGGATGCGTAATGTGGCTGCTGGCCGCGGCCGCCAAAGGGAAAATTGCGGCGGCAGACGCCAGGACTTTCGGATGTTTCGGCGGAGGTGTGGGCTTGGGCTTCGGCAACCAGTATAAGAATTTTCCCGGCGGTGAAGAGGGCTTTTGCCATTTTCTTTCATCCGGCAATGCCTCCCGTCCGGGTGGAGCCGAGACTGCCGAGCAGCTTCGGGCTTTCATGACGAAAGAAAGCCACGAAAATTTTCTCAACGGCGAGCGCTACATCAACACCCCTGAAAATGTCCGGAAATTCATCGCGGCACTGCCGATTACCGAGATACCGGCCAAATACGTCATTTTCAAGCAGTTATCATCTGTTTGTCTGTCTCGGGAAAAACCGCAGTCGATCATTTTTTTGGCTGATCCGGACCAGTTTTCCGCTTTGACGGTACTGGCAAATTACGGCCGGGGTGACAATGAAAATGTGATTATCCCCTATGCTGCCGGCTGCCAGACCATCGGTATCTATACCTATCGTGAAGCACATAAAGCCCGTCCCCGCGCGGTGGCCGGACTGACAGACCTTTCCGCGCGTCTGTATATCCGCAAGCAACTGGGGGAGGCTGATTTATTGACTTTTGCCGTTGCGTTCGCTCTTTTTGAGGAAATGGAAAAAAATGTTTCCGGATCTTTTCTGGAACGTCATACCTGGCAGGAACTGCTCAGGTCGAAGTGATTGCCGTTTTGTGCCCGGCCCATTGAAAAATTTCCGCGGTCGTTTTTGATGATTTTACTCTCGCTGACTGCTTATATTTTTGGCTACCCCTAAAAAACATGTCTTTATCCTTAGTGAGACAAAGTGGCTATGCAGCATACGCTGCATACTGTGCATCATGAGCACTAAACGTTAAAAGCATAGGGCAGCTGTGCCTGTTTTCCGGGGCGCGGAGACGGGCGCCTGTACAAAACCATTGCCAGCGGGGAGAAGTTGTGATATTTGCAAACACAACTTTTATCATATTGTAGCGGGCGCGGGGGCTCTGCATGAAAATACGCGTGTTGGGGTGCCACGGTTCACAACTTCCGAAATTTAACACCACCAGTTTTCTGATCGAAAAAAATATTCTCCTGGATGCAGGAACTGTGACTACGGTGCTTACGCCCAAAGAGCAGATGCTCATTGATTACATCTTCGTTACGCACGCGCACCTTGACCATGTACGCGACATTATGTTTCTTGCGGACAACCTCTATTACGCGAACAGAAAAAAACCTTTGACCGTTGTCAGCAGCAGGGGGATTATCGACAATCTCCGCCGACATCTGTTCAATAATGTGATCTGGCCGGATTTTTCAAAGATTCCCTCAACAGCAGCGCCGATGTTGAAATTTCACGCTGTAAGTCCGGGGAGGAAAAAACAGTTCGGCGAATTTCAGGTGAGAGCCCTTAAGCTGAACCACACGGTGGAAAGCCTGGGCTTCCTCGTACAGACCAAAAACAAAGCGGTTCTTTTTCTTGGCGATACGGGGCCAACTGATAATGTCTGGAAGACAGCCGCCTCTGTTGCGGACTTGAAAGCGATCTTTCTGGAGACTTCCCTGCCGGTTGGCATGCAGGAGGCTGCGGACAAGACAGGTCATCTCACGCCGGCGACACTTGCCGCCGAATTAAAAAAAATAAAGGGGAGCAAACCGGACATATATATCCATCACATGAAGCCTCAGTACGCCCGTGCGATCCGTCGTGAAATTACTGCGCTCCGCGACAGAAAAATTCACATCGTCAAAGACGCCCAGGTCATTCATTTATAGCGATTCACTCCACGTGTTTGGAGCTTTGCCGGGGAGTAACTTGCCGATTCTGAGATAATCGTGAAGTTACTGAAAAAGTGTCAAGCAATTTAGCCACCCGGTAAAATGTGGTGAAGTTACTAAGAAATAATCCGGATCTCTGATGAATAAATTCGACCCAGATGCCTATCTTGCCGGCCTCAACATCAATGCGATGTGCTTTGGTCTTGATTCTGTAACCGCCCTTCTCGGGCGTTTCGGCAATCCGCAAAATGCACTCAGAACGATTCTTGTGGGAGGGACCAACGGCAAGGGCTCCACGGCGGCTCTGCTCGCTTCCGTGCTGAAAGAAGAAGGCTACAGGGTGGGGCTGTACACCTCTCCTCATCTGATTGATGTACGTGAAAGGATTGTTGTTGACGGGGAGAAAATTCCTTTAAATCAGTTCATCAATATTTTGTCACAGATCAAAGAGTCGGCGCCACTGCCGGTGACCTACTTCGAGGTTTTGACCGCGGCGGCATTTATTTATTTTCAGCGTGAGCGGGTTGATCTCGCTGTGATGGAAGTTGGTCTGGGCGGCAGGCTCGACGCCACGAATGTCTGCCGGCCGGAACTTTCCATTATTACAAATATCGGCATGGAGCACACGGACTATCTGGGGAAAACACTTGCGGCAATAGCTGCGGAAAAGGCAGGGATAGTTCGCCCTGCGGGGGTATGCGTTACCGGGGTAAGACAGAAGAAGGCCGCCGGGGCGATTGCAACGATTTGCCGCCAAAGAGGTGCCAGGCTTTATCGCCTGGGGCATGACTTCAGAATCATCAGACGCAGTGGGCACACCGCGGATTATCTGGGTATCAGACGCCGTATGAAAGGGCTTGAACTTTCCCTCAGGGGTGGCCACCAGTGGTCAAATGCCGCACTGGCGTTGGCGGCGCTTGATCTTATTGGTGGAAACGGATTCACGGTCACAGACAGGGCCCTTATTGCCGGACTGGAAAATACGCGCTGGGAAGCACGCCTGGAGATCCTCTGCGAGCGTCCCCTGTTCCTTCTTGACGGGGCTCATAATCCGTCGGGTATTGCCGCTTTGTGCCATTCGCTTGTGCATGATTTCCCCCGGCGCAGGATGATCCTGATTTTTGCCGCGCTGACGGACAAGGATTACCGCAGGATGCTGCAGAAAATTGTGCCTTTGGCATCCGTCACTATTTTGCCGCCGCTGCAATCTGAGCGCGCCGTAGCCACAGGTGAGCTTGAGGGTATTGTAAAAACCCTGGGGGGGGAAGTCAAAGTGGCGCCGGGCGTTGCCGTTGCCGTCGGCATGGCCTTGTCGCAGGCCCGTGAAGATGATCTTATCTGTGCCGCGGGCTCACTTTATCTGGCCGGAGAGATAAAACAGGCATTTTCACAGGCATCTTCTTGTGATAAGCCTTAGCACAATGATTTTAAAAAGGTGGATCTGGTTTGCTAAATAAATTTGAACGTCTTTGCATCCGGCCCGTTTGGGTAAGTTTTTTCCTCTTTTGCTGTCTTTCAGCCTGGGCCGGGGATTTGAAACTGCCGTCGGAGGCGCCCGTGAAAATCGAGGCGGACAATCTCTCTTACGATAACGAGCGTGATGTGTACGCGGCGACGGGAAACGTGATTATCAACTATGGTGACGGCACGCTGACGGCCGATCACGTGGAGTATGACCGCAAAAACAATCTGGCGACGGCTGAGGGCCGGGCTTTTTTGAAAATGGAAGAAGACACGCTGGCTGGTGAAAAAATCGTCGTCAATCTGGCGGATAAAACAGGTGTAGCCTATTACTCCAAAATCTTTTACGCACGGAATCATTTTTATATATCAGGAGAACGAATCGAAAAAACAGGAGAGAATACCTACAGGATCGAGCAGCCGGTCGCGACGACCTGTGACGGAGATGATCCGGACTGGAAAATTGCCGGCAGTTCCATGAGCGTCACACTGGAAGGATACGGGTGGATGAAGCATGCGCGTCTCGAGACCAAAAGCGTGCCGGTCCTGTATACTCCTTTGGTCGCTTTTCCTGCCAAGACCAGGCGCCAAACGGGACTGCTCCTTCCCTACCTTTCGCATTCAAAGAACAAGGGCGGACTCGATATTGAAATTCCCTTTTTCTGGGCGATCTCTCCGCAGATGGACGCTACTTTTTATCCCCGCTTCATTGAAAAGAGAGGTTTTCAGGGGGGGATGGAATTTCGCTACTTTGCCGGTTCGTCCTCCCGGGGCACACTGTACGGCGACTTCATGGCGGACAGGAAGGATGTCTATGAAGCGGGCCCCGGTGGTCTTCCCAGGGACTGGCAGGGGACACATAAGCGCTGGTCATATTATCTTAACCATTATTCGGAATTGGATTCGCAGTTTTATTTGCGGACAGATCTGCGCCGTGTTTCCGATCCCTGGTATTTTCGCGATTTTGATTCCCACAATTACTATCTGAGCAATTACTCGGCCACGGAAGAGGATCCATTCAGAAAAGTTTCTTTTCAGGGGAATTCCTCATTGCCGTATCTGGAATCTACGGCACGCGTGTTCAAGGGCTGGGACAATTTCAACCTGATGGGTCGGGTCGGTTACCGCGATGATTTTTCCACCCTGTCCAACAGCCGTACCATTCAGCAATACCCGGAAATAATTTTCACCGGTATCAGACAACCTCTTTTTTCCACCCCTGTTTATATTGAGTTTAGCGGCGCCTATGATTATTTCTACCGCGGCGAAGGTAGGAAAGGGCACTATATGGATATTGCCCCTTCCGTGTCTGTACCTTTAAAAGTCTATGACTATTTGACCATAACGCCCCGGCTCACAGTACATGAGCTTCTGTGGTACTCAAGCCGCGAAAAAAGCGGATACGACACAGGCCGGCGCGGTGATGCCAGGACGGTCATCAACGCAGGTTTTAATGCTTCGAGCCGGTTGTTACGTGTCTATGACGTCAATGTTTTAGGATGGGACAAAATGCGTCATGAAATCAGGCCGGAGATGGTTTATTCCTATATCCCCCGTGTACGTCAGGACCAAATACTGCAATGGGACGAAACAAGCTCAAGCTGGATATGGATGGATGCCGTGCCTGATTATCTCCCCCGCCTCAGCTCGCTTATCGACCCTTTCACGGCTTTGGACTCAGATGATGCCGAGGCCATCGGAGAACAAAACGCGGTGGGGTGGGCGCTTACCAACACCATAACGACGAGAGCCGCAAGTGATAAAGGAGCGCTGACCTATAATGAAATGCTGCGCTTGAAGCTGTTCCAGCTTTATGATATCAATGAAGCGAGACGAAACACAAACTGGCTGACACCCAAAAGGCGGCCTTTTTCCGATATCGGGATAGAGCTTGATTTCAGGCCGCACCATTACGTATCTTTTGCCGTCCGTAACAGATACAGTCCCTACACCGGCTGGAAGGAGATGAATTACGATCTGGGCCTGTATGACTGGCGCGGTGATAGTCTTATTTTGGGATACCGCTACACCCAGGACAGGGTTGAGACGATCAATGCCGACCTGAAAGCCATGCTGACCGAACGCTTGAGCGGCAGACTGCTGTTGAGTTATGACCGCCTCCATCACCGCAATATCGAAAGTACGGTGGGCCTGATGTATAACCATCAGTGCTGGGGGCTGGGCTTAGACTACACCAAGACGCATGACGACCAGAGGGTGATGATAAAGGTATCTCTGGCCGGTCTCGGCATGCTTCGGATATGATTGAATATATTTTGTAAAACAGCGGCGGGGGCGGGCCTGTCCGGGCGGCCCCCGCGGGCTTGCCGGGGAAATATTTTCCTTGACAAAATCATGCAAGTTGCATAAGTTTCGCTTTTAATTTTAAGGGAAGTGACGGTTTGATATGAAGACGTTTTCACCAAAGGAAAAGGAAGTTAAAAAGGACTGGTTTGTGGTCGACGCGTCCGGTAAAGCGCTCGGCAGACTCGCCAGTGAGATTGCCGCTCGTCTGCGCGGCAAGCACAAAGCTATTTACGCGCCCCATGTTGATACCGGTGATTTCATTATAGTGGTAAACGCGGAGAAGGTCACGCTAAGCGGCAAGAAATTGACCGACAAGATTTACTATTCTCATTCCGGTTATCCGGGTGGCCTGAAAGAGAAGACCGCCGGCAAAATACTGGCGGACAAACCCGAGTATTTAATCCGCACCGCCGTGGCCGGCATGCTGCCTAAAAACAGTCTTGGCCGTAAAATGCTCAGGAAGCTCAAAGTGTACAGTGGAAGCGCTCATCCGCATGAAGCCCAGTGCCCGCAGGCATGGGCAATGTGATTACCGGAAAAAATTATTTTTTAAATTTGGAGACCCCATGACAGTAGAACGTTTTTATGCGACAGGTAAAAGAAAAAGAGCCATTGCCCGCGTCTATATGAAACCGGGCAGCGGTAACATCGTAGTCAATAAAAGAAGCTTTGAAGAATATTTTCCCCGTCCCAGCCTGAAAATGATCATCCGCCAGCCGCTGGAAATTACCGGCAAGAACAATCAGTTCGACTTCTACATCAACGTTGCCGGTGGCGGAGTTGCAGGACAGGCAGGTGCGGTCAAGCATGGAATATCCAAGGCGCTTCTTGCGGCAGACGCGGATTTGCGCCCTGTTTTGAAAAAAGCCGGTTTTCTGACACGGGATGCGCGCGTGGTCGAAAGGAAGAAATACGGGCAGCCGGGCGCGCGAAAGAGATTCCAGTTTTCCAAACGTTAATGATCAGGGGGGCTTTCAGCCCCCTTTTTTTTGGGGAGGGAATTTTTTTATGAAGATTAAAGCAGCTGTATTCGGTGCCAGTGGTTATACCGGTCAGGAGCTGATCAGGATTTTATCGGGTCACCCGGAGGCCGAACTGACGGCCGTGACTTCCCGGCGCTATGCGGGAGTGGCGGTGGCAAAGGTTTTCCCGTCACTTGCCGGTTTTACATCGCTTGTATATCAGGATGCCTCACCGCAGGAGATTGCCCGGATGTGTGACGTCGTTTTTCTTGCCCTGCCGCACGGCGTGTCCATGGGGGTGGCGCCGGCATTTGTGGAGGCCGGCCGGAAGGTGATCGACCTTTCCGCCGACTATCGTCTGCGCGATTTAACCGTGTATGAAAAGTGGTATGCCGCCCACAAAAGCGCCGGTCTCGTCCCGGAGGCGGCCTACGGACTTCCTGAGCTGTACCGCAGTAAGATAAGTGAGGCGCGTCTGGTTGCCAATCCCGGTTGTTATCCGACCAGCGTCATTTTGGCTTTGGCTCCTCTTTTGAAGAACAGCCTAATTGAGGTTAACTCCATCATCGCGGACAGCGCCTCCGGCGTAAGCGGTGCCGGGCGTGACCCGGTCGTCGGATCATTGTTTTGTGAAGTGGACGGGGGCTATAAGGCATACAAGGTAGGCAAGCACCGCCACACGCCGGAAATTGAGCAGGAGCTTGGCGAGCTGGCGGGCGAGCAGTTTCCGGTTACCTTCACGCCGCACTTGCTGCCGGTGAAAAGAGGTATTTTAAGCACAATTTATGCAAACCTTAAGCGGGATATCTCCACGGCCGGGCTGCGGGATATCTGTGCCTCCTTTTACGAAAAGGAAAAATTCGTGCGCGTCCTGCCGGCGGGTGACATTCCCAACATCTCGTCGGTTTGCGGGTCAAACTACTGCGACATCGGGGTGGTCTGCGACACAAGAACCAACCGTGTCATTGTTCTTTGCGCTATCGATAATCTGGTCAAGGGGGCGGCCGGACAGGCGGTGCAGAATATGAATATTGTTTTCGGAATGCCGGAGGAAAGCGGTCTGGCGGCGGCACCCGTTTACCCATGATGAAGGATTACAGATGAGTCAAAAAGTATATAATACGAAAACAAGGCGTAAGGAAGTCCTGCATCCACTGCGGGAAGGCGCGATAGGGATGTATGTGTGCGGGATTACCGCCTACGATGTCTGCCACATCGGGCATGCACGTGCCGCGGTTGTTTTTGACGTTATATACCGTCACCTCCGGGCGCGCGGCTACCGGGTGACGTATGTGAAAAACTTCACAGACATTGACGACAAGATTATTGAGCGGGCCAACCGCGAGGGTGTCACCACGCAGCAGTTGAGCGAGCGCTACATAAGCCTGCATAACGAAGATATGGCCGCTTTGAATGTTTTGACGCCTACGGTTACGCCTAAAGCCACCGAGCACATGGAGGAGATGATTTCGATGATCAGGATTCTCCAGGACAAGGGTATCGCCTATGAGGTGGATGGTGACGTGTTTTTCGATGTCGGCCGGTATCCGGCATACGGCGGACTGTCGGGCCGTAAACTGGATGAGATGATGGCCGGAGCGCGCGTGGACATCAACGATAAAAAAAGGAATCCGCTGGACTTCGTGTTGTGGAAAAAGAGCAAGGAAGGCGAGCCATCCTGGGAGAGTCCCTGGGGGAAGGGCAGGCCAGGCTGGCACATCGAGTGTTCAGCGATGAGCCGCCGCTATCTGGGAGATACATTCGATATTCACGGCGGCGGCGAGGATCTGGTTTTCCCGCATCACGAAAATGAAGTTGCACAGTCGGAAGCGGCAACCGGTAAACCTTTTGCCCGCTACTGGCTGCATAACGGCTTTGTTAAAATAAATGCTGAAAAAATGTCCAAGTCCCTGGGAAATACGTTTCCCATCCGTGACCTGGTTACGAGCTATCATCCGGAGGTGTTGCGGCTGTTCATGCTCCAGAGCCATTACCGCAGCCCGGTCGATTTTTCCGAGGGGTCGCTCAAGGAGGCCAGGGCCGCGCTGATTCGTGGCTATACCGCGCTGCAGACGCTCAAGGAAGCAAAAGCGATGTACAAACCTGAAGCAATCGAGGCCAGTGGTGACAAAAAGACGGGCCAGACAGCCGGGTGGGATGAATTCATCAGTAAGTTTGACGCGGCTATGGATGACGACTTCAATACGGCTCAGGCCCTCGGACATGTTTTTGATGCGGTACGCCAGATAAATCAGATTGCCACGGCGGGCAAAAAGGCATCCACACCGTCAGCCGGGGCGGCACTTGATGCCGCTGCACGCGCATTTGCCCACTTCGCCGATGTGCTGGGTGTTTTTCAATCCGACCCTGATGAGTTTTTCCGTACCGACCGCTCCATAGAAGTGAACAAAAGTGGTCTGGATGCATCCTGGGTGGAGATGATGATTGCCAAAAGGCAAAAGGCGCGTGACGACAAAGACTGGAAGCTGGCCGACGATATCCGCGGCGAACTCGCCCAAAAAAATATTTTACTCAAAGATTCGGCGGATCGTACTGTGTGGTCGGTCGGCTGAGCTGTTCGCGACAGGATTTGTGCAGGCCTGCCGCCAGCCGGCTCCGGACGGCGGCAGAGCCACCGCCATTTCTGATAATGCACTCCGATGCCGAAATGTATGGAAAAAAGCGCAAACAGTAGTATATAGTTTCAAAGTTACAGTTTATCGTTGAAAAAAATAACTTCCAAAGTGAGGCGGTCATGAAAAATAAACGGGGCAAACTGGCGGTTTTTGCGGTTGTTTTCATCATACTTTTTGCCGCCTTCGGCGCCTATACCGCAAGCAGAGAGGCTCAGCCGGAGAAAAGCATCTATAAAAATCTCAAAACGTTTAATGAAGTTCTGGATATCGTGCAGAAGAACTATGTGGATGAAGTTGATATGAACTCTTTGATGCAGGGTGCGGTCAACGGCATGATCAAAACGCTTGATCCTCACAGCAATTATATGACGGCCGAGCTCTATAAGGAGCTGGAAGTGGAAACCCAGGGGCAGTTCGGGGGTATCGGCATTGAGATTACCATTTTGCGTGATGTCCTGACGGTTGTTTCCCCCATTGAGGACACGCCGGCTTTCCGTGCGGGCGTTCTCTCCGGAGACCAGATCCTCAAAATCGACGGGCAATCGACGAAAGACATTACCATCATGGAGGCGGTGAAGAAACTGCGTGGCCCCAAAGGGTCTCAGGTCACGATTACCATCATGCGGGAAAAGGTACTCCAGCCGAGGGATATCACACTGACGCGGGCGATGATCCAGATCAAAAGCGTAAAGGCAAAAGTATTTGAAGATCATATCGGCTATATTCGCATCGCCTCGTTTCACGAAAGGACGGCCGCCGATTTACGCAAAGCGATCGCCGAAATATCCGCAAAGACAAAGCCGATGCAGGGGTTGGTACTGGATTTGCGTAATGATCCCGGCGGGCTGCTCAGCCAGGCGATCGAAGTTTCCGATATGTTCCTGAAATCGGGAGTTATCGTGTCCACACGCGGCAGAACTAAAGTAATGGAAACAAAATCCAGCGCTCACGATGACGGCGACAAGGATGTCACCGTTCCTATGGTGGTGCTGGTCAACGAAGGCACGGCCAGCGCCGCCGAGATTGTCGCCGGTGCTCTGCAGGACAACGGCCGTGCACTGATTGTGGGTACACAGACATTCGGCAAGGCCTCCGTGCAAACAGTGATTCCCCTGGAGGACGGCTCCGCCCTTAAGTTGACCACGGCCCGCTACTATACCCCCAGCGGCAAGTCCATTCAGGCCGAAGGGATAAAACCGGATATCACCGTTAAGTTGTTGTCTCCAGAGGGCGAAAAAGAGACCGCACAGGGCGGGATGCTTCGCGAAAAAGACCTCAAAGGGCATATTATGCCGGCCGGAGAAGATGCTCCGAAGCCTGACGAAGGCAATTTGGAAGGAACCAGGGAAGAGCTGGACATTGCCCGTGACAATCAGCTTAAAACGGCGATCGATATTCTCAAAAGCTGGCAGATTATGCGAAACAATCTCAGCCGGTGATGGACATGACCAGACAAAAATAAACAAATTGACATGAAAAAGAAAAACAGGAAAAAAATTATACCGGCGATTCTTTCCGTTTTAATCGTCGTGGCCGTTGCCGCCATTGTCTATGTTGTTCAATTCGCCGAGAAAGAACCTCAGTGGGCAGAAAAAAAAGTTACGTCGGGAAGGGAAAAAACAAAGTCCCCTCCGGGGACGGAAAAAGCCGGTGCAAAAGCTTCGTCCGACTCCGGAAAGCAGGCTGCTTCCCCGGTGAAAAGGCAGGCGGACAAAGCATCCCGGGAGAATGCGGTCGGAACGGCCAAAGGTAAAACCACCATCGCCAAAATTGTCCCTGCCGGTGTGCCCCGGAAGCAGATCGCCATTATCATCGACGATATCGGACATGATATGAAGCCGCTAAGGGATCTTTTGAGCATAGACGAGGAGATTACCTTTGCCATTTTACCGTTTGTGGCTCACTCCCGTGAGGCGGCGGTAACACTTCATCAGGCGGGGCGTGAAACGTTGCTTCATTTACCCATGGAACCCCTTTCCTACCCGAAGGAGAAGCCGGGTGAAGGGGCCCTGTTTACGGATATGAGCCAAGAAGAGCTGATTATCGAACTTGACAAAAACTTCGACTGCGTGCCTTACGTCTCCGGTGTCAACAACCATATGGGTTCGCGGTTTATGGCCGACGAAGAAAAACTTACGGTAATTTTCAATCGGTTGAAGAAGAGGAATTTATTTTTCATTGACTCACGCACGACGGGAAAATCCCGGGCTGATGCTGCATCTGCGAAAGCCGGGCTGCAAATCGCTTCACGCAGGGTATTTTTGGACAATGACCGTGATTACGCAAAAATTTATCAAATCCTGATGAGCGCGGCCGAGGAAGAAACGGGACGCTCACCGATGATTATTATCGGCCACCCCTACCCGGAAACGATCCGGGCGATCAGAGACGCCAGCAGCGTTTTGCGTCAAAGGGGTGTCGATATAGTACCCGTATCGAAACTGCTGCGGCCGGCTGTTTCCTAGTCAGGGTTTTTTCAGGAGATTAAACGCCTCATGGACAGACAAGGAAAATTAAAGACGAGAAGAGTTATCTGTACCGTTATCGGTGCCTTGCTTCTGTGGGTGGCCCTTGCCGGGTGCGCATCGCTTTCATCACACGAGTCTGCGGATAGCCGGGCCGCAGCCGAAAACTTTTCCTCCGGAGCCGCCTATCATTATTCGTTGTCAGTCCTGCTCAGGCGCGGCGGAGATTTGGCCGGCGCCATCGGAGAACTCAAACAGGCGCTCGAGCATGATCCCGACTCACCCTATCTGATCACGGAACTTGTCTCGCTTTACGTGGAAAACAACGACACGGAAAAGGCTTTGGCGCTGGGGGAAGAAGCGCTGGCCCGGGACCCGGCCAATATTGAGCTGCGCTCCATTATGGGCGGTCTGTATTTTTCCACACGCGCCTATGATAAGGCGGCCCGTGAATATGAGACGATCATTGCCGGCGATCCGAAGAATCTGGTTGCTTACCTTTATCTGGCGACGATTCATGCACAGGAAAAAAAATACGATTTGGCGGAGAGCGCCTATCAGAAGCTATTGGCGATCGATCCGGATAACATTATCGGGATGTATTATTATGCCAAAACACTGATGCAGATGCAACGCTGGGCCGACGCGGAGGAACTTCTACAAAAGACGATAGCTCAAAGACCGGCCTTCGAGGCGGCCTGGCAGGGGCTGGGAGTTCTCTACGAAACGACGAAGCGATATGACGACGCCATCGGCCTGTATCGGAGCTATTTGGACAGAAATCCGGCCAAGATCAATTATCGCGTTAAGATTCCTGAACTGCTCAAGAGAGTCGGCCGGATGGACGAAGCAAAAAAGGATCTTGAGGAGATACTGACAATTACGCCCGACAGCCGTGAGGTGCGGGCGGCGCTGGGGCTTTTATATTACGACATGCGTAATTTTGCCGGGGCGGCCCAGGAGTTTTCCCGTCTTCTGGAAGGGACGCCGGGCGACGACAAGCTGCGTTACATGCTGGCCAGCTCACTGGAACAAAAAGGCGATCATGATGCAGCCTGCCGTAATTTTCAGCTGATATCACCGTCGTTCGAACTATTTGCCAACGCACAGATCCAGGCGGCGATGATTCTCGGGAAACAGCAACGGCATGACGAAGCTATTTCGGTCATGGTGCGGGCACTGGAGCAGAAAAACGACCAGGCCGTGCTTTATCTGTATTTATCTTCCCTGTATGAGGACAGCAAGGATCTGACCGCGGCGGAAAAAACAATCGTGTCGGGTATCGAGCGAGTCCCCGGAAACACAGATCTGCATTATATGCTGGGGGTGATTCTGGACAAGACAAACCGGTTTGAAGAAAGCATCAGGCAGATGGAAAAAGTGCTGGAGATCGATCCCCAAAATGCGGATGCGCTGAATTTTATCGGCTACACCTATGCTGAACGGGGGGTGAACCTCGACGAGGCGGAGAAATTGATTTTGCAGGCGATGGATCTCAAGCCGGATAACGGGTATATCATCGATTCCCTGGGCTGGGTTCACTTCAGGCAGAACAAACTCGCCAGTGCGCTCAAACATCTGAAAAGGGCGCTGGAGCTTATGCCGGAAGACCCCAATATCCTGGAGCACCTGGGCGATGTCTATCTGAAAACCGGGCAGGCGGGAGAGGCTCTTGATTTTTACCGCAGGGCCATAAAGATATCCCCCGACAGCCTTATTCTCAAAAAGAAAATCGATGAACTGGACGAGACTCCCCGATAGCACCGGTATGGTGATGCCGGCGGAGCGGAAAGTGTGCCCGATATGTTTGCGCATGTGACGTTACTCGGCCGTTGCCTGATATGCACACTCATTTTCATTTTTATCGTCACCCCCGGGTGTGCCTGGCGGCTGCCCGCTGGCGGGCAGCCGCCAAAGGATGTGTCAGCAAGCGCCGTTCATGATGGGCGGCTTGTCGCCGTCGCGCAAATTAACCTGGCCACCAGCCGGGGAAACTATCCGCTGCGGGCCGCGATTATAGCGCAGCGTCCCGCCTGGCTGCGTCTGGAGCTCTTGCCGTTTATCGGGCCTCCCGATTTGTACCTTACGGCATCGCCTGAGCGTATGAGTGTTTATCTTCCAGCGCAGGCGGAGTTTTACATCGGAGCGCCGACCGCCGCAAATATGGCGCGTTTCCTTCCCTGGGCGGTAAGTGTCGAAGAAATGGTGGCTATTTTGTGGGGCACCTGTTTTGCGCCTGAAAAGGGCTATGTTTCCTGTCGCTACTTCGGGGAGGAAAATCCGGCGGCCGGCGCACCGACAGGCATGCTCAAGACCATGATACGCTATGACGAGGACAATAAAAAAATATACCACGTCTCATTTGACGATTATCAGGCACAGGCCGCCTGCCCCGGCAGGATTGTCTTTGACCTTGCCGACGGATCTGTTCGGGTTACCATGCGCTACACCGACCTGAAGGTGGAAAAGCAGGCGGACAAGAGTGTTTTTGAGATTGACGCGCCCGGCGATGCCAGGATCATTGACCTCGATTGTTCATGAAAAGAACGGCATGGGCGGCGCGAAAAAGCCACCCTCAAGGAGCCTTGCCACTTTGAGACGAGACCTTTGAAAAATACCTCCTCCAGTCATTCCGGGCTCGACCCGGAATCCAGTAAGCATTTGATAACACTGGATACCGGCCTTCGCCGGTATGACGACATTGCCGTTACTTAGTGCTGTGCAAAGCTCTCGAGACAAAGGTGACGGCCGGCAACGTTTTGCCCTTTGCCTGTAAGTATGCAAGGTGCTGATATTTATGAAGAAGTAAGTGTCGCGACTCTGTTTCAGGTCACCGGGGAAGATCATCATTTCATCGAAAAATAAAATATTTCTTGATTTTCGTTTGTTATCTGCTAAGCAAAGCGCCGAATCTCC
>JAGPFA010000029.1:0-17200 GCA_018056765.1 Syntrophaceae bacterium
AAGATGATTCCTTTTTTGATTTCGTTCATGAATTTTCTCCGGTCATTATCAGCTTGTAGCTCATAGCTCATAGTTCGTTGTTTACAGTTTACCCGTCCGTGCTTCGACAGGCTCAGCACGAACGGCAATAAATACGCGAAGCCTACAACTTTATGTCCCCATGCTCAGCACGAACGGACGGAAAAGCTCGTGGTGAATATGGGAAACTACCCGCTCGCGCTCGGCCTGTCGAAGCAACCTTTATCCTTTATCCTTTAGCCTATAGCCTGTCGCCTATCTCTTCCCATACATCTTCTCATAATACTCCCGGTAGCTGCCGTCGGTGACGGAGGCGATCCAGGCTTTGTTGGCCAGGTACCAGTCGATGGTTTTTTCCATGCCTTCGGCAAAGGCCACCTGCGGGGCCCAGCCCAGCTCGGTGGTGATTTTGGTGGCGTCAATGGCGTAGCGGCGGTCATGGCCGGCGCGATCCTTGACGTAGGCAATCAGTGAGCGGCGCTCTTTCCCATCGGGAAGCCTGCCGGTTTTTTCATCGAGAATGTCGCAGATGGTGCGGACGACTTCAATGTTTTGTTTTTCACTGTTGCCGCCGATGTTGTATGTTTCACCCGGACGGCCTTTTTCGAGCACCGTACGGATAGCGCGGCAGTGGTCGATTACGTAGAGCCAGTCGCGGACGTTTTTACCGTCACCGTAAACCGGCAGGGATTTCCCCTGAAGGGCGTTGTTGATGACCAGCGGGATCAGTTTCTCCGGAAACTGATAGGGGCCGTAATTGTTGGAGCAGTTGGTAATCAACACCGGCAGCCCGTAGGTATGGAAGTAGGCGCTCACCAGATGGTCGGAAGAGGCCTTGCTGGCGGAATAAGGGGAACGGGGGTCGTAAGGAGTGGTTTCCTGAAAGGCGCCCGTCTCCCCCAGCGATCCGTAAACCTCATCGGTGCTGACATGCAGAAAACGGCAGCCCCCCTCCGTGGCATCGACGCCGGGCATGGGTGTCTTCAACCACGCCTCGCGTGCGGCTTCCAGCAGGTTGAAAGTTCCCAGTATGTTGGTGTGGATAAATTCGGCCGGGCCGGTGATGCTTCGGTCCACGTGGGATTCGGCGGCAAAATGCACAACCGTATCTATGAGGTCGCGGGAAA
This sequence comes from Syntrophaceae bacterium, assembly GCA_018056765.1. Lineage (GTDB taxonomy): Bacteria > Desulfobacterota > Syntrophia > Syntrophales > Smithellaceae > UBA8904. The sequence continues at coordinate 1,146 of JAGPFA010000029.1, forward strand.
ATATTTCCCTGACGAGTTGTGCGTCGGCAATATCTCCTTTCACGAAGCTGTAGCGCGGGTTTTTTTCCACGCCGGCGAGATTTGCCGGGTTGCCGGCATAGGTAAGTTTGTCGAGGTTGATTACGCGCTCGCCTGTGTCAAGTTCTAACAGGTGACGGATGAAATTCGAGCCGATAAAGCCGCATCCGCCGGTAACCAGTATCCGTTTCATTTTTCATTCTCCTTATATATTCCCTTGCGGGCAATCTGCCAAAGGCATCCGTCTCAAAAGCGAAATCAGGCAAGACTTTTCAAGATCACCCGGCAGAAGAACATGCTCAAACAATTGCGGCAATGAAGGGAAAGGAAGCCGGCCCTGCCTTTTGGCGGCATGACCTCTCCTCTCACAAGACACTATCGTTATTCTGAGGTGTATATTCAGGCACTATTTCTTTGAGCTTGGCTTTAATCGCCCGCGCATCGTAGCTTCGGGCCAACGACATAAGCTCATCGATTTGCCGGTAAAGATTCAGTCTGGTTTCCTCATGGCACGATGTGTTGGCAGACAAGCCATTGCTCTTGAGAACCATGACATTTTTGTGGGTGGTGGGCAAAATATCTTCCCCTTCCGTGATCAGCTCCTCATAGAGTTTTTCGCCCTCACGCAGCCCGGTATAAATAATTTTGATGTCCTCATCCGGCTCTTTGCCTGACAGGCGGATGAGGTTTCGTGCCATGTCGGCAATCTTAACCGGCGTGCCCATTTTCAGAAGAAATATTTCTCCTCCTTCACCCATCATGCCGGCCTGCAAAATCATCTGGGCGGCCTCCGGGATGGTCATAAAGAAGCGATTGACTTCCGGGTGCGTGACGGTAACGGGGCCGCCATGCGCAATCTGGCGGCGGAAAAAGGGAATCACGGAGCCGGAAGAGCCGACGACATTCCCGAATCTTACCGCCACAAACTTCGTGCCGTTACCCTGAGAGCACTGCATGATGAGCTCCGTCACCCGTTTACTCGCGCCCATGACGTTGGTCGGCCGCACCGCTTTGTCGGTAGAGACCAAAACAAAACGACCGACGTTGTGCCTGATTGCCGCGTCCATGACCACACGGCTGCCGACGATGTTGTTATCGACCGCCTGCCAGGGGTTGGTCTCGATCATCGGCACATGTTTATAAGCGGCCGCATGAAAGACAACCTCCGGCTGGAATTTTTCAAAAACCTTGTCTATCAGGCGGCTATCCTGGACCTGGCCGAGAACCGGTTCGAATTTGCTCATGTAGAGTTCGTGGCGCAGCTCCATCTGGATTTTAAACAAATTGAGCTCACCGGCGTCGAGCAAAATGAGCTTTGCCGGCTGGTATTTGACAATCTGACGGCAAAGTTCGGAGCCGATGGAACCGCCGCAGCCGGTCACCAGCACGACACGGTCGTCCAGATAGTCGCGGATGCCTCTTTTGTCCAGCTGGATCGGTTTGCGCCCCAGCAGGTCTTCGTAGTTGATGTCACGCAACATTTTGGTGCTGACCCGGCCGTCAATCAACTCACCGATACCCGGCAGTATTTTGTGGGAGATGCCTGTCTTCAGGCACGCCTCGACAATGCGGCGGGTCGTGTCCCCATCGGCGGAGGGAAGGGCAATGAAAATCTGCTCGACATCCAGTGTCGCCGTAATTTGCTCAAGACAGGCTACATCGCCCAGCACCCGCACACCATGAATAGAAAGGCCATGCTTTGCCGGATCGTCGTCGATAAAGCCCAGCACATTATAGTTCAGGGCTTTGTTTTCCATAATTTCCCGGAGTATTTTCTCGCCCGCACGGCCGGCGCCCACAATCAACACTCTTTTTTGGCGCCATGAACGCGTGACCCGGTCGGCGTTATTGTTTTTCCCCTGTCCGGCATAACAGTAACGTATGCCAATACGCAGACCGCCGGTGAGCATAAAGGTGAGGATACCGTCAACAAAAAAAACGCCCCGCGAAAGGCCCTGGAACCGCGGGAAGGCAAAAAGAAGAAGGATGATAAGCGCGGTGGAGAACAAGCAGGCAACGGCCAGGCGACGCAGATCACGCAAACTTGTAAAGCGCCACATGCCGGCGTAGAGGCCGCTCAAGAGAAAAACGAGCATTTTAAGAGGGACCACCCACGTGAGCACACCGGCAAACCGCAGGAAATGATCGGCGTCAAAGCCTATCTCATGGCACGCCAGATAAGCTAAAAACAGTGACACGACAAAAAAGACGATGTCCAAAAAGATCAGCAGATAAAATTTGGGGTTCCTTAACTGTGCTATAGAAACCATGATTCATCAGCCTCCGGCATCCGCAACTTCCATGTGTCAAGATCAGGCAATTGTTTATAATACAAGTTCAAGGGCAGCACATCGGCAATAATCGGCCGGCAGCCGCAGGCCGGTTCACGCGGGTGGCGCGGGCGATTCAAATGGAATCGTCACTTTGTAAAGTCCTCCGCTGAGCACAGTCTGCACCGGGTAGATGGCTTTTTCATACACTTTCAGCATCGCCCGGTTGTCTACCAGAACGTCCGCCTTCAGTCCGGCAATCCCCTCCTCGCGGGCGGCGCGGATCAGAAGGTTGAACAGGTAGGTGGAAATACCTATCCCCTGGTAGCTTTCATCGACAATGAACGCCGTATCGGCAAAGAGTTCATCCTGAGACTTCACATAGCGCGCCTCGCCGATGATTTTCTCCACTCCCGCCTCGTCGATGATCGCCACAATGGACATGGTGGTACGGTAATCCACGTTGACATACTCCTGCATCCTTTTGTGCGGCATCGTTTTGATCGGGCTGAAGTAGCGGTAATAAACCGCCTGGTCGGAAAATCGGTAAAAAAGCCTGCGCATCTCTTCCTCGTCGGATGGCTTGATGGCGCGGAAACGCACGGTTACACGGTCTTTAAACCTGTGTGAGCAGGCCATCTTTTCCGGGTAGAGATGTCCCGATTCGGCAAAATATATCTGGTCGGCGTAAATCATTTTTTTTTCTTTGGCCTGCCGGACGAGTTCCGCACGGTCATCCGGATGTGCGATTTCAATGATCGCCTGCGCCCGTTCGCGCAGCGTCTTCCCCAGCAGATAGGCCACGCCGTATTCGGTGATCACCATATCCATTGATTCGCGATTGGTGAACTGAAACGGATACTCCTCAAGCGAGGTTTTTATATTCGGCTGTCCCTTGCGATTGCGGCTGGGCAGGGCAAAAATCGTCCGGCCGTTTTTTGATTGCCCGGCTCCGGCGAAAAGCTCCTGAACATTGCCGGGACCGGCAGTGACGTTTCCCTTACCGGCATGCAGGGCGATATCGCCGGTCAGATCCACCTTCCGGGCGGGGAAAATGGCGACCATGTTTTCATTAAGAGCAATTGTCCTGGGATCCATGACAACGTCATGGGGCTGAAATTCTATAAGAGGATTCATGTCCAGCCAGTCCGCCAGTTCTTTGGTGCCGATAACGTGAGACGCGCAGGATTTGCCGCGAAAAACTCTTTTATAGCGGTTGCTCACCGCACCGCTTTTGACCAGTTCCATCAGAGCGTCCGTAAAAAACGGGGAGTGAATGCCCAGGTCTCTTTTGGTGGCCAGAGTTTTGGCCAAAGCTTCATAAAGAGGACCCAGCCCGTAGGAAATGCAACTTCCGTCACGGATTACCTGAGCGACATTGGCGGCGATTTTCAAATAGACATCCTGCAGGGGCCAGCGGCCGACATAATAGGGCGAATCTTGCGACATGATCAGGTAATTAAACTCGCTTACATGCACCATCGTGTCACCCATCGCCCGTGGAATCTGGCCGTTGATCTCGCCGACAACGATTTTTGCCGTCTCCATAGCCTGTCTTTCCGCGGCTATGCCCACCATGTAGGCATAACCGTTGTCATCGGGGGGAGTAATCTGAACGAAGGCTGCGTCGATGTTTATCGCCCCTGTCTTGAAAAGCGAGGGCACGCGGGAGAAGCGGCTGGGGATTAAATCAACTCTTCCCTGGCAGATCGCTTCGGAGGCGATCCACCCGGAAAAAAATGTCTTGAGACGAAACTTCCGTGCGTACCTTTCATCGATCGCCACCAGATCGCCCAGACTTACCAGTTGAATGAGTTCCAGATCCTGCAGATTGATCTCGTTGGACTCCATGAGATTTTTGACCAGAGTCCGCGGCTCCGCCATGCCGGTGCCTAGAAAAATCCGCATGCCGGGATCTATTTTCGACAGCACATATTCGGGTGTGACAATTTTTTGTTTCCACATATCGTCGCGCCTGTCTGCGGAGCGTTTTGACCTCTCCGCCGGTTTTTTTGCGTTCCGCTTTGACTCGGAGGCTGCCTTTTTTGCCAGCAACGGTAGAGACTCTTGTTGTCCCTGGACATATCAGTCAAACATTTCCTTGTCGCGCCTGTACCAGTAATCGGGAATGACCCGGTACATGAACCTGGAAAACGCCCCGATATATTCATTGGTTCTTTTATCGAACTGGACAGCCCGGATGATCATGTCTTTGATCGCCTCTTTAGTGCCGCATTTGTTAAAGATATTATACGCGCAGGCAAAAAGCGGGCTGTACATGTTTTTCTTTTCCAGATATTTATAGACATTGCGTACCGTGCCGGGCCCCTCCGGTGTTCCGTCGATTTTGCTCAACGCCCTCAGGTTGGTTTCAATGGGATTGCCGTCGTACAGTTCGTAGAAATACTTCCCGTAACGGTAGTTTTTGCTGGCCAGGGAGGAAACGGTGACATACAAGTCGCCCACACCGGCCTGAGAATGAAATGCCTGAAAGCTGCCCCCCAGAACGCGCGTCAGCGAGCGGATCTCGACGCCGGAGCGTGCAAAGATGGTTCCGGCTATCGAATCGCCCAGATCCAGTGAGTCGGCAAGCCCCTTGATGTTGGCGACGACATTTTTCAAGGCGCCGCAGGCCTCCACACCAATCTTGTCAAAATTATAGTAGGCGTTGAGTTCCTTGCGGTTGAACATCAGCAGATGGTCTCTGATGATATTGGCCGCGCGTCTCTCACCGGCGACCGTGAGGCAAACCGGTTTGCCCAACGCGATGTCCACGTCAAAAAACGGCCCGCCGAAACACACCACCTGATATTTCTGCCCGAGATTATACAAATGATTGTGTATCAGTTGTGACGGGGTGATGAGCTGCTTTGTGCGCTCGTCGGAAATCAAACCCTTGAGCGGAGAAATCAAACAGGTATCGCCCGGTTTTTTTTCGATCATCGGCTTGAGGTAGTTGAGCATTTCCGGCAGCCGGTTCACCGTCAGGCAAAGCATGATGAAATCGTTGTGCTCGACGATATGCTCAAGGTCGTTTGTGGCGTAAACTTTCTGCGGCAGTCTGGGCACCTTGTCCATCCCCCCCAGGCGCACGGCCAGGTCTTCGGTGAGGTGAATGGGGTTCAGGCGGTCGCGGTTGATGGCCTTGCAGACATCGGCGTTATGGTAATAGATGGCGACACGTTTATTGTCGCGCCCCAGTTTATAGGCAAACGAGGTACCCAGCCGCCCCGGTCCGATAATGGCGACTCTGGTTGTGTCTAAGTTGGAAACAATCATTCCCTTTTGCTCATAGTTATAATAGTGGGCCTAATATATGGAATATTGCGCCCTGATGTCAACTTCTATTAGGTCTTGCGGAAAAAGTAAACAATATTTCACGGGCCGCTTTTTTGGTTGCATTATCACAGAGGATTGTTTAAAAACTTAAAAAATCAGGAAATACGGGGCGGAAACGGCCGCCAATGGTGCATCCATGGCTCAGGAAAAGATTATCCATTACCCAAGCGGCGCTATAAAGGAAAAAAAATATCTGGAGGAAGGAAAGCTGGAGGGGGAATACACGGCTTATTTCCCCAGCGGTCAGATTATGTCGCGCCTTAGCTTCCGCGAAGGCAGGAGAAACGGTCCGGCCGTAAGCTATTTCGCCAACGGACAGGTGAGGGAAACGGCAACTTTTGTCAATGACAAAATGTCCGGCTCCTATATATCTTATTTCGAAAACGGCCAGATACGGGAAGAGGAGTTTTATAAAGAAGGGAAACTGCACGGCATCTATCGCCGCTATTTCAAAACCGGCGAACTCAGGGAGGAAGAGAATTTCCGCGACGGGAAGTTTGACGGCGATTATGTCTGCTACTATAAAGGCGGCCAAATCAAGGAAAAAGGCTCCTTTAAAAACGATAAACGCGAGGGAGATTACGTCGCCTACTATAAAAACGGACAGATCCGCGAGCAGGCGACCTACATTAACGGCCACCTGAAGGGGAAGTTTCTTTCCTTTGCGGAAAACGGCGCTTTGGCCGATCAGGACACGGCGGAGGACGAAACGCAGGCACGAACCTGGGAAGAAAAAGACATCGCCGGTCTGCTTAAGGATTTGAGTCATTTCGATCAGAAAAAGAAAGAATAAGACATCTGATTCAGGGTAACCGCCATGATCAAGTCGATTCTCATTCCTGTTGACGGGTCCGCCAACAGCGGCACGGCCGTTGATTACGGCATCTACATCGGACCGAAACTGGGAGCTTCGCTTGTCGGCCTGAATGTGATCGACGTGTATCTGATTCAGGGACCGATGATGAGCGATGTCACCGGCACCGTCACCATGCCTCCTTATGACGGTTTTTTCGGCGCCATCGAAGAATCACTGAAGGAAAAAGCGGATAAAGTCCTCGGGGATTTCGCCGACCGCTGCCGGGATGCCGGTGTGGCGAACAGCGTGAAAAGAAGTATCGGAAAAATCAGTGACGTGATCATCGAAGAAGCGGAAAATGCCGATTTGGTGCTGATGGCAAAAAAAGGCGAGCACCTCCATCTCAGGGACAGCTCGTACATCGGTTCGGTGGCGGAAGTGGTCATCAGGCGCTCCGGCAAACCGGTAATGGTGATCCCTCCCGCTTTCCGGGAAATCGAAAGCATGGGGCTGGCCTATGACGGCAGTGCTTCCGCCCGCAAGGCACTGGAATTATCCATCGGCCTTTCAGAAATAACAAAATGGCCCATCACGGCGCTCATCATCAACAGGGACGGCGCAAAAGCAGCCGGGCTGTCCGTTGAAGTTGAAGAAACGGCGGCGGAAGCTCAGGTGGACTGTGAGGTGATTATTTCAGCCGGACGCGAAGCGGATGAGATAATCAATTTCATCCGCGAAGGGGCGGTCGAGCTGATGGTCATGGGCGCTTACGGTCATAACCGCCTGCGTGAATTGCTTCTGGGAAGTACAACTTCGCACGTCATCCGTAAAAGCAACATCCCCGTTTTGCTGATTCGTTGATTTCTACGCAAGGTAACCTTGCCGCCCCCGGGCGCTGAAGCCCGGCTGAATCTTCAGGACCCTCCGGTACGTCCGGCCGGTGGAGCTTCACTGTGCAGGAATTCAAGTTTTTTCAGCGGCTCCAGCAGGTCGTATCTGGTCAGATCATAGTGCAGGGGGGTAACCGTAACATAGCCGGCGGCCAGTGCGCCTGTGTCTGTGTCCAGATCGCGCGGCACGGGCTTTTTCTCTCCGGTCATCCAGTAGTAGGTATTGTCCCGCGGATCGACGCGCCTGGAAAAAGACTCGATCGTCCTTCCCCGTCCCTGGCGCACCACTTTTATGCCGCGGATCTCGTCGGCGGGCAAACAGGGCACGTTCACGTTGAAAGCCCCTCCGGCCAGGGACGCATCGGCTCTGAACACCTTGACGAGTTTGCGCGCCACGCCCGCCGCGTAGGAAAAATCCGCTTCTTTGTGCGAATCCAGTGAAATCGCCATCGCCGTCACGCCCATCATCGACGCTTCCGTAGCGGCGGACACAGTGCCGGAGTAAATCACGTTATTGCCGCAGTTCGATCCGCGGTTAATTCCGGAAACAACCATGTCCGGGGCCCCGCCGGCGAGTTCTTTGATGCCGATTTTAACGCAATCAGCAGGTGTTCCGTAAACCGCGTAACCCAGGAAAGAGCCCCCCTTGGTCGCGTTACGGACCATCAGCGGGCGGAAAAGGGTGATGGCATGCCCCACGGCGCTCTGCTCGATCTCGGGGGCGACAATCAGACAGTCTGCTTCTTTGGAAAGTTCCTCATAAAGAGCGTAAAGACCGCGGGCATAGATCCCGTCGTCATTTGTCAGCAAAATTTTCATTTTAAAAACGTCTCATCACTCATTCACGGGACAGCCGGAAAAGAAATCAGGCCTTTGTTCACTTTCCCCGCCCCTACTTCACCTGCACCAGTTTTCCGTTTTGGACTTTCAGTATAAAAGCGTTTTTCTGAGCGACCCGGCTGTCGCGAAACGAAATGCAGCCGGTCGCACCGCAGAAGCCGGTTACCGCCTTCAACGACTTTATGAAGTCGGCACGCGTGCGGACATCGGGGCTTTCCAACACGCGAATCACCAGTTTCGTGGTGTCGTACGTCAGCGCCTCCATGCCGCCCGGCTCCCGGCCGTAGGCCACATAGAAGGCATCGACAAAATCATTTGTTTCCGGCAAAAAACCGTTGACATAGAAGCTGTCCGCGAAAACAGCTCCCTCCAGATACTGCACTTCTTTTTTCAAAAGCTCCGGCGAATTCCATAAACTCGTCCCTAACAGCTTAGGCCCCCGGACACTGTAAAAGGCAAGCTGTGAGGCAATCATTTTCACGCGGAAAGCGGAATCCGGAATGAATATGGCTTCAAAATCAAGAGGCTCCCGTTCCTTTGCCTGCTCCTTTGTCCCGTATGTTTTCGCCGGCTTGGCCGCCCTGTTTCCGGTCAACTTTTGTATCTGGGCTGTAAAATCTGTTTGCGTTTTGTTGTAGGGAACGCTCCTGAGCACTTTGCCCCCGACATTTCCGGCTTCCCGGCGGAACTGCGCAAGCATTTCCTTGCCGTAATCATCTTCAGGATACAAAACGGTAAAAATAGCGACGTTGAGTGCATCCAGGGCATAGCGGGCCAGCGCTTCGATCTGTTGAGAAGGGGTCAGAAAGTGCTGAAACACATATTCGCCCGCCTCGGTTGCCCCTTCTTTGGAGGAAATGAGAACGAGCGGAATATTGCGCCGCTGGGCTTCAGCCGCCGCCCCGGCTGCATCGGAGGCACTGCAGACGGCAACAATCGCCATCGCTTTCGCCTGCTCGTCGAGATAGGTTATCGCCTGCTCCATTGTGCCGGGAGAGCCGCCTCCGTCGGCAACGGCAATTTTCCAGGGCGAAGAGGAGCGATCATTGAATATCCCGGCCGCCAGCAGAGCCGCGTCCAGCGCTTTTTTGCCTTCTTCGGCGAAACGACCGGAAAGGGGCAAAACACAGCCGATGGTCTGGCGATCGGCCAAAATCGGCAAAGGCACCATCAGGGAAGGCTCACCCGGCGGCGGTGTTTCTTCCGGCGGTCTGAGCTCTTCAGAAGCCGCAGGCGGCTCGATGGTTTTCACCTCGGAGACTTCGACGTGCTTTTCGACTACAAAAAGTCCTTTGACACATCCGGTTAAAATGAAAATAAGAATCACCAAAAACGAGGCGATTGTCAGATGGCGTTTTTTCATTGCCCCTCCCTGATCAGCTTTAAAATGTAGGCACGGACTTCTTCGGCCAAACCGGGCTGCTCGATCATCATGGTTATCTCGTTGTTGTGGCCAAAAGCGGATGAGGTGAAGTTATGGCTGCCTACAAACACCAGCCGCTGATCCACAACAACCAGTTTCGTGTGCGTCGTCCTCGCCGGATCATCCATATAAACCTTCACGCCTCTTTTTTCCAGAATGATTTTTGTTTTCGCGTTTTGCCCGGCCACAGTGCTGCCCGGCGCGGAGGAATCCTCCAAAATGACCCGGACATCCACGCCTCTTTCCACGGCGCGCGCCAAATGCTCCACCAGCACATCGGGACGGCTTTTTTTATGTACTCCCGCCTTGAAGGAAAACACACTGATGAGAATTTCCCCGCGCGCCTCATCCACTGCGGCAAGCAGCGCGGGAAAGAAATCTCTGTTCACAAGCGGCGTCACTTTGCAGGGAAAATATGCAGATGCCTCCGGACCTTTGGCTTCAGCACAGCCGGCCACGACGACAAGCAAAGCCAGACAGGCCACTTGCAATATCAGGGAACCAAAAACGGTTTTTTTTCTCTCGGTATTGTTCATGATTGTTTAGTGAAAATCCATCTGCGCTTTGTGTTTGTTTGGGTTTAGCCTCGTCCGACGCAGGACGCATTGAGCGCGGATTTGTCTTTACCCGCGCACCATATAAAAAGCCCGAAACCGTTTTTCGGTTCCGGGCTTTGCTTTAATCCCGTTTTACTTTTTTACTTCTTCAAAATCCGCGTCAACCACGTCATCGTCTTTGCCAGTGCCGGAAGCATCAGCGCCGGCTGCGCCCGCCGCGCCCGGACCAGGCCCGGAGCCGCCGGCCGTTTTGGCATACATCGCTTCGGCCAGTTTGTGCGACACGTTGGTCAGCTCGTCCTGAGATTTCCTGATCTCGTCAATGTCGTCGCCTTCAATCGCTTTTTTCACCCTGGCGATGGCCTGTTCAATATTTTCCTTCTCCGAGGCATCGACTTTGTCGCCAAATTCCTTGATGTTCTTTTCCACCGAATAGACCAGTGCGTCGGCGTGGTTTCTGGCCTCGATCAGCTCTTTGCGCTTTTTATCTTCCTCGGCATGCATTTCCGCATCTTTGACCAGTTTTTCAATTTCCGCCTCGCTCAGACCGCTCGAGGCGGTAATCTTGATGCTCTGCTCTTTGCCCGTGCCCATGTCTTTGGCATTGACATGCACGATGCCGTTGGCGTCGATATCGAAGGTGACTTCAATCTGCGGCACGCCGCGGGGCGCGGGGGGAATGCCCACCAGCTCGAAGCGCCCCAGTGTGCGGTTATCCGCCGCCATCTGGCGTTCGCCCTGCAGAACGTGAATGCTCACCGCCGGCTGGTTATCCGCCGCCGTGGAGAAAATCTGGCTCTTCTTGCTGGGAATGGTCGTGTTTTTCTCGATGAGGCGCGTCATCACTCCACCGAGTGTCTCGATGCCCAGAGAAAGCGGTGTCACGTCCAGAAGCAGAACGTCTTTGACGTCGCCGGCCAGCACGCCGCCCTGAATCGCCGCGCCGATCGCCACGACTTCGTCGGGGTTCACGCCGCGATGAGGCTCTTTACCGAAAATATCCTTCACCTTCTGTTGCACGCGCGGCATACGGGTCATCCCGCCGACCAAAATGACTTCGTCGATTTCCTTGGCGGACATGCCCGCGTCCTTGAGCGCCGTTTGGCAGGGACCGGCCACCCGGTCGATGAGCTCTTCCACAAGAGATTCGAGCTTGGCGCGTGAAAGCTTGATGTTCATGTGCTTGGGACCGGAAGCATCCGCAGTAATGAACGGAAGATTGATGTCCGTTTCCATGGTGGTGGAAAGCTCCATCTTCGCTTTTTCCGCCGCCTCTTTGAGGCGCTGCAGGGCCATCTTGTCGGTGCGCAGATCGATGCCCTGATCCTTTTTGAATTCCGCTACCAGATAATCCATCACGCGCTGGTCGAAATCCTCGCCGCCCAGGTGCGTGTCGCCGTTGGTCGATTTCACTTCAAACACGCCGTCGCCCAGCTCCAGAATGGAAATGTCGAATGTTCCTCCGCCCAGGTCGAACACGGCGATTTTTTCGTCTTTCTTTTTATCCAGACCGTAGGCGAGCGCCGCCGCCGTCGGCTCGTTGATAATGCGCAAAACATTGAGGCCTGCAATGCGACCCGCGTCTTTGGTGGCCTGACGCTGTGAATCGTTGAAGTAGGCGGGCACGGTAATAACCGCATCTTTCACTTTTTCTCCCAGATAGTCTTCGGCCGTCTGTTTCATCTTGCCGAGAATCATCGCCGAAATCTCCGCCGGCGAATAATTCTTGCCGCGCACCGTTACCTGCGCGTCACCGTTGGTCGCCTCGGTGATTTTATAGGGACTGATCTTGACATCATACTGAACTTCCTTGGAATTATATTTACGCCCGATCATCCTCTTGACGGCATAAACCGTGTTTTCCGAATTGGTGATGGCCTGACGTCTGGCAACCTGCCCGACCAGACGTTCGCCGCTTTCGGTGATCGCGATGACCGAAGGTGTGGTGCGGTTGCCTTCCTGATTGGCGATAACGATAGGATCGCCGCCTTCCATAATAGATACGCATGAATTTGTCGTACCCAGGTCGATTCCGATAATTTTAGCCATGTTTCTTCCTCCTTAGTCGCCCTTCTCCTTATTGAATATTGCTTTTGTTATTATTATTGTCGTCCCTCTTGCATACACAAACGCGCGAAGGACGAATCAGTCTGCCGTTTAGCAGATAACCTTTTTCCATTTCACTGACGATCTGATTATCGCGATGATCCGCGCTGTCGAGCAGCATCAACGCCTCGTGGAGATTGGGATCGAAATCCTCACCCATGCTTTCAATACGCTCGACGCCGTGCTTTTGCAGGCAGCACAGAAGCTGATCCTGCATCAGCCGAATGCCGTCGATAAACGTCCTGGCATCGGAGGTATCCGCATGCTCCAGCGCCCTGTCCATCGAGTCCAGAAACGGCAGAATGTCTTTGATGATCTCCTCCTTGCCATATTTAATCGTGTCGGCTTTTTCGCGGGCTGTCCTTTTTCTGAGATTGTCCATCTCCGCCATCGCCCGCAGGTAGAGGTCATAATTTTCTTTGGCTTTAGCCTCTTTGGCCTCGAGCTGTTCTTTGAGCATGTCCACTTCGTTGATTTCAGCATCTGTTGCCAACCCGCCCGTGTCATCCTTTTCGGGCGCGGCAACCTTGATTTTCTTTTCCGTTTGTTCTTTTTTAACTTTCACTTTAACACCTGTCGCGTTCATTTTAAGTCCGGTTTCTGAAAAAGCTTGATATCGACCAGTTCGCAAATAGCGTGACAGATCGTAATATGTGTTTCCTGAATACGCGCCGTAGAGCCGGAGGCCACATTCAGGACCAAATCCGCCATCCGGGCGATCTCTCCTCCGTCTTTGCCGGTCAGCGCCAGTGTGGCCAACCCTGTTTTTTTGGCCATTTCCAGCCCTTTGAGGACATTGGGCGAGTTGCCGCTGGTGCTGATGCCCCAGGCGACGTCGCCGGGCTGCCCCAGGGCACGAATCTGCTTGGCGAAGATCTCCGAAAAATCGTAGTCATTGCCGATGCTCGTAATAATCGACGAGTCCGTCGTCAGGGCGATAGCCGGCAGCGGCGGCCTTTCAATAGCAAAGCGGTTGACAAATTCCGCCGCGATGTGCTGCGCGTCGGCGGCCGAGCCTCCGTTGCCGAAAATCATGATTTTGTTTCCGGCCTTGAGCGCCGCAACCAGAATTTCTATAGCCGCCGCCAGTTTCCCCAGATGATCATTGATGAAGGCTTCCTTCACGCGGCAACTTTCTTTAAATAATTTGACCAGGTGATCTTGCATGAGAGACTTTCATCATTTTCTTTCTGGTAATTCCGCCGTAAAGCGCGGCTAATATATGGACGCCCCGTGGGGGTGTCAAGGTCACCGGGTTGTTTTTAATCATTATTTGACCACTTCCGCGGATTTTGGGCTTCTCTTGACAATAAAATTTTCGTCCATATATTGTTTTTGGACAAAATAAGCAAACAAAGCAACTACTTACACAATAAAAACAGCAAAAAAGGAGGGAACATTATGATTAATCCCGGCTTATGGAGAGTCAGAAGAGTCTACGATATGGTGCCACAAATGCTTCAGTTGCAAAGAGAGATGAACCGTCTTTTTTCCGATGCAGGACACAAAACACCGGCACAATACCCGGCAGTCAATATCTGGGAAAAGGACGGCGCGGCAGTCGTGGCGGCCGAACTTCCGGGGCTGGATCCGGATAAACTCGACATCACCGTCACCGGTGACGCCCTGACCATTGCAGGAAGCGCGCCTGTCGAAAGTCCGGCAGAGGGAGAGACCTATCTGAGGCAGGAACGGGAAACAGGCCCCTTCCAGCGCACCATCAGCCTGCCGTTTCAGGTGGACGCGCAGAAAGTAGAGGCAAGTTACGACAGAGGCATCTTGTATGTGACCCTTCCCAGGGCAACTGATGACCTGCCCAGGAAAATTAAAATCGGATAAGTGAAGAAATGAAAGGAGGACTCCTTCCATGATGGAAAAAGACTTGCAGAAAACTCAAAATGTGGCGGCGGCGGAGCGTATCCGTAACGTAAAAACGTTCGTGCCGCGTGTGGATATTTACGAGACAAAAAATTCACTGGTTTTGGTGGCGGACATGCCGGGCGTCGATGAAACAACGGTCGATGTCGAGCTGGAAAAAAACGTTCTCACAATCGCGGGCCGTGTTGAGACGGAAAAACCCACCGGCGGTATGCTGTACTCCGAATATGAAACGGGAGATTACGAAAGGGCGTTCACATTATCGGATGAAATTGACCGCGAGAAAATCGCCGCCACGGTGAAAAATGGAGTGTTACGGCTGGAATTGCCGAAAGCCGAAAAGGCCAGACCTAAAAAAATAGCGATCACAGCCGCAAAGTAATGCCGATTGGGCTAAACAAAAGCCCCGCTCAGGCGGGGCATAACCACAAAACTTCAGGGAGGTAAAAATTATGAGATTAAGAAATTTACTGCCTGCCTTGCAAAGGCCGACTGCCGCCGATCCGGATCATCCTTTCTATTCACTGCAGCGGCAGATGAACACTTTATTTGATGATTTCTTCTCCGGGTTCGATGTTGCACCCCGCACTTTTGCGGGCAAAGGATTCGGCTCTTTCTCACCATCGGTCGATGTCAAGGAAAGCGACGCGGAGTTCACGATTCGCGCGGAACTTCCCGGTGTCGAAGAAAAGGACATCGAGGTGACCGTGACCGCCGATTCCGTCACCATCAAAGGTGAAAAGAAAGAAGAGAAGGAAGATAAGCAGGAGAGCTACTACTACATGGAGCGCTCTTACGGCAGTTTCCACCGGGTGATTCCGCTTGCTGTGGAAACAGACGCCAACAAGGCCCAGGCGAGCTTCAAAAACGGTGTTCTCAACATCACCATTCCCAAAAGCCAGGCCGCCAAAGCCAAGGGAACAAAAGTTCCTATTAAAACTCAGTAAAACTATCAGGCAACTCAGTGCTTCAACCGTCCCCCGCCAACGGCGGGGGACACCATTTACCATCCACCCCTTGGCTACCATTCATTTTTGTCATTGCTTTTCACCAGACAGACTGGTAAATCGTGCCGCAAGCAAAGCGGGAAAACGTGGTAACTATGGCGCAACACCTTCCGGAACGATATCCCCCGGTACAAAAAATCTCCGATGAACGTCGAATCGCGGCGGTGAAGGAAATATTTTCCACCATCACCGGCCGCTATGACTTTCTCAACCACCTCTTGAGCTTCCGCCGTGACGTGGCCTGGCGTAACTTCGCCACCAGGAAGATGAAGTTTCCACAAACGCAGCGTTTTCTGGACGTCGCCTGCGGCACCGGCGACCTGTCTTTGGCCGCGGCCCGCCGGCATCCGCAAATCACCGTCACCGGGCTGGACTTTGTCCCTCAGATGGTCGGGGCAGCCAGACATAAGGCACAGACCAAAAAGCTCGCAGGAAGGGTTTCCTTTCTGCAGGGCGACGCACTCAGACTGCCGTTTAATGACCATACCTTTGATGTTGCCGCCATCGCCTTCGGCATCCGCAACATACCCGATCGGACACGCGCACTTCGTGAAATGGCCAGAGTGGTTGTGCGCGGCGGCCAGGTCATGGTGCTGGAGATGAGCTTTCAGCAGAAGCCACTCTTTGGGCCTGTGTACCGTATCTACCTCAATTACGTGCTGCCTCTTCAGGCGAAATTGATCTCTAAAAATCCTGCCGCCTATTATTACCTGACAGACTCCATAAAAAATTTTCCCCCTCCAGGGGAATTTGTAGATATCATGGAGCAGGCCGGCATCACTCATATCGAAACATACCCGCTTACATTAGGCATCACCTGGCTGTATGTGGGGATAGCTGGTTGATAGTTGAGAGCTTATTATTTTCTGGATGCCTGCCCCCCCCGATTTCGCGCGGGCAGGCCTTCGCCGGTATGACGATATTGCCGGCT
>JAGPFA010000029.1:17300-24033 GCA_018056765.1 Syntrophaceae bacterium
CTGGATACCGGCCTTCGCCGGTATGACGATGTTGACGGTTCGGCAGGCAGACCTTTGAATAATTCGTCCTCCGGTCATTCCGGGCTTGACCCGGAATCCAGGAAGCGCTTGACTACACTGGATACCGGCCTTCGCCGGTATGACGATGTTGACGGCTTTTGACGATTACGACAAGGTCTCCGGCGGAGGACACGAAGGTTGCGCTTCGGGTATTTATTCCCGTTCGTGATGAGTTCTAATGCCTGTACATAAAATTTAATGACCGTTCGTGCTGAGCCTGTCGAAGCATGAACGGTTAACTTTTCTGATAGCTTCCCGCTCATCTCCCTCCTTCGACAAGCTCACCCTTCGACACGCTCAGGGCGAGCGGGGTTTTTAATACGTTGCCGTTGACCATGAGCTATTGGCTATCCCCCATCCACCATTCATCCAACCCTCCAACCTTCTAATCATCCAATCTTCTAACCCTCCATGGACTACGAACCACGAGCTATTTGCTCATTATTTTCTGGATACCGGCCTTCGCCGGTATGACGATATTGACGGTTCGGCGGGCAGGCCTTCGCCGGTATGACGATGTTGACGATTGCGCAGGATTTGGCAAAACTCTCATCCTTCAGCCTTTAGCCTTTAGCCTTTATCCTCCAACCCTCCAATCCTCCGGTCGCTGAGCTTGTCGAAGCGTCCTTTTGCCTTTTGCCTTTAGCCTTTAGCCTCCAATCCTCTAAACTTCTAATCATCTAATCTCCTAACCCTCCATGAGCTGAGAGCTTTAATTGTCCACCGTCGGTATGCAATATTGTCCCCCGCGGGAGCGGACCGGGGGTGGAGATAAACAATGTCAGGTCTGTGGTTTCGGACTGATCAGTTATGTCACACATTTGTCGGGAAGGATTTTTCGCTGTGGCCCAGGGCCTCTTCCGCCGCCATCCCCAGCTCTTTGTCGTGGTTGTGATTGAGGGCGAAAACACGGAAGTGGCGCACGCGCGCCGGGATAAAGCGATAAATTTCGTCGAGCGGCTCGGGTGAGGTCCGGCCGGTCACCGGGTTGAATATGTTGATGCGCCGGGCCGGTTCGGCAATCGGATTGAGCGGGCGTGGGTCTTGCGTGGCCACGTCGACACAGAATTTCAATTTTTTGAGCTTGCCGGGCAGGGCCTGCCTGATGCGTTCTTCATAGTTTTCCGCGGCGGCAAAGAAAGTGCCGCGCTGTATCGAATCCATGGAAAGCTCCGCGGCAAAAGACATTTTCCATTTGAGCTTACGGGCATAAATTTTTTCCCACTCTTTGGCCAGAAAACGCCTGCGCGCATCTTTTTCTGAGTGCCAGCCCCTGACCGTGCTGAAAAGAGACCATTCATCAAAGGCCAGGTAGGCGTTGAGGTTTCTCAGCGGGTTGTCCGGGAAAATCAGCAAAACAGTCTGGGCGAAAATTTCCTTCAAATGCAGGTCAAGCGCGCGCGTCGTGCGGTGAAAATAAACATTGCTGTAGAGGTTGAGCCTCGCGTTTAAAAACCTTCTTAGCGCCGAGATGCCGGACTGGTGCAGGGCAAGGCCTTCGTCAGTGAAAAACGTGTAGTACATCAGGCGCTCCATGTCGATCATATCGAGCGAAAAACCGGTCATGTAGGCGTCGCGCTGAACATAGTCGAGATTGTCCACCGTGTAGATACCGGAAAAAAGCTGTCTGAGGAGTGCCAGCCACTTAGGCGCCGCTGGTTGCCGTGCCGCGTCCGGCATTTTAATGAGGAAGGCGATATGGCGTGGGTTTATTTTTTCGCCGGCGGCAAACGGGCCGGAGGGGCCACGGCGGATGCGTCCGATGAGCGGCGCCAGTTTGTTAACGATGATTGCCGCCCCCAGATCCTCATGCGTGAGGCCCCAGGTACTAAGATAGTGGTCGTCGAAAAAATGACCGAACGGGCCGTGACCCACGTCATGGACGAGTCCCGCCAGTCTGAGGAGCTCCTCCACGTAATTTGGCGAGGGAACGTCCGGGCAGATGTTTTTGAGGCCCGGGTAGAGATGGCGGCCGAACTCGCCTGCGACGTGCATTGTCCCGAGGGAGTGCTGAAAGCGGGTGTGTTCCGCCGCCGGATAAACCCAGCGCGCGCTCTGGAGCTGATAGATGCGCCTCAGGCGCTGGAGCCAGGGAGAATCGATAATATCTTTTTCGGTTGTTTCGGCAGGGTCGGTCGCCCGCGCCACAGTGAAGGAAGCGTAGGAATGGATCGGGTCGGCAATGAGCGCCATCCCTTCGTAGATGTCGTATGCAGGGAAATCTTTTTCCATGACAAGTGTTTACAACATTCGGGTTTAAATTTCAATCAGGCGGGAAAATAAAGGGTGCGGGCTTAAAGAAAATGCCCGGCAGGCAAGCCCGCCGGGCATTTTGGCTACACTAACAGACTGAAACCTTGCGGCTTAGAAGGTGAGCGTCAGCTTGTTGATGACCAGAAAATCGTTTTTGAGCTCATAGCCGGGAGCACCACTGCCCTTGTAGTACTTGCCGACGAACCAGTAGCCGCCGCCGAGCATATACGACAGGTTGTTGGTGATCTTGTAGGTACCGGTCACGTCAACTTCTATACCGTAGTCTCTGCCTTCCTGCACACCCAGAGAGAGCGCGTCCGATCTGTGCATTTTTGCCCAGGACAGTGACGCCATGATGTCGAGTTTGTCAACCGGCTTCACGCCGGCGCGAACCTGCGCGAAGAAAGCGTTCGACATGGGCGCGCCCATGGCCTTGCCTTCATAGCCAGAGATGTTGCCGGCCCAGTAGTTGCGCTCCGAGTTGAACATGATCAGGCAGGGGTTCCAGTCCAGACCGCCCGACAGGCCGCCTTCAAGTTTGTCGCCCGTTTCCCGCTTGTCGCCGGAGATCCAGGCAAAGGTGCCGCCGGCGTAGGCGATGCCGAAATCAGCCGTCGCGTCCAGATAAGCACTCCACGCATCCAGTCTTGCGCTTTCACCATTGTTGCCAATGACGGGGGGCAGCGCCGAAGCCAAGCCCTCATACTTCACTCTTCCGGTCAGGTAGTAGATCTGAGCCTGAAGGGCAACCGGTCCTAACTGAGCTTTGGCATAAGGCGTCACGATAAATTGCTGTGCTTTAACGCCAGCGTCGGTGATGGGGGCGAATGCTGGATTTTCTCCAAAGACGTTCCTGGTCGTGGCATTGCGGATATACTTGAACAGTATTCCTGTTTCGATACCTTTGGTCGAGTATCTGACAAACGCTGTATAGAAGTTGTTGTCACGATCCTCAGCACCATTCGTGACAGCGCCGTTCCAGGTGCCCCAGCTGCGCTCGCCGTCCGGGTTTTTACCTGTCTGCAACCCCAAGAGGAGACCTTTAACACCGGGGATAGGCAGCATATAGCCGATTTTGGGCGTGGGCTGGGAGGTATCGCCGAAGGTGGTACCCCAGACATTGTCGATCTGATAACCGGCCAGGAAAATGCCGATGGGGGAGACGTACTGAACATACGCCAGGTCAAAGGCGATGTTTTCGTTTTCCGCCCTGGTGCCGGCCGAACGATCATCCAAAGCACCCACTCCACCGTTCGGGTTGAATCTGGCAGCTGCCCAGGCTCTTTCCATAACGTCAGCGCGGGTGATGAAATACAGGCCCGGATGCACGACAAACGTGGTGGTCAGGCGCAGCCTCTGGTAATAGAAAGCTGTGCTGGTGTCACCAGGTGCCACTTCCAACGTTGGGGGGGGGGCAGCAGGATTCACTCTCCAAGTTGCTGTATCATTTACGCCGACGCGGTTCAGATACATACCGGCGGCAAAGTACTCGCCGCTGAATTTCACATCAACGGCCAACGCTTGCGTACTGAAGGCGGCAATCAGCCCCAGTGACAGCAAAACCAACCAAAATCTCTTCATTTTTCTCCTCCTAAATTTTTCAAAGAGAAATTAAATGTTTCCAGCCTTGTTCCAAAAACGGGCATTTTCAAAACAAGACCGCCTGCCTGCTCTGACCCGGCAGTCGAGCCCTTAAAAAGCGGCCGCACGCCGGTCAGCTGCGGCGCGAAAGTAGCACCAGCCGGGCAAAATTGCAAGGAAATTTTCCCCGCCGGCAGGCGCTGTTTCACCTGCAGCTCGATGATTTAGCAACTTCGGTGCCACAAGAAAAAACGCCCTTAATATCAGATTGAAGAGCCGGCCGTGCCAGGCAAAGCAAGGTCTCATGGTCGCGGCCAGACGTAGGTATATATTCAATATTATAAGCAGTTTCCAGACAAACAAACCGGGGGCAAAATAAGTGACGAGGCGAAGACTGTGTTTATTTTTACCACAAAACCTGTAACGATGGTCACAAAAAAAGCCGAATATAAGGCAAAAACGGGATATTTCGTGTCGTTTTCAACACACTTTACGCAAAACATGCCACATGAAAAACCGGCCACTACGCACAATGACCGAAAGTTCATCGCTACGTTCTATCCACCATTCACCATCCACCAATGTCCACCTCCGGCCTGCTAAAGCAGGCCACCTCCGCCGGCGGAGGACACGAAGGTTGCGCTTCGCGTTTTATTGACCGTTCGTGCTCGACCTCTATTACCGTTCGTGCCGGGCTTTATTAGCCGTTCATGCTGAGCCTGTCGAAGCATCCTTTATCCTTTATCCTTTTGCCTTTAGCCTTTGTCCTTTAACCACGAACTATCAGCTATCCTCCAGTCTCCAACCCTCCAATCCTCTAAACTTCTAATCATCTAATCTTCCAGCCTCCAACCTTCTAATCCTCTAATCCTCCACGAAACACGAGCTATTTACTCATGCTGTTCTGGATACCGGCCTTCGCCGGTATGACGATATTGCCGGCTGCGCAGGCAGACCTTTGAATAATTCCTCCTCCGGTCATTCCGGGCTTGACCCGGAATCCAGCACTTGACTACACTGGATACCGGCCTGCGCCGGTATGACGATGTTGACGGCTTCTTTACGATTGCGACACAGTCTCCGGCGTGGGGCACGAAGGTTGCGCTTTGCGTATTTATTGCGGCCTTCCTGCTTGAAGGATGTGCTTCATTTTGCTATGAAAGTGCTATTCCAGAAAACCTCAAATAGAAGAGGTCGCCTTCATGAAAAAGACGGAGCTCAAACCGGGAACACCGCTTACGATTGTTTTTGAAAAAGAGATCAATCAACCCAACGCCCACTATCTGAAAGCCACCGTATACGATTGTGACGATGCTTTAGTGACTACGTCGCAGACTTCTCCTGCTTTGCAGAGTATCTTTCTGAACCGCAAAGTACTGGTGACTTATCTTGTGCGCACCGCAACACGCACTTTGCGTTTCGGCTTTGCCGGTCTTTTGTTCGGGCTGGTCGATGACTACCTCATGTCATCGGGCAACGAGACTCAGGCGCTGCTGATCAAAAGACTCCACCGGGCAGAGACGATGGATTTCCGTCTGTATTTCCGGATATCACCTCCGGCTGGCAGCGATCTGTCCCTTTTCTGGGAGGAAAAAAAGGTCAGCCTGATGGACATCTCGCTGGGGGGGGCAAAATTCATCTATCAACTCAATCACCCCTTTCTGCCCGGTCAGGCGGTAAAATTCAAACTGCTCATCGGAGACAAAATTTTCGATGTGGACGGCATCATCAGACGGGTCCACCGGCCGCATCGAAACCGGCCGGGGCAGCGCCTGCAGCAAGTCAGCGTTGAGTTTCGCCACTGGGACAAAAAAATGGAACGGTCTCTGGGAGAGGCAATCCTGGAAATCGAAAGAAGCCTGTTGACGAAAGGGGCAGGATGATGGATAAAGGCGGCGTGCGTCGAGTCAATGACCTGGCCCGCCGCCGGCGGCGAAGGGCTTAAGGCCGGAAGTGTTCAACAGAGGCGGTTTATCACTGTAATTTTCGGAGGCAAGGTTTATGGCAAAATCGAGAGATATCAAAAAAGACGAGAAGAAAAAGCCCGCGAAAACAGCCAAAGAAAAAAAGGAAGCCAAAAGGCTGAAAAAAGCCGGAAAGGAATAGCCGGCCTCAGGTGAAGAGTCAGGCGCGAAAGCGGCGGCCGCTTAGCCGGCGGCTTGCCCGGCGCATTATATGAACAAGGGATTTTAATGAAAATTCAATTTCTGGGTGCCGCCAGGACGGTCACCGGTTCGTGCTTTATCATCCAAACAGACCAGACACGTTTTGCCATCGACTGCGGCATGCATCAGGGACACAGGCGGGTTGAGGCCCGGAACCGTGATGTCTCCCCCTATGATCCTGCCGCCATCGATTTTATCATCCTCACGCATGCCCACATCGACCATTCGGGGCTTTTGCCGCTTATTGTCAAAAAAGGCTTTCGCGGACCTGTTTATGTAACGGAGCCGACAGGTGAACTTGTTAAAATTCTGCTTCTGGATTCCGCGCATGTCCAACAGGTTGACGCGGCGGGAAAGAACAGGCGGCTCCTGCGCGCGGGGCTCAGGGCTGAGGAAATTCCTTTATACACGGCCAATGACGCGGAAGCTGTTTTTCCGCTTCTGAAAACGTGCGCCTATGAGGAGTCTTTCAGCCCCGCACCCGGCATCAGGGCAAGGCTTATCGATGCGGGGCATATTCTGGGCTCGGCCATGGTGGAGTTGTTTATCGAAGAAAAAGGCGCCACCAGAAAGCTGGTTTTCTCCGGCGACATCGGCCGCCCCGATCAGCTTTTGATGAAAAACCCAAGCGCAGTGCGCCAGGCGGATTATCTGTTTATGGAGTCGACTTACGG
>JAGPFA010000030.1 GCA_018056765.1 Syntrophaceae bacterium
GAAAAAACTGATTGTGACGGATCGCGCCATTTCCTTCGGCGGTCCCGGCGGGCCTGTCTTTTCGGAAGTCAAGTCCGCACTGTATGCACAAAAGCAACGCCCGATAATTTATAACTACATTTTCGGCCTGGGCGGACGTGACGTCCAGGTGAAAGAATTCGTTGCCATGTTCGATAAGGTCATTTCGGACGAGGATAACAGGGCGGCCGATACTTATGAATTCTGGGGGGTGAGAGAATAATGAACATTGTAGAAAATTTTGATTTATATGCCCCGCGTCTGATCAATAAAAGGGAGTTGCTCTCATCAGGACACCGTGCCTGCTCCGGTTGCGCCGAAGTGCTCGCCGTCAGGCTCATGGCCAAAGCGCTGGGCGAGGACACAGTCATCGCTTCTGCGACCGGCTGCATGGAAATTATTTCCAGCATGTTCCCCACCACCGCCTGGCAGGTGCCCTGGATTCACGTGGCCTTTGAAAATGCGGCGGCAGTCGCCTCCGGTGTGGAGGCCGGCCTCAAGGCTTTGAAGAAAAAGGGAAAGATCGATCAGCGTTATGTAAAAGTGGTCGGTATGGCCGGCGACGGAGGCACGATGGATATCGGCTTTCAGGCTCTTTCCGGTGCGATGGAGCGAGGCCATGACATGATCTATGTGTGCTTTGACAACGAAGCCTATATGAATACTGGTATTCAGCGCTCCAGCGGGACACCGATGGGCGCATCAACCACAACCGCGCCGGCCGGCAAAGTCAGCATAGGGCAGAAAACATGGAAAAAGAACATGCCTGAAATAATGGCCGCTCACAACATTCCTTATGTTGCAACTGTTTGCCCGAGCTACCCTCTGGACTTCGTGCGTAAATTTGAAAAAGCCAGAAGCATCGAGGGCCCTTCCTATATCCACTGTTTTTCCGTGTGCCCGACGGGCTGGCGCACACCGACCCATACCGCCGTATCCATGGGGCGTCTTGCCGTGGAAGCGGGCGTGTTTCCCCTTTATGAAATCGAGAACGGTCACTACCGGATTTCTCCGGATATGCCCAAAAAACTGCGGCCGATTACGGATTATTTCAAGCCGCAGGGTCGTTTCCGTCACTTGACGGCCGACGAGATCGCCACGATTCAGCAAAGGGTGAACAACGAGTTTAAAAAACTCAAGGAAAAGGAAAAATTTCTCAAAACCGGCATTGAATAAGCGGAGAAAAGAATATCGAGGTGAGTGAAAAAATGACAAAACCGATAAGTATTGCAGCCAAAACAAGGCAAATTGTCAAAAAGCACGGAAGTGAGAAAAGCGCCGTGATTGCCGTCTTGCAGGATCTTCAGGAAACCTTCAACTACCTTCCCAAAGAGGCGCTGAAAACTGCGGCCAAGGCGTTGAATGTGCCGATGAGCCGCATTTATGAGGCAGCCACATTCTATACCGCATTCAGCCTGGAGCCGCGCGGAAAGCATGTCGTCAAAATCTGCAAGGGAACCGCCTGCCATGTGCGCGGGGCGGCCATACTGCAGGACCGTTTTGAAACCACATTGGGGATCAAGCCGGGCGGCACGACCAAGGACGGCCTGTTTTCGCTGGAAACCGTCAATTGCGTAGGTGCCTGTGCGCTAGGCCCCGTCGTGGTGATCAACACCGAATATCACGGACAGGTGACCATCAATAAAGTCGATAAAATCATCAAAAAGATAAATAAGGAAGAGGGGGCGCAGTAATGAGCGGAAACACGGATAAACAAAGCCACGCAATACTGGACAACCTGACGCTGTATTACGGTCCGAAGAAAAAGTTCGTCGCGATTTGCGCCGGCACCGGCTGCCGTGCCTACGGAAGCCTGAAAGTGAAAGATGCCCTGCAGGCGGAGCTGAAAAAACAAAACATGGCGGATGTGGATGTGCTGGCCACCGGCTGCCTGGGGTTTTGTGAAAAAGGGCCGATGATGATCATTCATCCCGATAAATACTTCTACCATTCGGTCAAAGAAAGCGACATCCCGGAAATAGTCGAAAAAACCATCGGCAAGGGAGAAGTCATCAGCCGCCTGTTGTACCGGCACCCGGAAACACAAAAAACCCTTTTCCGTGAAGACGATCTGCCTTTCT
Source organism: Syntrophaceae bacterium (assembly GCA_018056765.1). Taxonomy (GTDB): domain Bacteria; phylum Desulfobacterota; class Syntrophia; order Syntrophales; family Smithellaceae; genus UBA8904. Next base: position 2,100 of record JAGPFA010000030.1, read on the forward strand.
ACAAAAAGCAGCTGCGCGTGGTCTTCGGGAAAAACGGTATGATCGACCCCTCGCGCATCGAGGATTATTTTGCCATCGACGGCTATCAGGCGCTGGCCAAGGTTCTTTCCGAGATGACGCCCGAGCAGGTGATCAGTGAAGTGAAAAAAGCCGGCCTGCGGGGCCGCGGCGGCGGAGGTTTTCCGGCCGCCGTCAAATGGGAGGGAGTCCGCAAAGCGGCGGGAGAGCCCAAATATGTGATTGCCAACGGCGACGAGGGAGACCCGGGCGCATACATGGATCGCAGCCTCATGGAAGGCAACCCGCATAGCGTTATTGAAGGAATGATTATCGGCGCCTACGCTGTCGGGTCAAATCACGGCTATATCTATGTGCGTAACGAATATCCGCTGGCTGTGGAAAACCTCTCCAAAGCCATTCAAGCTGCCAAAGACAACGGCCTTTTGGGTGAAAACATTTTAGGCACCGGCTTTTCGTTTGATATCCAGATCAGCAAGGGAGCAGGCGCGTTTGTCTGCGGCGAATCTTCCGCCCTTTTCGCCTCTATTGAGGGACGTGCCGGCGAGCCGCGCGCCAAATATGTTCACGCGGTGGACAGGGGGCTCTACGACAAGCCGACCGTGCTCAACAACGTCGAAACATGGGCCAATGTGCCGCTCATCATAAATAAGGGAGCGGACTGGTTTGCCTCCATCGGCACGGAAGGCTCCAAGGGAACAAAAATTTTCTCGCTGGTCGGTAAAATCAACAATACCGGCCTCATCGAAGTGCCGATGGGCACAACTCTTTATGAGATCATCTATGACATGGGCGGCGGTATCACCGGAGGCCGCAAGTTCAAGGCGGTGCAGACCGGCGGCCCGTCCGGCGGCTGTATTCCGGAAAGTTTGCTTGATTTGCCGGTTGATTTCGACCGGCTCTATGAGGTCGGCTCCATGATGGGCTCCGGCGGCATGATCGTCATGGATGACACGTCCTGCATGGTCGATGTGGCACGTTATTTTCTGGAATTTCTCAAAGAAGAGTCCTGCGGCAAGTGCGTACCCTGCCGCGAAGGTGTGCGCCGGATGAGCGAAATTCTGGAGGACATCTGTGCCGGCCGCGGCAGAGAAGGAGATATCGAGCTTTTGGAGACCATGTCCTCGGCGATTGCCGACGGTTCGCTTTGCGCCCTGGGCGGTTCGGCTCCCAACCCTGTTTTGAGCACGATCAGGTATTTCCGTGAGGAGTATGAAGCGCATATCCGCGACCACCGATGTCCGGCCGGTGTGTGTAAGGGCCTGATCAGCTACAACATTGACGAGGAAAAATGCACCGGCTGCGGCGTGTGCGTGAAAGTCTGCGCCACAAAGGCCATAACCGGCGAGCTTAAAAAAGTTCATAAAATCGACAATGACAAATGCACTCGCTGCGGCGCCTGTATCCAGAGCTGCAAGTTCGATGCAATTTATGTGAAGTAGAGGTGGAATAAATCATGGTAAATATGATTATTGACGGAAAAAACGTATCAGCCCCCAAAGACACAATGCTCCTGGAGGCCATCCGCGGCGCGGGTATTTCAGTCCCTACGCTCTGTGCGCACGAATCAGTGTCCCGTTCCGGCGCCTGCCGGCTTTGCGTGGTGGAAATTAAAAAAGGCAACCGCACGCGCATTGTCACCTCCTGCCTCTACGGAGTGGAAGAGGGACTGATCGTCAATACAAAAAGCGAAAGAGTGCTGAATGTAAGACGGCTCGTGATGGAGCTTCTGCTGGCACGCTGTCCCGAGTCCGACGTTTTACAGAAAATGGCCGCAGAGATGGGCATTGAAACCGAGCCACGTTTTACCGTAGATACGGACAAGGGAAAGTGCATTTTATGCCGTTCCTGTGTACGCGTATGTGAGGAAGTGGTCGGGGTGAGCGCCATCGGTCTTTTCTCACGTGGTTCCTACAAGGAAGTAGGCACTCCTTATAATGAACCGTCCGATGCCTGTATCGGCTGCGGCGCATGCGCTTACGTGTGCCCCACCGGCCACATCGAAATGACATCAACCGGCGACAAACGTAAAATCTGGGGGCGTACCTTTAAGATGCAGGCCTGCACCAGGTGCGGGAAGTACTTTGCCCCTGTTGATCAATTGAAATTCATAAATAAAAAGACCGGTACATCCATGGAAGAACTTTCCATCTGCACGGAATGCCGCTAACGGCGTGAGCCGCCAGCATAGGTTTTCAAACAAAAAGAGCCCGGCTTCACCAGAGCCCGGGCTCTTATTTATTACAAGGATAATTCACCATTTCACGGGCGAGATTTCCCGATCAGCATGAAGACTGTTCGTTTAGGAAAATGTTCGGCCGCCGCGGTAAAAAAGATCATTGATAATTGATGGCCGGGCGTAGTCGGGACTGTGAAGTTTTGATTCTTGCCGGACAAATATCATGAGCGGCTTGCTGTTTTTGGTTTTTGACACATGGGAAGTAAATATGTTAATTAACAAATAGCAACAGGCATCGCAAGGAAGATGGGCCATCAATAAGATATTCGGCAATACGTCAGGGCTTGGAGCGCAAGCCGTAAAATCACTGGAGAAACTCTACCGTCGGGGTATCCCGCCGGAAACTATATGCACAAATGAGCTGGCGTGGGAGCTCGCCCTGCTCTCCGGGGGCCTCCATCGCCAGATCGGCCTGCTCATCGATCGCCGTGGTGCCATCGTCATGGTCATTGTCGGCGACTCCCGGGGCATTTTCATTCCCAGCCTGGATTTTTTCCGTGCAGCATCCACGCGTTTCAAGGGCCTGCGCCTGATTCACACCCATCTGTCCGGCGAGGCCCTGACGGATGAAGACTTGACCGACATGTCACATCTGCGTCTGGACCTGGTAGGTGCGCTGGAGGTGCGCTCCGACGGCACGCCAGGGAAGCTCCACTGGGCGCATCTCATTGCCGAAAATCCCCGGGGCGAGTACTGGCTGATCCAGGAGCCTAAGGAGCCTCATCGCCTTAATCTCAATTTTTTGGCCCTCATGGCCGCGCTCGAAGATGAGTTTGCCAAACAGCAGAAAACCAGAAAAATCGAAGCGGCGCAAAAGGCCATTCTCGTACGTCTGGAAACGAACCCGCAAAACGATGCGCATGCCTCGCTCGATGAATTGAGACAACTGGCGGAGTCCTGCGGAGTGGCGGTTTTTGACACTCAGCTGCAATTGCGTCCTACACCGGATCCAAAATACATGGTGGGCCGGGGCAGGTTGGCCGATATAGATTTGCGTGCCTCGCAGATCGGCGCGAACATGATTATCTTCGATCACGAATTGAGTCCGGCGCAGGTACGTTCCATCAGCGACTTTACCGGTCTTGAAGTGGTCGACCGCACGCAGGTGATTCTGGATATTTTCGCCCGCCGGGCACACAGCCGGGAGGGGAAAATTCAGGTGGAGCTGGCGCAGCTCAGATACCTGCTTCCCCGTCTGACACACAAAGACACGTCTTTGTCACGCCTGGCCGGCGGTATCGGCACGGTAGGACCGGGGGAGACCAAGCTGGAGATAGACCGGCGCAGAATACGCGAACGCATCGGACGCCTGGAAAAAGATTTAAAGGCCATTGCCAAGTCACGCGGCCAGAGGCGGGGCCGCCGTGAAAAGACGGGGTTGCCGGTTATTTCTATTGTCGGCTACACCAACGCCGGTAAATCGACGTTGCTCAACAGCCTGACGCAAAGCTCCGTGGTGGCCGAGGATAAACTCTTTGCCACGCTGGACACCAAAAGCGCCCGCCTGCGCTTTCCGCGTGACACGGAGGCGGTCATCACCGACACGGTCGGTTTTATCCGTGACCTTCCCGCCGAGTTGATGAACGCTTTCCGCGCCACGCTCGACGAATTGCAGGGGGCGGACCTGCTTGTGCATGTGATCGACGTGTCCAACGAGCGCTTTGAAGAGCAGATCGCCGCCGTTGAAAAAATTCTGGAGGAACTGGGTATCGGCGACAAACCGTCAATCCGTGTATTCAACAAAGCAGACCGCTTTGATAACAAGGAGCTGCTGGCGGCTCTTTGCCGCCGGTTCGACGCCGTCGCGGCCTGTGCACGCAAGCGGGATAGCCTCCGGGAGCTGCTGGAGAAAATCGAAAAGGCACTGCCGGGCGCGGTCAAATCGTGGCAGGACGGTTTTGCCATGGAGCAGACAGAAAACTGAACCAAAAGTACAAGGAGGGTGGGATGATGATGAAACTGGTGCGCGTGACCGCTGTCGTAATCGTTTTGCTGTTTTCCGTAAATGTCTTTGCGGCGGAAAAACTCCTGACGATTGTCCATACCAATGATCTACACTCCCATCTCCAGGGGTTTCCGCCGGAGATTGACTACCGTCCTTTTCAGAGTGACCAGGACAAAACCATGGGAGGGTGGGCGAGGGTCGCCGCCGTGATTTCCGATGTGCGCCAAAAGAGGGACAATCCCGTTTTGGTGCTTGATGCGGGTGACTTTTCGATGGGCAGCCTTTTTCACATGCTGACCCGGGAAGAGGCCTTCGAGCTTCGGCTGTTAAAAGCGATGGGCTATGATGCGACGACATTGGGGAACCATGAATTCGACTTGAAGCCGGCTGGTCTTGCTTCCATGCTGCGCGCCGCCAAAGCAAACAACGGATTGCCGCACATCGTTTTTTCTTCCGCCGTTTTTGACGCCTCGAAGCCGGAGCTTAAATCCCTTCAGGAAGCCTTTGCTGAAGCAGAAGTCAGACCCTATATTGTATTTACGCGCGGTGGTTTGAAAATCGGCATCTTCGGCCTGTTCGGGAAAAGTGCCATGGAATTTTCGCCGTTTGCCAAACCGCTTACCTTCAGCGATCCGCTTCGAACGGCGGCGGAAATGGTCAGAATTTTGCGCACCGAAGAAAAAGTTGATCTGGTAATCTGCCTGTCGCACGGAGGGCTGAATCCCGACCGGAAATATTCCGAGGATGAAATCCTGGCCAAACAGGTCAAAGGAATCGATGTGATCATCAGCGGACATTCACACACCAAACTTGACAGCCCCATAATAGTGGGCGACACCATAATTGTGCAGGCATGGTGCTATGGACGTCAGGTGGGGATCATCGATCTTGCCGTAGCTGACGAAGGAGTGCAACTGAAAAATTACACGCCCGTGGCGATTGATGCAACAATCCACGCCGATGAGGCAATTCAGAACATGATCGAGTCTTTTAAACAAAGACTCGATTTGGTTTTTTTATCTCCCCTGCAGTTGTCCTATGATCAGGTCATCGCTGAAACGAAGTGGGACCTGAATCTTGCGGCCGAAGAATCCCCACTGGGCAATCTCGTGGCCGACTCCATCCTCTGGGCGGTAAACCGGGTGGATACCGACCCGGCTGACCCGCAAAGTGTCGTTCGTGCGGCGGTCGAATCCAATGGGCTGATCCGTGATGATCTTATCAAAGGCCTGACCGGCCAAATCACTGTCGGTGATCTGGTCAGATCCTTTCCCATGGGCATCGGCATGGATGATTCCATGGGCTATCCGCTGGTCAGTTTTTATATCTACGGCTACGAGCTCAAACGGGCAATGGAGATTCTCACCAGCGTCCGGCCGCTCAAGCAGAATGACGATTATTATTTACAGGTGTCCGGAATTAAATTTGTCTACAATCCACGCCGGATGTTTTTTGACCGGATCACCTCCATGGAGATCGGTTCCGACGATGAGGGATACCGATCGCTGGATTACTCTAAGTCCAATAAAGAACTCTACCGCGTGGCTGCCAATCTCTACAATGCTACTTTTTTGAAAATTGTCGGCCGCTTCACCTTTTCATTTCTTGAAATCATCCCGAAAGATCGCCACGGTCGCCCCATCGAAGATTTAACACAGGCGGTGGTGGACGCCGACAAAACAAAGCCGGGCGTGCAGGAGCTCAAACAGTGGCTGTGCCTGATCGACTACGTGCGCTCCTTTGAAGATACTGACGGTAACGGCCTGCCGGATATTCCCGAAAAATATTCGGGACGTCTGGGGCGTATTGTAGAGCGCGACAGCTTGAATCCGGCCGATTTGTTATCGCGGGCGGAAAAACCGACCATCATTGCGGTTGGCGCCGTCTTTATGGTTGTCTTATTATTCATCGCAGTTGCTCTTTTCATTAAAAGATTTGTAAAGAAAAGAAGGAGGAGGCTGATCAGGTCTTAAACACCGGCATTGCTCCTCCGGCAGCCGGGGGGTTAACGTTACCGGCCACAAGGTGGATACGAAAACAGTTACGAAACTTGTGTGCCTTCGTGATAAAAAAACATGAGGAAGTAATTTATGGACAAAGATTATCTGGAAATCCGCTGGCACGGCCGCGGCGGTCAGGGTGCGATTACAGCGGCTAAAATCGTGGCGGGGGCTGCCTTTGCGTCGGGCTATACCGGCGTGGTCATGGCGCCGAGCTTTGGAACGGAGCGCCGCGGCGCTCCGGTCATGACTTCGCTGAAAATATCCAAAACAAAAATCTACGATCTGTCGCCCATTGAAAGACCGGATGTCGTGGTTGTGCTTGACCACCTGTTGCTAAAAGAGGCTGATGTCACAGGGGGCCTCAAGCCCGGCGGGATGATTGTCTTAAACACTCCGGCGGGGCATGAAACCTACGCATTTAACGGTTTCGGCCTGGCCACGGCGGATGTTACGGCTATTTCCGTCGAAGCCGGCCTGCCGCACGGCATGGTCAACACCGGCATTATCGGATCGCTGGAAAGAGCGATCGGTCTCCTGGGGATTGATATTCTCATCAGGGGAATCGAAGAAGAATTCAAAACACGCAGGCCTGAGCGCAACTCTCTGGCGGCGAAACTGGCCTACGAACATACCGTAACGGGAGATTGAATATGGGAACCCGCAACTACCGAAGGAAGACATCTCACAGTGAATCAGGGCCGGGCGACGGCGGAAGAACCGGTTCCTGGCGCGTTGAGCGCCCGGTTGTTGACCGCAGTATCTGTATCCCCGCCCGGCGCGGGAAAGAGGCCTGTTTTATCTGCTGGCTTTTCTGTCCGGAAATCGTCGTTTCGCGGACAATCCCGCCGACGATAGATCTGGAATACTGCAAGGGGTGCGGCATCTGTGCTGAAGAATGCCCGACCAAGGCCATCACCATGGTGGACGAGGCGAAGTTCGCCCAGGAAGGCAAGGAGTAGCAAACATGCATATTATCGAAAATGGAAACGTCGCCGCGGCCATGGGTATCAGGCTTTGCCGCGCCACCGTGATTGCCGCCTACCCCATCACACCACAGACACCGCTGACCGAGAAGCTCTCCGAGTATATCGATTCCGGACAGATGAAGGCTGAATACATCCCCGTGGAAAGCGAACACTCCGCAATGGCGGTGTGTATCGCCGCCGCCTCGGCGGGCGCGCGTGTTTCTACGGCGACCAGCGCCAACGGACTTTTATACATGCACGAACAGGTGCAGTGGGCCTCCGGCGCACGGCTGCCTATTGTCATGTGCGTTGTCAACCGTGCCGTCGGTGCACCCTGGAATATCTGGAACGACCAGCAGGACTCGGTTTCCCAGCGCGACACAGGCTGGATGCAGCTTTACTGCGCGGACCATCAGCAGATCATTGATACAGTCATCAAAGCATACTGGATCGCGGAAAAATCGAGTATCCCCGTAATGGTCTGTTATGACGGATATATTTTATCACACACCTATATGCCGTTTGACCTGCCGGAGCAGGAAAAAGTGGATCTGTTTTTACCGCCGTTCCGTCCGGACTACGTGCTCAGTCCCGCTGAGCCTGCCAATCTCAACACAGTCACACTGCCGGACACCAGAGTCGATGTCCACGGTGAACTGGCGCACGGTTATATGGAAATCCGTTATCTGCTGCAGGAGGATTTGCGTAACTCGCTGGAAATAATAGGCCAGGCCGAACAGAGATTTTCGGAGATCTTCGGACGCGGCGCCGACCCGTATCTTGAGGACTACCTGTGCGCCGACGCGGAGTATGTCGCCCTGGGAATGGGTTCTATTACCTATCAGTTGCGTGTCTCCGTGGATGCCCTGCGCGCGGAAGGCATCAAGGTTGGAGTGATGGGCCTGCGCGTTTACCGTCCCTTTCCCGACGAGGCTGTGGCCGCCGCCCTGCAGGGGAAAAAAGGAGTGATCGTTTTTGAAAAAGCGCTCAGCTACGGTTATGAGGGGGCGCTTGCCTCGGATTTAAAAGCCGCGCTTTATGACCGGTTGGCCGCCACCGGCGCACTGCCCCGGGTCCGTGGTTTTATTGCCGGCATCGGCGGCCGCGATATCCGCACAGCAGAGCTGACCAGCTCGTTGCGGTCGGCGATACAGGAAACAACACACACCGGGCCGCTCTGGATCGGACTTAACTTATAGGAGATGCACATGTCTGCAAAAAGTACCATACTCAGTCTTCCGCGGGAAGAATACGTTCATCCCGGTACACGCGCCTGCAGCGGTTGTGGTCTGGCCATCGCCTATCGTGTGGGCCTCAAAGCTCTGGGCGAAGACACAATGTTGATTGTTCCGCCGAGCTGCCTGACCGTTTTACAGGGTCTCTTTCCGGTTGCCGCGACGAAACTGCCCTGTCTGAATGTCACCTTTGCCTCCACTGCCGCCGCGGCCACAGGAATCATCGCCGCGCTCAAGACTCAGGGAAACGACCATACCACGGTAGCCGCCTGGGCGGGAGACGGAGGGACAAGCGATATCGGTCTGCAGGCGCTTTCCGGCGCGGCGGAGCGAGGCGATAATTTTATCTACTTCTGCTATGACAATGAAGGCTATATGAATACAGGCGTGCAGCGCTCCGGCACCACGCCCGCCGGAGCCATCACGGCCAACACCCCCTTCAGGGGAAAGCCGCAGCAGAAAAAGGACGTTCCGGCGATCATGGCGGCCCATCACCTGAGTTACGTGGCGACCTGCTCGGCCGCCTATCCGCTTGATCTCTATGATAAAGTTAAAAACTGTCTTGACTATCCCGGCGCGAAATATTTTCACATTCACATTCCCTGCCCGCCAGGCTGGGGATATGAACCACGTCACGGCATCAAGATCGGCCGGCTCGCCGTTGAAACGGGCTATTTTGACCTATACGAAATCATCAACGGAAAGCTCACTCTGACGGCCGCTTCCGAAAAACTGCTGGAAAAACGCAAGCTGGTGCCGGTGCGTGAATATTTCCGCGCGCAGTCCCGCTTCAAGGTGCTGACCGATGAACAGATTGAAGAGATCCAAAGGCAGATAAATGAAAAATGGGAAGGCTACTACAGTACGGCCGGATAGGCCGAGGCGGCCGGCTGTGCGCTAGTTTTTTTACCAGGGGGGCTTTTCAGCGGGGACATCGACGGTAGAGGAGAACTCCGTCTGATGCGGTTTCTATGACAGTTCCTTCCCGCTTAAGCTCCTGTAAATAGACATACGTTTCGTTTAACGCCATAAATTTTTCCCAGTCGTCGCGTGCGGCTCCCGCTGTGCCGAGGATCTCGCCCGTGATGCCGAAAACTGATTTTGGCCTGTCGTTGAGGATCTTAAACAGTAATTCCTTTTTCAGAGCGTGATGTTCGCGGATTTCGGAAATACGTTCATAAACACCGCCAAAGGATGTGCCGTGCCCCGGATGGGCACAGCTAACCCCAAGCTGCTCGATGGCGGCAAGTGATGTCAGGTAGCCCGCCAGAGGCGGAGATGTTTCATCGAAGATATTGGGGCTCAGGCTGGGCGGAATGTAGGGCAGGATATGGTCGCCCGCCAAAAGCAGTCCCTCGTCGTGGAAAAAAAAGCAGATATGGCCGTCGGCATGGCCCGGCGTAAATACCACCTCAAATGATCTGTCGCCGAAGGAACGCACTTCACGGTCACGAAGAAAACCGGCTGCGGTAAAAAGCGGAATGCGTGTGCGCATGTCTTCAATTTCTTCGATAATCGCTCTCACGTCATCGGGCGGCACGCCCTGCCTGCTGTAAAATACGTCTGCCTGCTCGATGAGGCGCCGGCCCTGCTGAAAATACTCGTAAGCCTGATGGGCGTCCGCAGAAAGATACACATGAGCTTTTGATTTGTCCTGAATGATGCCCGCCATGCCGCAGTGATCCATGTGCACGTGGCTCAGATATATTTGTGTAATATTTTGGACTGATCGCCCGATGCTTTGCAGATCCTTTTCCAGCCGCTCATAAGCGCCGGGCAGATCCATGCCTGTATCGAACAGACAAACATCAGCGCCGCCGGTCAACGCATAAGCATGAACGTGGCGCAGCCGGAAAGGCATGGGCAGTGTGATGCGGTACAGGTTTTCAGAAATTTCACTGATCATTCGGGCTGATGTTTGCCGGTCTCACTGTAGTCGTCGTATCCGGTGTTGATTTGTTTTGTCTTTGGTTTTTCCTCTACGCCGGTTTACGAAAGACCACCTGGATATCGCCGATGGCTCTTTCGCGGAACCCTGCTTCACAGGTGGCCAGGTAATAAATCCACTTGCGCCGGAAAACATCGTCAAAGCCCAGCTCCCTGATTTTATCGACATTGCGCAAAAATTTTTCCCGCCAGTCTTTGAGTGTCCGCGCGTAGTGGATGCCGATGTCTTCGAGCTGTTCCATTAAAAACCCTGTGTTTTTCGTCACGGCGGCGGTTAGAGCAGTTACCGATGGCAGATGCCCGCCCGGGAAGATATACTTCTTGATCCAATCCGATTTACGCCGGTAGGATTCATAGCTTTGGTCGGGGATAGTGATTACCTGAATGGCCAGTTTACCTGCGGGTTTCAGCAGCCGGTCGCACGTTTTGAAAAATGTGCCCAGATAGCGATGACCTACGGCTTCGAGCATTTCAATGGAAACAATCTTGTCGAATAAACCGGAGGTGCGACGGTAGTCCTGAAAGAGAATGGTGATTTTATCTTCGAGGCCCGCCTGCCTCACCCTTTGGCGCGCCAGCTCGTACTGCTCCGACGAGACGGTAATGCCTGTGACGTGGCAGCCGGTTGTTTTTACCGCTTCCAGGGCAAAGCCTCCCCAGCCGCAGCCGATTTCCAGAACATTATCAGATGAAGTGATGCCGGCCTTGTCGATAATCCGGTGGATCTTGCCCAGCTGGGCTTCCTGGCAACTGCAGTCCTGTCTCTCGTAAAAGCCGCAAGAGTATAGCATGGTTGGGTCAAGAAATGTTTGGAAAAAGTCGTTGTTGAGGTCGTAATGCTTACCGATGTTTTTACGCGATCCGATTATTGTGTTGGCCCGCAGCGCATGCATCAGGCGGTCCTTCTGAAGCATCAGCCAGGCCGTGACCAGATGTCCGTCGGCCAGCGCCCGGCGGTTTTTTATCAGAACGCCAAAGAGTTGAGGAATGTCGTCGGTATCCCACAGACCCTGCATATATGCCTCGCCCAGTCCGATATCGCCACCCAGAACCGCCTGTCTGAAAAACCGGTGGTCGTTTATGGTCATCCGGGCCTGCTGGCGTGAATTTATATCGCCGAAATGGCGTTTGCTGCCATCCGGAAACCGGCAGGTAATCCCGCCCTGTTCAATTTTATCAAAAAGGTTGATCACCACCTTTGTGCAGGCACGCTCGAAGAATGTCGGTTGCCGGCCTTCGGATGTCCGGCGTTTGTCTTTCTTCATGGGCAGTCTCCTTCAGCGATATTCAAGATACCTAACAAAAAAAACGCTGTCGGGCAATGCCAATTTCTCCTGTCTGAGGACGAGCAATCCGTCCGGGATCTCCTTTATCTCCCAAAAAGATAAATTCACAAACCCGATTTTGATATTGACCGTCCAAGGCATAAAATATTATAATCTTTGAGGAGTTTCAGGTGATGGCAGCTTGGAGAATGTTCTTTGTAAACTTAACTAATGGAGGTGATGATATGAAGACATACGCTGACCGCCCGTGGTTGGACCACATGGATCCTAAAATTACAAAAAATCCCTCATTGCCCGATATTCCGGTGCATCAGTTATTGACGGAGTCTGCCAAAAAATTTCCCAATCATACCGCGCTGTACTTTTACGGCACAAAATTCAGCTACACAGAGTTGGAAACCTTGACCACCGGGCTTGCCAAGAGCATTACAGAGCTTGGCATCGCCAAGGGAGATCGGGTGGCCATTTACATGGACAATTGCCCGCAGTATGTAATAGCGTTCTTCGCCGTTTTAAAGGCGGGTGCGGCCGTGGTGCAGGTCCCGCCGATGCTTGCAGAACGTGAGCTATCATACCTTATCGCTGATTCAGGTGCCCGTGCGATCTTTACCCTTGACTACCTTTTGCCGAAGGTAAAGACAGTGATGAGCGGCTCTTCGTTGCAATTCGCCGTGAGCAGCAGCCTGTTCGACTATCTGCCTCCTGATCCCATCCCCTCGAGACCTTTTGGAATACCTCAACAGGCTTTACCCTTTGAACCAGCCGCCGGTGTACATGAGTTTAAATCGCTCATCGGCAATGCCGGTGATTACAGCTCTCCGGCGATAAACAACAAGAAAGATCTGGCGGTTATACAGTACACGAGCGGTACCACAGGATTTGCAAAAGGCGTCATGATAACGCATTATAACCTTGCCTCATACGTCACCATGTTGCAGTATATGGATTATAAGAACGAACCGGGGAAGGAAATATATCCGGTCACTCTCCCCATGTTTCATAACTACGGCATGTTTCAAACCGTTGTCGCACCGCTGGCCATGGGCGGCAAGGTGATCATTATGGTTCGTTTTCATCCGGAAGAGGCGCTCATGATGATTGACCAATTACGTCCCACAATTTTCAGAGCAGTGCCCACGATGCTGATCATGATGATGAATCATCCAAAAATCAAGGAATTCAATCTCTCCTCCATCCGTCATTGGATTGTCGGAGGAGCGCCGGTTCCGGATGAATTAGTGGCGAAATTCAATGAAATTTCCGGGGCTAATGTAGTAGAAGGATACGGGCTTACCGAATCCACATCAGGGGTCGTATTAAATTCCCTCTATGAGAAAACTCATAAAGGTATGGGATTTCCAGCCATACTGACGGATGCACGTGTGGTCGACCTGACAACAGGCGAAGACGTGCCGCTGGGGGCCGACGGAGAGCTTTTGCTCAAGGGTCCGACCATCAGCATCGGTTACTGGGGCAAGCCGGAAGAGACGGCAAAGACATTCAAGGATGGCTGGTTACATACCGGTGACATTGTACGCATGACGGAGCAAGGGGTGCTGCAGTTTGTGGACCGGCTCAAGGAGATGGTCATCGTATCCGGCTTTAATGTCTATCCAACAGAAGTCGAGGGAGTGCTCTATGAATATCCGGGCGTCCTGGAGTGTGCTGTAATCGGCTGGCCGGATGAGCGCCAGGGAGAAGTCGTCAAAGCCTTTATCGTGCCCAAACCGGACGTCAATCTGGATGCATCCCAGATTATCAATTTCTGCAAAGAGCGGCTCTCAGCGTATAAGGTACCCAAGCTTGTCGAAATCGTAGGCAGCCTGCCGAAAAATCCGACCGGTAAGATACTGAAAAAAGAGCTGAAAAAGAAATAACCAACTTGTAGTCGGCTGAATTGAATCACGCTGGGGGCTTTTGTTTCGGCCCCCTGCGGCGATTGTTTTTCCGGCTTTTGCTTTGCCCTGGTGTCGGGTCTTAACAAGCGAACTGCTCAAGCTTTTTGGGGGAAAACTTTCCTGCTGTCAAAGCCTCAAAAAGGAGCGTGAACGTTACCAGGCTTGAACCACACAAAAACAAAGCCGTCAGGCCATGGGAGTGAACGGGCGGATAAAATTTTTAAAGACGGGATAACTCAATCAGACAGGCGATAATCAAGCCGGCGCCGGTAACAGAGTGGACCTTGATCATGGCGAGGTTGGCAGGTGCCATCGCAACAGGGTCGTCCAGATGATGGCGCATGACGACAAAAGTTTTGGCGGCAAAAGGTAGACTGGCCAGTGCCAGAAGCCCAAACGGGGATAAAAAACCGCCAAGCGTTGCCATAACCAGTATGAGGTAGGCAGCGGCGAGCCCCGCCGCGTAGAGCGCTACGCCTGCCTGCCTGCCGAAGCGCGCAACCAGATTCAATTTGCCACCCCTGCGGTCTGCTTCGTAGTCGGGGATTTCATTGATGATGACCATCGACCACATCATGAATCCGGGAACGAGCGACACGACAAACGGTTGGATACCAAACGTTCCGGTCTGGACAAAATAGGCTCCCAGGACAATGACCGGTCCGAAGTTGACCAAGAGGGCGGCTTCGCCGAAGCCCCGGTAGCCGAAGCGGATAGGTGGCGCCGTGTAAAAGACAGAGCAGGCCATGCCGAAAAGACCCAGCGCCAGGACAGGCCAGCCGCAGGCATAGGTGAGGTAAATGCCGATAATCGCAGTAAGGATGAAAAAAAAGCCGGCCAGCCGAAGCATTTGGGTGTCTTTGATTAGTCCTTCCGTCAGGACACCGCTCCCGCCGGTGAAAAAGTTTTTTTCGTCCCCCGTCTTCAGATCGACAGCGTGGCGAAAATCCAGGACATCATCCACCATATTGAGTCCCAGATGGTTCAAGGTAACGCCGATGACGACAAGCGCAAAATGAAAAAAATGCAAAGGGTAGCCCTGCGCACCGGCGATGAGAGAGCCTAAAATGGCGGGAATGATGCTGGGCAGGACAAAGTGCAACCGGAGAGCCCGCAACCAGGCATTCCCTGTGACGGTAGCCAACAGCGCCTTCGGGGTGGCTTTACTTTCCGGTTCGCGTGTTGTGATTTTCATGGCCATAGCGGTCACCGGTGGAAGGTTTCGGGTCAAACCGGAAGGTCATGCGCTTGGCACTTCTATTGTTTCCGGCCCTTAAGGATATCAAGAAGTTTGTCGTGGTGAAGCCAGGCAAGGACAGACACGACAAGCGCGACAACCGCGACAATAGCCAGAAGTACATACTGTTCCCTGTAGGCGATGTTTCCGCTGATCGACAGCATCGCTGTGCCGAAAAAACGGCCGATTGTGGAAATGACCAGAAAAGTTGTGAGGGGAATGCGGCTGGCTCCCATGATGTAGCATAAGTAGTCCTTGGGAAACCCCGGTATCAGAAAAAGTAAAAAAGAGACGACCAGACCCTTGTGTTCCATGAAATAGTTGAATTTATCGAAAACTTCTTTTTTGACAACCCTGGCGATAAGCGGCTCGCCAAAAAATCTGGCAAGCATAAAGGCGATCCACGAGCCCAGTGTCAGGCCGATTGTGGAATAAAGAGTACCGCACACCGGCCCGTACAGATATCCCCCGATAAAGCCGCTGATCTCCCCGGGTATGAAGGCGATCACCACCTGGATGATCTGTATGCCGATGAACACCAGCACGTCAAAGCGGGATGCGCGTATATGGTTGATGAGCTTTTTTTTGTCGGTCAGAAAGAGGTACAGATCGAAATGAGTAAAAGCAAACACAACCACAGCAATCAGCACCGCAAGCAATATTATCCTGAACAACAGCTTTCCATTCATTGACAACTCATTGTACCCGCAAGTTTAATTCCCGGTTCACTATCCGAATAATATCGTTTCGTCAATTTGTTTTGGCATTCGTGCCGGGGTGGTGCCGTTTGTCTCAAAATGATTGACTAAAAATACCGGATATGCAAGGAAAGCGCATTGCCGAAAACAACGTATCGCGCCGGATTCACCTGATTCGGCGGTGAAGGGAGAAGATATGTCAAACGCAGTTCAGAAGCTCGACAGAAAGAAATCTGAAATTTATAAAGACGCGCCGGTCGCGAAATTCGGCGAGCGGAAGCCTGATTTCACGACCATGGGACGCAGGATTAAAAATGTGCATAAGCAATTCCGCGAGGTAGTCTGCGTGGAGGCCTGCCGGACTCCTTACGGGCGCGCCGGCGGTGCTCTGAAGGATTTTTCGGCGATGGAGCTGGGCGCACTGGCTATAAAAGAAGTGCTGCGCCGCACCGGGGGGAAGGTTAAGCCCGGGGACGTGGATTACATTTTCATGGGGCAGGTCGTGCCGGCCGGCTGCGGCCAGATTCCCGGCAGGCAGGCGACGATTCTGGCGGGCGTGCCTGAGTATGTGCCTTCCATTACCGTCAACAAAGTCTGCTCCTCCGGCATTAAAACCATTGACCTGGCTTTCCAGATGATTCTTCTGGGACGTGCGGAGATATGCATCGCGGGCGGCCAGGAAAGCATGAGTAACTGCCCGTTTGTCCTGCCCGACATGCGCTGGGGTGCGAAGATGGCCCTGCCCAACGGGCGCGTGGTGGATTCGATGGTGTATGACGGCCTGTGGGACGCTTTTTATAACCGGCACATGGCGATTCATGGCTCGGAGGTGGCTGATGAATTCGGCTTCAGCAGAGAGGAGCAGGACCAGTGGGCGCTGAACTCACAGACGAACGCGGCCAGGGCAATGAACGAGGGCCGACTCGACGATGAAATTTTTCCCGTGGAAGTAAGGCAGGGCAAGAAGGTCTTCGTCATGGAAAAGGACGAAGGGCCGCGGCCGGACACCACACTGGAGGGACTGGCCAAGCTGCCGCCCGTCTTCGGTCACACCAGCACGGTCACAGGAAAGCCGGGTTCCGTTACGGCGGGTAATGCACCCGGCGTGAACGACGGAGGGGATGTCTGCCTGATTATGAGCCGCGCCAAAGCCGATGAACTGGGTCTGAAACCGATTTTCACCATTGTGGATTACGCGGAGGTGTCACAGCCGACCAAGGATATTGCCACCGTACCGGGGCTCGCAATCAAAAAAGTGCTCGAGCAAAATGACATGACGCTTGATCAGATGGATCTCATTGAGGTCAACGAAGCATTCGCCGCGGTGGCGTTGGTGAGCTGCCGCTCCATCCTGGGCATGACGAAAGAAGAGATGTTTAAAAAAGTAAACGTCAACGGCAGCGCGGTAGCCTACGGCCACCCCATCGGCGCCACCGGCGCCCGGATACTGATGACGCTGGGCTACGAGCTCAGGAGAAGAGGCGGAGGCTGGGGTGTTTGCGGTATCTGCTCGGGACACGCCCAGGGCGACGCGATGCTTATCCGCGTTGATTAAAAACATTGTTTTTTTTCGGGCGGCGGGTTAATTTATCCAAAAAATGCAACCGGGGGCTGGTCATGGCGAAAAAGGGAAAATCAAAAACAGTGATGATTGTTATTTGCGTGCTCATGGTGGTGGTGCTTGCCGCTGTTGTTTACTGGTTTCAGCATAAAACGGTTGTTATCGGTTCCTACACGGTGGTTTATTACAAAAACCGCTGTCATGTTGATCCGGAAACCACCTACGGCAGTCTCGAGTCTCTCCAGGCCATTCCCTGTCTGATACGCATCAACTGGCAGGAGTCGATGTCGTCGGATATGCTTCAGGAATATTGCTACCGTCCGGGGAGAGGCGTGGAGAAAACGCGCCTTATTCACAGGAATAATTAGCGATGCCCATGTTTACATCACTTGCGGGCATCTTCGTCTCTTCTTTTGTCATTGCCCTTTCTGGGGCGCTGATGCCCGGGCCGCTTCTGACGGCAACCATCAGCGAAAGCTCGCAGCGCGGTTTTATCGCCGGGCCTTTGCTGATTGCCGGCCACGGCCTGCTGGAACTTTTTTTAGTCACGATCCTTATTCTGGGGCTCGCCCCTTTCTTTCAGCTGCCGGCTGTTTTTGTCGTAAGCGCAATTGCCGGATCCGCCATTCTTTTGTGGATGGCCGGAGGCATGCTCCGCAGTCTTCCCGGCCTCAGTCTTAATGTTGCCCCCCGTCAGGGAAGGCTCAACCATCCGGTATTCAGCGGTATCGTCATGAGCGTTTCCAACCCTTACTGGATAATCTGGTGGGCGACCATCGGCATCGGCTATATTCTCTATTCGCGGCAGTTCGGCATGTGGGGGCTGGTTTTTTTCTTCACGGGGCATATCCTGGCGGATCTGGTCTGGTATTCTTCCGTTGCCGCCGTCGTGGCGGGTGGCAGACGATTTCTGACCGATCGCCTCTACCGCGGGCTTATTGCAATCTGCTCTGTTTTTTTGATTGCGTTTGCCGGTTATTTCGCTTACGCGGGCTTTGATAAATTAAGAGGTATCATTTCATAGACAGGAGCGGTTCGACCTGCCGCCATACACAAAACCTTTGTCCTCCTTGCGGACATAGGAGGGGATCTCTGTGCGGCCGGGGGTGCCCCTCTACAAAAGCGGTATATCTTTTTCCTCTTCCGGCGACATAAGCTCAAAAGTATCGAGCACCTCTTTGGGAATCGAGCGCAAAGTGCCCCTTTGAGCGTCCACAAACACCCAGTCCGTTTCTCCTTTGGCGAGAAGCGTCTTATCGGATGGGCGCACCACGCGGTATTTCCGCAGAGACAACACACGCCGGTAATTGGACACCCAGGTGATCACCACGATACGGTCTCCGGCAAAGGCCGGCTTCAGATATTCTATTTTATGTGTTCGGACCACCCAGGTGGCGCCGGCCGCCTCGGTGGCGGCACTGCCGCCGGTTTCATCGGAGTGACGCATAGCCGCTTCCTGCATCCAGCGCAGATATTCCACATTGTTGACGTGCCCGTTGCGATCCTCAGCCTCAGGGGGAACGACCAGCTCATAACGAAATATTTTTTTCATATACATCTGCAAAGTCGGATATATTTTTTACCGCGGCAGCGCAGGTATTATTCAAACATTCGGGCGCCCAGCGCATTGAACGAGGCCTGAATATCCCCTGCCCGGCCGCGAGTATAGGGACAAGCTCACATGCTGTCAATAAAATTCACCCGGTCGCCGCGGCGGATATCACAACCGGTTTATTTCAGAACTCTGCCGCCTGCCCATCAGCTTTTACGGGGATTTTTTATTGACTGTTACTATTGACATAAACCATCAACTTGCCTATGTTTTAGACGTGGAAAACAGGCAGGCGGGCAGGCGATGGCCGGAGAAAAAATAAAATCACATGAAGATATTGCCGAAAAAGAGAGGCATGAAACAAAGGAACCGTCTCTGTACCGTGTGATCCTGCTCAATGATGACTACACCACGATGGACTTTGTCGTTTATGTTTTAGAAACGGTGTTTCGTAAACAACCGGCGGAGGCGACGCGGATCATGCTGGATGTACACAAAAGAGGCGCGGGCGTTTGCGGTGTTTACACACGGGAAATTGCCGAAACAAAGGTAGCCACGGTACACGAAATGGCCGCCGAGCGGGAATTTCCGCTTCAATGCACAATGGAGAGAGAATGATTAACAAGGAATTAAGCCTGGTGCTGGACGCGATCGTAAGAGATGCGGTCAGGCGCCGCCATGAGTATCTGACCGCCGAACATATCCTGTTTGCTCTTGTGCATGATGAGACGGGCAGGGCCATCATTACCGGTTGCGGGGGGAATGTCGACGCGATAAAAGAGGAACTCGAATCTTTTTTTGCAAACAATATTCCTGTGCTCCCGCCGGGAGAACCGGGAAGTCCGGAGCCGGCGGCCGGTTTTCAGAGAGTTATTCAGCGGGCCGTCAACCATGTTCATTCCGCGGAAAAAGCCCAGGTTGAAGCCGGTGATCTTTTGGCGGCCCTGTGGGGCGAAGCGGACTCGTTTGCCGTCAGTTTTCTGGAGAAAGAAGGCATTTCCCGCCTCGATGTTCTCCACTTCATATCCCACGGCCCTCAAGATTATGACGATCCGGGTGAGGACATGGATGATGCGGAAGCACAGCCCCGGCCAAACACTGTGGAACCAAAGCGTCCCGTATCGAAAGACCCTTTGAAACTCTATGCTGTCAATCTCAACGAAAAGGCGGCGCAAGGTGAGATTGACCCGCTGGTGGGCCGCGGCGCCGAGTTGGAACGGACCATTCAGGTGCTGTGCCGGCGGAGGAAAAATAATATTGTTTTCGTGGGTGAACCGGGTGTCGGTAAAACCGCGCTCGTGGAAGGACTGGCTTTGCACATTCACCAGGAGAGAGTGCCCGCGCCGATTACGGATACGCAGATTTATGCGCTCGACATGGGCGCCCTGCTGGCCGGGACAAAATACCGGGGCGATTTCGAAGCCAGACTGAAAGCGACGCTCAGAGCGCTGGAAAAGATTCCGGGCGTGATCCTCTTTATCGATGAAATCCACACCGTGGTGGGGGCGGGCGCGACCAGCGGCGGCTCGATGGATGCATCTAATATCCTCAAGCCGGCCCTTAATTCCGGCCGGCTGCGCTGTATCGGAGCAACCACCTATGAAGAATTCAAAAACAACTTCGATAAAGACCGCGCCCTGTCGAGGCGCTTTCAGAAGATAGAACTGCAGGAGCCGACCGTCGCTGAAACCATCGAGATTCTGAAGGGACTGCGCCCCTACTATGAAGAGTTTCACACCGTAAAATACACGGAAGGAGCCATCCGGGCCGCCGCGGATCTTTCCGCCAAATACATAAACGACAAGTTTCTGCCGGACAAAGCCATTGATGTCATTGATGAGGCGGGTGCGACAAAAAAACTCACCGCCCGCGGCAAGTCCGTGCCGGTGGTCGGTGCCAGAGAAATAGGTGCCATTGTGTCAGGCATTGCCAGAATTCCACCGGCCGACGTGACGTCCTCCGACGCGGAGAAGCTAAGGGAACTGGAGACAAGGCTTAAAGATGTCGTCTTCGGGCAGGACAGCGCCATCCATTCGCTTGTCACGGCGATCAAAAGATCGCGTGCCGGTCTTGGCGCTCCCGAGCGGCCGATCGGTTCCTTTCTTTTTGCCGGTCCCACCGGTGTGGGCAAGACGGAAGTATCCAGACAAATGGCGCATGTTCTGGGTGTGAAATTCATTCGTTTCGATATGAGCGAGTACATGGAAAAACATACCGTGTCACGGCTTATCGGCGCGCCTCCCGGCTATGTAGGTTTTGATCAGGGAGGGCAGCTTACCGACGCGATCCGCAAGCATCCTTACTCGGTGTTGCTGCTCGATGAAATCGAAAAAGCCCACCCGGACGTCTTTAGCATTTTGCTGCAGGTGATGGACTATTCCACGCTGACGGACAACAATGGCAAGAAGGCGGATTTTCGCAATGTCATTATGATTATGACCACCAACGCCGGCGCCAGGGAAATGGACAAGACGACCATCGGTTTTGGTGACCGGCGCGGCGATGCCCAGGCGAAAGGGACGGAAGCCATTAAAAAGCTCTTTAACCCGGAATTCCGCAACCGCCTCGACGCGATTGTCTCCTTTAACCCGCTGGGGCCGGGGGTTATGAAAAAAGTGGTGGACAAGTTTCTGGGCGACCTCGGCCGGCAGCTCGGCGCAAAAAAAGTCAAAATGGAGGTCACCGACGCGGCGCGTAATTGGCTGGCGGAAAAAGGCTATGATGACAAATTTGGAGCGCGGCCGCTGGGAAGACTGATTCAGACAGAAATCAAAGACGCACTTTCCGAGGAGCTGCTTTTCGGAAGGCTGAAAAAAGGCGGTGTTGTCACGGTCGGTCTCAAAGACGGGAAAATCACATTCGATTTCAGCCTATAGAGCGTGACTTGCCTGTTGGTCCTGGCTTTTACCGGGAGCGGATTCCGTTCGTTTCGGCGCCGCAATCCCGGTGAGATCTTTGAAAAATACCTCCTCCAGTCATTCCGGGCTTGACCCGGAATCCAGGAAGCACTTGATAACACTGGATACCGGCCTTTGCCGTTATGACGACATTGCCGATTACGCAGGGTTCTGCACCTATGAAAAAGCGTTTTGTCAATAGAAATCTCTTTTGCTCGACCGTAGCCGGATCCATACATATCCGGCGGAGGGAGAGCAAAAGACACTTTGAATATGGGCTCATCGCCACACACC
>JAGPFA010000031.1 GCA_018056765.1 Syntrophaceae bacterium
GCGCTTCTGGTGGCAAGAAGGGCAGAAGTGGCGGCGCTTACACGAGAACGACAAAAGATATTCATGGCCGCAGTCATTACATCTGATGCGGGCGAAACCCTGATGCAAGTCGCCGCAGTCGAGGTAACGGTAGATCACTTTTTCGATATAAGGCCGCCAGAAACCGTAATCCCGGGAAAACCGGTCATCATAAATCTGCATGAAGGGCTCAAAGTAATCCTCCACGCAGGAATAATAGTCTGAGTCCTGCGGCCGCCGGGGGCGGTATTCCTTCGCCGTTAATGTCATGTCTTGCCCGATTCAAATTTGGGATGAGGCTATTGTGATGGAGCAAGACCATAGTAGAACGTGCGTTCTGTTGTCAAGTTCTTATCAATATCAATTAATTGCGCAGGATGAATTGCTTCTCGGTTACCTCTGCGGCGAAAAGGCGTTGCTGGATGTGCCGTGAGGAGTGAGTGTCAGAAAAACGAATCAGGCTCCGGCGCAAAGACATTTCCGGATGTTCCTTGAGGGCCTGTATTCAACACCCCATCCTTGTCTTTTATTCCCCCGATCATCAGGCATCAAACGCCGCCAGGCTCTTCCCAGCGCGGATCTTGCGGCTTCGCCAGGCCAAGATAAAAGCGCCCGGGTTTCGGAAGCCGCGCCCTGGACGGCATGGATATATTCGCGGGGAAACGTTTCGTTGAAGAGGGCGTCATAAAGCCCGATCTCTACGAACCGCAGCTAAACCCGGTTTATGCCTCTGTCCTGGCGCATTACCGTGTTGTGGCAGACCCTGCCCGCGTCGCAGACCCTGACCGCAAAGGCAGCGTTGAAAACGCGATCCAGCATACCCAGGACACCGCCCTGAAAGGCCGCCGGTTTGAAAGCATCGAAGAGCAGAATCAATGGCTGATGCACTGGGAGGAGCGCTGGGCCTCCGTGCGGATTCACGGCCGGATGAAACGGCAGGTCCAGGAGATGTTTGAAGAAGAAAAACCGTTTCTTCAGATTCTTCCCCTGAAGAGCTTCTCACAAGGCAATGGGCAGTACTCACGATCATAGTTACGATATTCATTGGGGATGTGTGTATACAAAGCATACGACGTGGCTGTTTTTGTATATATTATAAACAGAAAAATGGATCGCCACAGATTCCTGAAAACAGGTAAAGTATCTGCTGAGCACATCTTTCCTGTCACCGATTGGCCTCTTGCTTCCTGGTTCTTGCCTCTCGCCTCTCGCCTCTCGCCTCTCGCCTTTTTCCCTTTGCCTGCCGGAGGGCAGGACGTGATCAGACGCATTCTTCCAGGGGGACGGTAAAGGCGCGCAGGCCGGCGCGCGGCTGCTGTACTTTCAGGGTTCTCACAAGCTCGAGAATGCGTGGAACTTCCTCGTCAGGCACGGCCATCAGCATGACGTTGTTGGTGCCCGGCCAGTAGTGAGTGCCGAGTTTCGGTTCGCTTTCTTCTCCTTCCCCCGTCATGCCGTGACCTTTGGTGTAGGATGTATAACCCGCTTCCTTGAAGGCGGCCGTGACGCTTTCATCACTGGCCGAGGCATAAATGATATACAGCATCTTCATAGGCGTTCCTCCCCGGCGTACCGGCATATTATGGTTCGGCCGGCAGCGCTTTTTTCTTTTTTCTGTTTTTGAATTTTTCCTGCCAGTCGTCAAAAATATCATAGGCGGACGGCACGACAACAAGCGTCAGCACCAGCGAGGTGAAAAGGCCGCCGATCACCGCAATTCCCATGGGCGCACGCGCCTCCGCCCCCTCGCCCACGCCCAGGGCAATGGGCAGCATGCCGAAAATCATGGCAAAGGTCGTCATGAGGATCGGGCGCATCCGCACGGGGCCTGCCTGCAGGATCGCCTCACGGCGGGGCATTCCCCTGCCTCTTAAAACGTTGGTGTAATCGACCAGCAGGATGGCGTTTTTCTTCACCAGCCCCATCAGCAGGATAAGTCCGATGAAACTGAAAATATTGAGAGTCTTTCCCGTTAAAAACAGGGCGCCGAAAGCCCCGATAAACGAAAGAGGCATGGATAGCAGCACGGTCACGGGATGGATGAAGCTTTCAAACTGCGAAGCCAGAATCATGTAGGCCATAATGATTCCCAGCACCAGCGCGAACATCAGATAGATGAAGGATTCTTCCATGATGTCGGCCACGCCCAGATGCTTGGGCACGTAATCGGGCGGCAAAATCCTGTCCGAGATGGCATCGAGTTCCGCCGTGGCCTGGCCCAGCGGCTTGCCTTCCAGGGAGGCAAAGATGGTTACGGCCCTTTGCCGGTCGGTGCGGTTGATCACGCTGGGGCCTACGCCCTCCTCCACCTGCACTATGTTGGCCAGCTCCACGAGTTTTCCGTCGCGGGCGCGCACGGTAATGCGCTGCAAACCGTCGATGCTGTCGCGGTCTGCGGGATTGAGTCTCACGCGTATGTCGTAGCGCTTGCCTTTGAGTTCATCCTTGTATCTGGCGATATCGAGCTCGCCGCTGACCAGCAGGTTGACGGCTTCGGCCACCGAGGCCACATCGACGCCCAGATTAGCCGCCCGGTCGCGGTCGATATAAACCTTGAATTCAGGCTTGCCCGCCTCAAGGGAAGTATCCACGTCCGTGATGCCCGGCAGTTTGGCAAATTCATCGGAAATCTGTTTTGCGTATTTTTGTACAGCCGCGAGATCCTGTCCGCGTATGCTATACTGAATCGGCACATTGCGTATTCCACCGCCTACGGCGGAAATGTCTTCCGCCGAAACTTTCAGCCCCGGGATGGTCCGTAATTTTGTTCGCGCCATTTTTTTGAGCTCTTCTTGTGTGTGTTTACGCTGAGATTTAGGTACAAGGTTGATCATGATCAGCGCCCGGTTGGCGTAGCCTCCGTATCCCTGGACATAATAGACGGATTTGACGCCCGGCAAATCCTGCATCATTTGTTCGGTGTTGCCTAAATATTTTTCGACTTGTTCGACAGAGTAATCGATCGGCGCCTCCATGCGCACCATAAAGACGCTCTGGTCTTCCGGAGGGTTGAATTCCTTCCCGATAAAAGTGGTCAGAGCCAGGCTCAGGACAAAGATCACGAAAGCGGAAAAAAGAACTGTCTTGCGGTAGCCTAAAGTGAATTCCAGAACCCGCCGGTAAAATTCTTCAAGCCTTTTATACTGATGCTCCAGAGCGTCGCTCGTTTTTTGCCATATCTTTTTCTTTTTCGGCGCCTGTAGCGCCTGCGTACCGGCCAGGGGGTTGGGTATTGACTTCAGGCCGGGTTTGAGAAAAATTGACGCCATCATCGGTGTCAGCGTGAAGGAAACGAGCAAAGATACAAGTATGGCAAAAACAATCGTCAGGGCGAACTGCAGGAAAAATCTTCCGATAATACCTTTCATGAAGGCCACGGGCAGGAAGATGGCCACAATGGCAAATGTTGTGGCCATCACGGCCAGGCCGATTTCCGAGGTGGCGAAAACAGCCGCCTCACGCGGCGACATGCCCCCCTCCACGTGGCGGAATATGTTTTCGATGACAATAATCGCGTCGTCGATGAGCAGCCCCACCGAAAGAGAAAGGGCGAGCATCGTCATGTTGTTGAAGGTAAAATCAAAGGCATTGATGAGCGCAAAGGTGGAAATGACCGAAACGGGCAGGGCCACAGCGCTGATCAGCGTAGTGCGCGCGTTTTTCAAAAAAATGAAAACCGCTAAAATGGCAAAGATACTGCCGATGATGAGATGGAACTGGACCTCGTTGATGGAGCGCACGATAAACAGAGACTGGTCTCCGGCAATATTGATCTGCATTCCGGGCGGCAGTGTTTTGTTGATCTTTGCAACTTCGGCTTTCACACTGTTGGCGACTTCCACCGTGTTCGTGCCGGACTGTTTTTGAATGGCCATGCCGACTGCCGGAACTTGGTTGAAGCGGGCGAGGCTCCTTTTTTCTTCCATGCCGTCTTCAGCCCGGCCGATGTCGCGGATGCGCACCGGCGCTTCCTTGTAATAGCTGATGATCAGGTCGTTGAAATCCGTAATTCTGGCGAATTCGCCTTTGATGCGGACGGTGTATTCCTTTGTTTTCGTTTCAATCCGGCCGCCCGGCAGCTCGATGTTTTCGCGCTGGAGAGCCACAACCACATCACCCGGCGATACCTGATACGCCTGCATTTTGGCCGCATCCAGCCAGATGCGCACCTGACGAAGCCTCAGTCCGTAAAAAATAACGTCACCGACGCCGTTGATGCGCTGCAGCTGCTCCTTGAGTATTTCGTCTGCGTAGGTGGACAGGTCGCGCACCGAGCGATTGCCGGAAAGATTTAAAAACAGGATCGGCGAGGCGTCAGGATCCACCTTGGCGATCCGCGGCTCGTCAATATCGGCGGGCAGCTTCGAGCGGATTTCGGATACTTTTTCGCGTACGTCCTGGACCGCTTCATTAATGTTGCGCTCGAGAACAAATTCGATAGTTGTCCGGGCAAAACTCTCGTAGCTTGTCGAGGTAATGCTCTTGACGCCGTTGATCGTGTTAACCGCTCCCTCAATGCGCTCAGTGACATCGACGTCCATCACGTCGGGACTTGCCCCTTTGAGGGTTGTCGTAATCGTGACGATGGGGAAATCGATTTTGGGAAAAAGATCGACTCCGATGAGCGGATAGCTGACAATGCCCAGCACCACCAGAGCCATGATGACCATGGTGGCGAAAACTGGCCGTTTGACGGAGGTTTTAGCGAGCCACATTAACCTTTACTCCTTCCGACAGGTTGTTTTGGCCCACTACGACCACCTGTTCATTTTCTTGAACTCCTTCGGTAATTTCCACGACCTCACCGTACTTGTTGCCTATTTTGACGACACGCGGCTCGGCCTTACCCGCTGTGACCACAAAAACCCGGATGGTGGCATTGTCATAAAGCAGAGCCGTCACCGGCACGACCACCGCGTCGCGGGAGGCCTCGATAAATATCTGGACACGGGCAAAGTAGCCCGGTTTGAGCATGCGGTCTGCATTGGGCACCAGCGCTTCGGCCTGCAGCGTCCTTGTGCGTTCCTCCACGTTGGGGTAGAGCAGGCTGACTTTTCCTGTAAAGGTTTTGTCGGGGAAAGCATCAACGGTAAAAGAAATCTCCTGGCCTTTTTTAAGTTTGCCGACGTCCTTTTCCGCCACAGTGAAACTCAGTTTCAGCGGATTTGTCTTGATTACCTGAAAAATCGGCATGCCGTTGCGGACAAAATCACCGGCGGAAAGCCTCTTTTCTTTGACCGCCCCGTTAAGCGGCGAATAAATTTTCGTCCGCGCCAGCCTTTCCCGGGCGATGGCCAGTGTAGCCTTCACCCTTTCGAGTTCCGCTTCGGCAAGAGAGGCCCGGGTGGAGACATCGTCAAATAGCTGGCGTGTGATCAGCTCGTCTCTGAAGAGAGCTTCCTTGCGCCCGTATTCGGCCCGCGCATTGTCCAGAGAGGCTTCGGCCTGGCGCAGGGCGGCTTCCGTGCGTACCAGATCCAGATTGTAGTCCGTCTCATTGATCCGGGCCAGAAGCTGGCCTTCTTTCACCACAGAACCTTCCTCAACGAGGATGCTTTTGATGATCCCGTCAACTTCCGCGCTCACGAGCACCTCTTCGTCCGCCCGGAGAGTGCCGGTTGATTCCAGATGGGGATGAACTTCTCTGATTTTTGCCTCCCACACATGGACATTTACCAGACGCTCTTCCTGTTGCTGCTCTTTTTTGGCGCAACCCGCCGCGCAAACTAAAGCCGCAGCCAGAAGGATTGTCACGAACGCTGCCGCCATTGTTTGCAGTGAATGGCGGCGCACAGGCACCGTGTTTAGTTGAGACCTCATAAGTTCTTTAACCTCCCCGTATGATGACGATAAGCGCTTGTCAATTTTCTTCTCCGATGAATTTCAGCAGTGTCCCGCTTGATTTCCTGACTTTCAGATAGGCCAGCCTGCAGCCGTAGATGGCGTCCGCCACGTTGCGCTCCGACGATAAAAGCAGGGTGTTGGCGTCCATAACGTCCAGGCTGGTGGCCAGGCCGTGTTCATACTGGCGCAGCACGGCGTTGTAGTTGTCACGGGCGAACACAAGCTGGTCCTCCAGAAATTTCAGCGTGCCTTTTTGTGTTTCCAGCTCCAGATAATCGGCGCGCAGTTCAATGTCGATATTCTTTTTCAGATCATCATAGGCCAGGCGGGCCTGACGCTCCCTGGCCTGAGTTTCTCTGTATTCGGCAATTCTCAGCCCTCCCTCAAAAAAAGGGAAAGTCAGGCTCACACCGGCAAAGAGACTCTCTTTGTTCAAAGTCGCAGTCTCCGGGCTCTGGTCAAGCCCGCTATAGACGGCAAACAGACCCACCTGCGGCCAAAACGCGCCGCGCGCATACTTTACCTGTTGAGACGCCATTTGTGTTTGCATCTCGAAACTTTTTAAATCAGCCCGGGCATCGAACGCCTCGGTACGCATTTTGTCCAGGTCATCGGCATAAGCGGGGAGTGCGTCTTCTTCTTTTAGTTCAAGAGGCTCGGGAACGCCGGTGATGCGCACCAGGGCGGCCCGCGACAGCTTAAGGGCGTTTTCCGCCCGCAGAAAATCGGCCCTGGCCCCGGAGAGTTCGCCGTCGGCCCGCAGCAGGGCGGTTCTGGTGAGCTCGCCCACCTTGACTTTTTTATCCACAAAATGACGATATTGTGCCAGACGCTCCAGGTTGGCCCGGGCGATGTCCAGCGCCTTTTGCGCACGCAGCACGTTGTAATACGAAGAGGCCACCGCAAGGATAAAATCAGTTTTGGCGGAATCGAGATCGTATTGGCTTTTCGTGATACCCTGGCCGGCAATTTTCAAGGCGTCGAGCTCTCGGGCGGAAAGTGAGAAGGACTGATCGGCGCGCACGCCCCAGTTGCCTGATGATGAAGGTTGAACAAGGACGTTGCCGGTCAGGGTCGGTAAAGGCGGAGGCAGGGGGGTGACGGTCGTTTTATACTTTTCTTCAGAAAAATGATTGTATGCGCCGTAGGCGGTCAATCTGGGCATCAGAACCGCCCAGGCCTTGTTCTTTGTCATCTGTGCGATGTAGAGGTTCTCCTCGGCGTATTTTATTTTTTCAGAATTGATGAGAGCCTGCCGGTACAGGTCCCGAAGCGTGTATTCATCGGCCATTCCCCGGCAGGGGGCAAGGAAGGCGACACAAAAAGTGATCAGAAGGATAAAATACGACTTTTTCATTTTGCAACCCTTTCTGTTATCTCGATTTTCCGGTAACCCGGCATTCCGGCGGCAGCTTCCCGCTCGGCACTCAGAGGAGCTCCTGCCCGCGTGGACGACCGAAAGAACACGACAGGAGCAGTTGCGACGCCCTGCCTCATAATAAATTTAAACTTCATGTTTTTTAACTCCATTTAAGAAAATATCCAGAATCATGTCTTTTTTCGGCATGAGCGGTTCATTGGCATTCATCATCAGCCAGTCCACGGCAGAGGCGCGCACCAGATGAGACAAGGTGGTCGCTATATCCCGGGGCGGGAGATTTCTCAATATGCGTTTTTTTATCCCCGCTTTCACGATATCTTCCATATAGGCCAGACTTTCAAGATAGTCTTCCTTGAGCCGCTCACGCAGAGTGTCCATGGTCAGAGGCGACAGTTCGTTTTCGCCTCTCAGAAAGATCCGGCAGAAATCCGTGTTCTCCTCCACGAATGTCAGGTGAGCCAGGATGTAGGCGTCGAGCTTTTCAAAAATGTTCTTCGCTGCGGCTACCTCCCGGAGGACAGACGAATACATAAGAGTCAGCCTTTCGATGATTAGATCGGTGTAGAGTGCCTCTTTACTTTCAAAGTAGAGATACAATGCCCCGGTGGAAAATCCGGCGGCGGTGGCAATTTCCGCCATGGTTACATTATGATAACCTTTGACGGAAAAGATCTTTTCCGCCTCGGCGAGGATGGTCTCCCGCCGCATCGTGAATTCCCGTTCTTTTCGTTTTGTTCTTTTCATGCCCGCCATTCAATTTTGAATGAATGTTCAAAAACTGAATTGCCGTTCACATTTTTTATTGCATTTGTCAAGATGATTTTATCCGGGCGTTTACAAAAAATCATATGTTGAAGAATCCGGGGAAGTATGAGATAAAATATTCATTCATCGGCGGCCGTTTCGGGAAAACCGGGGAGGATGCCGGTGAAATCTCTTAAAGATCGCAACAAAACGATGGATGAGGCGTGAAAAAGGATAATCCCATAAATTTTACGGGCCAGGTGCCGGATGTTCCCTCTCTGCCGGTGGTTGCAACCCGTGTTTTGCACATCATCGCCAATGGAAATTCTTCGCTTGAAGACTTGAAAAAAGTTATTTCCATGGATCAGGCCTTTTCTTCCCGTCTGCTCAAAGTGGCCAATTCGGTCTATTACCGGGCCAGCAATACAGTTTCAGACATTTCCGATGCGATAACCCGTATCGGTTTTACCACCGTGCAGGCGCTGGTCTTTGCCATTTCGCTTCGCGACTTGCGCCGCTCGTCAAATAAAACAGACGTTGCCTTGTGGGAGCACTCGTTGGCGGTGTCTGTCGCCTCGGGACTTATCGCCAGGGATCTGGGGCTGATCCCCTCCGGCGAGGCCTTTATTTACGGACTGTTGCATGACATAGGCAAAGTGGTCATTAATTTGTCGCGGAAAAAGGAATATGCCGAGGTGATCCGCCTGGTTCAGCAGGAAGGAATCCCTTTTGTGGAGGCGGAGAACACAATTTTGGGATTTGACCACGGTGATATGGGTAAATATGTCGCCGAGCAATGGAACCTTCCTGACGACATGGTTTTTGCCATTGCCAATCACCATGAAACGGATGTTCTGGCAAGCGGGGAATCCGCCGATCTGAAAAAGAAGACAATCATCGTCAAGGCGGCTGATGCCCTGTGCGCGTCACTGCAAATCGGTCTCAGTTATGGCATGACCCTTTCCGCCCAGGAATGGCAGTTTGTCAAACTGGCCAACGCCAAGCGGCGGGAAGCGCTTTCGGCGATAATTGTGGAGGAGTTTCAGAACTATCATAGCTTTATTACCGGACGCCCGCCCCGGGCGACATGAACTATTTTAAAACAAGGCCGGCATGGATAACTATCAGCAGCAGGGACGTCAGGAAATCATATACCGTTACGTGGCGCAAAAAGCGCTCCAGGACTTAAGAAGCGGCACTCCCCCGGAAGCGGCCGTGCAGCAGCTTTTGAACACATATCCTCTGTTTGGCTACTGCCGGCAGGAAGTCTCCATTCAAGATAAAGCCCTGCTGATGGAGATTGCTTCATCACGCCTGCATGATCTTCCTTTGAGGCGTTTCGCGCTGAAACTGCTGCAGAGCTTCACTGGCGACGAGGATGTGGGGGCATACTTCCGCAATCTGTGGGATAAGCCCTGTGACTACGAAGTAAGGCTTGAAGTCCTGTGGGGGCTTTTGGGCCATGCCGAAGCTTCCGAGGAGCTCTACACCGAAATCGGCATGCATTTCGATGCGGCCAACTGGGATAAATGGCTGCCGCTCATCGTCGAGAAACTGGAGGGAGACTCGGAAGAGAAGATCCATGTCCGGGAACTGATGAAAAGATTTTTCAATCTCTAAACTCACACGATAGTTTTCCCCGCACTTTCGCGCATTTGTTTTTAGCCACCTTTAGCCGGGCTTTTTATAAGTTCCACGCAAGGAAAACCTGGGGCGGTATCAGGTGGATTGTTACCTGTCGGCGGACCGCCGTGCAGCCAGCGGCTGCTTTCAGCACTCATAATATCTTTTTCAAGCATCAGCTCTTCAATCGCGGATGGCTCTTTCGATCACGCCTCCGCCCAGCACTTGATCGCCTTCGTAGAAAACAACCGACTGGCCGGGGGTGATCGCTTCCAGGGGCTCGTTAAAAACCACCGTCAATATCTTCCCGTCGAAAGAGAGTTTGCAGTGTGCAGGTTTTTTGCGATAGCGGATTTTCGCCTCCGCCACATCAGGCCAGGCGTCTGCCAGCAGATTCAGGCCGGAGGCGATGAGTCCCCTGGCAAAAAGATCTTCCTTTCCTCCCACGATAATCGTGTTTGACCGGGCATCGAGTGACAAAACATATAACGGCCGGGGCGAACTTATACCCAATCCGCCGCGCTGGCCGATGGTGTAATTGGCGATACCGCGATGGCGGCCAATGACTCTGCCGTTTTGATCTACAATATCCCCTTCCGGCAGGTTGATCCCGCGCTGCAGGAAGACTTTGCGATAGTCACCATCGGGCACAAAACAGATGTCCTGGCTTTCGCTTCGTTTGGCCACGGGCAGACCGGCCTTTCCGGCCATTTGACGCACCTGCTCTTTGGTCATCTCACCCAGCGGAAAATGAATATAGCCCAGATCCTCTTTTTTAATTCCGTAGAGGAAATAACTCTGGTCTTTAAGTTTGTCTGAGGCACGCAGAAGTTTTGGTCCTCCGCCCGGGCCCGGTACAATACGCGCATAGTGTCCGGTGGCCAGATGGTCGAAATTGAGTTGGCGCGCCCGCAAAATGAGTTCGCCGAATTTGAGGTGACGGTTGCAGACGACACAGGGATTCGGTGTCCTGCCAAGCATATAGTCGGCAATGAACTTTGCAATTACCTTTTTTTCCATGAGCGAGGAGCATTCAAAAAGCAGGTGGGGGATGCCAAGCCGAGTGCACACATGCTTTGCATCTTCGATCGCCTCGTCGGCGAATCGACCCGGTGATGCACCCTGTCGATGGATACCCAAAGACATGGTGGCGCCTGTGACATCAAAGCCCGCCTCAATCAGCATGAGAGCCGCGACGGATGAATCCACTCCTCCGCTCATCGCCACCATCACTCTTTTTTTAGGGGAATTTGCCGACTTTTTCATATGAGAGCATTAGAACCAAGATATCCGGACAGTCAAGGCAAAAATGGAGGTTTGAAATTCAAAAGCCGTAACCATTGAGTCCGGACTCATTGCGGTTGCCCAATTAAATGACCGATCGTAAGCGAGGAAGACCACACAGTGACGGTTACAGGAGACGGGTTATGGACGGAAAGTGCATAAGAAATGATTGGGGAGAAAATCCAGGGATTGACTACATGGAAAGTGGCGGCCGGGAGCCCGCGGGTATAAGCATTACCCTTCCCCTTCTTACCGCTTCATCTCCTTACTCGCGCCGGCCCGGAAAACAAAAAAGGCAGAGCCGGTGACTCTGCCTTTTTCAATATATAAACAGGCTTTGGTTATTTCATTTTTTTGCGGATACCGGCAAGCCCCAGGAGTCCCACGCCGAACAGCAGTAATGTGGCCGGCTCGGGCACGGAGGTCGGATTATAAATCAGTTGAGACTGTGCATGAACCGTGTAATTGCCGCGGGCATCTTTTCTCATGAAATTCATCACTTCTACACCGTAATCCCCGTTGGCATTGGCTGCGGAAGCGATGAAGCCGCGGGCATCATTCGTAAGGGTCAGAGTGTCGAAACCGGGCGTTTTTTCCAATTCACCTTCCAGATGCCAGATAGCCAGCTGGAGGGCATTTGCATTGGCGGTGGTATGAGCGATCTGGTCGGTTGCCCACTGATAGAACAGAAAAGCAGTGGCTGAACTGATCGGATCCGGGTTGCCGCCGCTTAAACCTCCCTGAACCGCTGCATTCGAAACCGACCCGACCAGAAGGGTTTCTCCCGGTGAGAAATACTCATTTCTTTCCAGACAAAATGTGCTGAACAAAATGCCTTCATCATCACCAATTTTGTCGATGTTGAAAGAACCTCCGTTGTTTGCGCCTCCCACTCCCTGAGAGATGATGACATAGTCGCCAGCCTCAATAGTGTAGGCGCTCGCCGCAGGTGCGATCAGGAAAAGCCCCATAACAACCGCCGCCAGACTTAAAATAACTTTTTTCATTTGCAAACCTCCGTATTTCTATTTGCTGTATGTATAGCACGTCACGTACCAGAAAGATCGATAACTTGTGAACGTCAGATAAATATATGTATTTACAGTCATATAAAGATGAACTTTTTTTATTTTAGAATTTTATCAGCACACTTAAATATTGCTGTTGTAAAGTATTCCGACGCAAGAAACGCCGAAATTGACAAGAATTACCGAAATAATACATAACCCTTGGATTGTAATACAAATATTTTATGTAAGCCATTCCGACAGTGAAAAAACGTCATGCGCGGGTCCGGAAACCCAGAGGCAAGGGCCTGAATGCATTACATATTTCATCGTGAGTCCGGCGCTGGCAGTGTATCAGGGAAGGCCGGTTTTTCAATTTATGGTCTGCGTTGGAGGCTTATGTCAGTTGTTCTTTTCCCTTCCAGGTTTCATTTTTTTCGTTTACACCAACCGGCAAAATCAGCTTATAACCTAAATTCCCGCGTTATTGTAACGAGGCAGGCGGGTTGATGCCCAGTCTGGTGTATAGGTCGATCTGTCGTTTCGTTATTTCGCCGGCCTGTAGTCGCTGTCCCGGCACTTCAAAGCATTCAATGACATCGAGTTCATCAATGACCTCCTGCAAGGTATGATCTTTGAACAGGTTGTTCTCTTGCATCTTTTTTGTGATATGGGCGAGAAAGATCAGCGCTATGAACTGAACGAAGAGCTTCCCATCAAGGCTCTGTTCCGACGAGACAGCCACCCGACGCAGATTCAGCCGTTCTTTCAAGTTATCAAAGGCCTTTTCCACCAGATCCTTGTTGCGGTAGACCTCAAGCGCCTCCACTGAATCCTTTATTTCGTTGCTTAGAAGGGCAAAATAACCGTAATTGCGTTTCGCCGCCGCCAAGGCATCTTCTTTGGCTATAATCTTTATTCCACGAACCGGTGTGCTTTTTACCTCAAAATACTTGGCATAGTATTTCTCGTGATCCGGGTGACGCTGATCGCTCTCCAATTCTTCCTGCCAATCGACCATACGGCTGTTGAAAGCCTTCTCATCCTCCAGTGCCCGCTCCGAGGAGTAGTACAGATGGAGATACATCCGGCGATCCGCCTTGATGGTATCCTTTTTGTAGGGACGGTCCTGAACATAGTCCCACGTAATCGGCAGGGAACACATATAGAGCTGGTAGGCATGATTATAGTGGGTCCAACTATGCATCGTGTCTCGAATGGTCTCCAGGTGCGTCTTCACGAACTTCAGGGAAAGCTTGGCGGCAATCAGAAACTTTATGTGGTGCCGGTACAATTCGTTGATGTTGCCTGCACTGAAGAAGCCTCGGTCCAAAACCACCTTGATCTTCTCGTAGCCCAGCGTGTTCATGTCGGCCAACAACTTCCTCAGTGTCTTCACGTCGGGAATGTTTCCTGCCAGTTTCCGGTAATAAAAGGGCACGCGTGATTCTTGCCCGAAGAGCAAGGTGAGATTGATCTGCGCCAGATGCTCATGATCTTTGTTTTTGCCATAGCGAACCTGCCTGAGACATTTCGAATAACTGGAGATGGACGTGCTGTCATAGGCCAGATATTCTTTGTCCACCCGGCGCTTCCCCTGAAGGCGGAAAAATCGCTGCCTGGCTTCCTCAGTGATGGATGCGAATAGTTCGCTGCTTCTTTGGGATGAGATACTCTCACCGTGGGGATGTCGATGGAGTGCGGCCCAGCGGGAGAAACGGCTCAGGGGGTTCTTGTCCTCCAGAATCAGGTAATAGGCAATGGAGAGGAGCTGGCGATAACTATCAGGAAAACATGTCTTCAGATCCTGCCTCACCCCGGTACTCTCCCCGATCCGGTCAAGAAGATAGATGGCCCCGTAAAAGGAGCGGGTTGCCCACGTGGTCGGCACAGGTCCTCGTGTTCGCTTCTCCCTGGCCGCCGGTTGCATCCTCTTTCGGGTGGGAACAATCTTCCGAGTCTCGGGGTCAACCCGCCCGATGCATACTCGCTTCGCCCGGGACTGCTGCTTATCCTTGTCCCAGTGAGAGATAGACTCGTATGCATAGGTGACGCCGGTTTTTCTATTGGTCTGATACACGATAGCTGCCATGTGCGACTCCTCCCTTCCTCGTTACAATAATATATATAGTAACGAGGATTAATGCAAGAAAAATCGTACATAATTCTTTCTTATTGGGGAGTTACCAGCGTTTCATCGTTACATTTTTCCGGGAACTCAGGTTGTAAAAAGCCAGCCTGCAAAGATACATCGCGCGGCGGTCACTAAAAGCGGACCTCTTGTATGGTCGTTTTTTGCAATATGGAATCACCTCAAACTCATCCGGCTTTTTATATCCCGAATGTGAATGAAGATGATGGCGGATGAAACGCCCGGATGAAAGGGGCGTATCACGCCCTGTATCACAGTGCCTGTGGTAAAACAGATCGATGGCCAAACCGATTTAAATGGATAAAAGAGACTTTCCGTAACCGCCTTATCCGGGCGATTGCTTTTCCGATTTTACAAATCACCGTCATCCGGTATTTTTTTAGATTCGTCATACCCTCCAACCCTCTAATCCTCTAATCTTCCAATCCTCCAATCAATCTTGCAATTTTCGACTAACATTGTTATGAAAAAAAATCAGGTGAACACTCCGAGCGAGAGGCTCAAATGCAAGGTGAATTACTGATTTTACTGCTTCTGATAATGGCGATGATTACCGCCATCATCAGCTTCACATACTCGCTGTGGAGGGGACACAACGATGAGCTGATTCTGCGCAACATTATTCAGAGCTCTCCCATACCGACTTTTGTCATCTCCAAAAACCGCAAAATCATCTACTGGAATAAAGCCATGGATGGTGTCAGCGGCATCCGGGCAAAAGAGGTCATTAACACGGATCAACAGTGGCGCGCTTTTTACAAGTCTCCCCGTTCTTGCCTAGCGGACCTTATTTTAAGTGGCAAGATCTCCAATGCGCCTTCTCTTTATGAGGGTAAGGTGGAAAGATCCTCTGTGCTTGATGACGCCTATGAGGTAACGCAATTTTTCCCGGATATGGGGGAAAGAGGAAAATGGTTTCGCATCACGGCCTCAGGCATTCGAGACTCGCGCGGCAATATGTTTGGCGCGATCCAGACCCTGCAGGATATCACCGAGCAGAAGCTGGCCCAGGAGGAGCTGCTGCAAAGGACCAAAAATGAATCCCTGGGTACTTTCGCCGACGGTGTGGCCAAAGACTTTGACAGCCTGCTGACCGCCATTTTACGCAATGTCTTCCTGGCGAAGATTTCTGCCAATGACGAAGATAAGATCCTGGAAAATGGTCTGGCGACGGCCGAGAAGGCAGGTCTCCAGGCCAAGGAACTGGCGCACCGGTTGATTATGTTTTCTCAGGGAGGTTATCCGGTAAAAAAGATGGAG
The DNA here is from genome assembly GCA_018056765.1 of Syntrophaceae bacterium. Lineage (GTDB taxonomy): Bacteria > Desulfobacterota > Syntrophia > Syntrophales > Smithellaceae > UBA8904. The sequence goes on from JAGPFA010000031.1 coordinate 15,314, forward strand.
CGTCTGGGCGGGCTTATCGAAGAAACAGTTAAAAAGACTCTGTCCGGTTCGAATATCAGCTACCAGACGATGATCGCGCCGGACTTGTGGCCTGTGGAAGTGGATGCAGGCCAGATCCGACAGGTCATTGAAAATATACTGACCAATGCCAAAGAGGCTATGCCCGATGACGGAGTTGTGGAAGTGATCGCGGAAAACACAACCACGGGAACCAACATCCGGACGCTGGGAAAAGGCAATTATGTCCGTATTATCATCCGTGATCACGGAGTGGGCATCCCCCGTGAAAATCTCTCTAAAATATTTGATCCTTATTTTACGACCAAAGAAAAAAAAGAGCGGGGCGGCATCGGCCTGGGGCTCGCCATCTGCGACTCGATCATTAAATACCACAATGGCCTGATCAGTGTGGAATCAGTCGTGGGGGTGGGCACGTCGTTTATGCTGTATCTGGCCGCAACTCCAGAGGGATTTCAAGGAAAGACCGAAGCACCGGCATCTTGAACCACCGCAATCATCGTGGTTACAACCCATCCGTCAAATCAATCAAAGACACGTACCCCTCCAAATCCGGCATTATCAGAGCTGCACCCCTGCATGCAGATGATCAGACATGCTGCATGTTTTTCCGGCAACCGGTCAAAAGTCTGTCCGGCTCATTATGCCGCGAGTCGCCCTTTGAGAACAGAGGCATCCGCACTTAACAGTGGGACTTTTTATATGCCGGCCGCGAAAGCTGAGGATGCTTGTGACCGATCCACAAAGTAGTTGAGGCTCCGTTCGGTGCTTTTACGCCGGAATCTGACTGCGAAGTGCCTTCCATGCCAGGAAGGCTTTTTTGACCGATTCAGCGGCGCTTTCAATTCCGATATGCTGCGTGTTGATCATTATGTCGTAGTGTTTCGGGTCATTGATGTCCTCTTTAAAATATTTACGGACAAACGCGATCTGATCGCTGTCGAATTTTTTGAGATGCTCCTTGGCTTCTTTCAGAGACATCTGCCGGTCACGCATGACTTTTTCCACTCTTGTCTCCAGAGGTGCCATGATGCGTACTCGGAAAGCCTCGTCTTTGAGGATGAAGCTGCCGCCGCGGCCGATAATGATGATATTGCCGTGCTTGGCGTTGGTGTGCATGACCAGCGACAGGTGGCGGATATATTCATTGGGCCAGATGTGGCGTGACTCGAAAAAGGAGCTTATCAGGCTATCAAACAGCGAAATGCTTTTTTCATCAAGCGACGCAATGACCTTTTCGCTCATATGCGCGCTTTCGGCGACCTTATGGATCAGTTCACTGCCGACGATGTTCATCTCCAGCTCGGTCGCCAGAATCCTGGCTACCCAGCCGCCGCCCGCTCCGGCCTGACTGGAGAGAGTGATGGTCTGTCCCGGCTTTTCCTTTTTCTCCTGTTTCCAGCGATACACCTGGTCTTCCACCAGTTTGTCTACATCCTTGTCTTTGAGCTTGATATCCCGGGTAAAGTCCGGGCAGTTCACATCAAACAGGGCGTTTGTTTTTACGCGGTAACGTTTGGTGCAGTTTTCCCGCCATGCGCAAATTACGCAAATTCTTTTATCTGATCCTGTTGACATAGCCGGTCCTCCTTTCCGGGATAGATTATGATGTCTGCTGCTGCATTGCCTCGAAGCCGGCAACGATATCCAGAAGCTCTTCGGTGATCGTCATTTGCCGCGTGCGGTGGTATTGCACATTCAGATCCTGCAGCTGCTCTTCGATATTTTTTTCCGCATTCTGCATGGAGGCCAGGCGGCTGGCGTTTTCACTGGCCAGCGACTCGGCAAAGGCGCGGTACAGAGACACAAAAAGATATTCGCGGATCAATGATGAAAATATTTGGTCTCCATCCATACGGAAGATCGGCAGCGATTTCGACTCCCATTTCTTTTTGGCGATTTCCTTCAGCCATTGCCTGCTGACCGGAAGCATCTGCACCAGGTGCGGATAGTAGGTCGCACCGCTTTCGTATTTGTTGTAAAACAAAAAGAAGTGATCGACATTGTACCTGAAGTGCCACTCGTCGATGACCATGATGATTTCCTGCACCAGCGGCGTGATACCCGCCGTGGAGCCGGGAGTGGTGAGCAGTTCATTGATGTTCTGTCCTGCGTCTTCAACATAATCGGCTACGCGCGCACCGATGCAGAGAACGCGTCGGTCTTCCTTTTTAATGCCGGCGTTTTTGACATACTCCAGCGTGTAAGATGCGATCTGCTCGTTGAGCTGCCCGCACAGGCCCTGGTCGGAGCCGAAGATGATGATGCCCATCCGTTTGATGGAGGCTGTTTTTTTCTCCATCAGCGCCCCCATGCGTTCCTTGAGTACGATCTGCAGGCCCATTTCGACAGCCAGGTTATAGTCTCGCAGGGAATCCACCGCCCGCTGGTACTGACGGATACTCACCGCCGCCAGCGCCTTCATGGTTTTCACCACGGACAGCAGATCGCCCGCACTTTTCATCCTTCTTTTCAGCGATTCAGTTGTTTGCACCGGCTTCCTCGGTTTCTTCAAAAGGCGCGATTGCCAGTTTTATTTTTTCCAGGACGCTGTCGCGATCCTCCATCTTCAGTGTTTTGCCTCCGTCGATTCTTTCGCAGAGCTCGGGCATCTGCTCATTGATCGTTTCGATAACCTTCTGCTCGGCCGTGCGGATTTTTTCCGTCGGAACCAGATCCAGGGTGCCGCCCGTCACCGACAAAAGCGAGATGATCTGTTCGGAGGCGCGCAGAGGCCGGAACTGCCCCTGTTTGAGGATTTCGCGCACCCGCCATCCCCGCTCCAGCGTTCTGCGTGTGGCATCGTCGAGCCTGGTACCGAAACGGGAAAATGATTCCAGTTCCTCGAACTGCGAATAGGAAAGCCTCAGATCTCCCGCGACTGTACGGTATGCGGGAAGCTGGGTTTTGCCGCCCACACGCGAGACGGACTTGCCGACATCCACCGCAGGCAGGATGCCTTTGTTGAAAAGTATCGGCGACAGATAAATCTGTCCGTCCGTGATCGAAATCAGGTTGGTGGGAATATAAGAGGACATATCCTGTGCCTCTGTTTCGACGATCGGCAAGGAGGTGAGCGAGCCGCCGCCCAGTTCCGGACGCATATGCGTGGAGCGTTCCAGCAGTCGCGAATGGATGTAGAAGATGTCACCGGGGAAGGCTTCACGGCCAGGGGGTCGGCGTAACAGTAGCGACACTTCGCGGTAGGCGCGCGCATGAGAGGTGAGATCGTCATAGACAATCAGCACATCTTTCCCCTGCTCGACGAAATATTCTCCCATGCTCGTCGCGGCGTAAGGTGCGATAAACTGCAGCCCGGGTGTGTCCTCGCCGGTGGCTACGACGACGATACATGATTTCATCACACCGTGGTCGCGCAGCTCGGCGATCACCTTGGCGACGTCTGCGCTTTTTTTCCCGACAGCACAGTAAATGGAGATAATACCCGTTTCCTTCTGGTTGATGATGGTGTCGACGGCGATGGCGGTTTTGCCTGTCTGGCGGTCGCCCAGAATCAACTCGCGCTGACCCCGGCCGATGGGGATGAGCGCATCGATCACTTTGGTGCCTGTTTGCAGCGGCACGGTTACCGGAGCGCGGTCCATGACCGCCGGCGCCGGCCTTTCCACAGGCAGGCGCAGCACCGTGCTGACCTCGCCCAGCCCGTCGAGCGGCCGTCCGATCGGGTCCACGACACGGCCCAGAAGCCCGTCTCCCACCGGCACGTCCAGTACCCGCCGGGTACGCTGCACTTCCGAGCCGACCTGCAAATTCTCGCTCGGGTCCAGCAGCACCACACCTATTTCTTTGGGGTCGATGTTGAAAACAAGTCCCATGTAGTTGCCCGCAAAGCGGACCATCTCCTCGGCCTGCACACGAGGCAGTCCACTCACGCGGGCGATATCCCTTCCAACGAACTCCACCTGGCCTACTTCCAGTTGCCGGAGTTCTGGATTCTGCTCCCCGAGGACCTTGTCCATTGTCTCGAACGTTTCATCGAGGAATGTTTTTAATTCTTCACTTTCCAGTGGTTTCGGATCCTGATTCATTCCACGCCTCCTGTACCGGGCCTGTAGTCTTTTAGCCTGTAGGCTTTTGGTCTTGTAACTGTCCGGCTGACAGCCTTCGGTCTGCGCTCCTTTACTTATGCTGCATGAGCCTCACGCTGGAGGGTTTCCGTGAGGCTTTCCACCAGCGTCTCCAGATACTCGTTGAAGCTCCAGGCGATTTTGTGCCCGTTCACCCGTATTTCAATTCCCGACACGATATCCGGTTCACGCGCATACCGGATGGTAAAACCGTTGGTGATCTGGCTTTTGAGTGCCTCTTCAATCTGCAACTGCCTGGTATCGGAAATGCCGAAGGCGCTCTGCACGACGATGCGGTTGCTGCTGCCTCTGATTGCCTGACGCATCTGAAGCGCTTTTTCCTCGTCGAGATCTCTGATCCGGCGGATAAACTCATCGATGATCCTCTCCTCCAGATCGGCATCCGCCAGATCGGCAAGAGCTTTGCGCACCGTGGCGAAAAGCTGACGCGCCGCCCGTTGGCGCAGATCATATAAAAACGCGTCCTGCTCGCGGGCGATCATTTCCTGCCAGCGGATTTTCACCTGTTCGACTTCCGCGCGGACCTTTTCCATCAGCTCCCTGCGCCGGGCGTCGGCCGCCGCCACCGCCTCGTTGAACATATGTTCTTTTTGCTCAAGCAGTTCCTGATTGCGCTTCTCATAGAGCCGGGCTTCCTCGGTGGCTTTTGCCTGAAGCTGCCGGGCTTCGGCAAAGCGTGCGGCAATTTTTGCCTCGCGGTCATCCATGGCCTTGAGAATGCGCCCGTAGAGAAAGCGCTTCAGCAGATACATCAGCAGCAGGAAGTTAAAGATCTGCGCTAAAAAAACAAACCAGTCGATATGCATGGTTCATCTCCCTCATTTTGTAATGAAACCCCAGAACGGATTGGCGAAAATCAGGATCATCGAAATAACGAAACAGTAGATGGCAATGGATTCGATCATCGCCAGGCCCACAAAAAGTGTCCTGGTGAGAGAATTTCTCTCGTCCGGCTGTTGGGCGATCGCCGCCAACGCCTGGGAGATGGCCTGTCCCATTCCCAGTCCGGGCCCGATCGAACCGATTGCCATTGCCAAACCTGCGCCAAAAATTGAGGCCATTGCCACAAGACTTACACTGTCCATAATACTCCTCCTTTAATAAAAAGTTTAAGTGCCGGCGCTTTCCTGTTCTGCCTGGGGATGGTGAGCCTCATCCTCGGTGGAAAGCGCAGAAGCTATATAGACCATGGAAAGAATCGCGAAAATGTAGGCCTGGATTATCCCAATGAGCAGACCCAGAACCTGCATCACGACCGGAAACAGAAACGGGGTGACTGCCAGTAGAATGCCGACGACTTTTTCGTGACTCATGATATTGCCGAAAAGACGAACCGTCAGGGCGAGCGTACGGGAGAGTTCGCCCATGACATGAAAGGGAAAGAAAATGAAATTAGGTTGAAAATATTCTTTAATGTAATGGAGAACACCGGTACGCGTGATGCCGTAGAAGGGAACGGCGATGAAAACACAGGTGGCCAGCGCAGCTGTCGTGGTCATCGATGATGTGGGGGCGACAAAGCCCGGTACGATCACCAGAATGTTGGACAGACAGATGAATAAAAATAAAGTGCCGACCAGCGGTATGAATGAATCCGCGCCTTTTTTGGTCATTTCATTGATTTCGCCGCGAATGACGGAGACAATCACCTCCAGGAAGTGCTGCCAGCGCGAGACATTGATTTCCGAAGAAAGGTTGCGTGTTAGAAACCATGATCCGACGACCAAAATAGCCATCACCAGCCAGGTATAAAGGATAGTGGCATTGATCGTGATAAAGCCCCAGCTCCAGATGATTACCTGGTCCGGACTTATCTGGCTAAGAGGTACAATTTCCATATCGGTTCCCCGGTACTCTTAAATGGTTGTTTGTTGAGCCGCTACCGGCGGCTTTCGCGGTCCCCAGAAGCGGGTCAGTATTATTCGCATCACAATTATGCCCGTCACGGCGGCAGCCATCCGTTCCCAACGGCCGTTCATCACAAAATAAAGCCCTCCTGCCAGTAATGCCGCCCGCGCAAAGAAGCTCACCAGCAACAAACGCAAAGGGCGCTCGGAGGAGGACAGGCTCCGCACCGTTTTCCAAAGGGCGCTGAAGTACACAAGGCCCAGGGCGGCGCCCGCGGCAAAACAAAGGACAAGCGTTATGACGAGTGTCGAATTCATCTTATTCCTCTTCGATAATTCTGCTGCGCACTCTTCTTACCCAGTAGGCGGCGTTAATGCAGCCGATAATCACCCCGGCGATCAAAAGCATCAGCGCCCAGGAATACTGACTGGGCCAGGTGCGGTCGATCCAAAGGCCCAGCGCAACGCCGATGAGCGTGGGAATGGCCACCGCCCAGCCGACAATGCCGAACATTCCCAGGCCGAACCAGACGGTTTCATCCTTGTGGCGCAGCCCTTTTTGGCGGAGCGCCTCTTTTTTGGCGATCTGTTCTGTGAAGTGATCCGCCATTTTTCTTCGTCTGTTACTGGTCGTTCTTCGTATTTCAACCATGTTCGCCCCCTGTTTTGTTTAGGGCTCCCGGTTTCCGCCCGGCGCCTGAGAGTATTGCTATTTGAGTTCAACGAAGCGCCTGATTAACGACGCCTCCAGTTTCGCGGCGGCGGAACGCACCATCTTTTCCCGCTCGTCGAGTATGTCGTATTGCTGCACAACCACTTCCTTTAATTTTCCCAGATCCGGTGCTTTGACGGCGTTACGGGTGGAAACCAGAACGTCCGCGCCTTTTTTGACGAGCGTGCCGACATCCATTGCCAGCAGTTCCTGCCCTCCCATTGCCTTTTCAAATTGAAAAATGCCGGGGGCCAGTGTCGCCACAAAGTCAATATGGTTGGGCATCAGGCAGAAAGAGCCGTTTTCCGCCTCCGCGATGATCTTTTTAACTTCCTCTACCAGCAGCACTTCCGCCGGTAATAAAATCTTAAGCAACATTTTCGATCTTCGCCTCGTCAATGGAACCGATCATATAAAGAGCGCGCTCCGGCAGATCGGCAAACTCGTCGTTGAGAATTCTTTCACAGCCGTCGAGAGTATCTTCGCGGGAAACCATCTTGCCGGCCGTGCCGGTGAACTGCTCCGTAACAAAGAAGGGCTGGGTGAAGAAGCGCTCCAGGCGCCTGGCGCGAAACACGGTGCGCTGGTCTTCTCGCGACAGCTCGGAGATGCCCAGCATGGCGATGATGTCTTTCAAGTCTTCATATACGGCCAGTGTCCGGCGGATTTCCTGGGCGATTTTATAGTGGCGCTCACCCGCGATGTTCGGCATCAGCATTTTCGAGCCGGACTGCAAAAGGTCGATGGCCGGATACAGCCCCTCGCTGGCTCTTTTGCGTGACAGGGCGATGGTCGCGGACAGGTGGCCGAAGGTGTGCACGGCGGACGGGTCGGTGAAGTCATCCGCAGGTACATAGACAGCCTGAATGGAGGTGATCGCGCCGGTCTTGGTGTTGCAGATCCGTTCTTCAAGTTCGGCCAGCTCCGTGGCGAGTGTCGGCTGGTAGCCCAGGCGGGAGGGCAGCTGGCCCAGCAGGCCGGAGACCTCCATCCCGGCCTGAATGAAACGGAAGATGTTGTCGATCATCAAAAGCACGTCCTGCTTGGCGTCGTCGCGGAAATACTCGGCCATCGTAAGTGCCGCGTGGCCAACCCGGAAACGGGCGCCGGGGGGCTCGTTCATCTGGCCGAAGACCATCACGGTGTTTCCCAGAACCCCGCTTTCTTCCATTTCCCGGTACAGCTCCTCGCCTTCGCGGCACCTCTCGCCGATGCCACAGAAGATACTCATCCCTTCATGGCCGCTCACCGTGTTATGGATCATCTCGGTGATGAGGACGGTCTTGCCGACACCGGCGCCTCCGAACAGGCCGGCCTTGCCGCCGCGTTCCAGCGGCGCCAGTACGTCGATGGCCTTGATGCCGGTTTCAAAAATTTCCGATACCGTAGATTGATCTCTGAGAGCGATCGGCTCGCG
>JAGPFA010000007.1:0-34580 GCA_018056765.1 Syntrophaceae bacterium
ATCCTTATTTCGCTTTTTTACCATCTGGGTACCTCCTGTTGTTTGGGGTTTATTTGCATATTCCTTTATACAACAGGTTTCCCAGATGGTTCATTCAATATTTAATAAATGCGTGCAAGATTCAGGTTGTTACTTAACTGAGCTTCCTTATCCCTTCAGCCAGATCGGCCAGTTGTTTTTGATCCAGAATTGTAATCGTACGGATATCTGTTCTTATGATGTTCTCTTCCGCCATCCGTCTGAGAATGCGCGAAAGTGTTTCCGGAATCGTGCCCAAAAGGCCGGCCATCTGATTTTTGGAGACACTGAGCTCGATGACCGGGTTGGTCCCGTTATCCCGGATCTGGTACAAAAGGTAAGCCGCCAGCCTTCCCGGCACCTCTTTGAGTGAGAGATTTTCCACCAGCGTGGTCAGCTTGCGCAGCCGCAGCGACAAAAGACCAAGCATGGATAAGGCCAAAACCGGGTCTTGCCGGATCAGGTCCACAAACTTTGTGGTTGGAAAAAAAAGAACAGGAGTTTCCACCAGCGCCGTGGCTGACGCGGGAAAGTTCGTTCCGGAGAAAACAGCCGCTTCACCAAACGGTTCCGGTGCTTCCAGGATGTGGAAAATCTGCTCTTTACCGTCAGGGGATAATTTGAAGATTTTCACCTTCCCCGCCAAAATGACATAGAAGCCGTCGGCATCATCCCCTTCTGAGAAAAACACCTGTCCCCTGGAATAATATCTTCTCTGGGCGATACCCGCCAGCGCCGCGCACTGATTGGACTTCAGGCCCTGAAAGAGGGGAAGCCCCGCAATGATCGATGACATATCCATAGTTTTATCCTGCAAAAAAATAACATTGAAGTTTGACTTAAGTCAAGGCGCAACTGGCCGGCATTGATTAGTTTGCCATCTCATAAAGCATAAATCAAAAGGAGATGATTGATGGATAATTTGGCAATGTTTTGTTACCAGTGTGAACAGACGGCAAAGGGCGGGGCATGCATAAAAGCGGGGGTGTGCGGCAAAGATGCACAGGTGGCCGCGCTTCAGGATCTGCTCGTGTATGCTCTCGAAGGGCTTTCGATTGTGGCCACCGACGCCCGTAAGGCCGGGATTGCCGATCGTGAAGTGGATGTTTTCACCGTCAAGGCGCTTTTTTCAACTCTCACCAATGTAGATTTCGACCCGGATCGTTTCGTGAAATTGATTGACCGCAGTGTTGAGCTTCGTGAGGCTTTGAAAGACAGGGCGAAAAAAGCCGGCGCGGCGATTGATGAAAAAGCCCCGTGCGTGAATTATCAGCCGGAAAAGACACTTGAAGGGCTGACCAACCAGGCAGATGTGGCTTCGCTCAGGCCGGCCGCCGGTGTAAATGCGGATATCGAGTCGCTCAAACATATCCTTCTTTTCGGTCTCAAAGGCGTGGCCGCCTACGCGGATCACGCACAGATTCTCGGTAAGGAAGACGATGCCGTTTTCGCCTTTATTCATAAAGCGCTTGCGGCGATTGCCCGGGAAAACCTCGACCTCGATGCCTGGGTCGGCCTCGTGCTCAGATGCGGCGAGATTAATCTGCGGACAATGGAACTTCTTGACGCCGCCAATACCGGCACATTCGGCCATCCCGTTCCTACTAAAGTGCCACTGGGTGCAAAAAAAGGAAAGGCTATCCTCGTTTCCGGCCATGATCTGAAGGACCTCGCGGAGCTCCTGCGGCAGACCGAGGGGAAAGGCATCAATATTTACACTCATGGCGAGATGCTGCCTGCGCACGGTTATCCGGAGCTGAAAAAATATCCTCACTTTTACGGCCACTACGGTACGGCCTGGCAGAATCAGACCAGAGAATTTGCCGAATTTCCGGGCGCGATTTTGATGACGACCAACTGTATTCAGAAGCCGCGTGATTCCTACAAAGACAATATCTTTACCACTGGTCTGGTCGGCTGGCCCGGCGTGCGGCATATTTCAGATCACGACTTCAGCCCCGTGATTGAAAAAGCACTTTCGCTGCCCGGTTTTCCGGAAGACATCGAAGGCAAGACCGTCACGGTCGGATTCGGTCACAACGCGGTGATGAATGTCGCCGGTGCCGTGATTGATGCTGTCAAGGGGAAGGCGATCCGTCATTTTTTCCTGGTGGCCGGCTGCGACGGAGCCAAGCCGGGGCGCAATTACTATACGGAGTTTGTGGAAAAAGCCCCGAAAGATACGGTAGTGATGACACTTGCCTGCGGGAAGTTCCGTTTCTTCGATATGGATCTGGGCGACATCGGCGGCATTCCCAGACTGCTGGATATCGGCCAGTGTAATGACGCATATTCCGCCATCCAGATTGCGGTGGCGCTGGCCAGGGCTTTCAACTGCGAAGTCAACGATTTACCCCTGTCGATGATTTTGTCCTGGTATGAACAAAAGGCGGTGGCGATTTTACTGACACTGCTTCATCTGGGCATTAAAGACATCCGCCTGGGGCCGTCGCTGCCTGCATTTATCACACCCAACGTTCTTAACGTTCTGGTCGAGAATTTCGCGATCAAACCGATAGCCACCCCGGAAGAAGATTTGAAAGCGATCCTCGGCTAGTCCGGGCAAGGAACCCTTTCTTTCCCCTTTCTTCCCTTTCTTTCGGCCGGAGCTGCCCCCGTGGCGGCTCCGGCACCGGCACACGATGTTCAAAAGCCCGGGTAACGACAATCAGCATTGATCTTCCAGCGCCGCTAGTTTGGCGATGCGCCGGTCGTGACGTCCTCCTTCGTACTCGGTACCGATGAACTTGTCGATCATCTCCGTCACCGGCATATTATAATGGACGCGTCCGCCAAAAGCGATGAAATTGGCGTTATTGTGAGCTTTGGCCATTTGTGCCGTGAAAAGATCGCTGATCAGGGCGCAACGGATACCTTTGATTTTGTTGGCTGCCATCGAAATGCCGATGCCGGTGCCGCAAAGCAGTATGCCGAATTCGTAGCCGCCTTTATTGAATTCATCGCAAGCCGCTTTGGCCATGTCCGGGTAATCGACGGACTGACTTCCGAAGGTTCCCAGGTCAATAACAGAAAAATATTTTTTTTTCAGGAATTGGACAATCGCTTCTTTTAACTCAAGTGCGCCGTGGTCTCCGGCAATGACGATTTTTTTCATGTCAAGCCTCCAATTTTTAAGAAGGATGGTTTTCTTCTACAAGATTGAAAGCTGATGTCAACAAAAAAACTTTACATACCAACAGTATTTGCGTAAAAAATCGACATGCAGACGATGTTGACCAGATATCTTGATTATCTCCTGATTGAAAAAGGGCTCTCCGATAATACGCGGGAGGCGTACCGGCGTGATCTGCAGCGTTTTGTTGTATTTCTTGCACAAAAAGGACTGACGGATGTACGCTTTGTGAACGCAAAAACCGTGGTTGAGTTTCTTGTGCTGCTCAAGGGCGAGGGACTGTCCGCCAATTCCACAAACCGTTCGCTTGCCGCCCTGAGGGGGTTTTACCGGTATTTGCTGGAGGAAAAACAGATTGATGAATCGCCCCTGGCCGACATTGATCGTGCCAAGGTATGGATGCGTCTGCCGGACACCTTAAGCCGTGAGGAGATGAGCCTTGTGCTTGCACAACCCTCCGTGGAAAGTCCGGCCGGCCTGCGCGACAAGGCCATGCTCGAGCTTCTTTACGCTTCCGGGCTGCGGGTTTCCGAGCTGGCGGGTCTGACGATGAACAGTATCAACTGGCAGGTGGGATTTCTCATTGTCATGGGGAAGGGGGGTAAGGAGAGAGGTGTCCCCGTAGGGGAAAAAGCCTATGAATGTCTCCGCCGCTATATCGAAGAAGCCAGGCCGGTGTTCATGAAATCAAAAACAACGGATATTTTGTTTCTTAACCGGTTCGGCCGCTCCTTTACCCGTCAGGGACTGTGGAAAATAATCGCCTCCTATGCGAAAAAAGCAGGCTTGCAAAAAAATGTCCATCCGCATACATTCCGACATTCATTCGCGTCCCATCTTCTGGAAGGGGGAGCTGATTTGCGGGCCGTGCAACTTATGCTGGGACATGCCGATATTGCCACGACCCAGATTTATACCCATGTGACCAAAGAGCGTCTCAGGGAAATCCACAGAAAATATCACCCACGGGGTTAAAAACAGATGCCCGGGATAAGTTCACACAATAAAAAACAGCCGTCAGGAAGAAAAGCCGGCCCAGGAAAAAAGAAGGTTGTGATCGTTCTGGTGGCGGCTTTTGTCCTGCTGGCGGCGGCCTGCGTATTTTTCCGGCCGGTGGTGCTGCAGTCTGTGCTGTTCCTGGCGCGCCGTACGGGAAATACGTTTTGCCATTACCTTTTGAAGAGTGAGCCGCAGTTTTATTATCTGCTTGTTGAAAAAAACGGTCGGGACATGCGCCTTTCCGATGACGAAGCGCTTGAGATAACCTATCGCGATGAGTTTATCATCAAAAGCGTGGCCAGCGATGACCTGGGGGGAAAATTTACCGGTGTGACGGTTGAAGGTATCGGTGACCGGGGCAATCATCTGGGCATGGGGCTAAGAGGTGTGGATTTCGTGAATGCGATCATGCAGGGCGAATCCGGGGAGATGGGACAATCGGCAATGAACGCCTATAAGATCCGCGTCTATTACAAGAATAAAGATATTGCCCTGATTCCTCTTCATGTAGGCATCACGCCGCAGGACTGGCTAAGATTTGCAGAAAAGTTCAGCTCGTCCCAAAAGAGTATCAGTTATCTGAAGGAGGCGATGGAGAAAAACGTCAACGATACGGGTGTGCGCAGAGTGTTGGCAGGCATTTATCTGAAGCAGAATAAGCATGTGGAAGCTGCGGCAATTTATGAAGAAATCCTGCGTTTGACTCCCGATGATGCGGGAGTCATAAAAGATCTGGCCCGCTGCTATATTCAAAGCGGCCGTTTTGGGCAGGCGGCGGAAATATTATCGCGTCTGATCGCGTCCGGAAAACAAGATGCAGGTGTCTTTTCCCTGCTGGGGGAGGCCTACGGCGGAAAAAATGATTGGAGTGAGGCCGTCGGGTATTACAGTAAGGCCCTGGAGAGTGAACCGGACAATGACGGACTCAGACTGCTCATGGCCGGGGCCTGTGAGCGGGCTGGTCAGACGGACGCGGCAATCGGCCAGTATCTGGAAATCACAAAGAAATCTCCTGATGACCTATCGGCGTGGCGGGGGTTGGGAGCTTTGTATCTGAAAAACAAGAAATACCGCCAGGCTCTGGATGCCTACACCAGGGTCATTAAAGCCAGTCCCGACGACGCCTACGCTTATGTAAATATGGCCATCGCCAGCGCCGGGATGGGCAGAAATAATGAAGAAATGAGCTACCTGAAAAAAGCGCTGGCCCTGTCGCCTCAGGAACCGGCCATCCGTTTCCATCTCGGCGCGGCCTATGAGAGAAGAAAAAAGACTGCTGATGCCGAGCGGGAATACAGGTTTGTGCTGGCGAAGAATCCGGATGATGACCAGGCACGCGAACGCCTGGCGGAGATTGCTTTCCAAAGTAAAAACTACCGTCAGGCAGCAGTTTATCTGGAGGCACTGGCGCGGAAATATCCCCAAAAACTTGATATTCTTGTCAAGCTCGCTTATGCTTACGGTGAAATGAAAAACTTTGCGGACTCGGCACGCTGCTATGAAAAAGCGGTCGGGATGGGGCTCAGGGATCAAACCCTGTATGCCAATCTGGCCTACACCTACGAGCAGCTCGGCAAAGAAAAAGAAGCTGTTAATTACTACAAAAAAGTTTCGCCGCCGGACACAAAGACATCGGCCTACATTGCCGGCTATTACCTGAAAGAAAAGCAATTTCCCGAGGCCATAAAATATTATCAGCAGCTGGTGAAGTTAGAGCCGCGGAAGGCGTCCTCTTATTTCAGTCTGGGTTACGCCCATAGCGCCGCCGGAAGCTGGGACAGAGCAATTGAAAATTATCTGATGGCACTCAAGTATGACCGGGAAGATGATGAGATTTACGCGAATTTAGGAGTTGCTTATGAACAAAAAGGGCTTTATGCAGATGCCCTGAAGGCTTACAGAAGCGCATACGAAATCAATCCGCAGACAAAAGTGGCCTCGCGGATTCCCCGGTTACGCATCCAGTTGATGAAGGAGAAAAAATAAAATACAGGAGCTCATGGTGAAGCAGATAAAGCTCAATAATTTCACAATAGGGGGCAATAATGGTTTTACACTGATTGCCGGTCCTTGCGTGCTGGAGAACGAAACGGCCGCTGTGGAAATCGCCTTGTACCTGAAGGAGCTGACAAAAAAAATGCAGATTCCTTTTGTCTTCAAGGCCTCGTACGACAAGGCAAACCGCACTTCCATCGAGTCATACCGTGGGCCAGGGCTGGCCGGCGGTTTGAAAATGCTGGAAAAAGTCAAAAATGAAGCAGGTGTGCCCGTTATTTCCGATGTCCATCGTTTTGAAGAAATCGATGAGGCGGCGGCGGTGCTCGACATCATGCAGGTGCCCGCCTTTTTGTGCCGGCAAACGGATTTTGTCGTGGAAGTCGCCAAAAAGGCGAAAATCATCAATGTCAAAAAAGGGCAGTTTCTGGCGCCCTGGGATGTGGTCAACATCATTGAGAAGATTAAGTCAGCCGGTATGGAGCAGATTCTGATTACCGAACGGGGCGCGTCCTTCGGCTACAATAATCTGGTCTTTGATGTGCGCGCCCTGCCGATCATGAGGCAGATGGGATATCCGGTCATTTTCGATGCAACTCACTCCGTTCAGTTGCCCGGCGGGGCCGGTACAGCCTCAGGCGGTCAGCGCGAAATGGTGCCCTACCTTGCCCGGGCAGCCGTCGCAGCGGGTGTCGACGGGATATTTATGGAGGTTCACCCCGATCCCCCTCGGGCGCTTTGCGACGGGGCGAATTCAGTTTACCTCAGTTCACTGGAGAAACTCTTGACGGAGTTGAAAAAGATTGATGAGATAGTAAAGACAGCAGCAGACTTCGATCGCGGGCAGGACGGTCATTGAGGAGCAAGATGGACAACGAATTACTCAAGAAACTGAAGAAAATAAAGATGCTGGTGCTGGATGTGGACGGGGTGATGACCGACGGCGGCATCATCATGGACGGAGGTGGCGGTGAATCGAAGGTGTTCAATGTCCGCGACGGGCACGGGTTGGTTTTATTGCAGCGTCACGGAATAAGTGTGGCCATCCTTACGGGAAGGACTTCCACAGTGGTCGAGCATCGGGCGCGTGACCTTAAAATAAAAGAAGTCTATCAGGGTGCGCTCAATAAAAAAGAAGTCTTCGTCGGGCTTTTGCAGAAGAACAACCTCCTTGCGGATGATGTCGCTTATATGGGAGATGATATTGTCGATATCCCCGTGCTGAAAATGGCAGGTTTCTCCGCGGCTGTTTCCGATGCGGACGAAACGGTAAAAAAAATCGTTGATCATGTAACCGCCAGCAGGGGAGGGCGGGGCGCTGTGCGTGAGATCTGTGAAATGCTGCTTAAGGCACAGGATTTCTGGCCGGAGGTTGCCGCCCGCTATGACTTTTCGGAATTTGTACAGACGGAAACAGAGTTTTTACCGAAAGCGGGAAATTGAGATGAACCTTGCCTGGATTTATCTGTTTATCGCCTGCATCCTGGAAATCGGCTGGCCCCTCGGTTTTAAGTTGTCCCAGACGACCTCCCATCGGGCTGCTTTTATCCTGGTGGCGGCCGTGTGCATGGCGTTGAGCGGTCTGTTTTTATGGCTGGCACAAAGGGAAATTCCCATCGGCACGGCCTACGCGGTATGGACAGGAATCGGCGCGGCCTGTACTTTTCTCATCGGTGTTTTTGTGTTTCACGATGCCGCCTCGCTGGTCAGGGTATTGTCGTTTCTCCTGATTGTCACGGGTGTGATCGGCCTGCGTCTTACTGTCTAGCAAGTGGGGATGACAGGCTTTTGGCAATGACTGGCGGGATGGAAGGAGTGGGAGGAGAATAAAACTGTTGTCCGGAAACAAAATGAAGCACGGCACGAAAATAAAAGTGGTAATTTCCACCCTGGCGCTTCTTGTGACGGGAGTGCTGCTTTTGTTTGTCGTGTTAAACATCACGGGTGGAAAAAAAACCAATATCATCAAGATACTTCCCAACGAAGCGGATGTCAGCATTCAGGATTTTGTTTTTACAGAGGTAGGTAGAGACAATATGCGCTGGGAGGTCAGATCGGACAATGCCCGGTATGAAAAAAATCAGAATCTGGCGGTGTTCGATCAGGTACGGGTGAAGTTGACCATGCCGGACGGTAAGGTGATTGTCATGACAGGCGACCGCGGAGAGATGATCACGGATAAAAAAGAACTGGAGATCAAGGGGCACGTGGTGATCATCACTGATTCGGGGGAAAAACTTACCACTGACTATCTGAAATACAGCGACGGCGAGAAAAAAATCTATACCGGCGCGCCCGTTGTCATGGAGAGTGAACGGATCAGCATTCAGGGCACGGGCCTCGCGATTTTCATTGAAAAGGGCGAGCTTGTTCTTTCGTCGGCCGTCAGGGGCAGAATCCATTGAGCAGGAATGTCTATGAAACTAAAAGCGATATATATTTCCATTTGTCTTTTCTTTTTTGCCGCAGATGTATTTGCGCAAACGAACATGTTTTCGGCCGTCGAATATACGGCACGAAAAAATGAGCCTATTGAAATTGTCGCCAATAAGATGGAAGCATTTCAAGGGAAAAAGATGATTGTTTTTTCGGGCAATGCTGTTGCCCGGCAGGGCGACGTCACATTGAAAACAGAGCGGCTGGCGGTTTATTACAAAAATGTGGCGGCAAAGACGGGGAAGGCGGGCGCCGGGGAGCTGCAAGCGGGAGGGGAGCTCGACAGGATAGAGGCAAGAGGCAATGTCGTGATCACGCAAAAAGAGCTTTCCGCGACTGCTGAGGAGGCGGTTTATCACCACGAAACAGCTCGGTTTGTGTTGACCGGACGGCCTGTTTTAAAACAGAGCAATAATACGGTCAGTGGATGCAAAGTTTTTATTTACGTCAATGAGAATCGCGGTGAAGTTGTCAAATGTGAAGGTGAAGATCCTCAAAGAGTTACGGCGATTATTCACCCGCAGGGAAAAAATAACACAGGCCTGAGCGACGGGCGGGATACGGACACAAAATGAGTCAATTAGAGGCCAGAGGTTTAATTAAAATCTACAATAAGCGAAAAGTGGTCAATCAGGTTGATCTGGTCATTTCGCCGGGAGAAGTTGTCGGACTTTTAGGCCCGAACGGGGCGGGAAAGACGACGACGTTTTACATGATTGTCGGCCTTATCAAACCTGACGGAGGAGCTATTTTTCTTGACGGAGAAGACATCAGCGGTTTTCCGATGTATAAGCGGGCGCGTCGTGGGCTGAATTATCTGCCGCAGGAGCCGTCTGTTTTCCGGAAACTGACAGTGGAAGAAAATATATTGGCTATTCTGGAAACACTTGATATAAGCTTGGATGAAAGACAAGAAAGACTCACAGAGCTTCTCGGCGAGCTGGATCTGAGCGCTTTGGCTAAAAACTACGCCTACTCTCTTTCCGGCGGCGAAAGAAGAAGAGTGGAAATTACGCGGGCGTTGGTTACCTCGCCGAAATATATTCTTCTGGACGAACCTTTTGCCGGTATCGATCCGCTGGCGGTAGCGGATATTCAGAAGATAATTGAAAAGCTGAAAAACAAAGGGATCGGGATCATCATTTCCGACCATAATGTCAGGGAAACGCTCTGTTGCTGCGACCGGGCCTACATCGTCAATGAGGGAGCAATCCTTGTGCACGGCGAGCCGGAGGTCATCGCCAGGAGTGAACTGGCCAGAAAAATTTATTTTGGAGAAGATTTTTGTCTGTAAAAACGTAAGTGTTGGCGACGGTAGAGCATGGCTTTTGAATTAAAACAGAATTTGAAACTTTCCCAGCAGCTGATCATGACGCCTCAACTGCAGCAGGCGATCAAGCTTTTGATACTGTCTCGTCAGGAACTTGTAGATACGATCAATCAGGAGATGGAAGAAAATCCTCTTATGGAAGAGGTGCCGCAGGACGAGACTACTCCGGAGGAAATCAGCGCACAGGCGGAAGACGATGTCCAGTCCATCGAAAAAGAAGAGAGCAAACTGCCGGAGCATACGGCGGAATTGACCGGCGAAGGAGACGGGCGGGAGGAGTTTGACTGGAATAACTATCTGGAGGATTACGGACCGGTAGGTGTTTCCTACAACAGGGCGGACGGCGAAGCCCCGACGCTGGAAAATTATCTCACACACAGCCCTTCTCTTACCGAGCACCTGATGTGGCAGATGAAGCTCTCTCCTTTTGATAATGTGGAAATGCGTATCGGCACCCAGATTATCGGAAATCTTGACCACAACGGCTATCTGTGTGCAACAGCGGAGGAAATTGCCGCTTTGGAAAATGTCAGTCTGGAGAGCGTCGAAAAAGTTCTGAAAATGGTTCAGCAGTTCGATCCGTCCGGTGTGGCCGCGCGGAATCTTCAGGAATGTCTGCTCATACAGGCTGCGGCAACCGGCGACAACAGGCAGCTGCTGGAGGTCATTATCCGGGATCACCTCAAGGAGCTGGAGCTGAAAAATTACGTGCAGATTGCCAGGCGACTGAAGGTCCCTCTCGGTGATGTCGAAGCCGCTGTTATGCTCATCAGCAAAATGGACCCACGCCCCGGTGCAGTTTATTCGGAGGAGAAAATTCAAACCATCATTCCGGATGTTTATGTGGTGAAATCGGGTGACGGTTATAAAATCGTTCTCAATGATGACGGCCTGCCCCGCTTGAGAATCAGCAATTTCTACCGCGAAATTATGGCCGGCACCGGCGGCCGCCCCGATGAGGACGATGCCGGGAAAAAATATATCCGTGAGAAGGTCCAATCCGCCACCTGGTTGATCAAAAGCATCCAGCAGAGGCAGAAAACCATTTATAAAGTTGCTGAAAGCATCGTCAAACACCAGAAGGATTTTTTCGACAAGGGGATCAAATACCTCAAACCTCTGGTGCTCAGAGATGTGGCTGATGATGTGGAGATGCACGAGTCGACAATCAGCCGCGTGGTGACCAACAAATACATGCACTCGCACCGCGGCATTTTTGAAATGAAGTATTTCTTCGGCAGTTCCGTGCAAAAAACCACCGGTGAGAGCATTGCCTCAAAAAGCGTAAAAGAGGAAATAAAAAAACTCGTCGCCGGGGAAGACCCCAAAAAGCCCTACAGCGATTTTGAGATTGTCAGTTTACTCAAAGACAAAGGAATTGATATCGCCAGGCGTACAGTTGCCAAATATCGTGAAATGATTGGGATATTACCGTCGTCCAAACGCAAGAAATATTTTTAAAGTCAAAAGCGCAAAGTGGCGAATTACTTATAGGAGATGGTAAAGTTCCGGTTGACATTTGGTTTGGACGCTACTATACGAGTTAACCTTTGCTGCCGGAATGAACGTAAAAGCGGCGGCACTATTCAAATATGGAGGTAAAAGAATGAATGTTTCTGTGACGTTCAGGACGAGTGACGGTGAAAACTGGCAAAAAACTTACGTTGAGGAACGGATTTCCAAATTAAAAAAATATCTTGATACACCGGCTGAAGCACACGTTGTCATTTCCACCGAAAAATTCAGAAATGTCGTGGAAATCAATTTAAGCGCCAATGGCTGGAATGTTAACGCCCGGGAAGAAGCAAAAGATATCCACCAGGCCGTCGATAATTGCATTGATAAAATAGAAAAACAGCTTAAGAAACAGAGGGAAAAAAACAGACGGCACAAGCCGGCAAGTATTCGCCATGCGGGCATGGGTACTGTGGAAAGGGCCGAGGGCGAAGACGACAGCGCCGCGAGGGTGGTAGAAACCAGGAAAATAATTTTAAAGCCGATGTCGCTGGAAGAGGCGATTCTCGAATTGGAGAGCGGCAAAGCCCGGTTTCTGGTCTATCGTGACACTTTGTCGGAAAAGGTCAGTGTGGTCCATCGTCTTGACGACGGCAGTTACGGCCACATTGAAACAAATAGTTAGTTTACCGCCGCTTTTACGGGGCGACAGAGGCTTTGAGTGCTCTATCCACATCAGCTGATGTGGATAGAGCTTTATTGAACAGACTGGAATTTCAGGGTCAGGCTCGGCATGCGACTGGATCAGATTTTTAAAACAGAATTTCTCGTGGAGAGTCTTACCTCCGGCAATAAAAAAGATGTCCTGGGGGAATTGATCGATGTGATGATCAAAAACGGTCTGAAGATAAATTCAGACAAGGCAATTGATGTGCTGCTCCAGCGTGAAAAGCTGGGATCGACCGGCATCGGAGAGGGGGTGGCCATCCCGCACGGAAAAGTGTCCGACCTTCAGGAGCTGGTTGTCGCTTTTGGACGCAGTAAAAAGGGTATTGACTTTGACGCCATAGACGGCAAGCCGGTTCATCTTTTTTTTCTTCTTCTGGCTCCGGAGAGCTCCACCGGTCAGCATTTGAAGGCACTGGCGAGGATCTCCAAAATGCTGAAAACCCCCAATTTCCGTAAAACCCTTCTCGAGGCCAAATCCCGAAACGATTTATACAAAGCAATCGTTGAGCAAGATGAAACCTGCCTCGCCTGACCCCAAGAGTCAACATCGCCGCACGATAACACTCAAGAAATTTTTACAAGGCCGGTTAATTTATCTGGGCATTGTCCAAATCAGTGCGCCGGCCGGCTGGCAGGACGCCATGGTGGGTGTTCATGTTAAAACCCGCCACCGCCTTGCAAAGGGACGCCATGAGCCAGGTGGGATTATTATTTTCTCTCCGCCTGCCCGCAAGAGGCTTTGGGCCACAGCTAAAACCTGCCGCCATGAATATCTTCGTCAGTTGGCGGATGCCCGGACGGGGCTGGTTATCTTTGCCCGTTGCCGGGTAGTTCCTGATGAGTTCGCCCATGAATTTATATCCAGCGGTCTGCCGTTACTCCTCTCACGTCATCATGAGGGCACACTGGAGAGCCGGCTTCGCGCCGTGATGCAGGAAAAGATCAACGCTTGTGTGACACTCCACGGTGTTGCCGTGGAATATGGACAAACAGCAGTCATCATCACCGGCCCCAGCGGGATCGGTAAGACCACCGCCGCCCTCGACCTGGTGCGTGATGGAGGATGCTGGATTGCCGACGACGTGGCCGTAATCAGGAAAAAAAAGGATGGCCGCCTCATGGTGGGGGGGCACCCGCGCACTCAGAAATATCTGCATACTTTAGTGACCGGCATTGTCCCTGTCGCCTCGCTGCTGGAACGGATGCAAATAAAAAAAAACGCAATACTGGGAGCGATAATAGAAATACTCGTCACCCGTGATACTGCCGCCTGTGTTGCGACCGATAGAACAAACATTATGGGCAGATTGCTGCCACGGGTGCGGGTGTTCATTCCCGGCGATAGTTATTTTGACAAAAATATGTTAATCATGGCTCTACAAACTCTGGAAAGGTGAAAAGAATTGAAAAACCTTCACGTGGTGATCATAACCGGCTTGTCCGGTTCCGGTAAGAGCACCGCGCTGCGTGCTCTCGAAGACATAGGTTTTTTTTGCGTGGACAATCTGCCGGTAGTTTTGTTGCCCAGGTTTCTTTCGCTCACCCTGGAGTCATCACCCGAGATCAGGCATGTGGCGATGGTCATGGATTTACGCCAAAAGAGCTTTCTCGATAAATATAAAAATATCTTCAAGGGGCTGAAAAACAAGGGCTACAAGATTGAGATCCTTTTTCTTGAGGCCACGGAAGAATCTCTGCTGCGCCGTTTCAGTGAAACAAGGCGTAACCATCCCCTGTCCGCAAAAAGTTCTATTATGGACGGAATCCGCAAAGAAGTGGAAAAACTCTCGCCTCTGAGGCAGATGGCCGACAAGGTTATGGATACCACGACGACCAACGTCCATCAGCTCAAAGACGCGGTGCAAAGACAATTCTATCCGGTATCCTCAAGGAAAAGGATGCTCATCAGCGTGATGTCCTTCGGTTACCGCTATGGTTTGCCCGCAGACGCTGATATTGTCATGGATGTGAGATTTTTACCCAACCCCTTTTACGTGGAAGAGCTCAAGAGCTTCGACGGACATCACGGGGCGGTGGAAAAATATGTTCTGGACAATCCCGAAAGCAGAGAATTTTTGAAACGGACTCTGGACATGATGACCTTTCTCATTCCTCTGTATGAAAAGGAGGGGAAAGTGCGTCTCAATATCGCCGTCGGCTGTACCGGGGGGAGGCACAGATCGGTAGTCATGACCAACCGCTTTACATCGCACCTCCAGGCGATGAAATACGTCGTCTACACAACCCACAGGGACGTAGGCAAAAGTTGAGTAAGTAAACAGGCAGGAAACGTCTGTTCATGTTTGTGCCGAACTCATGTCCTGTTTGACCAGGCGTGTTTTCCCGGCGCCTGCCAGGAATTCTTTGATTCGGGTAGGGGGTTTGGTGTCTGCCGGCAATGTGGCGGCAGGTTTTGCACCGGAGCTCTCGGCGCCTGGCTCCTGCTTTTCACCAAACTACCATTTGGCCAGAATATTGTCCCGAATCCAGTGAGGATCCCACCACTCCACCGGGTTGACGAAATGTCCACCGACCAGAATGCTGAAATGCAGATGATCCCCTCCAGCCAGCCCGGTCAGACCCGAAAAACCGATTCTTTCTTCTTTGCGCACCTGCCGGCCGATTTCAGTATCAATAGAGGACATATGGCCGTACAGGCTGAACACACCCTGGCCGTGATCGATGATGACCGCATTGCCGTATATGCCCAGAGAGCCGGCAAAGACTACGATTCCATGATTGGCTGCTTCAATCGGAGCGCCGGCTGTTGAGGCGAGATCTATTCCGAGATGAACGGAGCTGCCTAAATCCACACCGTCAACGATGTAGGTACGCCGATCCCCGAACAGGGCCGTCGGTTTTGCGTTGCGCATCCGCAGGAAAGCCCCTTCCCAAAGTCTTTTATTGATGGATTTACTGCAGATCTTCATTATTTTCCTGTCATTGTCATCACGAAGCAGCGTATTGACATAACCGAATACTTCAGCCGGTGTTTTATCCTGCAGATGAGGATTGGCGGCCTGAAATTCGGGCACGATTTTCTGCAGGAACGTCTCGCTTAAATTCACTTTGTCGGAGCGGAATTTTTTGGGCTTTAAGGTAAAAGGCAGGGCAACGGTTGTTTCATTACCTGCGTCGTCCCTGGCAAAAACGGTTATTTTGGTTTTTGTTGCCGGGGGAGCAGGGCTGACGGCAAAAAATGCGCTCGATACGGGCCGGTTGTTGATTAATGTCGTGTACCCGGGGAAGAAGGTATCGTCCACATACACACCGGTCAGAGTTGCCGGTTTTGATGTCCGGTAAGTGATAAATCCCGTACCTCCCTGGTTTATGTAGTTAACGGGGTTGAGGAGGAAAATCTGCGGCGGGACGGTGTCGATTTTGACCTGAAGGGCCAGGATAGATTCGTTTTTAAAAAGAGAATGATCTGTGGCGGACATCCTGATGACAGCCGGTCCGTTTTTGAGCTGTAAATCTCCAGTATTGACCGTCAGGCGGAGGGCCTTTTGTCTTTCACCTCTGCCGGCGATGTTTTCCGTGATGAGCTGGTGCGACTTGTCGTCCTGTATGATTTCGACATTAAGGCGGGACAGACCGCTTGCCTTATCGGTAAAAATTATTCCGATATCTTTTTTTCTGCCGATGGAGGAGATGTCCTGATCCAGTTTAATGGACGGCTTGTCTCTTTCCAGACGATCCGTGAAATAAAGCCACCCCAGTGCTGCGGCCGCTGCTGCGACCACGATAAGTGTCACGTAAAGCCCAAATCTTCTCATCGGCATACTCCTTTATGCGGTTTTTCAGTGCGGCTTTCATATTCATTTATGCTTCACAATGCAAGGCAAATCGTAAGCTGAAAAGGGCAGGTGAGTTCATTTACTTTCCTGATGCCAAATCAGCAAACAGAATCTTTGCAAGCAAGGAAAAAGTGATTTCACCGGTGGAGCGACTGAACAAGGCTAAAACGAATAATTCCCTGTTCAACTCAGGCTTTGCCGACGGTCGAAGTCAGAATATTATTAATTAAGAATTGTTTTGAGAAGTGTCCACCCGTTATGAAAAACATCATATCTTCCCGGCCGAGCAGTTTGTTTCTGATTTGCACTGCTGTTTTGCCGGCCTGATGCAGGCCCAGCACCTTGTCACGCAGGTTTTTCATGTATTTGATTTTTTCGGATAAAGCGTTGCCGCCGTCGGTGACGGCTCCCTTGAGGCTGCAAAAAATCGTATCAATTTTCAGTTTTGACAAATTCTCCAGAGATGAAAGAATCTGATGGAAGTTTTCGTCGCGCCGCAAATAGATGTTCCTGATACCGCAAAACATATCTCCGGTAAAAAGCCATTTTCTGTCCGGTTCGTAAAGGCAGATATGACCTGCCGAGTGCCCTGCACAAGGAATTACATTGAATAGTTGTTTGCCGATATAAAAGGTGTCTCCGATTGTTGCGGCGGCGGAGCCTTTCGGGTATCCCCAGACCCATTTCTGATAGAATCTGAGTTTTAACCTGCGGGGATTTTCGATGTTGGGGAGGGAATCACGGTGGGCGAAGATCCTGGCCCCATACTTTTTTTGAATGAGGTGATTGTTGCCTGTATGGTCTTCATGATCATGAGTGTTGATGATCTGTTTAATTTCCCTTCCCTTCAGCGCGTCCAGAAATTCGGCGCCGGCAAACACCGTTCCCGTATCAATCAGCGTGTCTTCCACCAGGAAGGCATGGACAAAATAGGGAACATATTTTCCAATGCTTCTTCCCATTTTATAGGTAGTGACGTCTTCGTATGCGGATGTTTTCAGCATGACAGGCAGGCAACATGAAAAAACATGTTTGGGAATAAAGTTATTCTGCCCTGATGGGAGAAATATTTTTTAATTAAGACCATAATTCGGAGCTACCATACACTCAAGACCAAAAATTGTCGAGGGATAATTATTTCTGTTTTCCCAAACACATATGTGCAGATGAATGTACCAGGCCGGAAAAGCAAAGAAAAAGGCCAAGAAAATGATTCTCCGGTCAGCGTCCGGCCATCCTGGCGGCACGTCAGGCGTCAGCTGGTTTTGTGAGCGCTACGTTTTTTTGCGCGGAAGAGGGGGAAAAAGAATGTTGGAAATACGACGGAGAGGTGCAGAGTTTCCGAATATCGTCCCCGATTGGCGGTCGTTTATCCTTGTTAGTGATTTTGGGGTGGGGTGGCAGCAGTCGGCGGGGGAGGGAGCCGGTCATTGTCCGGGGGCAGATCTCCGTCAAGGATTTGCCTGACCTTCTGCGAGAGCTGTGCCATGGTAAAGGGTTTCTGGATGAAACCCCGGCAGCCCGCGGCCATGATATCCTTTGCCTGGCTATCCACACTAAAGCCGCTGGAGAGCAAAACCTTGACGGACGGGTCGGCCTGCCGGAGAATATCGAAGGCTTCTTTACCGCTTATTCCCGGCATAATCATATCCAGAACGACCAGATTAATTATTTCTTTACTGTTTTGAAAAATTTCGATCCCCTTTTTCGCGCTGGTGGCACTCAGAACTTTATAACCCAGTTCCTCCAGAATTCTGGAGGCGACATCGATGATCATCTGTTCATCGTCTATGAGCAGGATGGTTTCCGTACCCTTGTATATCCGGCTTTCTTTTTGCGGTTCGTCCTGGGCTTTATGGTTCGATGGGGGAAGGTAAATAATGAATGATGTGCCCCTACCGGGCCGACTTTCAACCTGAATATAGCCACCGTGGTTCCTGATAATCCCATAAGCGGAAGCCAGACCCATTCCTGTGTTTTGGCTCTGTTCCTTGGTGGTAAAGAAAGGTTCAAAAACGCGGGACATAATTTTTTCGTCCATGCCGGCTCCGGTGTCGGACACGGTAATCTTTACAAATCTCTTCCCGGAAGTTCCCAGTGCGTTCATTTCCTTTTTGCTCAGTTCGACATTTTTCACCGATATATAAAGATTACCGCCGTCGGGCATGGCCTGCCACGCGTTTACAAAAAGGTTTAAAAGCACCTGATCCATCTGTCCGCGATCAACATCCACATGCCATAGAGATTCGCCGATCTCCAGTTGGATGGAAATATCCTTTTTTGTTCTGCCGAACATTTCCGCGCTTTGGATAACGAATTTACCCATGTCGGTGGGGCGTACCTCATACTTGCCTCCACGGGCAAAGCCCAGTAACTGGCGGGTTAGACTTGATCCCCGGTGGACGTAATCTTCCATGACCTTGAGGCGGTCGTAAAATGGATGGGCGCCCCCCATGTGCATGAGCATAATGGTCAGATTTCCGAGAATGCCCATCAGAAGGTTATTGAAATCATGGGCAATTCCTCCGGCAAGCGTACCGATGGCCTTTAGCTTTTCCGCGTGCAGCAGCTGATTCTCCAGGGTTTTCTTTTCTGTGATATCGATCAAAAACCCTCTGATACCGGCCGGTTCTCCATTTATCAGGATGCCGGCGCAACGCACCAGTGCCGGAAATGTTTCTCCGTCTTTTTTTTGTGCCAGCATTTCTTTCAGTTCCACCCGCTGACCGCGGACAACGTCTTGAAAAACAGTCTTAAAATATTCGTGTTCCTGAGGCGCCAGTACATCCTGAATGTATAATCCTCTGTCGAGGTCATCCTGCGTAAAACCGAAGCGGGAGAAGGAAAGTTCGTTGAAAAAAGTTATTTTCCCGTCAACGTCTGTCTCAAACACCGTTTCCGGCAAAAGTCTGACCATGTCCTTGAAGCGTTCCTCGCTGTGCCGGGCGGCTTCCTGAGATTTTTTATGCTCGGTGATATCAAAAAGAGACGCTACGCTGTTAGCGGTGCCGGGGATCATGTCCACGCTTAAAAAAATGTGACGGATCTCCCCAGTTTTGGTCAGTCCCCTGAACTCGTAAGTTGTCGGTACAGATGCGGGCGCTGTTCTTCGCTGCAGGTGCCGTTGTTTCATCAATTCGACATCTTCCTCAACGACGAATTTAGTCCAGGGCAGTTTATTTTCCACTTCTTCCTTGGAATAGCCCATCATTTTTTCGAAATTTTCATTAACGAAGAGGACAGTGGTGTCCTCGGCAAGAATCATATTGGCGGTCGCCGTATGCTCAAAGATGGCCCGGTAGAACTCTTCGCTGTTCATATGCGGGAGGTTTGTCGTTTTGTCTTTTGTCTTGTCTGAGGAAAGTCCGGAAAGACGATGGTTGTTTGCCCCGGTGGTAGATTCATCATCTGTTTTCAGATCGTTATGATTCTTGAGTTTGCTCATGTTCAGGTTACGAAAAGCAAATAAGTTGTTTTGTTGAACGATTGGCAAACAAACATCTGAAATTAAATCTAAATCCGAAAAAACTGCAATATAGCGGCGCATCCTAAGGCAAATGATCAATCTATCTTGGGATTAACAATACCATAAATTAAAAAAAAAGTGAAGAAGTTTCCTGATTGTCCGCCGGCTGTTGCAGGTGGAGGAGGCAGCAAATTAACCTGCAATGTAAAGACATATGCCTTGATATTGCCTATAAACATTGTTATATTCCGTGAAAATCAAAGGTAATGGAAGCGCATGCTGGTCAATACAAATATCGTTCTGGGCATCACCGGAGGCATCGCCGCCTATAAGGCAGCCGAGCTTACGCGCACGCTCGTCAAGGCGGGCGCCCAGGTGCGCGTCATCATGACAAAAAGCGCCATGGAATTTATTACCCCTCTGACCATGCAGACCCTCTCACAGGGCCCTGTTTACACGGACATGTTCGCGCCTGCCGGCGAGTTTGACATGGCTCATATCTCGCTTGCCGATTTTGCCGATGCGTTTTTAATTGCCCCGGCCACCGGTAACATCATCGGCAAGCTCGCCTCGGGCATCGCCGATGACCTGCTTACAACAACACTTATGGCACAAAACAAACCTGTGCTCATCTGTCCGGCGATGAACGACAAGATGCTGGCCAACCCCGTCGTGCAGGACAATATAAAGAAACTTCGCCAATATGGCTACGAGGTGATGGAAAGCGGTATTGGCGAACTGGCCTGTAAAACATCGGGGTCGGGGCGGTTGCCGGACATTCCTGTCATTATTGATGCTCTTGAGTCGCTTTTGACGCCCAAAGATTATGCGGGTGAAGAGGTGTTGGTCACAGCCGGCCCCACGCAGGAACCGCTCGATCCCGTGCGCTATATCACGAATCTTTCCTCCGGGAAAATGGGTTACGCGCTGGCCACCGCCGCTTGTCATCGCGGGGCACGTGTGACGCTTATCTCCGGCCCCTGCGCCCTGCCGGCCCCGCCGGGTGTCAAAATGATTGGCGTTCGCACGGCACTGGAAATGCATGAGGCGGTGATGAAAAACTTCACGAAGGCGACGGTGATTATCAAGGCGGCCGCCGTGGCCGACTATCGCCCGGAGTCTGTCTCGGAGGAAAAAATCAAAAAAAGTAAAGGGCTTGCCGCAGTCAGGCTGGTGCCCAATCCGGACATTATCGCGGAACTCGGTTCAAAAAAAACCGCGGGTATTCTGGTCGGTTTTGCCATGGAAACCCGGGAACTGCTCGCCAATGCCAGGCTCAAGCTTGCCAGGAAAAAGATGGACATGATTGTAGCCAACAGCCTGCGGGAAGAAGGGGCGGGATTCGGCACAGACACCAATATCGTCACGATCATCGATTCAAACGGCAAAGAGATCAGACTTGATAAAATGACCAAGTCACAGGTCGCCCACCGTATTCTGGATCATGTAAAAACACTCAAAAAAAAGAAAGGCCCGGCCAAACGCAAATGACGCAATCTATACAAGAGCCTGCCATTGACGGCCTCCGGGAAGAATTGCTGGGCCTTGTCCAAACAGTCAAGGGGCAGCTTCTCGACAGGCGGGCTTTGTATGTTGATGTCGATTGCACAAGGCCGGAGCCGCCAAATACCGGGCGGGATGCCGCAAATGTTGTTGATGATGATGCTCTCGGGGCCCTATGCCGCGAAGTAGCCGGCTGCCAAAGATGCGCGCTATATAAAACCAGGAAAAACATCGTCTTTGGGGCGGGGAGTCCCCGGGCGCAAATAGTTTTTGTCGGCGAGGCGCCCGGCGCGGATGAGGATATACAGGGCCAGCCGTTTGTCGGCCGGGCGGGTCAGCTGCTGACCGACATTATCGTCAAAGGGATGAAACTCAGGCGTGAGGATGTCTATATCTGCAATATCCTCAAATGCCGTCCACCGGGCAACCGCAATCCGCTGCCGGAAGAAATCAGCCGATGTGAGCCTTTTTTGAAAAAGCAGCTCCAACTGATCCGGCCTCGTGTAATCTGCGCTCTGGGAAAATTCGCCGCGCAGTCTCTTTTGAAAACGGAAACGCCGATTACGGCTTTACGCGGACGTTTCCACGACTATGAAGGAATTAAACTTTTACCCACTTATCATCCGGCTTACCTGCTGAGAAACCCGGCGGCAAAAAAACAGGTGTGGGAAGATGTTCAACTGATTATGAAAGAGGTCGGATTGCCGCTGGATTGACCGGTTACCAAGAGGCGCATAAATGTTAAAAAAAATATCTCTTCTGTTTGTGGCAATTGCCCTGGCGGCAGGGATCGCCACGGCTGACAGTCCCAGGCCCCTGTTTTGGGTGATAAACCTCGAAGGGGTGATCACGGGCCCTTCGGCCAAGTACGTTGCCGACAGTATTGAAGAGGCACAAAAAGAGGGGGCCGAAGGGCTGATTATTCTGCTGGATACACCGGGCGGTCTCGACACGGCCATGCGTGATATTGCCAAGAGCATCCTCAATGCACCACTGCCGGTAATCGTTTATGTTTATCCTTCCGGTGCGCGCGCCGCGTCGGCGGGAGTGATCATCACCCAGGCGGCGCATATCGCCGCCATGGCGCCGGGAACCAATATCGGAGCGGCTCATCCCGTGGCCATCGGCATCGGGGGGGCGGGTGAGATGGACAAGACCATGTCCGAAAAGGTGGAAAACGACGCGGCCGCATACGCCCGCTCCATTGCCAAAACCAGGGGACGCAGCGAAGAATGGGCGGAAAAGGCGGTGCGCAAAAGCGAGTCCATCACAGCCGATGAGGCGCTGAAGCTGCGGGTAATTGATGTGGTTGCCACGGATATCGAAAAGCTTCTGGTCGCCATAGACCAGAGGGAAGTGACGGTCGCCGGAACCAAAAGAAAAATTTCCACCGCCCATGCCGTAACCGACTCTAAAAAGCCAGGGATGAGGCAGGGGATTCTTGGGGCTATTTCCAATCCGAATATCGCCTACCTTCTTTTGCTGATAGGCCTTGCGGGTCTTTATTTCGAGTTTTCCACACCGGGCGCCATTCTGCCGGGCGTGGTCGGAGGCATTTCGCTTCTTTTGGCATTTTACGGCCTTTCCACTTTGCCGGTGAGTTATACGGGGGTTTTGCTGATTTTGTTCAGCATAATTTTGTTTATCGCGGAGATAAAAGTCATGAGTCACGGTATGCTTGCGGTTGCCGGGGTCATCTCTCTGGGGTTGGGTTCTTTTATGCTTTTTGACACGCCGGAGCCGGCGCTCAGGATTTCCCTGCAGGTGCTGATACCGGCGGTCGGTCTTGCCTCCGCCTTTTTCATCGTCGTGATTTGGCTGGCCGTGAAAGCGCAATTGCGCAAGCACTATTCCGGCACGGAATCGATGGTCGATGAGGTTGGCGAAGCCGCCACCGCCATCGACGGGGAGGGAAAGGTGTTTTTCCAGGGTGAGTACTGGACGGCCAGAAGCGACGGGTTTATCCCCAAGGGGGCGAAGGTCAGGATCAAAAGCGTGGAAGGTCTGAATTTGATCGTGGAACAAGTGAGAGAAGAAAAATAAATATATTCTTTATTAAGGAGGCCGATTATGGTTAGCGCATTACCCGTTCCTTTAATTGTCATCGTGGTCCTGGTGGTCATGTTTCTTGTTTCCGCCATAAAAATTCTTAATGAATATGAGAGGGCGGTTCTCTTCCGACTGGGCAGAATACGCAACATCAAGGGGCCCGGCCTGATTATCATCATTCCGGGCATTGATAAAATCGTCCGTATCGACATGCGGACCATCACAATGGACGTTCCTCCCCAGGATGTCATCACCAAAGACAACGTGTCCATCAAGGTGAACGCGGTTGTTTACTTCCGCGTGCTCAACGCCAACGCGGCGGTGGTCAATGTCGAAAATTATCTGTTTGCCACCTCTCAGCTTGCACAAACTACATTGCGCAGCGTGTGTGGCCAGGTGGAGCTCGACGAGCTCCTGTCGGAGAGGGAGAAAATCAATTTGCACCTTCAGGAAATCCTTGATCGCAGCACGGATCCGTGGGGCATTAAGGTATCACTGGTCGAGGTCAAGCACATCGACCTGCCCGAGGAGATGAAACGCGCCATGGCCAAGCAGGCGGAGGCGGAGCGTGAGAGGCGCGCCAAGGTCATCAACGCGGAAGGCGAGTTCCAGGCCGCTCAAAAGCTCATTGATGCGGCCGCACTTATGGAAACCCAGCCCATGTCCCTGCAGCTTCGCTACTTACAGACGCTAAACCAGATCGCCTCGGAAAACAATTCCACGACCGTGTTTCCGATACCGATTGACTTGTTCAAACCTTTTTTAAAATTGATGGAGAAGTAATTATACCGGGAGTTATTTTGCCGACCGGTGAAAAATTATAAAGGAGGTCATTATGTCAAGTGAAAAGAGAAGCATTCTAACAGGCGGACTGATTTTAATCACATTGGGCTTGCTTATTTATCTGAGCAAGACCACAAGTTTAGACTTTGGAAAAACGTGGCCGGTGTTGCTGATTGTCATCGGCATCAGCACACTCATCTACAGTATAAAGGCGATCGAAGGCTGGTTCATCGCGATGGTGGGCGTGGTTTTCCTGTTTATCGAATTTTACGGATTCGATCTTTACCGTTATTCCCAGTATATCTTACCTGTTGTGCTGGTACTGATGGGCATCTATGTGATAATGAGACGCCGCAAACGCTGAGGAGGAGCACAGGCGATTATCTGTCGGGGATAAAACAATTGCCTGCCTGGTGCGTCGGTGATGGGATCGTTTTGGGCCAGGACGCGTTGGAACGATTATAGATTTTTATTTTCTGATTCACGGCACGCTGCTTTCACCGCTTGGGGATGGCTTCCCCGTGTTGTTGCAGGTGTTGCCGTGAAAGCAGCGCTCACGAAGTGCCGTTCAGACAAGCGCAAAAAATTGTTTGCCTACCGAAGGACAAAAGCTTATGGCGATATCTGAAAAAATCAGGGCATCTGTTTCCCAATCCTCCATGATCCGAAAAATGTTCGAGCAGGGGATTGCATTGAAAAAGAAGTTCGGGGTTGACCGTGTATATGATTTCAGCCTCGGCAATCCCAATGTCGAGCCCCCCGGCGAATTCAAAAATGCCCTGATGGAGCTTGCCCGAGCGGAGATTCCCTTCAAGCACGGGTATCCCCCCAATGCCGGGATCCCCGAAGTGAGACAAAAAGTTGCCGGAAAGATCAGCCACACGACGGGGTTGAAGCTTCAGGCCGAGCACATCATCATGTCGTGCGGGGCGGGCGGCGCATTGAATGTCATCCTGAAGGCACTGCTTGACCCGGGCGACGAGGTCATCGTAGTTGTCCCGTATTTCGTGGAATATGCCTTTTATGTCGAAAACTACGGCGGAGTGCTCGTCAAGGTAAAAAGCGCTAAAGACTTTTCACTGGATTTCGAAGCGCTCGCCGCCGCCATCACCGAAAAAACAAAGGCCGTGATCATCAACTCCCCCAACAACCCCACAGGCAGGGTCTATGGTGAAGAGGAAATATCCGCCCTTGCCGGATTGCTTGTTCAAAAGGGAAGGCAATACGATAAAACCATCTACCTCATTTCAGATGAGCCGTATGCGGAAATAGTTTTCGACGGCATAGAGGTCCCCAGTGTTCTCAGAGCCTACCCCAACAGCATCGTCGCCTATTCCTATTCCAAAACTCTTTCTGTGCCGGGTGAGAGGATAGGCTACATCGCCGTCAATCCCGCCATCGAAGAGCCGGCCTGCCTGATTGATGCGCTGATACTGTGCACGCGCATCTCCGGATTCGTGAACGCACCCGCCTTGATGCAGAGGGTCATCGCCGGACTGCAGGACATCACCGTCGATGTCGGCTCGTATCAGAGAAAGCGCGACCTGCTTTGCGCCGGGCTCACGAAGGCAGGGTATCAGTTCGCCATGCCGCAGGGCGCTTTTTACCTTTTTGTCAAAAGCCCGCTTGCCGACGACGTTAAGTTCACCGAAATTCTTCTGGAAAAAAATATCCTCGTCGTGCCGGGGAGCGGCTTCGGCGCACCGGGATACTTCCGCATTGCCTATTGCGTTGAAGACAGAGTCATTACCGGCTCCCTGGAGGGATTTGCCCAGGCCCGACGCGAATGCGCCCAAAATGCGCAGGCGGAAAATCAATAGACGATGTTTTCAATTTCCTGCACCAGTCTACCCAGTCGCTTGGGGGAGACGGGATAGGGAGTTTTAAGTTCCTGGGCGAACAGCGAAACCTTATATTCCTCAATCATCCACTTGAGCTCTTCGATTTTCCCTCTTTTTTCCGTCGAGACGGAATCATTGTCCGCCTCGGTGAATTCCTGAAGCTTTCGGGTGTAAACTTCCGCATCCCGGAGCTTGTCTCTGGCCGCCGGAAGATTCAGAGATCCGCGTTCGGCCCGGATTGCCAAGGCCTTCAGATAACGCGGAAGATTTGTCAGGCGCTCAAACGAGTATAGTTGTATGAAATTTACCGGCACCAGCCTGTGGAACTCATCAAGCGTTGCCCGCAGGAAATCCGTCAGGGGCGGATTGGCGCGATTTTTCATCATCAGGTCTTTCAGAACCTCACAGGTTTCGGCGGCGCTTTTCATTACCGGCATCATCGAAGTGAGCACTTTCTGGCCATAAGGGAGGATTTCCCGCTCTATTGTCGCAGCATGGGTGTCAAATTCCCCGGGCGTGCGAAAGGGGCGGCAAAACAGATCATCGCTCACTCTTTGCGCCACGGAGCGCTCCACCTCGCGGGCGCTGCCAAGAGCTTCCGCCCATACTTTCATCTCTCCGCCCAGCGCCGTGTATTTTTTCAGTTGTTTGAGCTTATCGGCGAACCTGATGCGGTAAAGGGCGGCCACTCCTTCCTGATGGTACCGGGCCGCCTCACCGGGGCGGGTAAACAGTCTCAGGCTCACTCCTGTGTTTTCATCGGCCAGGGCCGGATAGGCCATACCCGTGACGCCGTGCTTTCCGGTCATTTCAATGACCTCGGGCAAGGGGCCGAAGTCCCACCCGGTAACATTAACTTTTTCCCAGCTTAGCCGGTATTGCTCCATCGATTCCTGCTCGCGCCGGCCGGCCAGTTCCTTTTCCAGTAAAGCGATATCGCGGCCGCTCTTTATTTCCTTTCCCAGCTCGTCCGTCACCAGGTAGCGGATATTCAAATGGGCAGGCAGCTTCTCCAGAGCCCAGGCATCGGCAGGCACGTTAAGTTTATAGCGCTCCGACAAAAAACGACTGAGCGCCGCCGGCAAAGGGATGTTATCATCGGTCTGACGGGCGATGAATTCTCGTGCAATCTGAACCGGCGGAGGAAGAATCTGTCTTGCTTTTTTGGGCAGGCCTTTTAACATCTGCAGGATTTTCTCCTCCATTAAAGAGGGCAGTTGCCGTTCCATGTTCTCCGATGCAGCTTTTGACAACAGTCCCACCGGCATACGGATAGTCACTCCGTCCTCGGGACTCCCCGGTTCAAAAAGATAGTTGCACTCAAGTACGGCTGTGCCGATTTTAATTTGCTCGGGATGTCCGGCCAAGTCATCCACGTCGGGCGCTGTGGCTACAAAATCCTCCGGCCCGAAGCGCAGAAACTCATCTGTGCCTCTATCCTTTATCAGCCTGGCGAGAGAGCGGACATCCGAAATCAAAGGCAGCCTCTGATCGTAGAGTGAGGCCAGCATTTCTTCGTCGATGGCGATACCTCTTTTTCTCAACCTCTCCTCCATTGACCTGGCCTTGTCCCAAAGTGATAGATTGTGCTCCACAAAAGAAAATTTCCGTCCCGTCTCACCTGTCACCAGCGCGTCACGGATGAAAATATTTTTCGCCTCCTCCGGGTCGATTTTAGCGTAGCCGACCGTTCGGCCCTCAATGATTGTAAGTCCGAACAGGGTGACTTTCTCTGTGGCGACCACTTCGCCGCGGCTCTTTTCCCAACGAGGGGCCGAGTAGCTGTAGCGGCAATGCTCGCCGCCCAGCTCTTCGAGCCACTCACTTTTGATATTGGCCACATTGCGGGCGAACAGCCGGGACGTCCGGCTGATTTCCGCGGCGACAATCCAGGGGGCACCTCTGTTGAAGAGGCTCGACCCGGGATGGAGCATCACCTCGCGGCTTTTGGCGGCCCTGTAGAAATTCTTTTCTTTTTTACGCGCGATGCCTGTCAGGCAGCCGCTGAGGATGGAGCGGTGGATTTTGTCGGCCACCAGCTGGTCAATTTCCATTTGTGAAAAACCGGTGCTTTTTTTACCTGGGAGGCGGATATCGGCAATGTTCAGTATCTGCAGGTAAATGTCGCGCCACTCCATCATGCGCCGGTAGGAAAGATAATGTTCGCGGCAGAACTTTCTTAAACTTCCCTGGGAGAGTTTTTTTTCGAAAGTGCCGGCGTAGCGGTTCCATATCTGCAGGTAGGTGAGGAAATCCGACTCCGGGTGTTGAAAAACCGCATGAGCCGCCTCAGCAAGCTCGACTTTGTCGTAGGGTCGTTCACGCGGGTCCTGGATGCCCAGCGCCGCCGCAATCACGGCGACTTCATGGAGGCAGCCTTCTTTTTTGGCCTCAAGAATCATGCGCGACACGCGCGGATCCAGCGGGAAGAGCGCCATCGCGCGGCCGGTGGGCGTCAATTCATAAACCTGCCTGCCTGTTGTGCGCTCATTTCGCCTGATCGCTCCGAGGTCCTGTAAAAGCTCGATACCGTCACGGATATTTTTAGGCTGTGGCTTTTCGATAAAAGGAAAGGAGTCAATATCGCCCAGATTCAGCGACAACAGCCGCAGAATGACTCCCGCCAGGTTCGAGCGCAGAATTTCAGGCGGCGTATAAACAGGACGGCCACTGTAGTCCTCCTCACTATAAAGCCGAATGCAGATACCGTCCTGTACGCGCCCCGCCCGTCCCTTCCGTTGGTCGGCACTGCTTTGTGAAACAGGCACAACAGGCAATCCGGTGGTCTGGCTGCGCGGATTATACTCCAGAATACGCGCCAGCCCCGTGTCAATGACGCAGGTGATGCCGGGTATGGTGAGTGAGGTTTCCGCAATGTTTGTCGCCACGATGATTTTCTGTTTGTCCGACGGGGCAAAGACAAGCCGTTGCGAGGCGCCGGCCAGGCGGGCGAACAGAGGGAGGACCAGAGCGTTTGTGCGCCTGTCCAGCTGCCGGCATGTCTCGCGGATATCGTTTTCGGTGGGCATGAAGATGAGTATGTCTCCTGTGTGCCTGTTTCGCTGGAGCTCCTCTACTGACAGGAGAGCCTCTTCGATATAGGTGATTTCGCCTTTTTCTTCCCGCTTGGTGTCGATGGGGCGGTAGCGCACCGCGACGGGATAGACGCGGCCGGAAACCGAGATGACCGGCGCAGAGCCGAAGGCCTGTGAGAACCTGTCAGTATCTATTGTGGCCGAAGTGATAATCAGCTTCAGATCCTTCCTTACGGACAAAAGTGTGCGCAGATAGCCTAAAATAAAGTCGATATTCAGGCTGCGTTCATGCGCCTCATCCAGAATGATCGTGTCATAGTCCAGCCATTTTCTGTCGCGCTGTGTTTCGGCAAGCAAAATGCCGTCGGTCATGACCTTGATGAGGGGCTCGCCGGATGTTTTCTCCTCAAAGCGTGTCTTGTAGGCCACCGCCCTTCCGCAGAGCTGGCCCATCTCTGAGGCGATGCGCTCGGCGATGGAAACGGCGGCAATCCGCCGGGGCTGTGTGAGGCCGATTATGCCGCGTCTGCCCTGACCGGCGGCAAGACACATTTTGGGGATTTGCGTCGTCTTGCCCGAGCCCGTTTCGCCGGTAATGACAACCACCTGGTTTTTTCTGATGGTCTCGATGATGAGCCCGCTTTTTCCCGAGATGGGAAGTTCTGGGGGGAAAGAAAAATCGGGCACCGCTGCGTCGCGCTTCTTCACGCGTTGCATGGAGGCCTCGAGTTTGTCCCGCCAGTGGTCCTGGCCCGCCCTCCGCGACGTTGGTTTTCTGAGTGAAACTTTCAGGGCGCCCAGTAGGTCGTTGTAGTCGGCGACCATGATTTCGTTCTTGTGGGGTTCCACTAAACGTCTCAGACTGTCGTAAGCTGGTTTTTGAGACAAAATAACCTCCCGGCGGAGTATATTTCATATCCGGCGAGGGGCTGTCAATCTCTGAAATGTCTTTAGCTAATGACCGATTGACTTCAAGAATATACTCGGATAGACTCCCTTTATCCAGCTTGAGGTTGCATGTATTGCTTTCGATCACCTTGCAAAACAACAAAAGAAACTTCCTGCGCTACAACGAATGGCGCAAGCAGATCTTCATCCAGAATTCGCCCAAAGATGCCCACGTCGTTTTATATCTGCTTCCCTGGCTTTTGTCGGTGAACCACCCTTCGGTACCCGGCTATCTCAAAGGGCAGAAACACCTTTTTAAAGTATTCGATATTGAAAACAACAGACAGATTATTCTGAGAGAGGGGCAGTATAAAAGACAACTCGGAATGTCCGACGACCGATTTTCCATCAGGCGCATACCCGGAGACGCGTATATTCTGGGCATATACACGATCGGCTCCGTCGGCACGGTAAGCCAGACCAGACTGTCTGATTGCGATATCTGGATTTGCATTGACAGGAGGCAGTTTGACGATGAGAGTTATTTCCAGCTGAGCCAGAAGCTCAATCTGATAAAAGGCTGGCTCGATGAGAAGATAAGAATTCCCGTTTACTTTTTTCTGACAGACGTGACGGATATCCGCGAGTGCAACTTCGGTGTCATTGACTTTGAATCAAGCGGATCGACACAGAAAAATGTATTGAAGGAGGAATTTTACCGCACCTCCATTCTTATTTGCGGGAAGATCCCCTTCTGGTGGGTTGCCTTCGATCCACGGGAGCCGGTGGATTACGGGAAGGCTTTCGAGCAGAACCTGACCAGCGGGTTCGGAGAATATGACCTGATTGATCTGGGCAATCTCGAAGAAGTTCAGCAGTCGGAATTCTACGGCGCCGCCCTGTGGCAGCTCAACAAGTCTTTAACTCATCCGCTAAAGTCCATCATCAAGATGCTTCTGCTCAAGATGTTTCTGGAAACGCCCCGTGAAGAGCTCCTGTGCAACAGATTTCGTGCCCTCATTCTGGGTGCGGCACCGCAAGATGAGCAGACGGATCCGAGTGTGTTTACCATGCAGGAAATCCTGGAGCATTATTCCACCAGGATGCAGCATGAACACTTCGAATTTTTAAAGAAGTGTTTTTACCTGCGCTGCGATTTAAAATTGATGACCAGAAAACAAACCCAGCGTGACATAATGGCGCTGGACATATTCAAAAAACATAAAATAGAACGCCGGATGATTTTCGAGCTAAACGATTTTGACCGCTGGGGGCTAGATGAGCAGGTTGATTTCGGCAGTCTGATGTTTGAACATGTCTCACAGATCTACCGCGACATCATTGAAATCCAGAAGGGCATGGAAGGGTATATTGCTCCGGACGATCTGGCCATCATCGGCAGAAAACTGGATGCCTCCATCACCGTCAAAGACTTCAAAGTGCCCATTTTGCACATGTCCACCGAAAATATCCGAAAGCCTTCGATGACTTTTTCATTCCACGAAGGTCAGTGGCGCATCATGTCTTCGAGCGATCTTTCCTCAACGACCATCACCCACGATGACATGATCTTCTGCCTGGCCTATATTACCTGGAACGGGATTTTTGATTCACAGGAAATCAGAATGAAGCCCAATCCCACGCCGGTAACCGTTCAGGAAATCATCAACATCGGGAAAATGATGCAAACAGTGTTTGGCACCTACGATATCGCCCGGGTTCATTTCGGCAAATTTCTGGAACAGGAGACGGTCAATAAAATGTTGATTATCATCAGCTTTGAAGAAACCCTCACCGATCTGGAAATTCAAAGTATCGGTATCGTCTATAAGAACAACTGGGAAGAACTCTACGTAAGACGTTTTTTATCCATCGGCAGGATGAAGTCGTTTTTCGCCAAAAACAAAATAATAAAACCGGGTCTGGAAGTGCATTATTACATCATGCGCAACAAGCAGTACTACGAAAAGATCATAGACCGCACGAAAAACGTCATCGAAGAAATGATTCTCGCGAAATAGCCTATGTTTTCAACCGGGCGGGCGGAACCGGGCATCAGTAAAGTCGTTCGTCCCAGCGCCAGCCGAGATCAAGGGGCATGTCCGCCGGCGCTTCCAGTTCAATTTCTGTTTCGATAATTTGAGTGTGACGGCCCGGCAGATCAAATGTCCAGGCAAAAACCGATGAATCCTTTTTTGTCGGAGCGGGATTGTGCCTGTAAACCAGTTTTATCCGTACATCACCGATCTCAGGGACAGGTTCCTCGATGCGCAGTCGGACAGGAGCGCTTCCTGTGTTTGCGGCCTCCAGACGCCAGATCCAGCGTCTGGTCTGTTTCTGGCGGAAAAATTCAGACGCTCCTGATTGATCGCTGACGGTCTTTTGCTTCACACTTACAAAAGGTGAGTTGCCGAAGTAAACATCCGCCTCCTGTCCCGCCAAAGCGAAGATGCGCTTCCCGACCAGCGCCCCGTCAATCACGAACGCCGCCTCGCCGGTGGGGATCTCCAGCGGTTGGGCAAACTTCAATTGTGCCTGCACAAAAGCCTGTGGCGAGAGACTCGGCCGGGCCAGAAAAAGAAACTCGGCATCCCAGGTGTCGTCTTTGATTTTCAGACGCTGCCTCTGACCCGCGCCAAGCGTTACTTTGCCCATCGACCAGGTACGGTAGGTCGTATGAATCGTCTCTGCGGCGAATTTATCTGCCGTCCCGTCATTTGCCGGGGCTGCCAGCAGGGCGGCGGCCGGTCTTGCCTCGCGTGTTGCCTTGTAGGCAATGGGAGGTTTGGGTTTGATGAGCCAGGCGGGTAAATCTCCCGGGGCGAAGGTGCTTATCGGCTGTAAACTGGCCAGACTGAGATTGATATCGGTCCAGTCTTCGCCCGCAGACTGCCAGATTTGCGCGTCCCATGAAAAAACCACCCGGCCGGCGGCAGGGAGAGCCTCCAACCGGTACAGGGGTTGCCATCCGCATCCGGAAACGATATAGCTGTACTTGATTTCTGCATCGTGGCGGAGAGCCCCCGTTATGAAGACCCGCGCCTCATGCACTTTTTCGCTTTTCCCCGCCGCCTGCTCCAGGAGAGCCTCAAGCTCCTTGATCAGCTTTTCGGTTTTTTCTATTTCCGCCTCGACGCTGTTTTTCTCTGTCAGCAGACGCCTGGTGCTTTTACCAATAGCCGCGGCGAGCTGATCCGCTTCGGCGATGGTTTTTGCTTTGGCCTTGGCCTGCGACTGCCAGAACTGCAGCTGCGCTCCCAGGCCGCCGTTTTGCGCCAGGAGTGATTTTTTTTCATTTTTCGCCTTGTCCAGGCGGGCGCGCAATTCGGCGACTCTGTTTTCATCGACGCGTGTGATCTGCTTTATTTGAATATCATTTATTTTAGCCGTTTCAGAAGAGGGCACATAGACGTTAAGAGACTCCGGATTCGCCTGGGACGGTAAAATTATCGTCACCTCATGTTTAGCTGCCCCAACAGGTTGCGGATTGATTTTTACGCTCCCCTCGACTTTTGCCGAATGCGGGAAAAGCGTCACATCTTTTATGGCGGCCACACAGAGGCTTGCGGGCGCCGCCAGCCATAAAGTCAGTCCTAATAATAACGCCGCCCACAGGCACCCCGGACGATTTAGTCTCATCTTCATTCTCTCCTTTACAGGTTCAGACTTTTTTTGATACCGGCGGCGATATCCCGCACGTTTTGCATAACCACTTGCTCATCTATCGTTAAAAGACTGCGGTTTTCCATAACTACTTTTCCGCCTATGACAACCGTGTCCACATCCGCGCCACAGGCGGCGTAGGCCAGGTGCGAGTACTCACTGTAGAGCGGAGTCAGATGAGGTTTGTCCATATCCAGAACAATGATGTCCGCTTGCTTGCCGACCTCGAGCGACCCGATCATATTTTCCATACCCAGGGCTTTGGCGCCTTCGATTGTCGCCATGCGTAAAACGGTGCGTGCATCCATAAGTGTCGGATCGAGGCGGGCCACCTTGTGAAGTTTGGCGGCCGTGTTCATCTCGCGGATCATATCCAGCGTATTGTTGCTGGCGGCCCCGTCCGTGCCCAGCCCTACCGTGACACCGGCTTTTTGCATATCCGGTACGGGCGCGATGCCGCTGGCCAGCTTCATGTTGCTGGCCGGGTTGTGAGACACCTTGCAGCCGTATTCGGCAAAAAGATTAATTTCTTCCGGCGACAGGTAAACACAGTGAAAGGCAAGCAGATTATTGTCCAGGCAGCCGATTTCCTGCAAAAAAGTCACCGGGCTTTTGCCCAGCTTTTCTTCAAGTTGTCCGCGCTCCGCCCTGTTTTCCAGAAGATGGATGCCCAGCAGTAATCCATATTCATCGGCAATTGCCTTTGCCTCGCGCACTACTGAGGGAGAGCAGGTGTACAGGGAATGGGGCTCCACAATGATTCCCACCAGCGGGTCATCGCGCCAGCGTTCGGCGAGCATCCGCGTATAGGCCAGCCCCTCAGCGGGTGATTTGCAGTTAGGCGAGGGGAAATCAAAGAGAACCTCTCCTACCAGACAGCGCATTCCCGCCTTACTGGCCGCTCGCGCTGTCTCCTGTTCAAAAATATACATATCGCAAAATGTTGTCGTGCCGGATTTGATCATCTCCGCGCAGGCCAGAAGCGATCCGTCGTAGGCCAGACGAGGGGTTACATTTTTTGCCTCGGCGGGGAAAATGTAATTATTGAGCCAGTCCATCAGCTCCAGATCGTCGGCGATACCCCTGAAACAGGTCATAGCCGCGTGCGTGTGCGTATTCACAAGACCGGGCATGGCCAGCATGTTCGCCCGATCGATGATTTTCGGTGCCCTGTAGCGTGAAAGAATCTCGTCCTTTTTTGCGATATCCACAATCACGGACCCTTCAACGGCGATGGCCGCTTCCTCCAGACGGGTATCGGCTGCATCCATCAATAGAGCGCAGCGCGCGCAAATGATAAGATCGACATCCTTTGACTGTTTTTCATCCATGACGCACTTCTTACCATACAACCGCACCGGGCTTCAATAGACAAAAACCCCCCTTCGACAAGCTCAGGGCGGGCCCTTCGACAGGCTCAGGGCAGGCCCTTCGACAGGCTCAGGGCAGGCTTCGACAAG
>JAGPFA010000007.1:34680-78924 GCA_018056765.1 Syntrophaceae bacterium
CTCAGGGCAGGCCCTTCGACAGGCTCAGGGCAGGCCCTTCGACAGGCTCAGGGCAGGCCCTTCGACAGGCTCAGGGCAGGCCCTTCGACAGGCTCAGGGCAGGCCCTTCGACAGGCTCAGGGCAGGCCCTTCGACAGGCTCAGGGCAGGCTTCGACAAGCTCAGGGCGGGCTTCGACAAGCTCAGGACGAGCGGAGTTTTGTTGGCTGTTCATGCCGAGCTTTTAATACCCGTTCATGCCGAGCTTTTACTGGCCGTTCATAGTGAGCTCTTCACTGACCATTCATGCTGAGCCTGTCGAAGCATCCTTTATCCTTTCGCCTTTATCCTTTATCCTTTATCCTTTATCCATGAGCTACGAACCACCGGGGAACAATGAGAAGATTAATTTGACAAAATAATTTTCTTTGAGTATAAGTTCACGAAAATAATCCAAAAAATATTTGAAATCTCAAGAGGTGGGATCATGATGACCTGTAGTCTTGATGATAAAGTGGCCTGCACGGAAGTATGGAGGAAATTG
This sequence comes from Syntrophaceae bacterium, assembly GCA_018056765.1. Lineage (GTDB taxonomy): Bacteria > Desulfobacterota > Syntrophia > Syntrophales > Smithellaceae > UBA8904. The sequence continues at coordinate 35,203 of JAGPFA010000007.1, forward strand.
TCAGGGGAGGAGACTGCCCCCGGGCAATGGAATGATAAAGCTATTCAGGCCTTGGTGGAATTAGTCGCCGAAACAAGAAGATGCTCTTCCAATATGAAATATGTTCCTCAGCCTACTTTGATGCCGACCAAGTCATGGTTTTTTAAACAGGCACTCAGGCCGCTGAAAGACTGGCTTATGGGAGGCACTGCAACGTTTGAAATCTGTAAAACGTTTAGATATGCGCAGTTAAAGAACATTGTGGAAACAGCACTTGCAACGGGGGAATGAGATGAAAAAAATAATAGCCGTTCTCTTGCTTTTATTGCTTTGTGCCTGTTGTGTAAATCAAATTAAGTTGGATGATCCGGAATACTACATGAAAGCAAAAGTGATTGATATTCAGCCTGATAAATTCATCACCGAGGATAATACAAAAATTGATTTCTTTGGTCTTTCGGCTTCGATTTCGCCAGGTTGGTTTGATAAAAAATCAAACCCTCTAAAAACAACAACCGCCGTCTATTCAAAAGATGGAGAGAAAGTATTTTTAATTATGTCGTTGTTTGAAAGTGAAGAAATAAGCGCATGCGACAAGCCAGTCGATGAACATGAGAGAGATTTTTGTAGCGCTTTTAAATCTATACAAGAATACTATGATAAAGTATGGAAAATGACACCGGAAGACCTGAAAGATCCTCAATACGCAACACGTGGCAATTATATGCTTGTGCTGGAAAAAAAGTCATGGTTTACCAAACCCGCAAAAGTGACGGCAATCTACAAATATTGCGGCACTGATTTTACGGCTTACCGCAGAGATTTTCACCCGGGTAAGGACAATAAAACAATCAGGGCTGAATTGGTTATTTTCCATCAAAAGATAAGACCAATCTCATTTATTATTACTTCTTTCGTTGATAACAGCGATGAATTATTTGAGCAGATTCTTACGACCATCCAATAGAAAGAAGTGAGAGAATACCGCGCTTGTCTTGCGGGTGATGGAGAGAGGAGAGTTTAAAACAATGGTCGCGTCTCGTGTTTTATTATCCGTCCGCACTTTTCCCTTCGAAGCGTCCTTTAGCCTTTAGCCTTTGTCCTTTAGCTAATCCTCTAACCCTCTAACCTTCTAATCATCTAGTTCTCCACCCCTGGCCCGCTAAAGCAGGCCACCCCCGCCGGCAGGGGACACGAAGGTTGCACCTCGCGCTTTATTACCCGGTCGCGCTAAGCTTTACTAACCGTTCGCGCTAAGCTTTCCTGACCGTTTGTGGTGAGCTTTCCTGACTGTTCACGATGAGCTTTACTGACCGTTCGTGGTGAGCCTGTCGAACCATGAACGGAAAATCATATTCCCGCTCACCCCCCCTTCGACAAGCTCAGGGCGGGCTTCGACAAGCTCAGGACGAGCGGAGTTTTGTTGGCTGTTCATGCCGAGCTTTTACTGGCCGTTCATAGTGAGCTCTTCACTGACCATTCATGCTGAGCCTGTCGAAGCATCCTTTATCCTTTAGCCTTTCGCCTTTATCCTTTAGCCTTTATCCTTAGTAATGACTGGAGGAGGTATTATTCAAAAGCCTCATAAAAGAAAAACATTGACATTTATTCATCTTTTTGTTTATGGTCGAACCACCCGGCCAATGGCGGCGGGTAAAGAAAGGATGCCCCGTGACGGAAAAAAAGATATTGGGAAGACCGCTCACCCGTTCGCGTCTTCATGAAGAGATTGTCAATATTATTCAGAAACAAATCATGGACGGAGAAATTTCTCCCGGGCATAAACTGCCCACCGAAAGAGAGCTTGCCGAAACGTTTGAAGTCAACAGGGCTACCGTTCGTGAGGCATTGCGCAAGCTTGAAAATCTCGATTTGGTGGAAATCCGCCACGGCGACGGGCTTTACGCCAAAAATTATCTGGAAAGCGGCAATTTCGATCTGATCAAGGCCGCGCTCATGATGGATGAAAGCGGGGATGTATTATCAAATATTCTCGAAGCCCGCGGTTTTGTAGTGCCGCAGATAGCATATATGGCGGCCGAGAGGCGCACAGCAGCCGATCTCAACGAGTTAAAACATGTTGTCAAATCAGAGGATATGACGATGCTGGAGCGCGACATCAGAGTGCACCAGATAATCGCCAAATCCAGCCATAATCTTCTATGCACCGTGATTCTCAATTTTTTCAATCAGATTTTCCGGGATTACGGTTATCTATATTTTGACGACGAACATAACATTGAACGCTCACGTCAATTTCATCTGAGTATATACGAAGCCATCAAGAATCAAAAACCTCAAAAAGCGCGTAAGCTGATGAAGGATGTGCTCGTTTACGCACAAGACGCAGTAAAGGAGAGTCTAAACAGAAAAAAGGTCAGGAAGGTTAAATAGCATGGAGCGATTTATAGAAAATCATAGTGGCGGAAAGTTTGATGTCATTGTCATCGGCGGTGGAATCACAGGTGCCTCCGTTGCTTATGAGGCAGCCACCAGGGGATTGAAGGTGGCGCTGATGGAGAAAAAGGATTTTTCCTGGGCGACGTCGGCGGTGACCTCCAAAATGATTCATGGCGGTTTACGTTACCTGGTAAATGGTGAAATCGGGCTGGTGCGCGAATCACTGCGCGAGCGGAGAGTCATGGAAAATATCGCTCCTAATTTTGTTTATCCCTGGCCGATTATGATGACTCATTATAAAAAACCTCTGAAAAATAATAAATGGCTGGTGAAACTCGGGATGGTGGTTTATGACGCCCTGTCTTATGATAAAAGTTTCACCTGGGATCCCTCGAAGAAAATCCCCATGCATAAGACGATATCCGCTTCTGAAGTCCTGCGGCAGGAACCCAATGTCCGTGCCGTAGATCTTACGGGAGCTTCAGTTTTCTACGACTGTGTCAGTATTTTTCCTGAACGATTTACACTGGCTTTTATCAAATCCGCTTTGGCTTATGGCGCCAAAGTGTCCAATTACACAGAGGTCAAAGGTTTTCTTGTGGACGCCCATAAGAAAATAACCGGTGTGCAGGTGATTGATTTGTTGCACAATAGCCTTCATGAAGTAGAGGCGGAGGTGACGATCAATTGCGGTGGTCCCTGGGCGGATCTTCTGCTGGGGATTGTCCAGCGAAACCAAACAATGAGCAACACATTGCGCCGCTCGGAAGGAATTCATATCATCACCAAAAAGCGTTTGCTTTCCGGACGATTTACGGTGGGGTCTTTGACGCCGGCCGGCCGTCATTTTTTTCTTATCCCCTGGCGCAATCACACGTTGATCGGCACAACCGATAAGCCTTTCGATGGCAATCCCGACGATTATCGCGTAACCAGAGCCGGTATTATGGAGCTGCTTGACGATGTGAACAGTTCTTTTGGTGACGGCAAACTTGCTTATGAAGATGTGCTCCATGCTTACGGTGGCTTGCGTCCGCTGGTCGAAAAAGATACAAAAGAAACCTATTCTTCATCCCGCAAGTATGAAATTCATGACAATAAAGCAGATGGTCTGGATGGGTTGATCACGGTAGAGGGTGGGAAATTTACAACCAGCCGCCGGCTGGCGGAAAACTGTCTGAAAATTGTAGCCGCAAAGATGCAGCGTAATTTAGGAAAGAGTGTCACCGAAAATCGTTATCTGGCCGGGTGCGGGATAAAAAATTTATCTTTTTTCCTGGACGAGGTTCAAAAAAAGAAAAATGGTTGGAGCAGTGCCACTCTTGATTATTTAGGGCGCAATTACGGAACAGAGTATGAAGCGGTCCTGAAATTGGCAAAAGAAGACAAGTCATGGTCGGAGGTGATAAACGAAGACGGAGAAATTCCGGCACAGGTCGTTTATGCCATCCGTCAGGAAATGGCACGCACGTTGCCCGATATTGTGATGCGACGGACCGGCATCGGCACGCTCGGTAACCCGGGTGAAAATGTGTTACTGAAAGTTGCTCAGATCGCCGCCGGGGAATTGAAATGGGATCGCGACAGAATGGAAAAAGAAATTGCAGATACGGTTAATTTACTGAAGCTGCCGGCGTAGTGGAAATATAGGATTGGACGGGCATGATCATTTTTCACGGCTGGATTAATAAAATGGCGCCAGGCATCTAATAAATGTGACGACAATCTTTGGGCCGCCAACGGCCGGAGAAAAAGTTGGTAAACTAGATAATAAGCGGCAAGAGAAGCAGGAGGACATGCGATGATATCCGGAAAATTCAAACCGGAGTGGAATGAAAAGGCGCCCGTACCGGGGACATATCGTTCCATCACAAAATACGGAGATCCCCATTATTTTAAACACCCCAGTGATGCCTGGGTCAGAATGATGCAAGAGGATTTCCACATGAGTGATGAAGATTTTACAGTCAGAATAAATGAAGGCAATGAAAAGGTAGTTCTGAATCGTCCACCTTCACTTAAAGCTGATCAAATTAAGAGGCTTGCGGGCATTGTGGGCGGGGATAATGTCGCCATTGATGATTACAGCCGTGTCAAATACGCATCCGGTAAAACGACGGAGGAAATGCTGGAGCTAAGAAAGGGAATCATCCGTGAAGTTGCCGATATTGTCGTTCATCCCCGCGATAAGCATGATGTGCAGAAAATTGTTGCATACTGCAATCAGGAACGAATCCCCATTACGGTGTTCAGCGCCGGTTCTTCGGTAAATTTCGGATGCCGGCCGGTCAGGGGTGGAGTCTCTCTGGTCATCAGCACGCACATGAACAGACTTCTGGAAATTAACGAACTGAACCAGACCGCACGCGTCCAGCCCGGCATGTACGGACCTGCTTATGAAGAAGCACTGAATAAAGCGCCGGAGATGTTTGGTACCAAATTGCGCTATACCTGCGGCCATTTTCCCCAGTCCTTCGAATATTCGACCGTGGGAGGCTGGATCGTTACACTTGGTTCCGGTCAGGCCTCCACGTATTACGGTGATGCCTACGATATTGTCTTCAGCCAGGAATACGTTACGCCCGTGGGAACTTTTAAAACACTTGATTATCCGGCGACAGCGACCGGCCCCAAAATAAACGACATCATGAAGGGGTCCGAAGGCTGTTTCGGCATTCTGGTTGAAGTCACTATGAAAATATTCCGCCACATGCCGGATAACCGCGCACGCTTCAGCTACATGTACCCCACGTGGGAAGCCGCCGTCGGCGCCAGCCGCGAAATCATGCAGTCGGAATTCGGGAAACCGGCGATCTACCGTATTTCCGATCCGGAAGAAACAGATCGGGGACTGAAACTTTATGGTATGCCGGGTATTGCCGATAAATTTCTTACGATGCGTGGATTTAAACCAATGCAACGCTGCCTGTGCCTGGGCAATGTCGAAGGTGACCAGGATTACACGCGACTGGTCGCCCGTAAGATAAAAAAGATTGCCCGCAAATACGGCGCCATGTCGCTGGGTGGTTACGCCGCGCGCAAGTGGGAGCATACACGCTATACTGAGCCGTATATGCGTGAGGATTTGGGTGATTATGGTATTTTGATTGATACGCTGGAGGCGGCGGTGACCTGGGACAACCTGCATAATTTGCACAAAGGTGTGCGGGAGTATATCAAGAGCCGCCCGGATACGATGTGTATGACGCATGCCTCACATTTTTATCCCCAGGGCACCAATCTTTACTTCATCTTTATACTCAAAATGGATGACCCCGATGAGTTTCGCAAATTTCAGCGCGGCATTGTTGAGAATATCCAAAAATACGGCGGGTCATTGAGTCATCATCATGGCGTCGGACGCATGATCGGTCCCTGGATGCAGACACATCTGGGGAAAGAACAGATGGACGTTTTACGTGCGTTGAAAAAACACTTTGATCCGAATGGTATTATGAACCCGGGAGGACAACTGGGGTTGGATTGATTTAAAATCATCACAGGCAAATCCGAGGTGTATATGTCACAGGGCAAAAGTAATCCGGAAGAATTAGTCCTTTCGATTGATGCCGGTACGCAATCGATCAGGGCTGCGCTTGTCGATATGGAAGGCAACATCGTGGATATCGTGAAGACGCCCATCCAACCCTATTTTTCAAAGCATCCCGGCTGGGCGGAACAGGAGCCTGATTACTACTGGGATGTATTTTGTAAAACAACCAGGCAACTTCTGCACCTTAGGCAATCCCTGGTGAAGAACATTATCGGGGTGACGCTGACGACACAGCGTGCCACGATGATTAACGTGGACAAGGACGGCCGGGCGCTCAGGCCGGCAATTATCTGGCTGGACCAGAGAAAGGCCGATGCCCGGAAGATTCTGCCTGGTGTATTGAGGCCTGTGCTCAGGACAGTGAAATTACTCGACACGCTGGAAAGTGCGATCCAGGAATGTGAGTCAAACTGGATATATCAGAACCAGCCGGACATTTGGGAAAAGACATACAAATATTTATTGCTCTCCGGGTTTTTTACGCATCGACTTACCGGTGAGTTCGTGGATTCCACAGGTAACAATGTAGGTTATCTGCCGTTTGACAATAAAACCTATCAGTGGGCACGAAAGTATGATTTCAAATGGCTGATCTTCAAGGCCGAGAAAGAAAAATTGCCTGACCTGGTCAAACCTTCCGAGATGATGGGCCGCATTACTAAAAAATCGTCCGTCCAGACCGGTATACCGGAAGGACTGCCGGTAATGGCGGCAGGATCGGATAAAGGATGTGAAATACTTGGCTGCGGCTGTCTCACGCCCGAAACCGGATGTTTAAGTTTCGGAACGATCGCTACTTTTGATGTTGCCACACCAGAATATGTTGAGCTGCGTCCCATGATTCCGCCATATCCCGCGTCCGTGCCGGGTGCCTATTATACGGAAGTATCTATTTTTCGCGGTTTTTGGATGGTGAGCTGGTTTAAGGAAGAATTCGGCTTTCAGGAGCGCATGCTTGCTGAAAAGAGCAATGAACCTCCGGAAAAATTTTTTGATTCCTTGATCCAAAATGTGCCCGCCGGTTGTAAGGGGCTCATGTTGCAGCCCTACTGGACACCGGGGCGCGATCTTGAATCCTATGCAAAAGGGGCAATTATCGGCTTTGGCGACATACACAATCGTGCGTATCTCTACCGCGCTTTGCTGGAAGGACTAATCTACGGCTTGAGAGAGGGAGGAGAGCTGACCCAACGCAAGACCAAAGTACCGGTGACCAGACTCAAGGTATCCGGTGGAGGATCGCAAAGCGACGTGGCCATGCAGATTACCGCGGATGTCTTTGGCATTGCGGCGGAACGTCCTCATACTTTCGAAACATCCGCCCTCGGCGCGGCTATTGATGCGGCAGTTGGTCTGAAAATCTATCCCGATTTTCCCACGGCCGTGCAGGCAATGACCAGGACAGGGATGGTTTTTGAGCCCAATAATGACAACCACACTCTTTATGATGATCTTTACCGAAGAGTTTATCTGAAAATGTACAGGCAACTGAAGCCTCTGTTTAAGGAAATAAGAGATATTACAGGATATCCTGCAGAAAATTAGCCGCACAGAGAGGCCAGAGAATGGGCTTTTTGAAATTGCGCGGATTTTTTGCTTCAAAGGCGGAGACGCCAACTGCTTTTTTTAACAAAACATCTTCAGCTGTCCTTTATCCTTTATCCTTTGTCCTGCGCCAAGAGCTATCAGCTAATCCTCTAACCCTCAAATCATCTAATCTTCTAAACTTCTAATCATCTAACCATCCCCCATCAATCACTTGACTTTCTTGTTGCATTGTCCGTTCAAAGTTGTAAGATAATCAACAATTTATAATAATCGCATCCGTAGATGAAAACGGAGCGTTGTTTTTTGTCGAAATTATGGTCAATCAAACACCTGAACAGATAGCACGAGATGAGATCGACAAACAGTTAATCGAGTGCGGCTGGATCATCCAGAACAAAAAGCAGATTAACCTTCATGCCGGGCCCGGTGTCGCCGTCAGAGAATATCAAACTGAAATCGGCCCCGCTGATTATGTCCTGTTTGTTCACGGGAAACCGGTGGGCATTATAGAGGCCAAAAAGGAAGATGAGGGAATCCGCTTAACCGTCCATGAAGACCAATCCAGAGATTATGCCCGAAGCAAGCTGAAATATCTTGATAACGACCCGCTTCACTTTGTTTATGAAAGCACCGGCACGCTGACCCGTTTTACCGATTATCGCGACCCCAAACCCCGATCCCGCCCCGTATTTTCGTTTTACCGTCCGGAAACATTTCTGCAGTTACTTAAAGGGGAAGAAACTCTCCGCAGCAGGATGCAGGACATTCCGCCTCTGCAGACGACCGGCCTGCGTGAGTGTCAGGTTGTTGCAATCAACAATCTGGAAAAATCATTTCGTGCCAATCATCCCAGAGCCCTCATTCAAATGGCCACGGGCTCGGGTAAAACCTACACGGCCATCACGGCTATTTATCGACTGCTCAAATACGCCAAAGCGGGCAGGGTGCTGTTTCTGGTGGACACAAAAAACCTCGGCGAGCAGGCCGAGCAGGAATTCATGGCCTACGTGCCCAATGACGACAACCGTAAATTTTCCGAACTCTACGGCGTGCATCGGCTGAAGTCCGGTTTTGTGCCCACCGACAATCAGGTCTATATCAGCACGATTCAGCGCCTGTATTCCATACTGAAAGACAAAGAGCTCGATGAGCGCGAAGAGGAAATAAATCCGGCTGAAATACGCTGGGAAGGTCGTGCGCCCGTACCGGTGGGTTACAACCCTAGACTGCCCGTCGAGTTTTTCGACTTCATCGTGATCGATGAGTGCCACCGCAGCATTTACAACCTATGGCAACAGGTGCTTGATTATTTCGATGCATTCTTGATCGGGCTCACCGCCACACCCGACAACCGCACATTCGGATTTTTCAATCAAAACATCGTCAGCGAATACACGCACGAGCAGGCCGTGACCGACGGAGTCAACGTCGGCAGCGACGTTTATCTCATCGAAACAAAAATCACCCAAAAAGGCGCCACGGTCTGGAAAGGCCAGTATATCGATCGCCGCGAAAAACTCACCCGCAGAAAGCGCTGGGAACAGTTGGATGAAGATCTGACCTACACGAGAGCCGAGCTCGATAACGATGTGGTCAATCCCAGCCAGATCCGCACCGTCATCCGCACCTTCAAGGAACGCCTGCCGGAAATGTTCCCCGACCGCCTCGACGAAAAAGGCAATCTGGAAGTGCCCAAGACATTGATCTTTGCCAAAACAGACAGCCACGCCGACGACATCATTCAAATCGTGCGCGAAGAATTTGCAGAAGAAAACAGATTTTGCAAAAAGATCACCTACAACAGCGAAGACCCCAAAAGCACGCTGGCGCAATTCAGAAACGATTATCATCCGCGCATCGCCGTCACCGTGGACATGATCGCCACCGGCACCGACGTCAAGCCGCTGGAGTGCCTGCTTTTCATGCGGGACGTGAAGAGCCGGAACTACTTCGAGCAGATGAAAGGCCGGGGCACGCGCACCATCAGCCTTGACGACTTGAGAAAAGTCACGCCGCGGGCCAGGATGACCAAAGACCACTACGTCATCGTCGATGCTGTAGGCGTGACCCGCAGCCTGAAAACCGACAGCCGCCCGCTGGAGCGAAAGCCGGGCGTGCCGCTTCGGGAACTGCTTGCCGCAATTACCATCGGGGCAAGAGATGAGGATCTGTTTACCTCTTTGGCCAACCGTTTGGCGAGGCTCGACAAACAGATTACCGAAAAGGAAAAGAACACCTTTGCCGAAAAAGCCGGAGGCAGGACCATCCCGCAGGTGGTGGGAGAGCTGCTGAATGCCTACAACCCCGATACGCTGGATGATATCCGCCGGAGGGCTGAGGCGCAAAACCCGGACGTTGCGCCGGCCGCAATTGCAGAAATCATAAAACAAATGATTTCCGAACTGCGTGACAAGGCGGCCGCCGTCTTTCATGGGGAGCTGAACGATTATATTGAAAACATCCGCAAGGTTCACGAGCAGATCATCGACACAATCAATATTGACGAGGCCACCCATGTCGGTTGGGAAAAAGACAGCAAAGAAAAGGCCGAAGCGCTGGTGGAGGACTTCCGAGACTGGATCGCCCGCCACAAAGACGAAATCACCGCATTGCAGATATTTTACGCCCAGCCCTACCGACGGCGCGAACTCACCTACAGCATGATTCGCGAGCTGGTGGATAAAATCGTCTCCGACAAACCGGCGCTTGCCCCGCTTGGCGTCTGGCGTGCCTATGAAGTCCTGGAAGCTTCGGCAGGCCAAGCTCCCATCGGCAGCCCGAAAAACGAACTGGTTGCGCTGGTTTCGCTGATACGCAAAGTGGCAGGGATTGATGCCAGCCTCACCGCCTATGACAAAACCGTGGACAAAAACTTTCAGGATTGGGTTTTCAAAAAACAGGCTGGCACTTTGAAATTCAACGACGAGCAAATGCAGTGGCTCAGAATGATTAAAGACCATATCGCCGCATCGGTCAGCTTCAGTATAGATGACCTCGACTACACCCCCTTTGACGCCAAAGGCGGCAAAGGAAAAATGTGGCAGCTCTTCGGCCCCGAGATGGAAAACATTATTGATGAGATGAACGAGGCATTGGCGGCATAGGATGAATGGGAATATGGAAGTGCCAAAAGGGTGGATAAAAGTAAGTTTAGCTGAGATCGCCACTTATATTAATGGTAGAGCTTTTAAGCCCAAAGAATGGAGTAAAGAAGGATTACCCATTATTAGGATTCAAAATCTTAATCGTGAAATATCAGAATTTAATTTCTGTAATTTTGCTGTAGATGAAAAATACTACGTAAATAAAGGTGATTTACTTTTTGCTTGGTCAGGGACACCGGGCACATCATTTGGTGCACATATTTGGACTGGTGGTCGCGCGGTATTGAATCAGCATATTTTCCGGATAATAGTTGATGAAAAAAAAATATCAAAAAAATATTATTTACACGCACTAAATCATAAAGTTAAAGAATTTGTGAATAAGGCACATGGGACAGCGGGTCTTGCTCATATAACCAAAAAGAAATTTGAAGAATCAATGCTGCCCCTTCCGCCTCTTGCCGAGCAGCAGCGCATTGTCGCCAAGATAGAAGAGCTCTTCAGCAGTCTGGACAAGGGCATCGAAAGCCTCAAAACCGCGCAGCAACAACTAAAAGTCTATCGCCAATCCGTCCTCAAATGGGCCTTTGAAGGCAAGCTGACAAAAAGCACCCTTCGACAAGCTCAGGGTGCAGTAATACCGGTGGCTCAGGGTACGGTAAAGCCGGTGACTCAGGGTGCGGTAATGCCGGTGGCTAAGGGTGCAGTAATGCCGGTGGCTCAGGATGCGGTAAAGCCGGTGGCTGAGCCTGTCGAAGCCACGAATAAAGAAAGCGAATTTCCGGAAGGGTGGGAATGGGTAAAGATAGAAGATGTTGCAGATATGCAAGCTGGAATAGCGTTTAAGAAATCAGAATATTCTTCACACGGTGTACGACTTTTTCAAATCGCAAATGTCTCATTTAATTTTATTAAATGGGAAGAGATTGAATACTTACCCGTAAAATACATCGACCAATATCCTGAACTGCTCTTAAACATTGGTGATATTGTTATGGCACTGAATAGACCAATGTTGAATAACCAACTAAAAATCGCCGAAATACGAAAGGATGATGTTCCTGCTATTTTGTATCAACGTGTTGGCCGATTTAAATTTTTCGGAAATTTGTTCAATCGGTATTTTCTTTATTATTTGCAGTCACCATTATTCATACGTTGGCTTAATGAACAATTACAAGGTGTCAATATTCCCTTCATTAATAAGGCAAAACTATTAAGATATGATAGATTCCCGCTTCCTTCCTCAATAGAAGAACAACACCGCATCGTCGCCGAAATTGAATCCCGCCTTTCCGTCTGTGACAAAATTGAAGAGAGCATTGAAGAAAGTCTCAGGCAGGCCGAAGCCCTCCGCCAGAGCATCCTGAAAAAAGCCTTTGAAGGAAAACTCGTTGCGCAAGATCCGAATGACCTGCCTGCCTCTACATTACTCGCCCGTATCAAAGCGGAAAGAGAAAAGAATAAAAAGAATAAGTAAGTTCAGTTTCCTCTTGGCAATGATGACTCAATATAGTATATGAGAGTCGTAATAATTCAGCAAATAAATGAATTGCTGCGTCGTTAGTATACTAAAGTAGGCGAAATATGGTCGGGCAGAAAGACGGCGTAAAAAATTTATCAGGTATCGGGAAACTTGACCGCCAGAGGCTGGGGCAGGTGGTTCGCGCCGCCAAAGGCTCTATATCTGTTTCTGATGCAGCACAAATTTTGAAGATGTCCTCCACGGATGCGGCCAAGTTGCTTTCACGCTGGGCAAAGAAGGGTTGGCTTTCGCGTGTTTACCGCGGACTTTACGTTGTAATTCCGCTGGAATCACGCTCGGCTGATATGCCGCTGGAAAATCCATGGGTGATTGCCGAAAAATTATTTTCACCCTGCTACATCGGAGGCTGGAGCGCAGCCGAAAATTGGGGATTGACGGAGCAGATTTTCCGAAAGCTCATCGTCATGACAACGCAAAAACCAAGACGCAGTATGTGTGCCATTAAAGGAACGGAATTTTTGTTGCGTCGGATTCCTCCCAAAGCGATGTTCGGCTTGAAGCCGCTCTGGCAGGGGCAGGTTAAGGTTCTGGTATCAGATCCGGCACGCACCATTGTGGATATGCTCGGCGATCCTGCGCTTGGTGGAGGTATTCGAACAGTCGCGGAAATGTTTTCAAATTATCTGAGATTTGAAACAAAAGACATTGAACTGATTTTGCAATATGCAAAGCAGTTGGGTAACGGTGCAGTTTTCAAGCGGCTTGGTTTTTTTCTGGAACGTTTTGCCCCGCAGGAAAAAGAAGCTATTGAAAAGTGTTCTGCGGAGCTGACAAAAGGAAATACGAAACTGGATGCCAAACTTACCGCGGACAGATTGATTACACGCTGGCGTTTGTGGATACCGGAAAGTTGGAGTAAAACCAAATGATCACGCGACAGGAAATCATGGACGCATCGCGGGAATTCGGCCTCGGTGTGCATATTATCGAAGCTGATTTGATAAACAAAATGAGAATATCGAGGCAATAAAGGCGTATGACAAGCGAAACGAACAACACATCCGGGATCATCAGTAAAATCTGGAGTTTTTGCAACACGCTTCGTGACGACGGTGTGGGTTACGGCGATTATCTGGAGCAGCTCACCTATCTGCTTTTTTTGAAAATGGCGGATGAATATTCAAAGCCGCCCTATAACCGCAGGCTGGACATTCCCGATGATTACAACTGGGAGAGTCTGACCTCCAAAACGGGTGCGGCGCTGGAGGAGCACTATACGGCGGTTCTGCGTGAACTGTCGCACGCCAGAGGGACGCTCGGCCAGATTTTCACCAAAAGCCAAAACAAGATCCAGGACCCGGCCAAGCTCTTCAAGCTGATTGACATGATCGGCAAAGAGCAATGGACGATGATGAGCGCAGATGTGAAGGGCGATATTTACGAGGGGCTTTTGGCCAAGAATGCCGAAGACACGAAAAGCGGCGCGGGCCAATATTTTACACCGCGTGCCCTGATTAAAGCGATGGTGGCTTGTGTCCAGCCCCAGCCGTTGAAAACAATTGCCGATCCTGCCTGCGGGACGGGCGGTTTTTTCCTGGCGGCTTATGATTATATTTCCAATCCCGAAAACTATACGCTGAACAGGGAGCAAAAAGCATTTCTTAAAAATTCCACTTTTCATGGCAATGAGATTGTCGCCGGCGCACGCCGCTCCGCGCTCATGAATATGTTTCTGCATAACATCGGCGATATCGATTCCGAGACATTCATTTTGCCGACTGATTCTCTGGTGGCGGATACCGGCCTGCGCGTTGATTATGTGCTTACCAATCCGCCTTTCGGCAAGAAAAGCTCAATGACGTTCACCAATGAGGAAGGCGAACAGGAAAGGGAAGACCTAACCTATAACCGCCAGGACTTCTGGGCGACGACCAGCAATAAGCAGCTAAATTTTGTTCAGCACATCCGTACCATGCTGAAAACCAGCGGGACGGCGGCGGTGGTGCTGCCGGACAATGTTTTGTTTGAAGGCGGGGCGGGGGAGACAGTCAGGAAAAAGTTGCTCGAAACGACGGACCTGCACACGATTTTGAGGCTGCCCACCGGTATTTTCTACGCGCAGGGCGTCAAAGCCAATGTTTTGTTTTTTGACAACAAGCCGGCCGGTAAAGACCCCTGGACACGGGAAGTATGGTTTTATGATTATCGCACCAACATCCGCCACACGCTCAAAAAGTCGCCTCTGCAGTTTGAAGACCTTCAGGAGTTCATCAAATGCTACAATCCCGGAGACCGGCATAAACGCAAAGAGACCTGGCACGCGGAAAAAAATCCCGAAGGCCGCTGGCGCCGCTTTACCTATGACGAAATCGTGAGCCGCGACAAGACCAGTTTGGACATAACCTGGCTTAAGGATAAAAGCCTTGCCGATCTGGATAATCTGCCCGACCCGGATGTGCTGGCAAACGACATCATCGAAAACCTCGAATCAGCCGTGGAAAGTTTTAAGGAGATAATGGACTCCATCGGCACCGGAGGAAATGCAGGATGATTCATGGCGCGGTCATCCCGACCGGTTTTCAGGTGCCTGAAGTGATCTGCAAATGCGACGGTCTTGTCTTCATCACATGCATACCACCCGGGCTTGCCTGCGAGTGAAAGAAAAAATTGCCTTTGATGCTAAATTAAGGTAGAAAGTTTCAACAAAATTGACCCGGGAAAACGGCCAATTTGAGTATTTTTTAACACTTTTTGGTTGCCTTACCCAAAAAGGTAAAACGAGATAAACGAAAATATATTAAATAGTTTAACTATGGGCCTGGGTGGCGGAACAGGTAGACGCAAGGGACTTAAAATCCCTCGGGGCTTAGCCCTGTGCGGGTTCAATTCCCGCCCCAGGTACCAAGTAAATTCAGTGGTTTACAGCATTGAGGGGTAAGACGTTATTACTGTTTTGGGTCGAATTGTAACTATTTTGTAACTGTTTGACTTGTTTCGCTACGAATGCGTAACCATCAGGAAAGTGCTTCAGGGGAAGGGCCCTGAATACAAAAGAAGAGAAAGGCAAACGTATCCTGTTTTCCCATGAGCTCTTGTGATGGCGTTGCCGGCGACTTCCGTGGTATTGGTTTTCCAATTCAAGACGCAATAATCCACCTGAAGTCTTGCCTGCCCGGCAAGGCTGCCCGATCATCGCGTTTAAAGTCCGATAAAAGGTTAAAAAGGATTCCGTCTTCCAGGCAATTAAATGCCATTTTGACGGTTATCAGCCGGCCAATATTACTTTTTCCAAACCTTAATGGAACTTAGTGTGTCGTCCCACCAGCCGCTCAGCTCCACCTGTTTGATCTCATCATGGGAGTCATTGGAAATATCCCATGTCTTCCCCTTGAAATTCTTGTGCTGATACAGCCTGACGCGGGTTCGCGTCCCAATCGTGATGCACGAGGCTTTGTCGTTGAAGGCCGACCCGACATAGCTGTAGGTCACGCCCGGCTTGTCCTGAAAAACCATATATCCCTGTAAGTCCGGCGTTGTACAATCGGATCGGTCATAAGCAACCGCTTCACCATGATCCGGATTCATTTTTTTTGTTACCGAATCCCATTGCGCGCAGCAGGCAACACCGGACCAGCCTAACAAAACCAGGCTGACTATAAGTAATGTGGCTTTATACATACCGTCCTCCCAAAAATGAATTTGCCTTTCGGCAGTTGGTTTTGTGATATGGTGTTTATCTAACACAAGGACACGTTGCTTCACAGGCATTTTGAGTGAGTGCTTTGAACGGAAAAGTTTGTTTCACCATTTGCTTTTACTGGTTTTTAAATGCGCCGCTGCTGAAATACCTTTCGGCGTGGTCGGGAAGGACCGTAGCGATATTGCCCGGATATTTTTTCTCCAACTGTTGCGCGGCCCGGAAATTTGTGCCGTAGGAGATGCCGACCAGAAGACCCGTGTTACTTCCGGGTTCCCGGGCGGTTTCAATGGCGTCCTCGTCGGTCACTTCTATCACTTCATCCACGAGTTTGACGTCCAGCACGGCGGGGATGAAACCGTCGCCGATTCCCTGGATTTGATGCAGGCCCGTCTCATGGCCCAAGATCGCCGAAGCATTTTTCGGGTCATTGATAAGAACTCGCTTTTATTTGGCGGTAGTATAAGAAACGCCCCCTTGTGTGTCAAGAATATTTTGCCACAAAATGTGGGGCATGGGAGATGCACTTCAAAATACCAATTAGCGGTATAATTGAGGATAGCCACTCATTTTGCAGGTACCAGGCGTGAGGTCTTTGTGCCGGAGACGGACTGTTTTCCCTTGCTTTCTATCATGGTACGTTCCTCCATAAACTCCAGCGCGAGGCAACTCCGAACAACTTGCGCCTCCTCCCTTGTCTCGCTTTTGTTCACCATACCATGTTGTGTAATGCCATCTACTTTTTGAGATATGAATTCAGAAACAAAGGGGAACTTTTCACGATGTCCTGGCAATCAACAGATAACCATTAGAACATCAATATCAAAATAACGCTGGACAGTTATTATTTTGTTTGATAGGTAACACATGTTGCATAACAATTGTTGTCCATCTAATGAAAGAGAAATGCAGTGGCTCCAAAAAATAGTGTTACCAGAGAGGAAATCATCGAAACGGCTTTTACGATTGTTCAGCGAGAAGGGATGACAGCTCTTACAGCGAGAAATGTCGCCCAAAAGCTGGGGTCATCCACGAGGCCTGTCTATTCCCACTTTGCCTCAATGAAAGATCTTCAGCAAGAGGCGATGCGTAAGGCAGGGGAGCTTATGCTGGCTTATGTTTCCAAATGCTATACAGATGATGTGTTCTTGAATATGGGTACGGGGGCAACGTTTTTTGCCAGAGATCACAAGGTGCTCTATCGGATCCTGTTCATGGAAAACAACGATTTCAAGGATCTTTTAAATGACTTACGGATGGATCTCAGTCGGCAAATGAGAAAAGATGAAAGATTTTCGCGGATGACCCAGAAAGAACGGGATGCTTTGCTCAATAAAATGTGGATCTTCACACACGGTTTGGCTTCATTCATCTGCGTTGGCCTGCTTGAAGAGGACTCTGATCTCTATATCATTAAGACGATGAAAAAAATGGGTTCGATCGTCGGTACCGCAGCCGTCAAGGAGAGTCTTCACTATAAAAAATCTGTAAGAACAAGGAGGAACAATGAGTGATTATGATGTGATCGTAATAGGCGCCGGAAACGGCGGGCTCACGGCTGCCGCCGGTCTTGCCAAAAACGGGCATAAGACGCTGCTGCTGGAAAGACATAATGTTCCTGGCGGATGCGCTACAAGCTTTATCAGGGGTAGATTTGAATTTGAAACGGCCCTTCACCAGTTGAGCGGAATTGGTCTCCCGGAATTTCCAGGACCTTTGTATGGAGTTCTGAACAATCTGGGTGTTGTCGACAAAATTAAGTTCATACAACAGAAAAACCTTTACCGGTTTGTTATTCCCGGGAAAGTGGATATCAACCTGAAAGCGGAAAGAGCGGCGGCGGAACAGGCACTGATGGAAAGCTTTCCAGCCGAGAAGGAAGGAATTAAAAAGTTTTTTGAACTTTTATATGCGTTTTGCCTGGAGACGGTGAATGCGCTGTATATGAAGGACCCGGAGGCAAGTCCCGAGAAGTATCCGCTTTTTTTTAAACTGGCCCTGAAGGATTCCCAGGACATTCTCGATGAATACTTCAAAGACCCCGTCCTGCAGCAAATCGTTAGTATATACTGGAGCTATGCCGGACTGCCGCCAAGCAGGCTCAGTTTTATGGATTTTGCCATGATGCTCTGGGCGTATATCGAATTCAAACCGTGGCATATGAAGGGAGGGTCGCAGGCAATGTCCAACGCAATATGTGACGCCTTCATCAATTTCGGCGGAGATGCAAGGTTCAATTGCGCGGCAAAAAAGATTAATGTCGTCAACGGCAAAATCAAATCCGTTTTCACGGAAGACGGAGATGAGATATCAACAAAGTTTGTGGTTTCCAACGCCGATCGGATAACAACGTTAATCGATATGGTCGGCGCGGATAAATGCCCCGCGGATGAGCTCAGGACACTCAACGCAAAAACGATCGGAATATCCGCGTTCACTCTTTATATGGGGTTCGACTGCAATCCGGAGGATATTGGAATAGAGAAGGCGACAAACTTCATCGTCAAGGAGGACACGAGCCCGGATTCATTGTACTTAACAACGAAAACGCTGGAAGCGCCTGAATTTGCCATAATGAGCTGCTATGACGTAGATGACCCTGAATTTTCACCCCAGGGTTCGTGTCAGGCCTCGCTTGTTACGCTTCAGTATGGCCAGCAGTGGTTGAACATTCCATCTACAAAATATTATGACACGAAATACCGCTTTGCCGAGAATTTGTTGAATCTTGCTGAAACGGTTTTCCCTGATCTCCGGAAGCATCTTGAGGAAGCGGAGCCGGCGACACCGCTTACGCATATGCGTTATCTTGGCCATCCGGGCGGTTCGATTTATGGGACGGGCCACTTTAAAAGAGAGGCGGCCGTCTTTGTGGGTTCAAAGTCGCTGATTCAGGGTTTGTTTTTCGCAGGTGCCTGGAATGGCGCCGGTGGTTTTGAGCCGACTCTTGAGTCGGGCGCTTCTGTCGCCAGGCAGGTTTCACGACTTCTTAAAAAGCAATAGAGGAGAGGAAAATGACTCGAAAAGAGATATTCAAAAAAGTTGAAGGATATCATGAAATCGTGAAGGAGAGTTCTATCCTTGAGAAATATGGTTTTGACTATCAGACAAGAAAGGGGGAAGTCAAAAGCATCATCAATGAACTTCACCCGCAAAGGCTTGACCTGACTGTATCGGAAATAACTCAGGAAACGGTAAGCGCCAAATCCATTAAACTTGTAAACGAAAGTGGCTGTCAGCCGCCGTTTCAATCCGGACAGTATATTAATATTTTTGTGGATGCGGGAGGAGTCAGGACAAGCAGGCCATACAGCATTGCATCTTCTCCGACGCAAATAGGCCATTACGAGATTACGGTCCGAAAGGTGGAAGACGGGTTTGTCTCTGATTACCTGCTCAACGAGTTGAAACCGGGTGATAAAATCAGCAGTTCATCGCCTTCTGGGAATTTCCATTACAATCCGCTTTTTCACGGCAATCAATTGGCATTGATTGCAGGCGGCAGCGGCATCACTCCTTTCATGAGCATGATTCGGGAGCTTTCTGATAAAAATCTGAAACGCAGGTTGCACCTGTTTTACGGATGCAGGGTGGAAGACGATGTAATATACAGAACCGAGCTTGACAGAATTGCATCAGCCCACAAGAACTTCACCTGGGATTTGATTGTATCCGAGCCCACATCCTCTTATCGCGGGCATGCGGGATTCATCAATGCTGATTTCATCAAACAAAGGTTGGATGGCCTTGACTGGACATTCTTTATATGTGGACCACCGGCCATGTATCAATTTTGTGTTCCTGAACTCGAAAAGCTGCAGATACCGGCAAGAAAGATAAAAGTTGAAGTCATGGGTGCATTGAAAAATATAACAGAGTATCCCGGCTGGCCCGAAAATGTAAAGGCCGGCGATGTTTTCAAGGTAGCGGTAAAAGGGAAAAGGACAATCAGCGCGTCTGCCCGGGAGCCGCTTATGATATCCCTGGAGAGGGCGGGCATGGTGATTCCCGCCTTGTGCCGCTCCGGAGAATGCAGTCTCTGCAGGACAAAACTGCTTTCGGGAAAGGTGTTTCAGCCAAATGACGTAAAGCTGAGAAAATCCGATCGACAATTTGGATATATACACCCCTGCATGGCGTATCCGACAACGGACATTGAAATCCTGCTTTAGATGACTCCGAATATTCGTGGGATGATTAAATCCAATCTTGCGGCTTAAGGGCGGATTAATTGGATTATTTTTATTCAACCGCCTTTTTGTTCTTCATTATTTTGTGGTGCCTGCGTGATGATCCGAACGAAGACCAGCTTCATCGCCGAAGAATATCAACACCTTCTTCTTTTGAGCCATCTTTTTGATTTGCCCATCCTCTTCCCCCAGCCATTTCCGGATCGCCTCTGGCTTCTGTTGATAAGCGCGCCATACCGGGCGCTGCGGCGTGAAACCCGGTTGGGGCAACAAACGACATGCGGAAGCCTTGCTCAATTGTAATTATGAGACTGTTAATAAGAGTAATAGGCATGAGAGCAACAGTTTATTATTTTAGCCAATTTTAAGTAAAAGGAGGGGTTATGAAGGTTATGAAAAAAGTTTTAATTGCCCTGGTAGTTGTTATCGCCGCGTTAATTGCCTTTTATTATGCTATGCCTGAAAAAGTCGCTGGCTATATGATGCATTCAGCCAGAAGCAAGGCCGGCCTCACCAAAAAAGAAATCAAGATCGATGATCATAACATTGTTTATCTGGAGGGAGGCAAAGGACCGACCCTGTTACTTTTGCATGGCTATACAGGAAGTAAAGACAACTGGTTAGTGATGGCCCCTTACTTAACAAAGGATTACCATGTGGTGATCCCCGATCTGCCCGGCTACGGAGAAAGTTCTATGATCGAAAAGGCTTCATACGATCTATCAAATCAGATGCCGCGTTTGCATAAATTTGTCCAGGCACTTGAGTTGAAAAAATTTCATATCGCGGGTAATTCCATGGGCGGATTGTTTGCCGGTACTTATGCAGTACGCTATCCTGATGAAGTTATCAGCGTGGGACTTTTTAACGCCTTAGGGGTTAATTCTTTAGAAAAAAGTGTAGTAATTAAAATGGTAGAAAAAGGCGAAAATCCACTTTTGTTAAAAGACAGTAACGATGTGCCGCGTTACATGGCACTGCTTTTCGTTAACATTCCGAGTATGCCTTACCCTATCGAGAAAGTAATGGTCAAAACGGCTTTAGCCAATCGCCAATTTTATGAAAAGGAGGCTAAAGAAATCTTTCCTGCTTTTGACTCTCTCGAAAAAGACCTGCCGAATATCAAAGCGCCGGCTTTAATTTTTTGGGGGGATAAGGATCAAGTCCTTGATGTATCCAGTGTGCCGGTTTTTGAGAAGGGATTAAAGAATCACAAAACTGTAATCATCAAAGATTGCGGCCATGTTCCCATGATGGAAAAGCCGAAGGAAACAGCAACGCATTACATTGATTTCATCAAGGGCATTAAAAATTAAGGGTTTCGGCAGTTCATTGGAATCAAACACGATAATACAGAAAATCACAAACAAGCTTTTTGAGCAGTCGGCAAAAGGTATATTTTCTCGAATTTTTAAGTCTTTGCCTGCTTAAAAAACCTTTCCTCAACGGCTTCAATCAACAGGATTGTTAGGAGGCCTGTTGATAAGCCTGTGGGCAACCTTTCCAAATACTTGATAGAAGGTGGTTTGCTGCGAATTGCATAAAAAATGGGCAATTAGTAATTGTCAAATCATTACAATGCATTACAATTTGAAGTTACCAGTCGTAAAATGACAATGTAGAAAATTGCCGGGTTATGAACGTAGATTAACATTCTGCAGATTGATTCGTCTTTTCAAATGTCATTTTGCTTTGAAGTTTTAGTCGGTTGGGTGATCTTTTCCGATTAAGTCGGCGCTGCCGGCCGGAGTTTCAGTTGTCTGCAGGAAGATTCGTTCATAATGACAAAAGCGCACACACTTTTCGTGGTGAAGGATAGTTTCGTTTGTATGTTTTGTGCAATCGCACTCGACGCTTCATCGAATGAGAGCTTGCCAAAGGGAGATAATCTTTTTGTGGCAGGAGGGACATTATTTATATAATTCATAAAGATATTCAATACATACGATGATATTGGTGTATTTTTAAAACTTTGGCACGCAAATTTCATTAGTATAAAGGCAAATAAAGCGAACAAGGGCCCTGGCCCTCAAGCAAAACACTTAGGAGGTAACAGATCATGAAAAAGGCATTAGGAACCATCGTAGCGGCAGCGGCAGTAGTTCTTCTGACAGCAACCTTTGGCTTTGCCGAGTATGCAGCGGCAGGTGCGGCCAACTTTCCCTACTTCCAGCTGGGCTGCCTGATTGTTGGCGGTCTGATTCTGGTGAGCTTAAAGCGGAAGTATGAGCGTATGTATACAGCGGAAGCAGTCGGCGCCTTTGCACTTTACACGATTATGATGGCGCTGTTCACCAACCCGGTCATCGACGTGGTCAAAAACATCGTGACCTGATTCTCAGTTCAAGTTCAAGAAGCGGTATCTCAACCAGGCCGCTGCGACAGAATCATGATCTGTAGAAATAACCCCCTCAGGGTGGCTGCCCTGAGGGGGATTTTTGTTGGCTCACGGAAAAAGGCTAAAGGCTAAAGGACAAAGGCAAAAGGATGAAGGACAAAGGCGAAAGGATAAAGGCCAGAGGCTAAAGGCCAAGGGCTAAAGGCTATAGGCTATAGGCTAAAGGATGGTTCGACAGGCTCAGCATGAACGGTTAGTAAAAGCTCAGCATGAATGGTCAGTGAAGAGCTCAGCGATCGGAGGGTTGGATGATTAGAGGGTTAGAGGGTTAGAAGTTTGGAAGATTAGATGATTTGAGGATTAGCCAATAGCGCGTGGCTCGTAGCTGGTAGTCTAAGGAAGATTGTTTTTTAATATCTCCCTTTTTTAAAGGGGAGATTTAGAGGGATTTTAAAATTGAATTTTAAAGAAATAAAATCCTCCCCGGCCCTCCTTTAGAAAAGGAGGGGGCGGGAATGAAAAGTGTTGCCCAAAAGACGACTTGTCACCGGCTTGGCCTGTATTCTCGTGGCAGCCACATCCGCCTATGGTAATGAAATGCGGCGGGATGGAGGTTAACTTCCCGCCGCATTTCAGATGCCTCAGAGCTTGGTGACCGGGATCGAACTGTGTTTAACGGTTCGCTTTTATTCCGGTAGCATGTGCAGGCATTATTATTTCATCTTTTTTTCTTCTTCTTCAAGAAGGACCCGCCGCAATACTTTTCCAACACCGCTCATGGGAAGTTCGTCCCGAAATTCTACGGCCTGCGGAACTTTGTAGGAGGAGATGCCTTCCTTTGCCCATTTGATAATCTCTTCGGCTGTTATTTTTCCCTTGAAATCCGCTTTGGGAATAATAAAGGCTTTGATTACTTCCCCTTTTTTGACATCCGGAGCGCCGATGACGGCTACTTTGTCCACTGCTTCATGCTGGAGGAGGAAGGTTTCGACTTCCTCAGGAAATACGCTGAAGCCGGAAACTTTGATCATTTCCTTCTTTCGTCCCAGGAAATACAGATATCCGTCTTCATCGAACTTGCCCATATCTCCTGTATAGACCCAGCCGTCAACCAATGTGTTGGCCGTTTCTTCCGGCTTGTTCCAGTAGCCTTTGAACACAGCCGGGTTTTTCAAAACAATTTCTCCGATCTCTCCTATGGGAACTTCCCTGGTTTTGTCTTCCCAGGATACGATTTTGATCTGCTGGCCCGGAATCGGAATGCCCTGGCAACCTGCTTCATATCGTGGTTTGTTGAGGGGCATGAAAGAATCGAATGTATGTGTTTCCGTCAGGCCGTAGGCAGCCTCCGCCAACATGCAGCCTCCTGTATCCTGACGCCACTGATTGACGATTTCTTCGTTCAATTGAATGCCGAAGCTGGTCGTCAGGCACAGTAACAGAGAGGACAAATTATATTTTCCCCGTTCAGGGTGATTCATGATGGCGATGTTCATCGGCACGGCCGCCTGAAAGAACTGGATTTTATAGCGGTCGATGGCCTGCATGGCCGCCACCGGATCGAACATGACCATGAGCACCTGCGTGGCGCCCATGGCAATCATCGCATCGACGGAGCCCAGCATGCCGGCGATGTGAAAGGTAGGCAAAATGGCCAGGCAAATATTGGTATCGCTCTTGTTGCCTAAAAACGCCATATTGGCCCTGAGAATATCGACCAGTGTTGATGCTTTGAACAGTTTTGCGCCGTGGGTCAGGATTGCTCCTTTGGGAACGCCTGTGGTGCCTCCCGTGAACTGGAGTTGCACGACATCGTCGAGATCAATTTGTGCTTTTACCGGTTCGGCGGGATATCGGGAAAAAACATCCATAAATTCTATTGTGTCCGGGTGTGTCATTTTGGGAATCTGCATCATGGGCGCCGGATTCATAGTTGGTTCCGCCGGCAGAAAATCATGCATACTGGTGACGATGATGGTTTGGATGCCGCATTCCTTGCAGGACGGTGCGGTGACGGCATGCAGTAAGTCCAGTGAAACAATCGCCTTTGCTTCTGATTCACGCAACGCATAAGTGAGTTCCCATTGTTTGAACAGGGGACTGCATGGGACAATGATGCCGCCCATTTTATTGATTCCGTAGTGGGCGATATGATACTGGGGGCAACTTGCCAGAAACAGGGCGATACGATCTCCTTTTTTCAAGCCCTGGTCCAGCAGGAATCGGGCGAATTGATCGGACATGCGGTCAAGTTCTCCGTAGGTCAGTTCTTTCCCGTAGAAGATGATTGCCGTACGGTCGGGGAATTCGCGGGCATTGTCCCTCAAGTATTCAAAAAGTGGTTTTCTCCCCCGGGAATACTGCGCTTCCTGAGGGATGAAATCAGGCCAATTCTTCATCCAGACTTTCTCCATGTTCAATACCTCCTGTTGGTTTGGTTATAGGTTAATACAAAATCACGGTTTTCGTGTTCCACCCGTGAGCTCTTCACATCTTACCAGGCATCGACAAAGGACTGAGGGGTTCCTCTTTGAGACCTTGAGGGCGCTGATTTTAATCCGCGCATGACCCATCTTCTTGTGTCGGCCGGATCGATGACCGAGTCAATTTCCATATAGGATGCCGTGTTGATGGCTTTGCCCATGGCGTAAAACTGGCTCACCATGTCCTTAAATGCCTTGTCCCGTTCAGCTTCGTCCTCGATGGCTTCCAGTTCTTTTTTGAAAGCATGGCGGACTGCTCCCTCAAGCCCCATGCCGCCAAACTCGCCTGAAGGCCAGGAGACAGTGAAAAACGCGTCATGAAATCCTCCTGCAGACATGACCATGGCCCCCAGCCCATAACCTTTGCGCAAGACAACCGTGAAAAACGGAACACTGAGATTTGCCCCGATAATGAACATCCGGCAGACATGACGTACCTGTGCCCGCTCTTCGATTTCCGGCCCGACCATAAAGCCGGGGGTGTCGCAAAGAGAAAGGATGGGCAGACCGTGAACATTACACAGCTGCATAAAACGTGCGGCCTTGTCTGCGTCATCGGCCTCAATGGCGCCGCTCATATGTCCGGGGTCATTGGCAATCAGACCGAATGGCCTGCCTTCTATCCTGATGAAGCCTGTAATCATTCCCAGCCCGAAATGACGGCGCAGCTCCAGAAATGATCCTGTGTCGGCCAGCGTTGTGATTATTTTACGGATGTCATAGATGCGCAGTCTGTTTTCCGGAATGAGATGTCTTAAGTGCCTCTGGTCGACAGCATCCCAGTCATCAACGTTACCCTGAAAATATGAGAGGTACTTTCTGGCCGCCGCGACAGCTTCGATTTCATCGGTTACGGCCAGATCAACCACACCGTTACGTTTTTGCACATGGATCGGGCCGATATCTCTGGGCGTGACGACTCCCAGACCGCCGCCCTCGATCATGGCGGGGCCTCCCATACCGATATTCGATTGTTCTGTTGCAATAATCACGTTGCAGCAGCCCAATAACGCAGCGTTACCGGCAAAACACGATCCTTCCACAATGCCCACCAGGGGAACCTTTCCGGTCAAAGCGGCGAAGCGGCTGAAAGTTGTCAGGTCGAGCCCGGAGACAATATCCACGTCCGTATCGCCTGGCCTTCCTCCGCCTCCCTCGGCAAACAAGACGGTCGGCAGCCGCCAGTCATTGGCCACGGACAATACCCGATCCATCTTTTTGTGGCTCAGAAGCCCCTGGGTGCCGGCCAGAACGGTAAAATCGTATGCCATGACCATGCAGCGTGATTTCTCTTCTCCGAACAAAGAGCCGTTGACGGTACCGACACCTGTGATCAAGCCGTCCGCAGGTGTCTTTTTGATCAGATCATCCAGAGGTCGGCGCCGCCGTTGAGCGGCCACGATCAGGGCGCCGTATTCGATGAAGGTGCCTGGATCACACAGATCCTCTACATTTTCTCTGGCCGTCCGTCTGTTCTTTTGTCTTCTGCGGGCGACAGCCTCCGGCCTGTTGGCATCCAGAGTGAAGGCATGACGTTCGATAACCTCGGCAAGATCCGGTCTGATGGCGTCGAGATCGACCTTTTCTTCTTCGTCACCTGTCCCGTGGCCGATATCACTCTCTTCAACAAGGAAAAGGACAGCTCCCTTGGACACATTATCACCGGCGTTGACGTAGATATTTCGTATGAACCCGCTGAATCCCGCCGTGATGATATGTTCCATTTTCATGGCTTCCATGACAGCCAGTTTTTGTTTTGCCGAGACGGTGTCGCCTTTAGCCACGGAAATTTCGACAATTTTGCCTTGCATCAGTGCTCTGACCGGCGCGTGACCGGGAGGAAAAATATCCTCATTGACGGCGGCGGGTGTTACGGCAGCCAAAGCGGTCGCCTCAAAGTGGCGGCTTAAATGCTCATCTGCCGGCGCGGCAAGCGCTTCAGCATTTTCTTCGATGAACCTGGTATGGAAATTATTTTGGAGTACCTCGGGGCGCTTCAGGAGATTTTGAAGAAAAGCGATGTTCGTTGAAACCCCGCAGATCCTGAATTCAGCCAGAGCCCTGTAGGCTTTATTGACCGCGTCGGCGTAACGGGATGACGATGAGTGTACAATCAGCTTGGCCAGGAGAGAATCAAAAGAAGCATTCGTGGCATATCCGCTGTAACCGTATCCGTCAACGCGGATATCTTTTCCCGACGGAACCTCATAGGTGGTCAGTGTACCAGTGTCCGGGGTGGTATCACCGTTGCCGTCAATCGTCTCCATGTTGATCCGCAACTGAATTGCATATCCCCTGGCAGAGAGATTTTGCCCGGCCAGACCAAGCTCGGCCAGACTCTTCCCGGCGGCAATCTCAATTTGAGTCTTCACCAGATCCACGCCCGTCACTTCTTCGGTTACCGTGTGCTCAACCTGCAGGCGCGGATTGACCTCCATGAAGGCGTAAGAGAGATCATTTTTTGTAGCATCGTCAATCAAGAATTCAAATGTGCCCAGACTTCGATATTGAACACTGCCTGCCATCTGCACGGCGGCATCAACAATCTTCTCACGCAGTTTTGCCGTCAGCGTGGGACAGGGGGCAATCTCGACAAGTTTCTGATTGCGGCGCTGCAGCGTGCAGTCACGCTCCCCCAAAGAAATAACCTCTTTCCCGTCTCCGACGATTTGAACTTCGATATGCCGGGGGCGGGAAACCAGCTTTTCCACAAACAGATCGCCGTTACCGAAAGCATTGAGTGCCTCTGATTGGCAGCGGCGATAAGCTTCTTCAAGCTCATCGTGGTTTAGCACCGGCCTCATA
Source organism: Syntrophaceae bacterium (assembly GCA_018056765.1). Classification (GTDB taxonomy): domain Bacteria; phylum Desulfobacterota; class Syntrophia; order Syntrophales; family Smithellaceae; genus UBA8904. Next base: position 62,786 of record JAGPFA010000007.1, read on the forward strand.
CCGCGACCACCGCCACCTGCTACGGCTTTAATCATGATGGCACCGCCCGGCCCCAGACCTTTGAGGAAAGAAGCGGCCTCCTCCAGGCTTGTTGGACCGGATGTGCCGGGCAGGAGAGGAATTCCCAGGCGGCGCGCATGGTCACGGGCTGCCAGTTTGTTGCCGAACAGGCTAAGCAATTCCACGTCGGGACCGATGAAAATAATATTCTCGTCGGCCAATCGTCGGGCAAAAGCAACGTTTTCGCTTAAAAAACCGTAACCGGGGTGGATGGCCTGGCATCCTTCATTCCTGGCTGCCTCGATGATCGCCTCCATATCGAGGTAGGCGGCAACGCCTTTTTGGTTGAGCTGCAGAACCTTGTCGGCCGCTTTTGTGTGCAAAGAGAGGCGGTCATCCACCGAGCAAATCGCCACGGTCTGGATCCCAAGCTCAGAAGCCGCCCGCGCAATACGTATCGCAATCTCTCCTCTGTTGGCGATCAAAATTTTTTCTATAGTCATTTTTCCTCCTTTGTCCGCTATTGCCGGATAAGCTGCCGTGGATATTTTATTTGCGCAGATTACCTGCGCCGTATATCTGGCTTTCGGCGTGGCAAGACCTGACGAACGTGCCCGGGCTTCAGCGCACGACTGCCGATCAGGAAGCCCCGGGGGAGGCAACCCGGCAGAGGTCAACCCTGTCCATGCAAATCATTTTAAGTGCAGTTTTTGTGCCTGTTGCAGTAAGGGCAAATAAATAAAAGAAATCAGGTAATTAAGTATCGTGAAAGAAGGTGCGGCCTTTTTTGTAATGACGATATATCGTAATTATACGATATATCGTCATTTGCCGATACCGGCGCAAGCTAAAGGTGCATACAAGGTGCATACGTGGAGAAGCATGTTTTGCTCATCCAATCGTATGCCTCAGGTAATCCCCAGTTTTTTCATCCTGGAATAAAGTGTGTTGGGGTGTATATCGAGGATCTGCGCCGCCCCGCCGGGGCCGGAGATTTTGCCTCCGGTTTTTTCCAGTACGCGCAGGATGTGGCTTTTTTCATTCTCTCTTATTGTCTGCGTAACTGTGCTGACGGAAGCGCCAAGCGGATAGTGCCCCAGATCAGGAAGCTTGTAGATCTGCCCCTTACTGAGAATGACGCCCCTCTCTATAACATTTTCCAATTCTCTGACATTGCCGGGCCAGTTGTAGGCGATGAGTTTATCCATGTCGCTTTTGGTGATACTTCGGACATTTTTATTGAATTTGGCGGCGTAAAGATCCAGGAAGTATTGGGCCAGAAGAGGAATGTCCTCCTTCCTTTCCCTCAGCGGCATAACGACAATGGGAAAGACGTGCAAACGATAGTAAAGGTCTTTCCGGAAACGTCCCGCCGCAACGTCGCGGCCCAGCTCACGGTTGGTCGCTACGATGAGACGGAAATCGGATCTCAGAGTTTGATAGCCGCCGACCCGTTCGTATTCCTTACTTTGCAGGACGCGAAGTAACCGGACCTGTACGTCCATGGATATTTCGCCGATTTCATCGAGAAACAAAGTACCGCCGTCGGCCAGTTCAAATCTGCCGATATGGCGGGAGACGGCACCGGTGAAAGCACCTTTTTCGTGGCCGAACAGTTCGCTGGTGATCAGGTTTTCGGGCAAGGCTGCACAATTGACGCGAATAAACGGCTTATCTTTTCTCGTTGACCGGCGATGGAGGGAACGGGCCACGAGTTCTTTACCGACGCCCGTTTCTCCCAGAATGAGCACTGTGGCGTCGGTGGCGGCCACTTGTTCGATTTGATTGAAGACAGAATGAATTGCCGGGCTTTTTCCGATGAATTCTTCAAAATGGATGCTTTCCAGATACTGGTCCTTGTAATATTGTTTTTCTCTTTGCTGTTGATCGTACATGCTGCTGAGCGCCTCCCAGGCCCGGGCGTTGTCCAGTGCTATCGCCGCTTGGGCGGCAAAGTAATTGAGGATGTCCATATCTCTTTTTTCGAACACGCTGAAAAACAGCCGGTTATCGTGGTACAAAACGCCCGTCACTTTCCCGCGGATTTTCATAGGCACGCAGATACAGGAACGCAGGCCGCAGGAATCCGCGCTGCACGACGCGTTATTTTTAGTAAAGTCCATGATCCGTCCCTGTCCCGTTGTGCATGTTTCTTTGATTAACTGCATCGATTGAGCGAATCCGACTGCGGCAATATCATCCGCTGTTAGATTCTTTGCCGCCCTCAGCACCATGCCTTTAGTTTCTTCATTACCGGGCAGAAAGATGGCGCCTCGTTCGGCACCGGTAATCCGGTTGACCGTTGAAATAATCCGGCGGAGCAGATCTCTGCTGTCCCTGATGGTTACCAGCTCCTGACCCAGATAGAGGATTTCATCAAGGAGGTTTACATTTGAACTGTGAACGCTCACTAAAGGACGGAGGTCATCGGGAATCAGTGAATCGTTATAACCACGCAGAACCTGAGCGGCGGGCGCTGCCCATTGCTTTGCTTTTTCGATACGTCCAAGCCGCAGATAGGCACGCGCCATTTCCAGTTGTGCCTTGGCCTTTTCGAGGGTATGCCCGGATTCATTCAGGTAGCGGATGGAACGGTGCAAGGAAGCGATCACATCTTTGTCGGGAAGTCCCTTTAAGTGTTGGTTAAGCGCCCGATACCGCAAAGCCACTCCTTTCATGAAGATGTTTCCGCCCTCCAGGGCGGAGTTGATTTCCTCATTCAGGGAAAGACCAGCCGTATAAGGAAGTTTTCCTTGCTCCATGGCCCAGCACAGTTCGATCACGACAGAGCCGTGCCGCATCGGCATTTGAGAGCGGTTGCCCAGTTCAATTGCTTCACGGAGAGTCGAAACGGTTTTGTCGTGTTCGTCTGAGTGATAGTGAATAAGGGCAAGAAAAGCCAGACAGGCGATATGAGCGTATAAATTGCGGCTTTCCTTTGCTTCTTTCAGAGCCTGTTCAATGTATTGTCTCGATTCGTCAACCCGGTTCGTTTCCATAAGTAACTGTCCGATGGCGACATTGGCCACCGCCGTTACACTGAGATTGCCGATACTGCGGCCCTTCGCTCTGATTGCATCGAGCATACCCAACCCCTGAGACAACTGTCCTGTATACGCGAAACAGGCCCCGACGGTCAGTGTAGCCAGCAGTGGCAGGTTTTCTTTTGGAAAATCTTCTATATCGGGAACAAAAGCCTCATAGCTTTTGACGACATCGCGGTAACGTCCCAGCCAGTAAAGGAAAAACTGACTGAAAATAGCGGTTGAATTTTTAATCCGGGGATTATCGATGGTCTCTGCAAGATTTCGCCCTTTGTGGAAATGTCTGATGGCGGATTTATAGCGCGACCTGAGCCATTCATTACGCGCCAGGTGCATCTGAAGCAGGGGCAGCGAGTTTTTATCATGGCGTTTGCCGGCGCGTTTTATTGCTTCTTTGATAATGGCGACGACGCGGTCGGTAATGGGATCATCCGCCGACGCCCGCGAAAATTGCAGAACGGCCTCAATAAAAAGCTGATCTACTTCTTCTCCATCCAGTTTGCGGAGGTCATCAATCGCCTTCTCGTAATGCCGGCAGGCTTCTTTATATTGAAAATTTTTCCGGTGCAGATTGCCGGCGGCAACAAGCAGGCGACAACCTGTAAGATCATTGGAAAGCTTTAACAGATGAGGTGCAACGACTTTGGCGATATCAGGATCGCCGTGCAGTTCTGCAATCAGAAGATCGGCGATGCGGTGGTGCAAGGTTTTCTGTTTATCTGGTGCCATGTTTTTGAGCAGGCGGTTCTGTATGGACGTGTCGGCAAAACGAAAAAAGCTGTTTCCTTTATCCGCCAGCCATTTTTTCTCGATGCCGTATTTGATGGAAGCAATGATCAGGGAAGCCTTCGTCCGGGCAAGGTATTGAAGCCAATCAAGGCTGAAGTCGCCCTGAAACAGAGCGGCCAGGGACAAAATATTAAGCTTGTCGTCCTGTTCGGCATCTAAAACAAGGCGGTTGGAATTCATGAAAGCCTCCATAGTTTGAGTTGTTTTATGTCTGAGAATCACCCATAAACATCTCTTGTTTGTCAAGAACAAAATTGGACGTAGTTCGCGATTCGATTTTTGCCGGCAGTAACATAACTATCTTGACATATGGGAGTGTATTTCTGAATCTTTACTTGACTTTAATGGGAAAATCATTCAATTTTAAAAATATCTTCAACAAGACGTGCAAAATCGGTCTTTTTCTACCGGTTCAGGAGGCGTTATTAAAAAAATATCGGCAGGAACCACAACATCATGCCCCTTGGTTAACTCGCTCAACATGTATTGAGTAATTGCAAATTACTATTCTGTTATCGTGTTCTAAGACATCAGGAGAGAGTATGACAACTGCCAAAAAGAAAACATCTACCCAACCGTTATGGAAAAGAGTTCGCAATTTTTCCATTATTCCCAAAGACGATCCCGACCAGGCTACCCGCATACGTCGTTTCTTTTCGGCTTCCGCCGCATACATTCTCAACGCGGGGCTGTCTTACGCCGCTTATCTTTGGGGCATGATGGACTGGGAGGCGATTGCCGGTTTCATAATCATTATTCCGGTCATCAATATTGTCTTATACATTATCTTCCGCAGCGGTCTTAACCTGAAATTTTCTGACCCCAGCCTGACGATCATCCAGATGTGTGCGGCGATTCTGCTGACCATGTACGGAATGTATTATGCCAACGAAGCGCGCGGCATCCTCCTGCTGGTATATGTTCTGATCCTGCTGTTTGGTATCTATAAACTCAATACGCGCAATTTTTTATACGTCAGTGCATTTACACTGTTAACTTATGGAATTGACATCGCACTGTTGAGTCATTTTCGCCCCGACAGGGTTAATTTGAATGTTGAGTACCTCCAGTGGCTTGTTCTGTCCCTCGTTCTCGTAGCCTTCTCCATCATCGGAGGTCACATCAGTTCCCTGCGCCGGAAACTGAGAATCAGCCGGGCGGAACTGGAAAAGTCTCTCAATGTCATCAAGGAGCTGTCTATCCGCGATGAACTGACCGGAGCGTTTAATCGCCGCCACCTCATGGAGCTTTTGGAGTATGAATATCACCGTATGTCCCGCGGTGGCCCCAGGTTTTCTGTCGGCATGCTCGACATCGACCATTTCAAAGAAATCAATGATACCCACGGTCACCTGGTTGGCGATGAAGTTCTGAAGGTCGTTTCGGAACTTATCGGCAAAAGTCTTCGCAGCGCCGATTTCTTTGGCCGCTATGGTGGCGAAGAGTTTTTGATCGTCATGACGCAAACCAATCTCAACGGGGCTGTGATGTGTGCCGAACGAGTCCGCTCTACGATTCAAAATCACCGTTTTTCCAACCTCGGATCAGACTTCAAAATTACCGTGTCTGTTGGAGTTGCCGAGTTTATGGAAAGGGATAATATCCAGACAATAATCGAACGGGCTGATAAATCTCTTTATCGTGCCAAAGGATCCGGGAGAAATTGTGTGGACTGCTCATTTTAACGATACCGTAAAGCAGTCATTTTTATGAAGCATTATTGCCGGCTGTTTTGGTTCCCCTGATCAGCATTGTGCGTCCCCGTATGTAAAACAAGATTGCACTCCAGCACTAAAAAATCTACCTGAGCCAAAAAGCAGGTTTGGCGGCTCAGATCATCAAAAGACTTTACTTGTGAGTACCGGAGCTATTTACTTTGTTGCCTTATCCCGCTTGTTTTTGATGTATTGGGTGAGAGAGGCGGTCATGTCGTAATAGGCAAACGGAGTCATGAGGTAGATTCCCCGGAAAAGACCGAGCGCTTCGTCTGTCAGCTCCCGCGCCATGTCCAGCCCTTCGCGGCGGGCATCCGGGCCGGCAGAGGGGTATTTTTTCATCCGCTGAAGCACCTCGTCGGTCAGACGAATGCCCGGAACTTCGTTGTGCAGAAATTCCGCGTTGCGGGCGCTGGTGATCGGCATGATGCCGATAAAAACCGGTATGGGCAAAGAGGCGGTGCGTCCGGCGATTTTCTCCATGGTAGCTTTGTCATATACAGGCTGGGTCAAAATGAAATCAGCGCCTGCTTCGATTTTTTTGTGTAAGCGGTCGATGGCTTTATCGAAATTGTGGACATGAGGATTGAAGGCGGCTCCGACGATGAAACGCCCCCGTTCCCGAAGCGGCCGCCCGGAAAATGAGATGCCGTTGTTCAGTTGCTTGACCATGCGGATAAGGTCAAACGAGGAAACATCGAAAACGGCGCTGGCACCGGGGATGTCGCCGAAGCGCGCCGGGTCGCCGGTAACGACAAGGATTTGATGAATGCCCAGGGCGTGAAGACCCATCAGGTGAGATTGCTGTCCGATGAGGTTACGGTCGCGGCAGGCGATGTGCACCAGCGGATCGACACCCAGGCGCATTTTGAGGATGCCGCCCAGCGCGAGGTTACTCATCCTGGTTTGCGCCAGTGAATTGTCCGCAAGTGTGATCGAGTCCGCGCCTGCATCCACGAGGGAGGCGGCGCCTGTCATGTATTGTCCGATGTCGAGGTCTTTGGGCGGGTCGAATTCCACCAGCACCGTTGTGCGTCTGTGAACTTTATCGACGATGGTATCGTGAGACTCACTCCGGACGGGGGGAGCTGACGCATAAGTCTCCGTTTGTGCAATATCTGCGGGATTCGTCCGTGCGACGGGGGATTTTCCGGACAGAGAAGCCGCCACGGCGCGGATATGTTCCGGCGTGGTTCCGCAACAGCCGCCGATGATGGTTACTCCCTCATCGCAAAAGTGCAGTGCCCGTTCGGCGAAGTACTCCGGTGATGAGGTATAGGCGAACTCGCCTTTCAGGAGGTCGGGACGTCCGGCATTGGGAAAGACACTCAATATCGCCTTGTCGGGGACAATGGTCTGTTCAAGCGTCTGCAGGATTTCGCCCGGCCCCAGACGGCAGTTCAGTCCGAGTATGTCGGCCCCCTCCTCATGGAGGCGCCTGAATGCCTCGGTGATCGTGAAGCCGTCGCGGGTCATGCCTACCTCCATACAGGCCAGTTGGGTGATGACCGGCAATTTTGTCAGACGCCGGACACAGCCGAGCGCCAGCAGGAGTTCCTCTAAATCCAGAAAAGTCTCCAGTATCAGTGCATCAACACCGCCGGAGAGCAACGCTTCCGCCTGTTCGGTAAAGATATCCCTGTAGGACGGAAGAAACTCAGCCCGTACTCGCGACGAGCTGATGGCGGTCATGCTGCCTGCCACAAAGGCGTCCTCGCCTGTTGCTTCTCTGGCCAGAACGGCGGCCTTCCAGTTGATGCGATAAACCTGGCCTTCCAGGCCGAAGCGGGACAGGGCATCGCGGTTGGCTCCGAACGTATTGGTTTCAATCAGGCGCGCGCCTGCATCGTAATACTCGCGATGAACGGCCTGAATTATTTCCGGACGTGAAATATTGAGCTCCTCCGCGCACTGGCCGATGGTGACGCCTTTATGGTAGAGCCAGGTTCCCATGGCTCCGTCGCCCACGATCAGGTGAGAGGCGGCATGGTCTTTCAGGGATGGTTTGTCGGTCATGGTGGTATCCTTTTCCTCACCGGCGGCCGCGTCCGTAATGAGTCATTGCATGCCCCGGCGTGCGTCGGTTTCGTTCCCGTGTCGGGGATTGCAAAATTTATATGCGAAAAACATCGCTAATGCAAGCAGGCCGGAGTGGCGAACAAAATGATAATTCATCCGCGGTGTTTTTTAGTGTGTTTTGTGGCGGGCGCACTCCAGGGGTCATCAGGCCAGGGATGCTTCGGGTAGCGTCCACGGAGTTCCTTTTTCACGTCAGGGTAGCCTGAGTTCCAGAATTGGCGAAGGTCGCGGGTGATCTGTACCGGGCGTCCCGCCGGCGACAACAGATGGACCAGAAGCTTAACGCGGCCGCCGGCGATGGCCGGTGTATCGGCCAGGCCGAACATCTCCTGGAGCTTGACAGCCAGAACCGGTGTCCGGCCGGAGGCATAATCAATCGGGATACTACGGCCGCTCGGGACAACGATCGTTTGAGGTGCTCGTTCGCCAAGCAGGTGCTTTTGTCTCGACGAGAGCATTTCCTTAAGAGCCGGCATGATGTTCAGTGACGACAGGTCCCCCAGGCTGCGGATCCCTGAAAGATATGGGAGAAGCCATTTTTCAGGCTCTGCCGTGAGTGTATCGTCGGCGAGATCAGGCCAGCTTTCTTCGGGATAGACCTCACGCATGAGGCGTACCCGCGCCTGAAACTGTCTTGCTTCCGGTGTCGGGCTGATTTTGGCTGTGCCGCTGCGGATTGCCTCACAAATGAGTTTGGCGCTTTTTTCGTCTGACGCGCCAATCTGCACGGCTGAAAGAACAATCTCCCCGAGCTTCTCTTCAAGCGTGGCGCTTATCCTGCCCTGGTGACGGTCCCAGTCCATGCGCTCGAGTATTTCGATTTCGGCGCCAAGCTCCGCGCGGATGAGTTCTTCGGTGAGGGGCTCGGCCATGTGGATCGTGCCTTCCGCCTTTTGGCCCTGATCGGCCACGACGGCCACGATGTATTCGGAAGCACCTGCGGCTGCCTTTGGTGAGAGCTTCATTCCCCTCCCGGAGCGAAGCACATAGCGGTCGGGACTGTCTTTTCGCCTTTTGGCGATCCGGTCGGGATAAGCCAAAAGAAGAAGGCGCGATACTTCGGCGGAAATTGCATCTTCCGCCAAATCCTTTGTTGCACGCATGAGAGCCAGGATTTGTCCGGCTGTCTTATCGGCTGCAGCCAGTGCCGCCGGGTCAGCCGTGCTTTTGCTCTTTTTGTTTTTTCGCCATTTTCTCAAAAGCTCGACGCGCTGGCCGATGTCCAGGGCCTCTTCGTATGTCTGTCCCGGGCGATGGCGGATGATATCGCGCCCGGAGAGCAGGGCTGCCAGATCCGCTCCCAGCGAGGTCATGCCAAATGACGCGGCCTTGATGAGCATTCTGCCGAGGCGCGGGTGGAGAGGCAGTCGCGCCATGGCAAGCCCGTCCGTGGTTATGGCGCCGCCGGCATCCAGTGCCCCCAGGCTTTTGAGGAGTTCCAGGGCCGCGCTTTTTGCCGCCGCGGGCGGAGGATCCAGCCACGACAGGGAATCGGGGTTTGTCACACCGCAGGCGGCCAGATCTAAAAACAGCTGGGCCAGGTCGGAGGTGGTTATTTCCGGAGGCGCAAAGGGCGCGAGGCCCGCGAAGGTGTGGGGGCTGAAAAGACGGTAGCACACACCCGGCGCCAGCCGGCCGGCCCGGCCCGCCCGTTGTTTTGCGGATGCCTGCGAGACGGAAACTGTGATCAGGCGGTTCATGCCTGTTGACGGATCATACTGAAGCCTTCTGGTCAGGCCGCAGTCAATCACCACACGTATATCCTCGATAGTGAGACTGGTCTCGGCGATATTTGTCGCCAGAACAATTTTCCGTCCGGCGGAAGGCAGGATCGCCTTTTCCTGTTCTTCAAAGGGGAGATCCCCGTACAGCGGGTGCAATGAAATATTGCCGGGCAGCTCTTGGCCTGTTTTTTCTTCCAGATGTTTTTTCAATGCGCGTATCTCACCCGCGCCCGGCAAAAAAGCAAGGATGCCGCCGGTCGTTTCCCTGAGAGCCAGGTGGATTATCCGGCTCATGCGCATGGTCAAAGGGATGCCCTGCTCGTCGCCGCAGTAGCGCTCTTCCACGGGATGGGCCTTCCCGGTTGCGCGGATGAGGGGTGCTCCTTCCAATATATCCGCCACCACAGCGTCATCCAGAGTAGCGGACATGATCAGAATTTTCAGATCTTTACCGGTTCTGCGGCGGATTTCAAGGCACAGAGCCAGTGCCAGATCGCTATGAAGGTTGCGCTCATGAAACTCGTCAAAAATGACCATGGCGACACCCTCCAGGGTGAGGTTGGTCTGGATGCGTCTGGTAAGGATTCCTTCGGTCACAACCTCGATGCGTGTGTGTTCCGAAACGCGGGAGTCAAAACGGATGGAATAGCCGATGGTCTTGCCCGGCTCTTCGCCCAGGCCGCGCGCCATCCAGCGGGCGGCGGCCACAGCGGCGATCCGCCGCGGCTCGAGCATGATGATGCGGCCCCGCTCCGCTTCAATGCTGTTAAGAAGTGCAACAGGGACACGGGTTGTTTTACCGGCGCCGGGAGGTGCCTGAAGAATCACAGCCGGATGTCTGCCGATGGCCTCGATGATCCGGGGCATCACCTCGTCGATCGGATATGCGGTTGTGGCTTCATTTCCGGAGATTGGGTTTTTCATGACGTGAATATAGGGAAAGAGTCATTTTATGTCAACATGAGCCTGCCGGCAAATGGGCTGTGGCCGGCTGAGGAAACCGATGGATATGCGCCTTATTGACTTCAGGGCAAAGCTCGTCTGGCAGGATTTGGCGTTTTACCGTCCAGAATGCCAGCAGGAAAGATTAGTAGTAAATAGAATAGTCCTATTTTGTAGCACGTGATTTGTCCACTTTCTTGCAGTTTTGGCCGCGGCGGAGCTACGCTTCCTTGTTTTTCTTATTCTTTTTGTAATTGTCCATTATTCATGTTTTTAAATCGCATCTTACGAATCTCCTGTAGCATATCCATGTGGTTCATTCGTCACTTTCATAGAAGCAATTTATAAACCGGATAGTTTATGCGCTAAAAACGGGATAAATCATTTGCTACTGACAGACCCCAAAAAACCGTTGACAAGGAGATTCAGTTTTTGTAAGAGCGTTGCGAAGTTTCTCTCAAGAAATAAATTTAGACAGTTTTTGCATGGCGTCATGGTGTTTAGGTTTTCAAATAAACGGATTTGTTTGGTTGACCTGAATTTCAATAATTGAAATCTTTTTGAAATCATCAAGTCGAACAATCCCGTAAAATATTGGTTCAGTTGTTGAAGACACAGCAACGTTCAAGCTTTGTTGCGGCTGCATTCACTCTTGCGTGAGTTTGTCTTCAACAGCGTCCGTTGGATTGAGCCATAGAATCAGGGGTGCACAGTTGCGCGTTAAATGCCGGACTTCAATCAGCCAGCTTTCGAGATTGGTTGTGAAAATTTAAATTAATTTTTGTTGAGGTGGGGTATGAAAAAAATGGGAATAAATATTCAAAGTTCAAATATTACCGCAATGCTTTTTGTCTGCTTACTGTCCGCACTGTTCATAATCCAGCCATCATCAGCCGTATCGGGTACAACCGGCAACATTGATAGCTTTGGAGTATCCGTGGAGATGAAACTTAAGCCAGACGTTGATACGACAGGGTTTTCCGGAGAGGCAAATATAACCATCCCCATTGCAGTTCCACCCGGACGGGCTAATGTCATGCCGGATTTGAAGTTGACTTACAGCTCATCAGCCGGGAACGGTTGGATCGGGTTGGGGTGGGATATTGGGATCGGTTCAATTCAGCGCCAGACACGTTTCGGTTTGGATTATAATAACAACAACGACGGCAATGGTAAAAGTAGTTTTGTATTTCAAAGTCCGGGTGCAAGTGGCGACCTTGTATTCCTGGGGTCCGGCAATTATGGACTAAAAATTGAGACGAACTTTGCCAGGTTCAGTTATGTATCCGGTGCATGGGTTGTGACGGCAAAAGACGGCACGAAATATTACTACGGCACTACACAGGATTCCCAGCAGAGAAATTCATCAAGCCAAACATACAAGTGGTGTTTGGATAAAATTCTGGATACGAATGGCAATTTCATGACGATCAGCTATTTGTCCGACAATGGTGAAATTTATGTCAGTGAAATAAGATATACGGGAAATGGTTCCACACAACCGACGAACTTTGTGAAGTTTTATTATATGGGACGATCTGATTCTATGACTTACGGAATTGGTCCGAACTTGGTTAAGGTAAGAAATCTTTTAAGAGCAATTGAAATAACAGCAAGTGGAACAAAGGTAGGCATCTATGGATTTGAATATCAACAAGCTTACCATACCCAGGAACCCATTCTTTACAAAGTGGTCCAATATGACGGCAATGCGACCTACAGTACATATAATTACCAGATAACCGGCGGCACCAGTTTGCCTCCGATAGTCATTACCTTTTATAACAATGAAATAGAACTGCCTGCCGGAGGCCATTCGCCCGAGAGTCATGCGTTACCGGGTTACAAATATATAATTGGTGATTTTGACGGCAATGGTCGTGCCGATTACATGTGGATTGCTTATAACAGCAATAAGAGAGTGGTCTATTTATCCACCGGAAGTGGAGCTTTTAATGGGAATAGCTCAACGGCCAATTATTCTTATTCAGCGACCAACTGGAGCTTTGCAACCGGCGATTTCAATGGTGACGGTAAAACAGATTACCTGATGGTGAATAAAGCCTATAACAATGAATGTCATGTCTATTTAAGCAATGGTTCTGGCTTTCCATCAACACCGGTCATCACAGCAGGGAATGTAACGGGTAATAAATATTCGACATGGCTGTTTTTTACCGGAGACTTCAACTGCGATGGTAGAACAGACATTATGTATATCAATCCGGTAGATGGTCAGCGCGCCGTTCATCTGAACAGCGGGAGTGGAACTTTTAATTCAGCCATCACTGGGAGTGCCACAGGTTCTTCATACGCAACAGCCAGATTTGTTACCGGTGATTTTAACGACGACGGCAAAACGGATTATATGGCTGTTCACGCCAATGGGTCAGCCACGGAGGTATTTCTGAGCAATGGTTCAGGAGGATTTACCAAAGTGACAAGCAGTGGCGGATATTATGCGAACATCCAGGCGTTAAAATTTGAAACCGGCGATTTCAATGGTGATGGTAAGACGGATTACATGTGGGTTAATGCCCAAAACAATACGACCTATACCTATTTAGCAACAGGCAACGGCCAGTTTGCCTCCCCTGAGACGAGCTCCGCAGGTGGTAATTATGCAGGTCTTTGGGATCTCTATACCGGTGATTTCAATGGCGACGGGAAGACGGATATCCTGTGGGGTAAAGCTGGCAGCAATCCTGTAGTTTATTTAAGTAAAGGCAATGGTACCTTTTCATCCGCTATCACCAGCAGCGCGACTTTTCCAAGTGGCAGCTGGAAATTTGCTGCTGGCGACTTCAATGGTGACGGCAGAGCGGACATGATATTTCTGGATGCCGCCATATCTACCACAAATCGCTCCCGCCTTGTTGCTCTGACCAATCCAACCACGCCTAAATCATTGCTTCAGAGCATCAAAAACATGACCGGCGGCACGACGGCATTTGAGTATAAGTCATCTGCAAGCTTCAGCAACACAATGTTGCCCTATGTAATGCCGTTGGTTACGAAAATGACGCGTAATGACGGATTGGGCAATACAGCCGTTACCCAGTATCATTACGAGAAAGGCCTGCATAATTATCCATTGCGGGAATTTTGGGGGTTCGGCTATGTGAAGACAACGCAGCCGGACGGTTCGACCATAGAGGTGAACTATCATCAGGATGAGTATCTCAAAGGCAGAATGAAGAATGCGACATTAAAGAATCCCGGCGGCTTAGTTCTTAAGGCTGACGCAAATACAACAACAGCCGTCACTTTATCGAGTACCATCCCACGCTGGAAATTCGTTAAGTTGGATTTGTCGAAAACGACTTATGATAACAACGCATCTTACTATACACAGAACAAATATACTTATCAATACAGCACAACAAATCCGATGCAATCGCACGGCGGTGTGACCAGAATAGTTACTTCCGGCACCGGTGCGGAAACCATCACCACGGACTATGCATACGCAAATTTCGGGACATGGGTCTGGCGGAAGACATCGGAAACATTAACCGGCGCATCCAGCGGGGCTGTGCGTAAAACAACATATGATTATTTCAGTACGACCGGTAATTTAAAAGCGGAGAAGAAATGGGATTTGCTCAATGAGGCTGCAAGCCGGATTTCCACGATGGAATATTATGCCAACGGGAATTTATGGAAGCAGACCGATCCGCGAGGTTTCGTGACAGAGACCGATTACGAAACAACCGCCAATACTTTTCCCGGTCAGATAAAAAGACCGGCGACAGCGGGTGGGACGATATCGCATATTACGAAGTACCTGAACTATGACTATCGATTCGGCAAGCCGCGAGAAGTTGTAGATGAAAACAACAAGAGTACATATCACACCTATGATGGATTCGGTCGTTTGAAACAGATTGACCATCCGGATGGCGGACAGACCCAGGTTAGCTATTATGACAGCTCATTTCCCCGGTGGGAAATCACCTGTGTCAAGGAAGACGCAAGCAGCAACATCAATACATATCAATACTATGACGGTTTTGACCGGAATATTCAGACCGTGGCATTCGGGGAAGGCAACAAAAGAATCGTAACCAAAACCTACTATGACAATATGGGCCGTGTCCGTCAAGTCAATGGGCCGTATTTCAGCGGCATGGGAACGACAGCCGTTTATCCCTTAAATGAACCGTCCAACTATGCCTACGTCAAGACCACCTATGATTACCGTGGCAGAATCCTGACCAAAACAAACCCTGACGATGAGCACACGACCACGGTGACCGGCTATACGTATACAGTCAAAGCAAGTGGTTTCTTTACAACGATTGCTGATCCTGAGGGGAAAAGAAAGGAAGAGAAGCGAGACCATTTGGGGCGTATTCTTCAAGTGACCGAAGACGCTATTTCCGGCGGCATGAACCTTAAAACCTACTATACTTACAACGCGGCGGGTGATCTGTTGACGATCCGTGACGCCGCGACACCCGTCAATGTGACAACCATTAATTATAACAGTTTCGGCCAGAAGGCGGACATGACCGATCCAGACCGCGGCAAGTGGTTTTTTACCTATGATCCAAACGGTAATATGAGAACCCAGAAGGATGCCAAGGGACAAGTAATAACATTTGACTACGATGAATTAAACAGAATCTTGACCAAAGACGCGGTTTACACCGGTTTGACCTGTCCCAACGGCGGAAGCCTGATCGGTTCGGCATGCGAGCAGAGCGCCTCCTGCACCGGGTCGACCTGTAACTGCCCTGCCGGCTGGACACTGAGCGGCAAAAAATGTACGCAGGCCGCCGTGGTGCAAACCATCACTGAGCCCCGGGTGACCTATACTTACGATCATTCCGGAATCACCAATGGCAGAGGCCGCCTCCACAGCGTCACCAACACCAAAGTCACAACCACCATTTTGGGATATGACCCCATGGGGCGGAAGCTGGGGGAAAAACGATCATACGTTGCCGAAGGGACGAATTACGATACCTTGTACGCCTATGATCTGGCCGGCAAGATCACCGGCATGACCTATCCCGACAATTACCAGATTGCCTATTCCTATTATCCCGGCACAGGTCTGTACAAGTCTGTCACAGGCGTATCAGATGGTAAACAATACGCTCTGTACACGCTCTATGAGCCCACGGGGAAAATCGGCCAGATCACCCACGACAATGGGTCTGCCACGCGCTATACGTACGGGGCGAAATCGACCCGTCTGTACGGCATAGTGACCACATCCGCCGGCGCGGATTTACAAAATACTGGTTATAAATATACAAAAGCCGCCGATGTTTACCAGGTGATAGATCATCTCCGCGGCGTCACCTACACCTACACCTACGACAACCTGCACCGTCTGAAAGGCGAAACCAATACCGGGGCGTATCCCGCCAACACATACGTCTACGACGCCATCGGCAACATCACCAGGAAGACCACGGGAACGAACAGCTATAATTACAGCTATTCTTATCCCCAGAAGCATGCCGTTTCAGCCATTGCGTTCAACGGCGGCACAGCCATGCCCTTCAGTTACGACGCTAACGGCAATATGCTGGCCGGTCCGGACTTTACAGACACGGCCGTGACCGGCACGCGGACAGTCACGTATACCATGGACAATATGCCTTCGACGCTCACCTACACCAAAAACGCCAACACGACTGTTTCGGAATTCACATATGACGGCTCGAATATGCGGGCGAAAAAGAAAGTGAATGGCAGCACCACTTACTATGTCAATGCCGATTATGAAGTGAAAGACGCCGTGGTGACCAAATACATCAGCGCGGCGGATATGAAAGTGGCGCAGGTCAAGGGCACGGAGGTTTCCTATTATCACAAGGATCACCTCAACA
>JAGPFA010000032.1 GCA_018056765.1 Syntrophaceae bacterium
GCTTTTAATCATCGTACTTACGAGTATCTGCTCGGGCAGGCAAGGTCTGATTGGTAACTGAGGTTTCATTTAAAACTTAAAAATAAAGACAGGGGAAAACGATGAAAAAGATTAGTTATGATGGCAAAGTGGTCATTGTGACCGGCGCGGGTGCTGGCCTTGGTCGTGAATATGCGTTGGAATTTGCCCGAAGAGGCGCTCAAGTTGTGGTGAACGATCTGGGGGTAGCAGTCGATGGTTCGGGTGCGACAAATAGTGCCGCCGACCGGGTGGTGGAAGAAATCAAAAAAGAGGGCGGCAAAGCTGTCGCCAATTACGACAGTGTAGCTACGGTAGATGGCGGAAAAAGTATTGTGTCAACCGCCCTCAACACCTTCGGCAGGATCGATGTGCTGGTAAATAACGCCGGATTCCTGAAAGACAAATCATTTAACAAAATGTCGATTGATGAATGGGACGCAGTCATGGGAGTTCATCTGCGCGGGGCTTTCTGTGTGACACAGCCGGCGGTGGCCGCCATGCGGGAGCAAGGTTATGGCCGGATTATCCTGACCTCTTCCACCTCCGGCATCTTCGGAAATTTTGGTCAGAGCAATTATGCAGCGGCAAAGATGGGGGTGGTCGGCCTGATGAATGTTCTCAAACTGGAAACAGCCAAATACAATATACATATCAATACCATTGCCCCCAATGCTTATTCCCGGATGACCGAAAGCCTTCTTCCCCAGGAACTCGCTTCTAAACTTCAGGCGAAATTTAATGTCCCGATGGTGGTTTATCTTTGCTCGGAAGAGTGTAAAGAGAACGGCTCGATATTCATCATGGGAGCCGGCTGGTATGCCAAAACTGCCATTATATGTGCTCCCGGTGTTTGTCTTGGCGATGGCTCACGGGATATATACGCTGAAGAAATCAGAGAAAACTTTGCCGGTATCACGGATCTTGAAGGCGCCAAACAACTGGATAACAATCTGGAAGTGTTCCAGTTGATGGAGCCTCTGCTGAAATAGGTGGCAATAGAGTGGCTCAGAAAGATAGCGGGCGCGCTTCGGCCATGACGGCGGCCAGACTCCGCCCAAAACCTATCTACCTTACCGGGAGACTCATGTATTTGCCAATCTATCCAGCTTTTCGACGAATTCGGCGATGCTTTTCGACATCATGATGAGCTCTGTGGAGACGGCTGCCGTCTCCTCGGCACTGGCGGCATTGCCCTGGATGACGACATTCATATTTTCCACCGCCCGTTCAATTTCTGCTATGCCAAGAGCCTGATCGTGCGACGATTCACCGATAATCTTCAGTTGCTCGGTAAGCTGACCGGCTATTGTGACAAAGCTTTTAAATGCTTCATCAGAATTGACGGCAAAGTCTGTGCTTTTCTTGATGTTATCAATGCTGCTGGAGATAATGTCTTGCGTATTCTTGGAAGCTTCCGCTGATTTGCGCGCCAGATTTCGTACTTCATCGGCGACAACGGCAAACCCCACCCCTGCTTCGCCTGCCCGGGCAGCTTCCACGGCGGCGTTAAGTGCCAGAAGATTGGTCTGGAAGGCGATGGAATCGATAGTCTGGACAATGCGGGCGGTTTTGACGCTCGCCTCGTTAACCTCATCCATAGACGAGCGCAGATTGTGCAACGAGGTATCGGTGGTTGTAACGACTTTAGCCGTGTCCTGCATGAGTTTTTCCGCGTCGGAAACGATAGCTGCGTTCTTTTTTGTCTTTTCTGATATTTCTTTGAGCATCGCTGAGGTTTCTTCCATTGAAGCCGCCTGCTCCGAAGCGCCCTGAGCGATGTTCTGGCTTGATGTATCGATGGCTTGTGATATCTCCGACAATTTTATTGAAGCTTCGCGGACTTCGGCGACGGATTCAACAAGCTGCGTATTGGCGCGACGCATTGCGGTAATGATAAGCAGCGAGAGGATGGAACAAAGAACAATTCCAATAAGACCGTCGGCAAAGCTGCTTGTGACAAGGCTGGCGGCATCTCCTGTCACGTGATCTTTAATGGCTAAATAATAGACCACAAAGACGATAAAAAACCAGGCGCAGACGATCATAATGGCGCGGCGTTCGCAAAAAAGAGTGGCAACGACAATTGTGATGTACATAAAATGCACATAACTGACTAAACCTTCATAAATCACGGGTGAATTGTATTTGATCAGGAATCCCAGGGTTGTATTGAGAGTGACGACAACCAACATGCTGTTGGCGGCCGCCTTATATTTCCCGGCCCGAATCAGGAAGAGGCAGGTAATTGCAATCGATTCAACAATGATAATGGGAGGTATTGCTTTTTTAAATTTCTCCAGATCAGTAGACAAAAGAATGACACACAACACCAGAAACATAAAAATAGCACAGAAGAGGAATATATAAAGAAACCAGGCTCTGTGTTGTGTCAGATAGTCCTGATCTTGAAATCGATTCATGATCGATTCACGCATGCGGCCCCAGGTATTGTTTGCAACCATTTTTCCCTCCATTCAACTAGTTGTATGTCATATTATAATTTCTGAATATACCTAAACTATCTTCGGCATTTTGGGGAAACTCTTTAATTATTTTTTTAATATTGCTCTTTTTGGACCTGAATTATCTTATTAAAAACAATAATTTGTTCTGCAATTGCCAATTTGTGGTTGATGGTTGATAACCAATAGCGACTCACCCTACGGGGCGGAGGGGTAGCAGATTAGATGATTAGATGATTAGAGGATTAGAGGATTGGAGGGTTAGATGAATGGTGGGTAGCCGATAGCTCGTAGTTCGTGGCTCATGGCTCGTGGTTTTCCGTTCATGCTTCGACAAGCTCAGCATGAACGGGCAATAATGCGCGGAGCGCATCTTTCTTGTCCTGGACCGGCGGAGGGACCCGATTCATCGGGGCGGAGGGTAGAAGTTAGATGATTGGAGGATTAGAGGATTAGAGGATTGGAGGGTTAGATGAATGCTGAATAGTCGATAGCTCGTAGTTCGTGGTCTAAGGAATATTCTTCCTTTTAAAGTCTCCATTTTAAAAGGGATATTTAGAGGGATTTTGGATAGTCAGGTTTTGGAAGAGTGAAAATCTCCCCACGTGCCTCTTTAAAAAACAAGGCGTAAACATCAATTCCCCCTTTATGAAGTGCGTTATATTTGGCTTGACACAATCGCTTTTGAGACTCATAAACGGAGCGCCCTTCTCCGGCACCTGTATCATCGGCCGGATCGGCTCTGTCGTTTGGGCAGATCAGAGATTGAAGATTTTGAAGGGAAAAATATTAATAATGGAGTGATAAGATGTCTAAAAATCAGTTGCTGATTCGGGATATTACAAAAAAAGTTACCGGCAGATACGATGAATATGTTGAATTGAGCGCCGAAGTCGATGGCGACCGAATATGTTTCCGTGCGCCCAGGGAATTTGATCTGCCCGTCTGTGCCGAACCATTTGTGGGAGTTGCCCTCTTGGAAGCAATGTATCGTAACGCCGATATTGTGATTGATCAACAGGCAGCGCTCTCAGAGAAATTGGCCTTGGCGTTGCCGGAAATTCAGAGCATTTACAAATGCTGGAATTCTGACCTGAGTGTGATCAAAATAATTGCCCGGCACGCGCCACAAACCGCGGATTACGAGCGTGTGTCCTGCTATTTTTCGGCAGGTGTTGATGCTTCGCACACCGCTCTTCGTCATCTGGACAAAATATCTCATCTCGTAATGATCGGCAATTTCGAAAGTTCTGGAAATTCTCCCGAATCCTGGCAAAGAAGTATTGAAAAACAATCACGGTTTGCTCAAAGTATCGGAAAACAGCTCGTGCCGATTTGGACAAATGCCAAGGAATGGATTCATAAGAAAAAAATATTTTGGGGCTTTGCTCAGGGATTATTTCTGGGGTCCATGGCGTCACTTTTGCAGTCTAGAATTGTATATATAGCATCCACATTCACATATAGTGAAATATTACCCTGGGGTTCGAGCCCTCTTTCAGATCAATTATGGAGTACTGAAGCGACACAAATAGTGCATGATGGTGCAGCTTTCCGGCGCGGGCAGAAACTGGAGGAACTTTCCAAAAATCAGTCATTTCTTGACAATCTTAAGGTATGTTGGCTGAGTGAAGACGAAAATTGTGGCCAATGCTCCAAATGTTTACGAACAATGCTTGGTTTGAAATTACTGGGGGTAACCTCAAAGGCCCTGCCCGAACTGAACAATGAATCAAAAGTGTTAAAAATATTAAAGCCTGCCGGTGATACTGATCTGACAAATTTGAGGGATTTGATAAAAATGGCCTACGCAGCCCGAGACAAAAGAGTACTAAAAACACTGATTGGCTTTCATCGCAGATATCTCATTCGGAATTTGATCGTTCAATTCGATAAATACATACTTAATCCAGTTATTAAACGTATTTATCGAAAGGTTTTTAAAGACATGTGGGCTGGCGGTTATTATAAGCTGCGGGTTACCATGTTGTCGGATAATCATTTAAAAAAAGATTGACCTTCTCTGACCGGTTTTGACCTGTTTCTGAGACAATGTCCCAGAAACAGGTCGACTTGAAATATCAGAAATAAAGGGAGCGATTTTCTCTGTCACGCCGGTTGGGTCATGAGCAAAAACTTCTTAAAAATTGACTATCGGGATTATATTGCAGTGCAAAAAACATCTTGACAAAAACTTCTAAATTAATTAGACAGACCTCCTTGAGTATCAGGCTCGATTGCGGTTAACCCCCCATCTGGCAGAGATTCTTCCAAATGAGGGGTTTTTTTTACGAAAAATTGTGAATAATTTTAAAAGGACAATGTTATCATGAAGTTCGACGATCAGAAGATAAGAAATATCGGTATCAGTGCGCACATCGATTCCGGTAAAACCACTCTCAGTGAGCGGATTTTATTCTACACGAAGAGAATTCACGCCATTCACGACGTCAAGGGCAAAGACGGGGTCGGAGCGACCATGGATTCCATGGCCCTGGAAAAGGAGCGAGGTATCACGATTGCCTCGGCTGCCACTTACTGCGAGTGGAAAGGCTATGAAATAAACCTTATCGACACGCCCGGCCACGTGGATTTTACTATTGAGGTGGAAAGATCGATGCGTGTGCTTGACGGTGCGATCCTTGTTCTTTGTTCCGTGGGCGGAGTCCAGTCCCAGTCGATAACCGTGGACCAGCAGATGAAGCGCTACAAAGTCCCCACGATCGCTTTTATCAACAAATGCGATCGCACAGGGGCCAATCCGTTTCGCGTCATCAGTCAGTTACGCGCAAAACTCGGTCATAACGCCGTGGCCATGCAGATTCCCATCGGGCTCGAGACAAATCTTGAGGGAGTGGTCGATCTGGTAGCCATGAAGGCTGTTTATTTTGACGGAGAAAATGGTGAGGACGTGCGGATCGATGAGATACCGGCCGGGCTTCTCGACGAGGCGCGTTCCAGACGCGAAGAACTTGTCGATGCCGCCTCTCTGTTTTGTGATGAATTGACGGAGGCCATTCTGGAGGAGAGGGAAATTTCCCCGGAGATGCTCTATGGGGCCATACGCAAAGGGACGCTCAAGCGTGAAATCACACCCGTTTTCATGGGATCAGCCTACAAAAACAAAGGGGTTCAGCCGCTCCTCGACGGTGTGACCAGCCTGCTTCCGGCTCCTTCCGATGTCGAGAACGTCGCTCTGGATATGGATAACAACGAGCAGCCGGTCGTCCTCAGTGCCGATCCCGCAAAGCCTATTGTTTCCCTTGCCTTCAAACTGGAAGATGGCCAGTACGGACAGCTTACCTACATTCGTGTCTACGAGGGAACCATAGAAAAAGGCTCGACCATCGTGAATGTGCGAAATGGCAGGAAAGTCAAGGTTGGTCGTGTGGTCAGGATGCACGCCGACCAGATGGAAGACGTCGAAGAGCTCAGGGCCGGCTATATCGGCGCCCTGTTCGGTATCGAGTGCGCTTCGGGAGACACGTTTGTCTCGCCCGGTGTCAATATGACAATGACCTCCATGTATGTTCCCGCACCGGTGATTTCGCTGGCGATTGTTCCCAAAGACAATAAGGCCCAGATGGCCATGTCGAAAGCGCTCAACCGTTTCACCAAGGAGGATCCAACCTTTAAGACGCATGTCGATCCGGAAACCAACGAGACGATTATCGAAGGGATGGGCGAGCTGCATCTGGATGTTTATGTGGAAAGAATGAGGCGCGAATATAACGCGGAAGTCACCACCGGCAACCCGCGGGTGGCCTATCGTGAGACGATCACGCAGCGCGCTGATTTCGACTACACGCACAAAAAGCAGACCGGCGGCGCCGGCCAGTACGGTCGTATTGCCGGATATATCGAACCTGTGGCGGACGAGGATTTCGTTTTCGACAATCAGATCTTCGGCGGCGCGATACCCACCCAGTTTATCCCCGCCTGCGAAAAAGGATTTAAAGAGAGTATGGCCAAAGGCCCGAAGCTCGAATTTCCCATAACAGGAGTGAAAGTGGTTATAAATGACGGAGCAGCACACTCTGTGGATTCGTCGGATATGGCCTTTCAGGCCGCTGCACGCGGGGCTTTCCGCGAGGCGTATCAGCGCGCCAAGCCTGTTGTTCATGAGCCTATTATGAAAGTAGTCGTGGAAACGCCTACGGAATTTCAGGGCTCCGTGATGGGGCTTATCAATCAGAGACGCGGTATCATCATCGGCACGCAGGATGAGGGATTCCAGTGTGTGGTTGAAGCGCAGGTACCGCTGGCGGAAATGTTCGGTTTTTCCACCGTGCTGCGCTCCGCAACACAGGGAAAGGCACAGTTCACCATGGAATTTGCGATGTACCGACAGGTACCTCAATCGGTAGCCGAGAAAATCGCTCTGGAAGTTGCACAGAAAAAGAAATCCGTGGCGTAAGGACATCCGGAGAAAGTTACCCATGGCGGCTGGTGTGGCGTTTTGGCGTGAAGGCAACGTAATCCATTTAATTTGTGAGGAGATGGTGATGATAAAAAATGAAATCATTGCGCGCAATCCGTTGATCAACCTCGGATATGACAATGAATATATACTCAACGATGGCACTCTGGGTGCGGTTCTGGCGCACGCTGGTGTAGGCAAGACCGCGCTTCTGGTTCAGGTGGCGCTTCATGCCATGCTTCATGAAAGGCCGGTTTTGCATGTGAGCCTTAATGATGCGGTAAGCAAGGTGGATGTATGGTACCGGGAACTGTTCTATGACATTGCCGGAAAATACGACTCGGCCGAAAGCCGCGATCTGTGGGAGCAGGCGCTTGTTTACCGCTTCATCATGACGATCAAAGTGGAAGGCTTCAGTGTTGCCAAGTTTGAAGAGAGACTCACAGACCTGATGCAACAGAATATTTTCAAACCGCATACGGTCATCATCGATGGATTGAAGTTTGACGAATCGGGCCGTGGGCCGCTTCTGGAGCTCAAAGAAATGGCTGCCCGTTACGCGATGCGCATCTGGTTCACTGTGCATACGCACCGCCATGAACCTCCCCAACAAGACGGGATTCCCATGTCCTTCAGGCATGTGGCGGATCTCTTCGACGTGCTTGTTGAATTGAAAGCCGAGGGGCAGCAAATAGAGATAAAACCTCTCAAAGGGCAGTCGGCCGAGGCCAAAAAGGACGCGATACGGATAGACCCCACCACTATGCTGATCAAAGGTTGAAAGGCCTGCGCGAAAGCCTATACCGGCAAAGCATTTGTTGGAGAGCCACAGTTTCGTGTCAAGCCAGGAAAAACACGATGCCGAACTAAATTATCGGGGCTCTGTATGTCTTCTTTAAATCGCCTGATAAATGAAAAAAGCCCCTATCTGTTGCAGCACGCGAGAAACCCGGTGGACTGGTATCCGTGGGGGGACGAAGCGTTTGCCGAAGCCAGAAAGCAGGAAAAACCGGTTTTTCTGTCTATCGGCTACTCCACATGCCATTGGTGCCATGTCATGGAGCGGGAATCTTTCCGGGACGAAAAAGTCGCCTCCCTCCTCAACGACACTTTCATCAACATCAAAGTCGACCGCGAAGAGCGCCCGGATATAGATGCGCTTTACATGAAAGTTTGCCAGATGCTCAACCGCAGCGGCGGTTGGCCTCTCACCATCATGATGACACCTGACAAAAAACCTTTTTTTGCCGCCACCTACATTCCCAGGCAGACCAGATACGGCTATGTCGGTCTTCTGGAGATGATCCCGGAAGTCAGGGCTCTGTGGAGAGACAGGCGCACCGAAGTTCTTTCTGCTGCAGATAAGATCACAGCCGGGCTTATCGGCATGGATTCCGTCCGCACCGAAGGTGAGGCTGGTGAGCAGGCACTGCACAGAGCCTATCACGATCTGAACAAGAGCTATGACCCCGTATATGGGGGCTTTGGACAGGCGCCGAAATTCCCGTCGCCGCACAACTTTTTTTTCCTTTTGCGCTGGTGGAAAAGAACAGGCGAACAAAAAGCCCTGCATATGGTTGAGCATACGCTCCGGAATATGAGGCGCGGCGGTATATACGACCAGGTCGGTCATGGCTTTCACCGCTATGCCACGGATGCGGGCTGGGTGGTCCCTCATTTTGAAAAAATGCTCTACGATCAGGCGCTCATGGCAATGGCTTATGTCGAGCTTTTTTTGGCCACAGGTAAAAGGGAATATGAACTGACGGTACGGCAGATATTTTCCTATGTCCTAAGAGACCTCGCTGACCCTCAGGGAGCTTTTTACTGCGCCGAGGATGCGGACAGTGAAGGCGTGGAAGGAAAATTTTATCTGTGGACGGAAGATGAGATTAAAAGCGTGCTGACCCATGAGGATGCAGAGCTTTTTTTAGCCGGCTACCGGCATGAAGCAGACCGGGGAGTCCCGGCCATGCAGGAGGTGCCTCCCGGTACTTTTATCCCTCATTTGAAGCACTTGCCCCAAGATGCAGCCCTCAAGGATGAGAGCCCTGTGTCGGACAGGATGAAAAAAATCCTCACCACGCTTTTTGAGGTTCGCAACTCGCGCATTCACCCTCATAAAGACGAAAAAATTCTAACGGACTGGAACGGCCTGATGATTGCGGCGCTCGCCCGCGGCGGCCAGGCGTTTGACGAGCCTGCTTATATCGATGCGGCAAAACGGGCCATGGAATTCATTTACCACAACCTGCAAACGCCGGAAGGAAGGCTTATGCATATGTTTTGCGACGGGCAGAGCAGGGTGGATGGAAACATCGATGATTACTCTTTTGTCATCTGGGCGCTTCTGGAGTTATACGAGGCGACATTTGAGGCAGGGTATCTGTTAAAGGCACTGGAGTATCAATCGCACTTACGGGCCTACTTCCGTGATGATCACCGGGGCGGGTATTATTTTATAGCCTCTGATTCGGAAAAGCTCCTCAAACGCCCCAAAGAGCTCTATGACGGGGCCGTCCCGTCGGGTAATTCGCTGGCGTTTTTAAACGCACTCAGGCTGTCTCGTTTCACAGGTGATGCCGCACTCGATGAAGAGGCTCATGAAGTTTACAGGGCATTTGCCGCTGTGGCCGATGCCACGCCCACCGCATTCATACAGTTTCTCTGTGGGCTGGATTTTGCCATCGGACCGACAAGCGAAATCGTCATTGCCGGAAAAGAAGGCGCCCGGGATACACTTTCGTTGCTGGGTGCTTTGCGAAAAAGCTTTCTGCCGGGCAAGGTTGTCATTTTCCGGCCGGAATCGCCTGTGCAGACTGATATAGAAACCATTGCCCCCTTCGTTTCGCCCCTTACAGCGGTCAACTCTAAGGCCACCGCTTATGTGTGTAAAAACTTCACCTGCTCGTTGCCGGTGAACGATACCGCTGAGATGATGGCTTTGTTAAAAGATTGAGATGACCGGTGATAAAAGGGCAAGCTCAGGTAACATCTGCCGTCTGGTTTTCCCCCGATGATTTCGTGTCCATTGTTTTGTCTTCGTTCAACAAAAGCAGATATTCGTATTTGTGCAGATCATAAAAAAACTGCTGGATGATTTCCTGTTTTTCAGTTGCCGCGGCAGGCGCGCGCAGTGCTGTTTGTGCCTTCGGATTCAAGCCGAGGGGTAAAATGTCAATATAGCGACCGCGCATGACGCGATAGCCCAGGCCGCGCGCGACTTTTTCCAAATGGGAAAATTTTATCGTGTATTCATAGTGGCCCTTGAGTGAGATCTTTTCCGGCCCGGGACTGGGCCCGAATGTGAGACGCGGATAGTTGCGATCAGAAAATGATGCCTCACAACTGTGCTCGCTCAAATAAATATACGGAACACCAGCCTCGCAGAGTTTTTCAACTGCTTCGAGTGCCCCGATATTGATCGTTTCATCGGGCGAAAATTCAAGCGAAAACCTCCTTTTGTAGTCGGCCGCTTTTTCAAGAGCCCCGGCGACGGAATGGTCACAATCCGGCATGGCCGTCTCCCCGAAAACAAGCGTCGGGAAATCGCCCAGATTCTCATTGAGGATTGCCAGATCAAAGGCGTCAAGCTCGGAGCCGGGCATGGAAAGAAAATCCATTTCCCGAAACTCTACAGGAAGGCCCGCCAGTTCTTCGCGCTGCTTTTGGAGTAAAACCGGTGATATCTCAACCATCGTGGCTTGCACATGAGGCGCAAGCGTCAGAAAATCTTTCATAAGATATCCCAGCCCCCCTCCCACTTCCAGCACACGCTTAAGACTTTTGAGGGGGAGGTGATGCCCCAGAAACTCAAACAGATGTTTACCGAAAGAAGCATTTGATCTCAAAAGCAAACGGCAGGGGCTTTCTTCATGCTGAAGGCTGTTACATACGGTAAGCTCCCAGCCCAGTGTTTCAAGTGCATGGCGGTGATACCAGTCGGTGGTATTGAGAAAATATCGCATAGGTATTGTTCGTTCATCTCCCGTCAGGCCGTCTGAAACGGCGTTGGCAACAAAAATCTTTTATCCATTCTTTTGCCAAAAGCCGTTCGGGCTCAGGTTCAAGATATTTTGTCCGACAAAGCGCATGGGCGGAAAAAAAGTCTGTAAAAAATCATATGCCCCTATGCGTTTGCCCAGAAGAAAGAACCGATAGGCTCCGGCCGTTTGTGTGCCGAAATCACGGTAAAAACCGGCGGAGATAAATCCTGTAACAAGGGCAAAAAATGAAAATAAAAGACAATATCGCACTATAAAACAAAAGCGCCGCATATATATTATTTCCATGTTGAAGGATTTGCTAAACTATAGATATTCCCAAATAATTTGTCAATAAAAATCCTATGATGAAAATTTGAGAAAACAGGCCGGCCTTCTTTTCTTGCCTTTATGGCAGCCTGGTGCTAACAGGGATTCACCTGAAGTAATCGTCATTTCCTCTGATGCCCGGAGGCGTCAGTCCTTCTTTGGCTGGAGATTGATCCTGGCAACGCCTGCTGCAGGAATTAAAATTTGCCGGTGATACAATTTTTGGGATGCCGGACATCGTGTTGGAAACGGACTCGGCCAAAGCTGAAAACCTTCGCGTATTTAATTATACATCGCGTATTGTATGATAGAAAAAGCCCTCTGATTGATAAAACAGCCTCATAAAAATATGGGAGGCACAATGACCCAATATTCAAAAGAGATTATCGAAACACTTCGCAGGGATCACCCGGATCTGTCCTCCTGGAGCATCATTTGTGCAAGCGAAACGGCGGTTGCCCCAGTGCAGTATATGATTCATCGTGAACTGGGGGGCATTCTCCCCACGGTGGGCAGCTTCGATTCCTACGCAGCCGGAAAGATCGCCTCTCTTCTGGGTCTGGCTCAGGTTCCCGGGGATGAAAGGCTCCTTTACTTCACCGAATTTATAGCCGGGTATTTTCCGGATGAACCAAGGCCTGCCCGTCTGGCCGGGGCTGTGCTGCCCCTCATTACCAAAATGGCCGCCTATGGGGTGAAGAAGGGAACAATTGCCGCAAGTGACCGTTTAACCGACGAGCAGTGGGAGAGCCTCATGCTGTATCTCGATATGGCTTCGGCTTTCCGGGAGTGGCTTGGTGAAAAAAAGTTGTTTATGGCGGAGCTCGAAGCGGGAAGGGCGGGGGATATAGTGCCCGGCGACAGGGAGATTTTTGTCGGACTGCCGGAGATGACACCCTCACGTGAAAGATTTTACAAAAAGATAAATGCAGAAAGACTTTTTGTCGGCCGGCCTCTTTTCGGGCGCCAACTTGCGGGCATTGATGCTCCCGGGTATGACTCGGCTGCAAATCTCGTTTCGTCTTTCGGCGGTGATGTTCTGTATTCGGACGGCGAAAACATTGAACTGGTCAGCCTCGCCGGCCTTTTCGATCTTGCCGAACTGGTTTTGCGGGAAGTTTCCGATTTTTTACGCGACAGAAAACCGGATGAGCAACTGTTTATTTTCCTCCTCGACGAGTCCCTTACCCCGATGCTGTGGAGCATAGTCTTCAGAAATTTCGGTACTCAAGTCAATGTCGCTGTATGGCTTCCGTTTTCAGCGATGTCGGCCGGAAAAAGGCTGGGGCTGGAGATCGAACAGGCCCGGATCTCCGGGAATGTTCCGGATTTTAAAAAATACGCACGCCGCGCCGCGGCGGAACTGGCGCAAAACAGGGAAAGTTATGTGCGTGAGGAATGCGAGGCGCTCGAAGCGGCAATTTCTTTTTCCCATCTATTGGATCATTGGAAAGACAGGCTGGGGCCGCATTTGCCGGATGCGGCAAAAATGCTCATCGATGCTGGAAAATTCCGCGTCACCGGCAGCCGCCTGGCTCCCGTTCAGGTGGTCGGTTTCGGTCATGCCTCGGGACAGAGCTTCAGCAGGGCGCTCATACTTTCACTCGACAGCGGGATCATGCCGGGCCAGCCTTTCGAAGGGCCCTTCATCAACCCGGTGCATGTGCCGCGTATGCGCAAGGCTGTTTTCGAATATGAAGATCTTATTATGAGGCAAATTCTCGCCGGGGCCCAGAAAATTAAAATCGTTGCCACGCACGATGAGGCAAGGGAAAGAACGCCAAGTTATTATATGAATCTCCTGGCCGAGGAATTCAACCGGCCGGTAAAGAGCGCCGCCTTCTCCAGGGAAGTGCTGCACGGTGTATATAAGCCCGAGGCGGTGATCGTTCTTGATGAGCCTCTGCGGGAAAAGCTCCGCAATTATACCTATTCCTACTCCAGTTTGGCAAAAATCATGGCCTGCCCCTATTTGTTTTACCTGAAGTACATTGCCCGCCTCGAACCGCCGGCATTTATGGACGATGAAGAAAAAATCAATCTGCTGATGGGCGATTTTATTCATAAATTTCTCGCTCGGTTCTCATCGCTGGTTAAAGCCGGCCCTGTAGATTGGGAGAAGCTTTTCGAGCAAATGTGGGAAGATGAAAATAACGCATCCGTGCGCGACACTAAAGGAATAAATATTCATGCCTTGAATGCAAAGATCTTTCTGCGCGGGATTTATGAGGAGGAGAGCCGATCCGGCAGACAGGTGATCTTCGGTGACAATGCGCTGGCCTGCGAAAAGTCCTTCCACGGAACGATTGCCGGCCGCTACCGGTTAACAGGTGTGTGTGACCGTCTGGCGACGATCGATGGAAAAACCGAAATCATCGACTTTAAGTATTCCAAATTGTCGGACAAATATAAATTTCCCTCCAGGCAGTCCGTAGCAGAGCGTTTTTTGGAAAAAGGGGCTCTGCATCCGGCGGCGCAACTGATGATCTACCGCCATTTTCTGCCGGAGGCCACCGCCGCGCGGTTTTATTTTTTGAAAGAGACGGGGGGGATGCGCGAAAAAGAACTGCCCAAACGAGAAATTACCGGGACAGAATTTTTACTGGAGCTTATCGGCAGACGCCTCGATGAGATCATCGCTGCGGATGAGATCCTGCCGGTTACAAACAGTGATGAGTGCCGGTATTGCCGTTTCCAGATTTTCTGCGGCCGGGACGGCTTTTATAAGGCCCTGCGGAGGAATTACTGATGGAAAGCGTTTTACTGCAGGCATCCGCCGGATCCGGAAAAACGACCCGGCTGACTCATGAAGTATTCACAAGGATCAGCGGCGGGGCTAAGTTCATCTGCGCGCTGACCTTTACACGCGCGGCCACCACCGAGATGCGTGTACGCATCATGCAGAAAATCGCACAAAACAAAAACCTGTCGCTCACGGAGCGTCTTGCGCTGATCATGGAGGCGGGCCGGGTCGGCTATTCAACAATAGACGCCTTTTTCTACCGTCTTTTCACCGCAACCGGCAAGGTGGCCCGACTTGCCGATGAAAAGATGCAGGCGAGACTAATCGCGCAAATAGCTGCACGCTGGCGTGACCGGGTGATCAATGAGGGCATTGCCG
Organism: Syntrophaceae bacterium; assembly: GCA_018056765.1. GTDB lineage: Bacteria > Desulfobacterota > Syntrophia > Syntrophales > Smithellaceae > UBA8904. The sequence continues at coordinate 14,338 of JAGPFA010000032.1, forward strand.
AAAGCGTCATTATGGTCGCCAGGATTCTCGGAACTGATATAGAATCACTTTTTGAGTTGCTGACCGGTGAAGACACGAGCTGGCGCTTCGGTGCCAATGAGCCTTCGGTATCCGACCTTCACGATTTGATGGCGGAAAATGCCATTCTTAAAAACAAGATGGCAGACCTTTCTGAAAGAGTAGCCGGTATCGAAGGAGAGGTGATGCCCAGTGTGAAAAGCCGGGTCATTGCCTGCATGTCCGACTATAATAATTTCATCTCCAAGACTGTAGCAACCTATGCTGATCTGGCGGATTATCAGAGCTTGAGTAAAAAAATAAACTGGCAGGAGGCTCCCTACTCAACAATCAACGATATTTTCCGCTCCTACCGGGAAAATGCCGAACGCCTGGCCCTGAACAAGGCACTGCTGCGTGAGATGACCGTTTCGTCTCTTTATTCTTCATACCGGGAGGTGGCACGCGCCTTGAAGGACATGAACGGGGTTGTCTTTTTTCAGGATCTGCGGGATGTCCTTCTGGAGCTTGACGATCATGAGCAGCGGCAACGCCCCCGCCTGATGGGACTTTATTTTTCTCTGGGACTCGACAGGACACAGCACTTGCTCATCGACGAATTCCAGGACACTTCAAAAAGCGATATCGCCATCCTCATGCCGCTCATCGAGGAAATCCTTTCCGGCCCCGATGAGCGGGGCGAGAGATCCTTTTTCGCCGTGGGAGACTGGAAGCAGATGATCTACGGCTGGCGTGGAGCCGACCGTGAGGCCCTCGAAGAGGCAATCGGTGCCTACATACAAAACGGTACGATCAGGGAAAATTCCCTCAAATATAATTACCGCAGCACCAAGTATTTGATTTCTTTTTTCAACAAGCTGGTGGAGAATCTGTTCGAGGGAAGGGAAAAAAACGATAAGCAACTCCCGCCCCAGGGCTTGCCGGACTTTGAAGGCCCCACCGAAGTGAAACTTGAAGTGCTGGAAAAAGAAGGCAGATCCCAGGAGCCTTTCTATGCCGCCATGGCGGATTACATCAGTGAGAAAAAGAAGCAATACAACTGCTCGTGGGGGGATATGATAGTTCTTACCCTCACCAACAACCATGCACAGAAAATTGAAGCTGCACTAAAAGACAGAGGGATTGGCGTCTCCACCGTAAAAGGCAGGCAGCTTCTTTCCACCGCGGAGGGGGTCGGCGTGATGACCTTCCTGGCTTGTGTCCTTGATGTGGAAAAGCCCTCTGCGTATCTTTCGGCTGCCGCCAATTCATCGTTGATGGGCAGACTGAGTGTCGATATTGAAGGGGCACGGGCTGAATTTGCCGTCAAATATCCCCGTCCTTTCGGTTTGATGCCGGTAATGGCGGCCATCGAACTTTTGCGGGGAAAAATTTCATCATCCGTGCTGGATATCTGGCGGGAAGAGGCACATTCCTTTTTTACCCAAGGAGGCAATGATGCTGACGAATTTCTCGCAGCCATGTTTGCCGCCCGCTCCGATATAAGTGTGCCGGAGGCACCGCACGGCGAATTCATCAAAGTTGATACGATTCATGGGGCCAAGGGACTGCAATTTGAGCATGTTTTCGTTTTCTGGGACGAGGGGGAGAGAAGCGGGCATTTCTACCTGGAGAGTCGTAATTCTTATGTGAGGTTTTCGTCTGACGAGATTAATTTGTTACGGGCCGGCCGGACCCCGGAGGCCCGGGAGATCGTGGCCTGTTACGACACAAATCTGGCCCGTGATCGCCGTGAACGGGCCAATCTGCTGTATGTCGCCGTTACACGGGCAAAACAGACCCTCACCATATTTTTGCCCGGTAAAAAAAGCGGCGATTACCCGCATGCCCATCAGGCGCTCATTGATACTTTCGCCGCTTTCGGGTCTCAGGGTCCCGCTGAAAAATCCATGACGCCCGCCGTTCAAAAAAAAGAGGATGAGGTGTTGCTCCTCGATGCGGTCCCGGTTCAAAGAGGTGAGCCTGAACCATACGGCGAGATCGACCCGGCGCTTTTGTCACGCAGCATCCAGACGGGAATCGTGCGCGGTGAGCGGCTTCACCGCTGGCTTGCCGGCATAGGGGCGTCAGGCGTTCTGCCGCCCAGAGGAGAGCTCTCTGATGAGGAATACCAGACAGTTTTGCGCTTTATAAACAGAAAAGAGGTACGCAAGCTCGTCTTCAGGCCGGGGAAGGTTTATACAGAGCAGCAGATATCCGACCGTGAGGAGTTCGGCATCGTGGACAGGCTGATCGTTTCCGATGAGCTGGTCACGATTATTGATTATAAGTCAGGTTCATTGCGCGGGCTCAGACAAAAATATGAAGAGCAGCTCGAGCGCTACCGGCGCATTCTTCAGAGGCTCTATCCCGGAGCCGCAGTGGAATACCATATCCTGCAGATCGACGAGGGAATTTAAAACTCTCTTTCCGGGGAAGAAAATGTATTCAGGCAAAGCGTATGTTGTATTTTCTCAATTCGGACGACACATGAAGAGCCGCGTTTGCCTGTTAAAATTAACATAATGATATTCCGCGGTTACGTATTGATACTTTCCTTTCCGTTTTCAACTTCTCTTCCCCGATAAATCTTGACAATTATATTCCTATCCATTAGCCTACAAGGAGTTTTTCATGAAGTCGCCTGTGGCGTGTTTTCATGCTCTGCATGGGGCGGGGGGAGGTTTAAATGATCGGCGTTCTCATTACAACTCACGGAAATTTAGGAAATGAATTGATACATGCGGCGGAATCCATAAAAGGAAAACTCAAAGGAGTCATGCATGTGTGCGTGGAGCAGACCAGAGGCGTGGAGGAGTTGAAAAAAGAAATTAGCGCCGCTATCAAAAAGCTGGATAAAGGCCAGGGAGTCTTGATCCTGACCGACCTTTTCGGCGGCACCCCTTCCAATATTTCCCTGTCCTTCATGAAAGAGGGCAAGATTGAAGTCGTCACAGGTGTTAACCTTCCGATGCTTCTTAAAGTCTCCGATGTGAAAGAAGGCACTTCCCTCAACGAGTTCGCCCGTTTTATCAAGGAATACGGGAAAAATAATATTTCTCTGGCCAGTGAGATATTGAGCAAAAAAGCAACCGGGTAGGCAAGTGGCGGAATCTTACGACATCGCTCTGGTTCGTGTGGACAACAGGCTGGTTCACGGTCAAATACTGGAAGCCTGGGTGCCTCATATTGAAGCGGAGTGCATCATGGTCGTTGACGATAACTCCGCGGCGGACTTTTTTTGTGAAACAGTCATTCGAATGGCGGTCCCGAGCCATATCGAGGTCAATATCTGTACAGTGGAGGATTTTGCCTCTCACTATTCCTTTGCGCGTGGCAAGGGAAAGAAAACTATCGTTTTGTTTGCCAATATCGCCGACGCCCTCAGGGCTCATGAGCTCGGATTCCAATTTGATAAACTCAACATCGGCAATATCAATCACGAGGAGTACCGTGTTTGCTGCTCACCTTCTGTTTTTTTGTGTGACACGGAAATCGATGACATCTTGAAACTTTTACGTGTCAAGGGGGTCGCTGTCGAATTGAAGCGTGTTCCGAGAGAGAAGGGGATGGATATCAAAGACGCCCTCAGGGAATTTTGTTCATAAAGAAAAGAGGTATACGGGAGTTTGCTTGCCAAAATAATCATCATATCTTTCGCCGGAAGCCTCATGTGCCTTGACAGGATTTTTATTCAGACCATGATTTCCCGGCCCATTGTCATCGCACCGGTCACCGGGCTGATTCTGGGTGATCCCTATACGGGGCTGATGATTGGTGCGATTCTCGAGTTGTTCTGGATGGATCGTGTCCCGATAGGAATATATATCCCCCCCAACGATTCTATAGCCGCCGCCTTTGCCTCGTCACTGGCTGTTCTTGCGGGAGGAGGAGCGTCTGGTTCGGCGGACCGCCCGATGATTGCGCTGGCTGTGCTGATCGCGATACCTTTCGGCATTGCGGTAAAGCAAATAGACGTGAAAATCATGCAGGCCAACAACCGCCTGTCGGACGCGGCGATTCAGGAAGCAAAAGAGCTCAATATACACGGCATTGAAAGAAAAACATACTTTGCCCTGGCAAGGATGTGGCTGTTATATCTGGTTGCACTTTTCGTTATGCAGATAATTTTCATTCCCCTCACAGGCAAGTTCTATCCGTTGTTGCCGGCGGCTCTTCATAATGCTCTGGCGATGACGTATTATTTTCTGCTTGCGCTGGGAGTGGCGGTAGCCTTGAGCACTGTAAAGTTGCGCGGTGTCGTACCGGTTTTCTGTGCTTTGTTTTTGATCATTGTCCTGGTTGTGGAATTTGTCCATGTCTTTTGACGAAAGACCAAGCAGCCTTACTGTTGATTTGATGAGCGAAGAAGATTTGCCCGAGATACTGGCCATCGAACATGAGGCTCAGTCAGCACCATGGACGGAAGGTATGTTCATCGAAGAAATGAAAGCACCCCGCGCTCATTGCTTGAGCGTCAAAGCCAAAGACCGGGGCCAGTCATTTATCGCCGCCTATATTGTTTTCCGTTTTGTGGCCGATGAGCTGCATCTGCACAATCTGGCTGTCCGCCGGGAATGCCGCAGGCAGGGGCTGGGCAGTAATTTGCTTAATCTGATGAAAGATATCGGCCTGCAGGCGGGGATAACCAGCCGGACGCTGGAAGTCAGGGCGTCAAACCGCGAGGCGATCGGACTTTACGAGAAATGTGGTTTTTCCGTCAAGGGCAGGCGTTTGAGATATTACGACGATACCAAAGAAGACGCTCTTATTATGTGGGCGGAAAACCTGAAGGAATAGATCATGAAAGATATCTGTCTCGGGCTGGTGACTGCCAACGAGGAAATCAAGCGTAACTATTTTTTGATGAAGGTCAGTGTGCCGGACGGTTTTACCGATCCACTGCCGGGGCAGTTTGTCATGATGCGCATCGCCGGACTGCAGGATCCTTTCTTGTCCCGGCCACTCAGTATTTATGCTTTTTCCCGCAGCCAAAAAGGTTGCATGATTGAACTTCTCTACCGTGTCGCCGGCAGAGGCACAGGCATCATGGCCGGCCTGATCGCCGGCTCCGAAGTGGAAGTTATCGGCCCTCTGGGGCAGAGCTACCGGGTCGATCCTCTAATGAAAAACATCGTCTTTATCGCTGGTGGTATCGGGGTGGCGCCCCTGTCCCTTCTGGCGGGGCATCTGGGAGAGACCGTCTGCCGCGAAGCCTCATCGATGACCTTTTTCCTTGGGGCGCGAACGGCCGAAGAAATTGTCGGACTCGAACTTTTACATAAATACTGTTACCGTGTTATCGTCTGTACCGACGATGGAAGCATGGGGGAAAAAGGGCAGGTGATAAGCGTATTCAAAAAGGAGATGGCTAAATTCCCGTCCGCTGAAACTGCCCTGTATGCCTGCGGGCCGAGGCCCATGCTCAAAGCGCTCGCGATGATGGTGGGCGGCAAATATATGTGTCAGGTGTCCCTTGAAGAGCGTATGGCCTGCGGTGTGGGCGCCTGTGCCGGATGTGTCGTCGCGATCAAGGAGCAGGCAGGGGCGATGGCCTACAGGAGGGTTTGCGCCGACGGGCCGGTTTTCGATCTGGAAAAGGTGATCTGGCAATGAGCAAGGCGGTTAAAAAATATAAGACAGGCGAGGGCATGAAAGTAAATATCGCCGGGTTACAAATGAAGAATCCGGTGATAACCGCTTCCGGCACGTTTGGCTACGGTGAGGAATACGCCGATTACATCGATCTTAATCTGCTGGGAGGAATCTCTGTCAAGGGGCTTTCTCTTGCACCCCGTGCAGGCAATCCGCCGCCGCGGATTATGGAAACGACCGGCGGTATGCTCAATTCCGTCGGCCTGCAAAACGTCGGTGTTGACGCTTTTATTGAAGAGAAACTACCTTTTTTACGTAAATTCGATGTGGCGGTCATTGCCAATATCTACGGCGAGAGCTATGCCGATTATGCGGCGGTGGCCGCTAAGCTCGACGGGGTGCCGGGCGTTCACGCGCTGGAGGTGAATATCTCCTGCCCGAATGTTCAAAAAGGGGGGCTCAGTTTCGGAGCGGACCCGAAGTCGGCGGCCGAGGTGACGCGGCGTGTCCGGGCCAAAAACAGCCTGCCCCTGATCGTCAAGCTGACCCCCAATGTCACGGACATTACCGTGATTGCGCGTGCGGTGGAGCAGGCGGGCGCCGATGCAGTTTCGCTCATCAATACACTGACCGGGATGTCCATTGATCTTGATACGAGAGAGCCTCATCTGAAAAACATTACCGGCGGCCTGTCGGGGCCGGCCATCAAGCCGGTGGCACTCAGGATGGTGTGGCAGGTCGCCAGGCAGGTGAAAATTCCGGTGATCGGCATGGGAGGGATCATGTCAGCCAGGGATGCGCTGGAGTTTATGGTAGCCGGCGCCAGTGCCGTGCAGGTGGGCACAGCAAGCTTTGTCAATCCCCGTGCCGGCCTGGAAATTATCGACGGCATGCAGGATTATATGAAGAAAAACAGGATAAAAAAAATCACGGATATCGTCGGGACACTCAAGACATGAGTATGGGAAGCAGAGCTTTGCAGATTATCGAAGGTGTCTATCAGATAGGCGGCCCGATTATCACCGCCGGAGAGGATGCGGCGGTTTTCTTGATTGACTTCAGCGGTGAGCTGGTTTTGATCGATGCGGGAGCCGGAGGCACTTCCAAAAAGCTCGTCAGTAATATCGAGATGCTGGGGCTGAATCCCTCCGCCCTGTCGCACGTCATTCTGACCCACTGCCATATTGACCATATCGGTTCGGCTCCTTTTTTCAGGGAAAAATACAAGGCGCGCCTTGTCATCCATGAACTGGATGCCAGGGCTGTGGAAGTAGGCGACTCGGTCCGTACCGCCGCCAACTGGTACGGCAGATCATTTCCCCCCACCCCAATTGATATGAAATTAAAGGGGGAGCTTGAAGTGCTCGACTTCGGTGGGGAAAAGCTTCACCTCCTGCACACTCCCGGCCATACGCCCGGCTCGATCTCCGTTTATCTGGATCGTGCAGGCAAAAGAGTTTTGTTCGGGCAGGACATCCACGGACCGTTCAACAGATCCTTCGGCTCCGATATTGCCGCCTGGAAGGAATCAATGCACAAGCTCCTGGCGCTCGAAGTGGATATATTGTGCGAGGGGCATTTCGGCACGTATCAACCGGCGGACAAGGTGCGGGACTATATCGAGCATTATCTTGAGGAATATGACTGAGTATTAAGGCTAAAGGACAAAGGCTAAAGGCAAAAGGACGCTTCGACAGGCTCAACGACCGGAGGATTAGAGGGTTGGAGGGTTAGAAGTTTAGAATTTTAGATGATTTGAGAGTGAGAGGATTAGCTAATAGCTCGTGTCGCGTGGTTCGTGGCTAAACGCTGAAGGAGAGGGGGACGGATGCCGGCTTTGAGCCATGGGCTTTTCCAACTGTTTCCACCCCCGGCCAACTGAAGCGAGCCACCCCGCCGGGAGACTATGTCGCAATCGTAAAGAAGCCATCAGCATCGTCATGCCGGTGAAAATCGGCATCCAGAACATAATAAAAATACTGGATTAACCCGTGTCAAGGACGGGGTAGGCTCAAAGTCCCGCTTCGCTTGCACTAAATGACAAAAAAGTAATTAAGACACAGTTTCCAGCATGGGACAAAAAAGGAAGGCTTCCATATTTTCTGGATACCGGCCCCCCCCCGATTTCGCGCGGGTATGACGATACTGTCTCACGCCGGCAGGGGTGAAAAAACTCTTTAATGAAAAGCGCGAAGCGCACCCTTCGTGTCCTCCGTTCACACGGAGCTTGTCGAATAACGAACGGGCAACTTATCTTATATCCCGATTACTTTATTTCCCGAGCAGGTTTTTGATTTCTTTGCGGCAGATGTTCTCTATACAGGTGTAGGTGATAAACTGCGCGGTTTTT